>WFUO01000065.1 GCA_015484945.1 Gammaproteobacteria bacterium | reverse complement strand
TCGCCGGCCCGGCCTGCCAGGTGAGCCGGCGCCGGCCTGGCGCCGGGCTGCATCAGCGGCATGGGCGGGGTGTTGTACGCGTTGATGGTGACATCGTGGCGCATGGAATGAGGACCTCCCTGTCGTTGGATCTGGCCTCCTGGCCGGACGGAGGTTATTTCACCAGAGCGGTGATGGGCCGGCAATCGGATAATTCTGATTATTGTGTAGGACTGTTCCTACAAACAGACCGCCACCTTTTCCCTCTCCCTCCGCGAGAGGGGCTATTCATGCTTTCTACTTTTTCACCAGCGGGAAAGGTGCCATTCATACTTACTTTATCGCTATCGACCAGGCAATCAAGACATCCATAACGCTCCCCCTCCGTGGCTCCGTGCCTCCGTGTGCTCCGTGTCGAATACAACCGCGTGATACCGGCAGCCGCCAGTTGGAGAGGGGCTTTTGAAGCCAATCAGGACAGCCACAACGATCCCCTTGGCGCTGGATTCGGGCAGTTGCGATGGGGATGTTTATTCCAGGATCAGCCCGGCTGCCACGCGGCGCCCTTCGCCGGCCAGCAGGTTGAAGGTTCGACAGGCGGCCGCGGTGTCCATGATCTCGATGCCGACGCCGTGGCGGTAGGCCTCGCGCAGCAGTTCGGGTTGTGGAAAGACCTGCCGGATGCCGGTACCGAGCAGGACGATCTCCGGTTCTTCTGCCAGGATCGCGGCAATGTGCGCGGCTTCGAGTTCCGCCAACGAGGCCGGCGGCCATGATTCGATCAGCCGTTCATGGGTCACGATCAGGCTGTCGGAATAACGTGCCCCGTTGATGATCACGCTTCCTGCTTCGTAGCCGCCGATGGTCCAGGCGCCAGCGTTGGTGTCGATGCTCAGCTTCATGTGTGCATGATACGGTCACCCGGTCTGCGATGCCAGGGAAGGACGCGGTGCTGGTGCTTTGCAGATCGGTGCCGGGCCCAGCATAAAGCTGTGTGCGTTTGCGGCAAAACGCCTTATAATGTAACGCTTTATATGTTTGCGTACCCGGATCCCGAATGGAAGAATTCCAGAGAATCAAACGCTTGCCGCCCTATGTCTTCAATATCGTCAATGAATTGAAGGCCAAGGCGCGCGCGCGTGGCGAGGACATCATCGATTTCGGCATGGGTAATCCGGATCAGCCGACACCGCCGCACATCGTCGAGAAGCTGGTCGAGGCCGCGCGCCGCGGCGACACGCATCGCTATTCGTTATCGCGTGGCATTCCGCGTTTGCGGCGCGCGGTCAGCCGCTGGTACCGCGACCGCTATGAGGTCGATATCGATCCCGAGACCGAGACCATCGTCACCATCGGTTCCAAGGAGGGACTGGCGCATCTGGCGCTGGCCACGGTCGGTCCGGGTGACGCGGTGCTGGTGCCCAATCCGGCCTATCCCATCCACCCCTATGGTTTCGTCATTGCCGGTGCCGATATCCGGCATGTGCCGTTGGTGCCCGGGGTGGATTTCTTTGCCGAGCTGGAGAAGGCGATCACCGATTCATGGCCCAAACCGAAGATGCTGGTACTCAACTTTCCCGGCAACCCGACCACCCAGTGCGTGGAGCTGGACTTCTTCGAGAAGGTCGTCGAGATCGCGCGCGAGCACGAGATATGGGTGGTGCACGATCTGGCCTACGCCGAGATCGTGTTCGACGGCTACAAGGCGCCATCCATCCTTCAGGTGCCTGGCGCCAAGGATATCGCGGTGGAATCATATTCACTGTCCAAGACCTACAACATGCCGGGCTGGCGCGTGGGTTTCATGTCCGGCAACAAGACCCTGGTGGCTGCGTTGGCGCGTATGAAGTCGTATCTCGACTATGGCATGTTCACACCCATCCAGGTGGCGGCCATCACCGCGCTGGAAGGGCCGCAGGACTGTGTGCGCGAGATTGCGGACATGTACCGTTCGCGGCGTGACGTGTTGTGCAACGGGCTCAATGGTATCGGATGGACAGTCGAACCGCCCAAGGCAACCATGTTCGTGTGGGCACCGATACCCGAACCTTATCGCGAGATGGGTTCGCTGGAGTTTTCCAAGAAACTGCTGGAAGAGGCCAAGGTGGCCGTGTCGCCCGGTATCGGTTTCGGTTCCTACGGTGACGACCATGTGCGTTTCGGCCTGATCGAGAACGAGCATCGTACCCGTCAGGCGATACGCGGTATCAGAAACATGTTCAAGAAAGACAACGTGCTGTCCAGATCGGCAGCAGGAGGCGAGAATTGAATCCGGTCAAGGTGGGTTTGCTGGGGCTTGGTACCGTCGGTGGCGGTACCTTCAATGTTCTCAGGCGCAATGCCAGCGAGATCACGCGGCGCGCCGGGCGTGGCATACAGGTTGCGCATGCGGCGGCGCGTGAATACGATCCGGCCACGCTGGAGAGCACCGATGGTGTGAAGATCACCGATGACGCGTTTGCGGTGGTCAACGACCCTGACATCGATATCGTCGTGGAACTCATTGGCGGTTACGAGCCCGCACGCGAACTGGTACTGACCGCGATCGCCAACGGCAAGCATGTGGTTACCGCCAACAAGGCACTGATCGCACTGCATGGCAACGAGATTTTTCAGGCCGCCAGCGACAAGGGCGTGATGGTGGCCTTCGAGGCCGCGGTGGCCGGTGGCATTCCCATCATCAAGGCGATTCGCGAGGGTCTGTCAGCCAATCACATCGAGTGGGTGGCCGGCATCATCAACGGCACCGGCAATTTCATCCTTACCGAGATGCGTGACAAGGGGCGTGATTTTGCCGACGTGCTGGCCGAGGCACAGGCACTGGGCTATGCCGAGGCCGACCCCACCTTCGATGTCGAAGGGGTCGATGCCGCGCACAAGCTCACCATCCTGGCTTCCATTGCGTTTGGCGTGCCGCTGCAGTTCGACAAGGCCTATACCGAGGGCATCAGCCGTATCACCCGTGAGGACGTCAGTTATGCCGAGCAGTTCGGTTACCGCATCAAGCACCTTGGCATCACCCGCAAGACCGGCAAGGGCATCGAGCTGCGTGTGCATCCCACGCTGATCCCCGAGAAACGCCTGATCGCCAATGTGGATGGCGTCATGAACGCGGTATTGGTGCAAGGCGACGCTGTCGGGCCTACGCTCTACTATGGGGCCGGCGCCGGTGCCGAGCCAACCGCCTCGGCAGTGGTGGCCGATATCGTCGATGTCGTACGCGCGCTGACTTCGGATCCGGAGAACCGGGTCCCACACCTGGCCTTCCAGCCCGATGCGATGTCGGACCTGCCTATCCTGCCCATGGACGAGGTGGAAACCGCCTATTACCTGCGCATGCAGGCCATCGACGAGCCCGGCGTGCTGGCCGATGTCACCCGTATTCTGGGTGACGCCTCGATCAGCATCGAGGCCATCCTGCAAAAGGAACCAGCTCCGGGCGCCAGTGACGTGCCGGTGATTCTGCTGACCCAGCGCACACGCGAGGCACAGATGAATATGGCGATCGAGAAGATCGAGGCGCTGGACGCGATCACCGGCAAGGTGACGCGCATACGCCTCGAGGAACTGGGCCGCTGAACACACCCTGTACCCATGAACTGAACGCAAGGAAAACCCGTCATGCCATTTCGCCAACGCTATACCGGATTGATCGACAAGTACCGTGACCGCCTGCCGGTCCACGACGATACCCGCATCATCAGTCTCGGTGAGGGCAATACACCACTGATCCGGCTGCACAACATCCCCGACCAGCTGGGCAAGGATGTCGATATCTATGTCAAGTACGAAGGATTGAACCCGACCGGTTCGTTCAAGGACCGTGGCATGTGCATGGCTGTGACCAAGGCCGTCGAGGAGGGCAGCAAGGCCATCATCTGTGCATCCACCGGCAACACCTCCGCCTCGGCCGCGGCCTATGCCGCGCGCGCCGGTATCACCGCCTTCGTGCTGATACCGGACGGCAAGATCGCCATGGGCAAGCTGGCCCAGGCCATGATGCATGGTGCGGTGGTGATTCAGATTCGCGGCAACTTCGATGCCGGCATGCAGCTGGTCAAGGATGTCGCCGAGCAGGCACCGGTGACCATTGTCAACTCCATCAACCCCTACCGCCTGCAGGGCCAGAAGACCGCTGCCTTCGAGATCCTCGAGGAGTTGGGCGCGGCGCCGGACTTTCACTGCCTGCCGGTAGGCAATGCGGGTAATATCACCGCGCACTGGATGGGTTATACCGAATATCACGAGAACGGTATCGTCAACAGCCGGCCGCGCATGGTCGGCTACCAGGCGGCCGGCGCGGCCCCGTTCATGCGTGGTCAGATGGTGGACAATCCCGAGACCGTGGCTACGGCAATCCGCATTGGTCATCCCCAAAGCTGGGACAAGGCATGGAAGGTGCGCGAGGAATCGGATGGCTGGTTCGATGAGTGCGCCGATGAGGAGATTCTCGCTGCGCAAAAGATGCTGACCGAAAGCGAGGGCGTGTTCTGTGAACCGGCATCAGCCACCTCGCTGGCTGGTGCGATACGCGATATCCGCAGCGGCAGGATTCCCGAAGGCAGCAAGGTCGTGTGTACGTTGACCGGGCATGGTCTCAAGGATCCCGATACCGCCATTCGTCAGAGTACGGCGCCGATGGTGACCATCGATGCGACCCTGGACTCGGTCAGAACCGCCATTCTCGACAACATGTCCTGACTGATACCGGCCGGGGCGGCACATGTTTTTCTTCCCCTTCCGGCTGGATATCTCCCTGCCGCGTCTGCCGTGGCTGGTGATATTGATCAGTCTCGCTTGTATCGTTGTGTTCGTGGCCCAGCAGCGTAGCGAGAAACGGATCGAACTGGCCCTGGAGCAGTTCTGCCAGCCACAGCACGACCGGCAGTTGTACACCACCATGGTGGTATTGCATATCCCGCCAACGGCAAGAACCTGCCGTGCATTGATGGCCAGTATTCTCGCCAGTGACGACCAGCGTGCGTTCATCTTGCGGTTGGTTGATCGTGTCATCCGGCACCCTGGGGCATTGTTCCGTGACCGGCCGCTGATGCAGTGGCTGGTGCTGGATACCTGGTCGCGTTTTCAACGCCTCGTGCCTGACGGCAACCTGACCTCACGACTGTGGTACCGGCCAATCCGTATCGACCCGGTACGCATGATCACAGCCGCGTTCGCCCATGGTAGCTGGAGCCATCTGCTGGGCAATCTTGCCTTTTTTCTGATCTTCGCCTCGGCCCTGGAGATCATTCTGGGCAGCTGGCGCTTCCTGTTAGTCGTCATATCGCTGGCACTGGGTACCCATCTGTTTTATTTTCTGTTTTCGCACATGCGCGGTGACCCGACCCCGACCATCGGTCTGTCGGGCGTTGTGATGGGTGTTATGGCGATGATGGCCTGGTTTCTGCCACGGGTGAGAGTGCGATGCCTGCTGTGGTTCCTGTTCATCGTGCGTATCGTCCTGGTACCGGCCTGGCTGTTCGTGGGCTGGTACATCGGCTGGGATGCCTGGCGGCTTTTCAGTGGCGCTGACAGCGGCGGCGTCAACCTGGTTGCGCATGTCTCGGGCGGTATGCTCGGCGTGTTGCTAGGGCAATGGTTCTTCCAGGAGCGCCGTCGCCGGCTGCGTCTGGAATATTCCGCATGAGACGAAACCGCAAACGTCTGACATTGCTGTTGCCCGGCCTTTCCGGCACCCCCGCCAGACTACGGGATGCGGGTCTCGGCGTGCCGCGCCTGTTCGCGCTCGAACGCCTGCATGCGCGCGCGTGGCGCACGCCTTCGACGGTTATCGATGCGGCTGATCTCGATACCCTGTTGTGCAGCCACTTCGGTCTGTCTGGCGGGCCGCACGGATTGCCGTTTGCCGCGCTTCGCTATCTGGGGCTGACCGGCCGGCAGCACCGCGACATGGTCATTGCCGCCGATCCGGTGTTGCTGCGCGCCGAGCAGGACCGCTTGCTGATGCTGCATGCCGACAGTCTGTCCATTGGCGAAGACGAGGCGCAAGCACTGGTCGCGCATCTGAACAGTTTCTATGCCGCTGATGGCTGGCGTTTCGAAGCGCCGGCCACGGACCAGTGGTTTTTGTTCGTCGAGGACGAAAGCAGCCTGCAGGCGCAACCCCTGAGCGTGGCGGTGGGGCACAATATCAACAACCGTCTGCCGTCGGGCAAGATCTGCGGCAGGGCCGGCACCGTAGTCATCAACGAGATCCAGATGCTGCTGCACGACACACATGTCAACCAGGCCAGGGAGGCCGATGGCCGGCCGCCGGTCAATGGCGTCTGGTTATGGGGGGCGGGCCGGTTGCCGGCGCGCCTTGACAGTCCGGTTCAATTACTCGTGGCTGATCATCCGCTGGCGCGTGGACTGGCCGCCCTGAGTGGGTGCGACCACCAGACTCTGACAGAGTGGGACTGGGCGAACGATGACCTGTCCGTTACGCTGATGCTTGTCGATAGCCTGCACCGCCAGGTACTGAACGGCGACCTGCATGGTCAGCATCAGGCCCTGCAGGTCATCGAGCGGGATTATGTCGGCCCGGCATTGGTGGCGCTGAAGAAGAGGCGGGTCGATGAACTGGTGGTCGATGATGGCGCTCATCAACTGTTGCTTGATCGCGCACGGTTGTGGCGGTTCTGGTGCCGGCCCCGGGAGATCGAACGTTGACCGGCTGGCAACGCCGCATACGCCGGCGTGATGTGGCCGGGTCTGTCACCGGCCTGCACACGCACCCGGTGCTCGATCGCGTATATGCCGCGCGCGCAGTCAAAACGGCCGAGGAGCTCGACTGCGGTCTGGAAGGTTTGCTGCCAATCGAGGGCCTCAAGAATATTGGCCGGGCAGCATCGATGCTGGCCGATGCGGTCGAGAATGGCCAACGCTGCCTGGTGGTGGGCGATTTCGATGCCGATGGCGCCACCAGCAGTGCCCTGTGCGTACGCGCCATGCGCGCGTTTGGGGTCGCGCATATCGATTACCTGGTGCCCAACCGTTTCGAGTACGGCTATGGCCTGACACCGGAAATCGTCGAGGTGGCGGCGACCATGCGGCCCGATGTGCTCATCACTGTGGACAATGGTATCGCCAGTATCGATGGTGTGGCCGCGGCCAGATCGCATGGCATGCAGGTGGTGATCACCGATCATCACCTGCCGGGCGAACGCCTGCCCGATGCGGACGTCATCGTCAATCCCAACCAGCCCGGAGACGGGTTCGAGAGCAAGTGCCTGGCCGGTGTTGGTGTGATCTTCTACATCATGCTGGCACTGCGGGTCGAGCTGCGTCGGCGTGGCTGGTTCAGCAGCCGCGGGATGGAAGAGCCCAACATGGCGTCCCTGCTTGATCTTGTGGCCCTGGGTACCGTGGCTGACGTGGTGCCGCTGGATCGCAACAACCGTATTCTGGTCGCGCAGGGACTGCGCCGCATCCGCGCCGGACATTGCTGTGCCGGCATCACCAGCCTGTTGCGCATCGCTCGCCGCGACCCGCAGGCCATCGTGGCAGCCGATCTTGGTTTCGCCGTTGGTCCGCGTCTGAATGCGGCCGGGCGTCTGGACGACATGTCTGTGGGGATCGAATGCCTGCTGAGCGACGACCCGGACCGGGCCGATGAACTGGCCAACAGGCTGGACAGCCTCAACCGGGAACGCCGTGAGATCGAGCGGAACATGCGCGAGCAGGCGCAACAGGAGGTCGGTCGTCTGCATCTGGCGTATGACGAGGGATTGCCGGCAGGCGTCTGTCTGTACCGTTCCGACTGGCATCAGGGTGTGATCGGTATTCTCGCCTCGCGCATCAAGGAACAATGGCATCGGCCCGTGATTGTTTTTGCCGACAGTGGCGACGGCGAGCTGAAGGGCTCCGCCCGTTCTATCCCGGGGCTGCACATCCGGGATGCGCTGGACGCCATCGCCACAGCCAATCCGGGTCTGATCACACGCTTTGGCGGGCATGCGATGGCGGCTGGCTTGAGTCTGCCACGCGATGCCTTCGACCGGTTTCGCGACTCTTTCGATCGCCAGGTGCGCGCCATGCTTGGTGATGACATGCTCGAGGGAGTGATCCTCAGCGATGGTGAGCTTGCACCCGATGATATCGGGCTGGAGCTGGCCGAATCTTTGCGCCTTGGTGGTCCCTGGGGGCAGGGTTTTCCAGAGCCAGTGTTCGATGGCGAGTTCGAGATCGTGCAGTCGCGTGTGGTTGGCGAATATCATCTCAAACTGGTACTGCGCATGCCGGACAGTGACAGCCTGTTCGACGCCATTGCCTTTGGCGCCTTGGAGCGCGGTTGGGCCGACCTTCAGGGGCGGGTGCGTGTCGCCTACCGGCTGGATGTGAACGAGTTTCGCGGCCAGCGCAGCGCGCAGCTGGTGATCGAGCACATGCAGGCAAGCCAGGGATGAGCGGCAAATGACAAAGAAATGGACAGACATGTGCATCCTGCCGGGTGTCAGCGCCGGACGCATGGTGTATCATTGCCCGCATTTGAATCCAGACCAGGAAACAGCCGTGGAAATCAACCCTGTACTCAACCGTATCAAGGATCTGCAAGCGCGTAGTGAAGCGCTGAGGGGGTATCTTTGACTTTGATGCCAGGCAGGAAAGGCTGACCGAAGTCAGCCGCGAACTGGAACAACCCGATGTCTGGAACGATCCCGAGCGGGCCCAGGCGCTGGGGCGTGAACGCGCCAGTCTGGAGAAGATCGTCGGAACCCTCGCATCGCTGAAGGACGAACTGGCCGATGCCGCCGAGTTGCTTGAGATGGCCGCCGATGAAGGTGACGAATCGGCGGTCGTGGAACTTGAGCGTGATCTCGACAACATGCAGCGCAAGGTCGAGGAGCTGGAATTTCGGCGTATGTTCTCGGGCGAGATGGATGCCGGCAACGCCTTTCTCGACATCCAGGCCGGGTCCGGCGGTACCGAGGCGCAGGACTGGGCCAACATGCTGTTGCGCATGTATCTGCGTTGGGGTGAGCGGCATGGATTCAAGACCGAACTGATCGAGGTTTCACCTGGTGAAGTGGCTGGTATCAAGAGTGCCACGGTGCGTTTCGAGGGCGAGTATGCCTTTGGCTGGTTGCGTACCGAGACGGGTGTCCACCGCCTGGTGCGCAAGTCGCCGTTTGATTCCGGCAACCGCCGTCATACCTCGTTTGCGGCCGTGTTCGTCGCACCCGAGGTCGATGACGACATCGATATCGACATCAATCCGGCTGATCTGCGCATCGACGTCTATCGCGCCAGTGGCGCCGGCGGCCAGCATGTGAACAAGACCGAATCGGCGGTGCGTATCACCCATCTGCCCACAGGCATCGTGGTGCAATGTCAGAACGACCGTTCCCAGCACAAGAACAAGGATACGGCCATGAAACAGCTCAAGGCCAAGCTCTACGAGCTGGAGATGCAGAAACGTCGTGAAGACCAGCAGGCATTGGAGGAGAGCAAGTCGGATATCGGCTGGGGCAGTCAGATTCGATCATACGTGCTGGATCAGTCACGTATCAAGGATCTGCGCACCAATGTCGAGACAAGCAATACCCAGGCTGTGCTGGATGGCGATATTGATATGTTCATCGAGGCCAGCCTCAAGAGCGGACTCTGAATCGAGACAGGTGAAAGACGCAAAAACAAAGCCCAACTGGAAGCGACATGACTGATAACGACAACATAAACCCTCAGGACGAACACCGGCTGATCGCCGAACGGCGCGCCAAGCTGGCCGCGTTGCGTAAGCAAGGCAACCCCTTCCCCAACGACTTCCGCCGTAACGTCATGGCCGGCGAATTGCATGCCGAATACGATGGCAGCAGCAACGAGGCACTGGAGGCGCAGCCGGTTCGCGTGGCTGTGGCCGGACGCATGATGGCCAAGCGGGTAATGGGCAAGAACAGTTTTGTTCAGTTGCAGGACATGTCGGGCCGGATCCAGTTGTTCGTCCAGCGCGACGAGTTGCCCGAGGGTTTCTACAATGAGCAGTTCAAGAAATGGGACATCGGTGACATCATCGGCGCCGAGGGCACTTTGTTCAAGACCAAGACGGGTGAGCTGACGGTCAAGGTTGACAGTATCCGCCTGCTGACCAAGTCACTGCGGCCACTACCGGACAAGTATCATGGCCTGACCGACACCGAGGCAAGATATCGTCAGCGTTACCTCGACCTGATCATGAACGAGGTCACGCGCCAGACATTCCGGACCCGGGCACGCATCATCGACTACATCCGCCGCTTTCTCACCGGGCGCGGTTTCATGGAGGTCGAGACCCCCATGATGCAGGTGATTCCGGGTGGTGCCACTGCGCGCCCGTTCGTTACTCATCACAATGCCCTGGACATGCAGCTTTTCCTGCGCATCGCGCCGGAGCTGTATCTCAAGCGGCTGGTGGTCGGCGGTTTCGAAAAGGTGTTTGAGATCAATCGCAACTTCCGCAACGAGGGGCTTTCCACACGTCACAATCCGGAATTCACGATGTTGGAGTTCTACGAGGCCTATGCCGACTACCACGATCTCATGAACCTGACCGAAGAGATGTTGCGTGGCATCGCGGAAGAAGTAATCGGTAGTACCACGATTCCTTACCAGGGCGATGAGTACGATTTCGGCAAGCCGTTTGCGCGCATGACGGTGAGGGAGTCCATCCTGCATTTCAATCCGGACATTGCCCCGGGGCAGCTCGACGATCTGGATAGCGCGCGCGCCGTGGCCGAACGACTGGACATCCCGCTCAAGGATTCCTGGGGTCTGGGCAAGGTGCAGATAGAGATCTTCGAGAAGACCGTCGAGCACCGGCTCAAGGACCCTACCTTCATCACCGCCTATCCGACCGAGGTGTCACCGCTGGCGAGACGTAATGACGATGATCCGTTCGTTACCGACCGATTCGAGTTCTTCGTGGGTGGGCGCGAGATTGCCAATGGCTTCTCTGAGCTCAACGACGCCGAGGATCAGGCCGAACGATTCCGCCGCCAGGTGGAAGAGAAAGAAGCCGGCGATGACGAGGCCATGCACTTCGATGCCGACTATATCACCGCGCTCGAACATGGCATGCCGCCAACGGCAGGCGAGGGCATCGGTATCGACCGGCTGGTAATGTTGTTTACCGACTCGCCGTCCATTCGTGACGTGTTGCTGTTTCCGCATATGCGGCCAGAGAGCTGAGCAGCCTGACTACGCCAGAGCCGCCTTGAATTCGTCGATATGCTCCTGATTGTCTTCGATATCGACGATGTTGACCTCGGTATCAATACCCAGGCGCTGGAATGCACTCACGCTGTCCCAGTCCTGCTGCGCCAGGGGATGCTCGCTGCCGAAGTGGCTTTGCAGATTGGCAACCAGCACCAGATCCACATAGTCGGGTGCACCATCGTGGCTGTAGTCCATATTCTCGTGTTCGGCCGCCACAGCGATAAGATGTTCAGGAAAGTCCCAGTTCTCGAGGATCATTCTTCCCAGTGTTGGATGCAGCTTGCTGACCACGTTGTCCAGCAGTACCTCGTCATCGAGTAGCTCCGGAATGTCCTCTGCGCGTACCAGGATCGGCAGTGCGCCGATATCGTGTATCAGCCCGGCGAGCATGGCCTGGTCCTTTTGCAGGCCATTGCACTGCATGGCCAGCACCATGCTGATGGCGGCCACCTCGGAACTGTGTTCCCAGAGTTTGCGCAGCCTGGCATCGAGAAGATCGTTGGTGGCCTGAAACATCTGTTGCATAACCAGACTGCTGACCAGGTTGCGCACCTGGACATTGCCGAGTCTGGCTATCGCAGTCTGGATGTTGTCGATCGGGTTGCGTGACCTGTACAAGGGGCTATTGGCAATCTGCAGCAAGCGGGTGGACAGTGCGGCGTCGGTGGTAACGATTTCCGCAATCGAAGCGGCGGTGGCATTTTCGTCCTCGACGGCATCACGCACGCGCAGTGCCACTTCGGGCAAGGTGGGCAGTACCAGTCGGTCGTTCTCGATGTCGTCCTGCAGTTCAGACAGTATCCGCTCTTCAGTGTTCACGTCGTTATCCATTGGTTGTGATCGTCCTCACCCATGTCGGCGGGGTGACTGTTATCCTGCATAGCGTCCGGTTTGGACACGATCTTTAATTCGAATATTGCATCAGCCAAACCGGACAGGAATGCTCGATGCAGAAATACGGGTTGGCCTGATGATGTCCTTGCCCTGCCGGGCTACTGGTCTTCATCCCCGGACGGGAACGGATACGGCAGGTCCATGAATTCCAGCGCCGGCCCATCCTCGCTGCCGAGCAGAATGTCACCCTTGTCGATACTCGCGATCTCGACCACTGCGAGGACAATGAAGCCGCCATCGGCCCAGGGTTGGGCATTGACGATGTTTCCGGCGCCCTGGCCGCTCTGTGACACAGCGGAATAAAGCGGCATACCGGGTTTGGGGGGTGCATTCTCGGGCGCATTGACCCGGGCCAGGTACATGCGCCGTTTGAGCTTGCCCAGATACTGCATACGCGCGACGATTTCCTGCCCGGTATAGCAACCCTTCTTGAAACTGACGCCATCGATCAGTGTCAGGTTGACCATCTGAGGCACGAACATACCGCTCGTGGCGGGGTAGATCACGGGTACCCCAGCCAGTATCGTGAGCATGGCCCAGGTAGATTCGCCCACCGGGGCGGCGAATACATCCAGCCTTTCCCACAGTTTCTTCATGTCCTCGATCTCGGCATAGATCTCGAAACGCGGATGCGGTCCGGCCACGCGCACGACATGATAGCCATTGTCATGCGTACATTCACCGACCGTTGCGGGTACCGTGGCAATGGCCTCGGACAGCAGTTTCTCGCTGTCGGGGCCACTGTAACCGATGCGTACGAACTGGTCGCTGGCATCCTCCAGCACGACCCTGGCGTTGAGCACGAACATGCGCAGGCGTTGCAGGGTAGGGTCCACCATGCTGCGCGGCATGCGCAGGTACCAGGTGTCGGCGATACGAAAAATCCGGAAATTGGCGAGAATGCGTCCCTTGGGATTGCAACAGGCGCTGAGCTGGGTATGGCGTTCATCGACCTGGCGAATGTCGTTGGTCAGTTGCCCCTGCAGGAAGGTTTCCGCATCCTCGCCATGCACCGAGATCAGACCCAGGTGCGACAGATCGCAGAAAACGTCGCCATTGAGTGCCGCGCGGCGTTCCCTGACCGGGTTGCCGAAGCCAACCACGCGGTCATCGCCAATCTCGGCGCCCTTGTTGGTCAAAAATGCCTTCCAGTCGGGTTTCATGCTTGGTATCGCCTCTTTCAGGTTGTCCGCCGCGTACAATGAACCACGCGGCGTGAACATGTCGTTCGTTCTTGTGGGATTCCGTGCCTGTACTATAGTGTCAGACAGGGTATTTTGCGCTAACATGATTATAACGGAATTGGATCTTGCGGGAATGCACCAAAGCCAGGATATGACAACAAACAGACGACCGGTCAACCTGAATCTTCTGCGCTTTCGTTTCCCGGTTGTCGCGGTTCTGTCCATCCTGCATCGCTTCAGCGGCGTCATCCTGCTGTTCACCGGTCTGCTCACCTGCTGGTTGCTGTCCATCTCGGTACAAAGCGAGACCGGCTTCGCGCGAGCTGTGGCGCTGATCGGCAGCCCCCCCATGCGCTGGCTGGGTATCGTGCTGGTTTGGGCGTTCACGCATCATCTGCTGGCCGGGATCCGCTATCTGCTGATTGATCTGGACTTCGGTGTCGAACGCCGCCAGGCGCGTATCAGTGCCTGGATCGTCAACCTCACGGCCCTGCTCGTCACCGGTGGCTATGTGACAGGAGTGGTTCTGTGAGCCGCCCCGCGCACGGGTTGTACAGCTGGATCGTGCAACGCCTGTCGGCCATTTATCTGGCTGTTTTCATCCTCTATGTACTGGAACAATGGATATTCGCGCGCGCCACGACCTATGAGCAATGGAAGGCATGGCTGGCCAGCCCGGTCAACAATATCGGTATGGGCGTGTTCATTGTCACCCTGTTGCTGCATGCGTGGATCGGCGCACGGGATATCCTTATGGATTATGTGCACAATCTGGGATTACGGCTAACGCTGTTTGCGTTACTGATCCTCGTTTTGTTGCTCAGCGGGGTCTGGGCCCTGCGATCACTGGTGCTGGTGTTGTGAATATCAGAAGACGCAAGTTCGACGCCCTGATCATCGGCGCCGGCGGCGGTGGCCTGCGCGCGGCCCTGCAACTGGCGCGCGCCGATGCCCAGGTGGCGGTGGTATCCAAGGTGTTTCCGACCCGTTCGCATACTGTCGCCGCCCAGGGGGGGGTCAATGCCGCGCTCGCCAACGTGACGCCGGACAACTGGCATTGGCACATGTATGACACGGTCAAGGGCAGCGACTGGCTGGGCGATCAGGATGCCATCGAGTACATGTGCCGTGCTGCACCACGTGCAGTGTATGAGTTGGAGCACTTCGGGGTGCCGTTTTCGCGGCTTGCCGATGGTCATATCTACCAGCGTGCGTTTGGTGGTCAGAGCCGCAATTTTGGCGGCGAGCAGGCCACCCGCACCTGTGCCGCGGCCGACCGTACCGGGCACGCCATCCTGCACAGCCTGTACCAGCAGAACATCCGTGCCAGAACCCATTTCTTCGACGAATATTTCGCCATCGACCTGGTGTGTGACGGTGAAGGGGCCGTGCTTGGTGCCGTGGCCATGGAAATTGAAACCGGCGAACCGATTCTGATCGAGGCCAAGACCACGTTGCTGGCCACGGGTGGCGCGGGTCAGTTGTTCCGTACCACCACCAACGCGCTGATCAACACCGGTGACGGAATGGCCATGGCCCTGCGTGCCGGCATCCCGTTGCAGGACATGGAGTTCTTCCAGTTTCATCCGACCGGGATTGCCGGCAAGGGCATGCTGATCACCGAAGGTGTGCGCGGCGAGGGCGGCTACCTGATCAACGCCGATGGCGAGCGTTTCATGGAACGCTATGCCCCCAACGCAAAGGATCTGGCCAGCCGTGACGTCGTCAGCCGCGCAATCGCGATCGAGGTGCGCGAGGGCCGGGGTTGCGGGCCGGCACGTGACCATGTGTTGCTCAAGCTCGATCACCTGGGTCCGGATGTCATTCTCAAACGCCTGCCGGGCATTCGTGATCTGGCCATGACCTTTCTGCACATCGATCCCATAGAGCAGCCCATTCCGGTGTATCCCACCGCGCACTACACCATGGGCGGGATTCCCACCAATCGTTTCGGTCAGGTCGTGGTTCCGGAAATGCAGTCACCGGAGGAGGCGGTGGAGGGCCTGTACGCGGCCGGAGAATGCGCCTGTGTATCCGTGCATGGAGCCAATCGCCTGGGCGGCAACTCACTACTCGATATCCTGGTGTTCGGCCGCGCCGCCGCCAATCACATCATTGCCTATCTCAAGGATCACCGATATCACCGGCCACTCAACGAGGAATCGGTGGATCGGGCGCTTGCGCGCCTGGCACGTTGGGACGAGCCGGGAGATGGCGAAAGGGTCGAGGACATCCGCGCCGAGCTGAAAAAGGTCATGGAGACGCATTGCGGGGTGTTCCGCGAACAGACGGTACTCGCCGAAGGTGTGGAGAAGGTGAAGGCGCTGGCCGAGCGTATGCAGGATGTACGCCTGCGGGACACCAGCAAGACTTTCAACACCGCGCGGGTCGAGGCCATGGAGTTGGAGAATCTGATCGATATCGCGCTTGCCACGGTTCAGTCAGCGTTGGCGCGTACCGAAAGCCGGGGCGCGCATTCGCGCATCGATTATCCAGAGCGTGACGATCAGAACTGGATGAAGCACAGTCTTTATTTCCGTGATGGCACGCTGGACTACAAGCCCGTGCGTATCAAGCCGCTGACCGTGGAAAGTTTCCCGCCCAAGGTGCGGGTCTATTGAACGAGGCAGCCGGATGATGAAATTCTCGATTTACCGCTACAATCCTGAAACCGGCGAAAAGCCATACATGCAGGAGTATGTGCTCAGGGACATCGACCCGGGCATGATGTTGCTCGAGGCCCTGATGCGCCTCAAGCAAGACGATGAAACCCTGAGTTTCCGGCGCTCATGCCGTGAGGGCGTGTGTGGCTCCGATGCCATGAACGTCAATGGCCGCAACATGCTGGCCTGTATCACACCGCTGGCCAGCCTGCGTGAACCGGTGGTGATACGGCCACTGCCAGGGCGTCCGGTGATTCGTGACCTGGTCGTGGACATGAGCGATTTCTATCGCCAGTACCGAGCCGTCAAGCCCTACCTGATCGTCAACGATCCCGAACCCGAGGTCGAGCGCCTGCAAACTCCGGAGGAGCGTGAGCGCCTGGATGGCCTGTACGAGTGTATCCTGTGCGCCTGTTGCTCGACCGCCTGTCCATCGTTCTGGTGGAATCCGGATCGTTTCCTGGGGCCGGCGGCATTGTTGCAGGCCTGGCGTTTCCTGGCCGACAGCCGTGATCAGGCGACCGATGAACGTCTGCAGGCTCTCGAGGGACCTTACCGGATGTTTCGTTGTCATACCATCATGAACTGTGTGGATGTATGCCCCAAGGGGCTGAATCCGACCCGCGCCATCGGGCGTATCAAGCATTTGATGCTCAAGCGCAGTTTCTGAACCCGGGATGGAATACGACAGGGGTCAAGTGATGACGTCACCTGCCGATACAGGGGACAGGCAAGCGCCCGAGCGCCAGCAAGTGTACTGGCAATGCCGCCGTGGTATGCTCGAGCTGGACATTCTGTTGCAGGATTTCTTTCACCGGGCCTGGGACGGGCTCGATGCGGCGGAAAGGGCGTGTTTCGTCAGGTTGCTCGACTATCCCGATGCCGTGCTTTTCGAGCTCCTGATGGGTCATGCAACCAGTGCTGATGGAGAGTTGGCCAGTGTCATCGAAAAAATCCGATCAGACCCTGATCCTTGATCCCGTCGGGTCGCGCTACCTGGCCTTCATGCTGCTGTTTCTGTATGGGGCTGCCATGCTGGTGACAGTTCACCTGCCGCTGCCGGTCTGGGCCGTGGCCACATTGGCCCTGTTCCTGATATTCAATCTGCACCATGCCTTCAATCATCATGTGCTCGGCCGGTATCCCGATTCCATCCTGCAGTTGACCTGGGACGGTGATGGCGAGTGGCGGCTCCTCGATGGCCGCGGTTGCCTGCACGAGGCAAGGTTGCTGCCGAACAGCTATGTGCATCCCTTGCTCGTGATCCTGAATTTCCGCTATGCCGACGGCCGCCGGCAGACCATGCTGATGATGCCTGACTCACTGCCGCGGAAGCTGTGGAAGCAACTCCTGGTGCGGCTGAGGATGGAAGATCCCGACTGACAGTATTGGCTGTGCGGGGTAACGCAAAGAACGCCTGGCCACAGCGAGCGAGAAACCGCCGGAATCGGGATGGATCCGCACGATGAACAAACGGTTACCGGTGGCAATGACTGTTTTTGTCTATTTTTTTACACTGTTTCAGTTGGTTACGTTCTCAGTGCGGTTTGGCTGGTGCAATATCCGGACTAGGCGCAGAGGACGCACGTATTACACGGAATCGCTGTTTGAGCCACGCCCGTGGCTGTCGTGTGCTTGCTGTTGAAAATGCCCTCAATGACGTCTGTTCACGGTCGGGTTTGCGCCTTGCATGGCGTTCCGTCGCCGGCGTGTGTGAAATTGGGTGGCACAAGGATGGTGTCATGGGCCAGGTTAGGGTCGGGTTCGGGGTAGTCCCGGGTATAGTGCAGGCCACGGCTCTCCTTGCGTGACTGGGCGGAACGAATGATGAGCTGCGCGACCAGGCTCAGATTGCGCAGTTCGATCAGGTCATTGGTAACGCGGAAGTTTCCATAGTATTCGTCGATCTCGCGCAACAGCAGATCGACCCGGTTGGCGGCTCGCTGCAGACGCTTGTCGGTGCGCACGATGCCCACGTAGTCCCACATGAAGTGGCGCAATTCCTCCCAGTTGTGCGAGACCACCACCTCCTCGTCGGAGTCCGTCACCCGGCTTTCGTCCCACGGCGGCAGTCTGGGCGGTGTCTCGGTGTCATCCAGTTCGTCACGCATGGTGGCTGCCGCCACACGCGCGAACACAAGGCATTCGAGCAGTGAATTGCTGGCCATACGGTTGGCGCCATGCAGGCCCGTGAAGGCTGTTTCGCCAATGGCGAACAGGCCGTCAATGTCGGTACGCGCCTGCATGTCGGTGATTACGCCACCACAGGTATAGTGCGCCGCTGGCACCACGGGAACCGGTTCAATGGTCATGTCGTAGCCCAGCTCCATGCAGCGCTGATAGACATTGGGGAAGTGCTGACGAATGAAACGCGCAGACTTGTGACTGATATCCAGGTAAACGCAATCGATGCCAAGGCGCTTCATCTCGTGATCGATGGCACGTGCGACGATGTCGCGCGGCGCCAGTTCGGCACGCGGGTCGAACCGATCCATGAACGGGGTGCCATCCGGCAGCAGCAGCCTGCCACCTTCGCCACGTACGGCCTCGGTGATCAGGAACGATTTGGCGCGCGGGTGATACAGGCAGGTGGGATGGAACTGGTTGAACTCCATGTTGGCCACCCGGCAACCGGCTCGCCAGGCCATGGCGATACCGTCGCCCGTGGAGGTATCCGGGTTGCTGGTGTAGAGATAGACCTTGCTGGCGCCGCCGGTGGCGAGCGCCGTGAAGCGGGCGGCGAAGACCTCGACCCGGTTTCTCTCGCGATCCAGCACATAGGCACCCAGGCATCGTTCCGGGCCGGTCAGGCCGATCTTGCGACGTGTAATCAGATCGATGGCGATGTGCTGTTCAAACAGATGAATACCGGGATGCCGGCGGACCTGCTGGTCCAGGGTCATCTCCAGGGCCCTGCCGGTGGCATCCTCGGCGTGGATCACCCGGCGCTGGCTGTGTCCGCCCTCGCGGGTCAGGTGATAACCGTCACCGGATTCGTTGCGGGTAAACGGCACACCCATGCTGATGAGTTCCCGTATCGCCTCGGCGCTGTGCTCCACGGTAAAGCGCACGGCATCCTCGTGACACAGCCCGGCCCCGGCCTCGATCGTATCGCGGATATGCGATTCGATCGAGTCGGTCTTGTCGAGCACCGCCGCGATCCCGCCCTGGGCGTAGAAGGTACTGCCTTCCTGTAACGGCCCCTTGGATATCACCGCCACCTTCGCGTGATCGGCCAGTTGCAGTGCAAGGCTCAGGCCGGCAGCGCCACTCCCAATGACGAGGACATCGAAATCGTGTTGGGTGTTCATCAAGCTAGTGTAATCGATTTGAAAAATTCCACAAAATACCGCAACTTGGGGTACCATTGGCGGTAAGGCGCGAGTTGGCGCGTGCCCGGCAAGCACGACAGGCGGACATTATTGACCCAGATCACTGATTATCTGAGAAAAATGACAATCAAAAGCGAACCTAACGATCCCGCCATGGTCTATAGGCATACAAGACAGGCTGGTGGTGGACATTGAGCGCCATGTCCGAAAATGCAGTTGACCAGGAACTGGTCAGGCGGGTACAGGCGGGAGACAAACGGGCGTTTGATATTCTTGTGGGCAAGTACCAACTCAAGATCATCAAACTCGTCTCTCGTTACGTGCATGAACCGGGTGACGCGCAGGACATCGCTCAGGAGGCGTTCATCAAGGCCTATCGAGCGATTTCGCGGTTTCGTGGCGACAGCGCCTTCTATACCTGGCTGTACCGGATCGCGATCAACACCGCCAAAAACTGGCTTGTAGCCCGTGACAGGAGACCGCCGGGCAGTGATATCGACGCCATGGATGCGGAGCAGATCGGCATGGATGGCATGCGCAACGAGCAGGACACGCCAGAGCGCCTGCTGCTCAAGGACGAGATCGAGCAGACCGTTCTGCAGGCCATAGAGGAACTGCCGGACGACCTGCGCACAGCAATCACGCTGCGTGAACTGGAAGGGATGAGCTATGAGGACATTGCCCTGACCATGGATTGCCCGGTGGGCACGGTCAGGTCGAGGATTTTCAGGGCCAGGGAAGCCATCGACAACAAGCTGGCCCCGTTGTTGTCATAGAAAACAGAGGTTGTTGAAATGACTGACAGTATCAAAGAACAGATTTCGGCACTCGTCGATGGCGAGCTGCCTGCCAGCGAGCGTGAGCTGTTGTTGCGGCGCATGGAGAGTGATCCAGCACTTCGTCAGATGTGGCGCCGCTACCAGTTGATCCACGATACCCTGCACAGGGATCTGCCCGAGCAGGTGGATACGGGTTTCAGCGAACGCGTCATGCGGGCCATCGACAACGAGCATATCGAGTCGCTGCCATTGGCCGTCAGACTGGCGCGTCTGGCCCGGCCCCTGGCCGGACTGGCTGTGGCGGCCTCGGTGGCGGCCATGGTCATCGTCGGCGTGCAACGTATCGGTACGGATACCGGTATCGATACGATTCCGGTGGCTACCACGGCCTCGATGCCCCGTGACGGCTTCCGCCAGGTCTCCGGCACGCGTTGGGACACCCAGCAGCCCGAGGTACAGGCGCGTCTGAACAGTTATCTTGTCAATCACAACGAGTATTCGGCGGCTACCAGTATCCAGGGCATTCTCCAGTACCGCAGGATCGTGGGCTATGATGCCGTGCCGGCAAGGAAGTGATTGATGAAGCTACGCGGGTTCTTACTGTGCCTGCTGTTGCCGATGCAATTGCAGGCACACGACAAGGCCTCTGAGCAGGCGCATTACTGGTTGGATCGCATGGCCAAGGCGGTCAAGCGCCTCAACTACGAGGGCGTTTTTGTTTACTTGCATGACAACCGCATCGAGTCCATGCAGCTCATTCATCGCGCTGACAGAGAAGGCGAACAGGAGCGGCTGCTGTCGCTCAATGGTGTTGCGCGTGAGATCATTCGTGATCGCAACAGTCTCATCTGCATCCTGCCCGACAGCCGCTCCGTGGTGGTGGAAAAGAGCCGTTCACGCAAGTACATTCCCAGCGCCTTGCTCAACGATACCGGGCGGCTGGAAAAATTCTACCGTTTCCGGGTGGTTTCCAGTGGGCGCATCGCAGGGCGCGATGCCCAGGTCGTGGCCGTGATTCCGAAGGATGGCTACCGCTATGGTTACCGTTTGTGGATCGACCGCAAGACAGGCCTGCTGTTGATGTCCGACCTTATCAACGAAAGGGGCGAAGTGGTCGAGAAGGTCATGTTTACCGTACTCAGGATTCATGACAAGATTCCCAAAGAACGTGTAGCCCAGACGATTCACAGCAAGGGCTATCGGCGTTTCCAGCTCAAGGCCGGCGACAACAAGGCGCATTCACGCCAGCACAACAGCCCGTGGAAGGTCATGCGCCTGCCAAGGGGGTTCATGATGACCGTACATGCCAGTCATGGTATGCCGACCAGCAAGGGGCAGGTCGAGCATCTGATGTTCACTGATGGTCTCGCTTCGGTCTCGGTGTATATCGAAAAATCCTCCGGCAAACCCGCATTGCGTGGCGCCTCGCGCATGGCCGCGGTCAATGCCTGGGGCGGCAAGGTCAATGGTTACAACGTCACCGTGGTCGGGGAAGTGCCACGCGCCACCGTGGAAATGATCGGCAAGTCACTGCGCTACACGAAGGCAAGGTAAGGTGATCGAGGAGCAGGCCACTGTCGTCAGGAGTGATGCACAGGGGGTATGGATAGCCCTGCAACGCCAGAGCGCCTGCGGTCAGTGCAGCGTGCGCGGCGGCTGTGGCACGACCGTGTTGGGCAAGGTTATGGGCCAGCGTATGTCACGTGTGCGCGCCGTATCCGGTCTTAAGGTTGAAGCCGGCGATCGAGTCATCGTTGGCCTCGATGAGCGTGCCCTGGTCAAGGGGTCTTTGGCGGTGTACATGGTTCCCCTGTTGCTGCTGATCGTATTCGCCCTGATAGGCCGCTGGCTGTTTGACAACAATGAGCCCTTCATCATTCTGTCCGGCCTGTCCGGGTTGGTGGCAGGCTTTGTCTGGCTTGGCCGTTTCAGTTGTCGTAATATCGGCAACAAGGAATACCAGCCGGTCATACTGCGCAAGATCACTGCATAGGGACAGAAGCACAATGAGAAAGATTTTGCCCGTATTCGTCTTCCTTGCCGGAGGACTGCTATCAATATCGTCTGCTTTCGCACGCGGCTTGCCGGATTTCACGGATCTGGTTCAGAAAGTGCGGCCGGTGGTCGTCAATATCAGCACCCTGCGTGGCAGCAAGGAGGCCATTGCCCGTTACCGCAAGCGGCGCAAATCCGCCGCTTCACGCAACATTCCCTACAATGAATTGCTCAAGCGTTACCTGCGTGAGCGTAATGGCAAGCTGCCCGGCTTGCGCAAGCGTTCACTTGGGTCAGGATTCATCATTTCATCTGATGGCTACATCATCACCAACCGTCATGTCATCAGGCAGGCCAGCGAAATCATTGTTCGCCTCAGTGACCGTCGCGAGTTTACCGCGCGTCTGGTCGGCGCCGACCGGCGCAGTGACATTGCGCTGCTGAAGATCAAGGCAAGGGGGCTGCCGGTCGCCCGGATCGGAAGTTCCAGCCGGCTCAGGGTGGGTGAATGGGTCATGGCCATCGGTTCACCGTTCGGTTTCGACTACACCGTGACCGCAGGTATTGTCAGTGCCAAGGGCCGCAGCTTGCCCAACGATACCTATGTACCGTTCATCCAGACAGATGTCGCCATCAATCCCGGCAATTCCGGTGGCCCGTTGTTCAATCTCAAGGGCGAGGTGATAGGCGTCAACGCACAGATATTCAGCCGTACCGGCGGTTACATGGGGCTGTCGTTTGCGATCCCCATCGACATGGCCATGGCCGTGGTGCGCCAACTGCGTACGCGTGGAAAGGTCGTGCGTGGCTGGCTGGGTGTTTTCATTCAGGATGTGACCCGCGAGCTGGCCGATTCCTTTGGCATGAGCAAGCCGGTCGGCGCCCTGGTCACGCGTGTGGTGCCCGGCGGGCCGGCTGACAAGGCCGGCCTGCGTATTGGCGACATCATCGTCAGTTTCAATGGCAGGCGCATCGTAAAGTCTGATCAACTGCCGCCCATTGTCGGGGCATCACCGGTAGGAAAAAAGGTGCGTGTCGAGCTGATACGCAATGGCAGGCGGCGGACCCTGTACGTGCGGCTCAGGCCGTTGTCGGACAAGCGCGCCACACGCCAGCCGGGCAAGGGACGGCGGTTTTATTACAGCAAGCGTCTGGGCCTGGGCGTGCGCATACCCGAACAGGAATTGCGCGATGCCCTGGATCTTGGACGCTTTGGGCTGCTGGTGATCCGTGTCGATGATGGACCCGCCAGGGATGCCGGTATCCGCAAGGGCGACATCATTGCCATGATGAACGAGGTCAAGCTGGCCACCGTTGAGCAGTTCATGGGTATCGATCGGCGTCTGCGTTCCGGCAGCAAGGTTTCGATACTCATCCAACGCACCACGGGGGCGAAGTTCGTCGTCATTCGGATACCCTGATCCCAGGGTATCCGGCAGCACACCGCATGCTACCGGGGTTTCGGGATGGCGTGATATACTGCCGCCTTTCGTCGATCCCGGGCTGGTATGATGCCGAAACTGACCCTCTACATGCGTCATGGTTGTCACTTGTGCGAGGACATGCACAGGGATCTGCTGCTGATGCCCGAAGCGGACACACTCGAGCTTCAACTCGTCGATATCGACAGCAAGGCTGAATTGCAAGCCCGCTACGGGACCCGCATACCGGTTCTTATGGCGGGTGAGCGGGAAATCTGCCACTATACGCTCGATCCAGTCACTCTCAGGGAGTTCCTGGCGGAAAACGCCTGAAAATCATGCAGTACGTTCGCAACTTTTCCATCATTGCCCATATCGATCATGGTAAATCCACACTTGCCGACCGGTTTATTCAGATCTGCGGTGGCCTGAGTGAGCGCGAGATGCAGGAGCAGGTGCTCGATTCCATGGACATCGAGCGCGAGCGCGGCATCACCATCAAGGCACAAAGCGTCACGCTGGACTACAGGGCTCGTGACGGCCATGTCTATCAGCTCAATTTCATCGATACCCCCGGGCATGTGGATTTTTCCTACGAGGTTTCACGCTCGCTGGCAGCCTGTGAGGGCGCATTGCTGGTGGTCGATGCCTCGCAGGGAGTCGAGGCGCAAAGTGTGGCCAACTGCTATACGGCCATCGACCTTGGCCTGGAGGTCGTGCCGGTGCTCAACAAGATCGATCTGCCTGCCGCCGAGCCCGAACGGGTCAAGCAGGAGATCGAGGATGTCATCGGTATCGAGGCCGATGATGCGATCGAAATCAGCGCCAAGACCGGGGCCGGTGTCGAAGATCTGCTGGAACAGCTGATCCGGCGGATCCCGCCGCCGCAAGGCGATCCCGAGGCGCCGTTGCAGGCGCTTATCATCGATTCGTGGTTCGACAACTATGTTGGCGTCATCTCACTGGTCAGGGTTATGCAGGGGCGAATGCAGTCCAGGCAAAAGATTCAGGTCATGTCCACCGGCCGCAGTTACCAGATAGAAAAAGTGGGTGTTTTTACGCCCAAACGCAAGGACAGGGATGAGCTCAAGGCTGGCGAGGTGGGTTATGTCATCTCCGGCATCAAGGACATCGATGGCGCACCGGTTGGTGATACGCTGACCACGGTTGACAATCCTGCCAATGAAGCCCTGCCTGGGTTCCAACGTATGCAGCCACGGGTGTTCGCGGGCCTGTATCCGATCAGCTCTGACGACTATGAGGATCTGCGTGAGGCCCTGCACAAGCTGCGCTTAAACGATGCGGCCCTGCATTTCGAACCCGAGACATCGTCGGCGCTGGGGTTTGGATTCCGTTGCGGTTTTCTCGGCATGCTGCATATGGAGATAGTTCAGGAACGGCTCGAACGTGAATATGGTCTGGATCTGATTACCACCGCGCCGACCGTGATCTATGAGGTGGAGGATACCAAGGGCGAGATCATCATGGTTGACAACCCGGCCGATCTGCCACCGGTCAACAAGATTGCCGAGATCCGTGAACCGATCATACTTGCCAATATCCTCGTGCCTTCCGACTATGTCGGCGCCATCATTACCCTGTGTATCGAGAAACGCGGCGTGCAGCGCAACATACAGTATCTTGGCAACCAGGTATCGGTGCAGTTCGAGCTGCCACTCAGCGAAGTGGTGCTGGACTTCTTTGATCGCCTGAAGTCGGTCAGCCGCGGTTATGCATCTTTCGACTACCAGTTCGAGCGTTTTCAGGCCGCCCCCCTGGTCAAGCTGGACGTGCTGATCAATGGCGAACGCGTCGATGCCCTGTCGCTCATCGTTCATCGTGACCAGAGCCAGCGCCGTGGCCGGGAGCTGGTGGAAAAGATGCGTGAGATCATTCCGCGCCAGATGTTCGACGTAGCCATACAGGCCGCCATAGGATCACATATCATTGCCAGATCCAACGTCAAGGCCTTGCGCAAGAATGTTACCGCCAAGTGTTACGGAGGTGACGTGACCCGCAAGCGCAAGTTGCTAGAGAAACAGAAAGCGGGCAAGAAGCGCATGAAACAGCTTGGCAAGGTCGAGATTCCCCAGGAGGCTTTCCTCGCTGTTCTGAGAACCGGCGAGAAATAGACCCGACAAAGGATAGTTGCATGCAATTTGATTTTCCAACCATTCTGTTTTTTCTTTCCCTGCTTACCGGCCTGGTCTGGCTGGCGGACGTGAAATTCTGGCGCCCGGCCAGACAACGGCAGGCTCAGGGTTTGCCTGATGATCTGCAGGAAGAGATATTGAAGGAGCCGTGGTACGTCGAATATTCACGTTCTTTCTTTCCAATCATCGTCATCGTTCTGATTCTGCGATCATTTATCGTCGAGCCATTCCGTATTCCTTCGGGTTCCATGATGCCAACCCTGCTCAATGGCGATTTCATTCTCGTCAACAAGTTTGCCTATGGCATCAAGTTGCCGGTCATCAACAAGAAGATCATCGATACCGGAAGCCCGCAACGCGGTGATGTCATTGTATTCCGTTTTCCCGAAGATCCGTCACAGGACTATATCAAGCGTGTCGTCGGTATGCCTGGCGATACGATTGCGTATCGTAACAATAGGGTTTATGTTAACGGTAAACCCTTGGTGTATGCGGGAAAAAGAATATTCATCGGTTCCGGGGTGGCGTCGAAGGCCTCCGGCGCAACTGAAATGAGCGAGACAATCGGCAAGGTGCGTCACCGCATATTACTTGGTGCAGGGGTGCCTGCGCAGTTTTACCGATGTCTTGAGAATGGCGCCTACAAGGTACCGAAAGGCCATTATTTCGTCATGGGCGACAATCGCGACAACAGTTACGACAGCCGTTTCTGGTGTGCCGTGCCCGAGAAAAATCTGGTTGGCAAGGCCTTCATGATCTGGTTCAACTGGGATCCGATCAAGAGTGGCCCGCTATGGAAAAGGATAGGGACGATAATAAGGTGACGATATGAGAGATTACATGATGAAAACCCAACGAGGTATGACAGCCATCGGCTGGTTGACCGTTCTTGCGCTGATTGGCTTTTTCGTATTGCTCACTCTCAGATTGACTCCCGTTTATCTGGAGGCCTACAAGGTAAGCAGTCAACTCAAGTCCTTCAAGCGTGAACCAGGAATCACCAGGAAATCCGTTACCGAAATCCGCAAGATGTTGCAGAAACGATTCGATATCGATGACATCGATCGTGTCGATCCACGCAAGGCCATAAAGATCACCAAAAAGGACAATGTGTTGCTATTGGAGTCCAATTACGAAATACGCCAGAAGATCGTCGGCAACATCGATGTCATCGTGAAATTCAGGGATGTCGTCAAAATCATCAGCAACTGAGCAGCTGGCACCAATGAGGGGCCCGTTACTCGAATACCGCTTCAAGGATAAGGCCCTGCGGGAACAGGCGCTGACCCACCGCAGTGCCGGCAGCCGAAACTACGAACGACTGGAGTTTCTTGGTGACAGTGTACTGGGTCTGGTCATCTCCACGGCACTCTATCACCGCATGCCCGATGCTGATGAAGGTGAGTTGAGCCGCATGCGTGCATCATTGGTCAATGGCAACAGGTTGGCCGAGATCGCCATGCAGCAGGGTATCTCTGACGAACTGGTGCTGGGTCCCGGAGAGCTCAAGAGCGGTGGCTACCGGCGTGCATCCATTCTTGCCGATGTGTTTGAGGCCCTGTTGGGCGCCATCTACCTGGATGCGGGTTTCGATACCTGCCGTGAGATCATTCTCTCCATGTACGCGCATAACCTGGACAATCTTCCCGATCCCGAATCGCTCAAGGATCCCAAGACCCGACTGCAGGAGTATTTGCAGTCACGCAAGCATGGGCTGCCCGAGTATTCGATACTTGAAGAGCGCGGGCAGGCGCATAAGCGCCACTATCGGGTACGCTGCACTATCAGTGATCTTGACCTGCAGGGCGAGGGTGAGGGAAGCAGTCGCCGCAAGGCTGAACAAGCTGCTGCCGCGTCGGTTCTTTCCAGAATCCTGAAGTCGGCTACTGGCAAGCATGAATCATAAGGTTTCCCGTTGCGGTTATATTGCCATCGTCGGCCGGCCCAATGTCGGCAAATCGACTCTGCTCAACCGTATTCTTGGTCAAAAGATCAGCATTACCGCCAACAAGCCGCAAACCACCAGGCACCAGATTCTTGGTATAAAGACTGAGGGAAACTGTCAATACATTTATGTCGATACACCAGGCCTTCACCGCAATGCGAAAAAGGCCATGAACCGTTACATGAACAAGGCGGCGATCAGTGTCATCCGTGACGTGGATATCATCGTGTTTATGGTTGAAGCCGGCAAATGGACGGAAGAGGATGAATATGTCGCCGGTATGCTGCGTGACAGAGATACGCCATTGATCGTTGTAGTCAACAAAATCGACATGCTCAAGAACAAGCAGCGTCTGCTGCCCTATCTTGACATGTTGCGCCAGCAGCTGGGGGATGTCGAAATCATACCGGCGTCCGCTTTCGATGGTGTGCAGGTCGATGTCATCGAGAAGGCCATAGCTGACCGTCTGCCGGAACAGGAGGCCATGTTTCCCGAAGAATACGTTACCGATCGTTCCGAGCGATTCGTTGCCGCTGAAATCATTCGCGAAAAACTGGTGCGAAACCTGCAGCAGGAATTGCCCTATGCCACGACCGTCGAGGTGGAAGGCTACAAGCTCAGGGATGGGGTGTTGCATATTGACGCCATCATCTGGGTCGAGCGCAAGAGTCAGAAGGGTATCGTGATCGGCAAGGGTGGTGCTACCCTGCGGCTGATTGGAAAGCAGGCACGCAAGGAACTGGAGCATGCCTGTGATTGCCGTGTTTATCTACAGCTGTGGGTCAAGGTCAAGGAGGGCTGGTCTGACAACGAGCGCATATTGAAGTCATTTGGCTATTCGGAGTGACGGGTTCAGACATGAAGGTGGACCGCCAGCCTGGTTACCTGTTGCACGCACGCGCGTATCGGGAGAGCAGTCAGTTACTCGATGTTCTCACACCGGAGTTTGGCCTGGTGCGCCTTGTCGGGCGAGGCACGCGAAGCAGGGCCAGTGGAAAGTCCACGCCGATCCAGCCTTTCTGCGAAGGGCTCTTTTCGTGGCGGGGCAAGGGTGAGTTGCATACCCTCGCAGCCCATGAGGAAATAGAATCTGTGCCTGTCATGCAGGGCACTGTGTTGGTGAGCGCACTGTATGTCAATGAGCTGGCAGTGCGCCTGTTGGCTCCCGGCGATCCATGTCCAGGGATGTATGAATGTTATCGCTCCACGATTCTTTCACTGTCCAGCGCTGTTTCCGTAGAGCCGGCATTGCGTTTGTTCGAGAAGCGTTTCCTCTCATTGCTGGGATATGAGCTCAACCTGACGGTAGATATGCAATCCGGCGAAACAGTGGATGCTGAGGCGATATACAGATACGATATTGAATCCGGCCCGGTTGCGGCATGCAGGGAAACTTCAGAGGGTTTATTGATATCCGGCAGAACACTGCTGGCGCTTGAACAGGAAGACCTGGATGATGCCCGGGTTTTGCATGAGGCCAAGGTCCTGATGCGCGCGGTACTCAACTGGCACATGGATGGCAGGCCGCTCAGGAGCCGGGAGTTGTTCAATCATCTCTAGTTTCAGGTGAATGCAATGACAATGATAGGTAATGAGATCCTGCTTGGCGTGAATATCGATCATGTCGCCAGCTTGCGACAGGCTCGCGGTACCCGCTACCCGGATCCTGTCGAGGCAGCCTTTATTGCTGAACGTGCTGGTGCGGATGCCATCACCATCCATTTGCGTGAAGACCGGCGTCATATCCAGGAGCGAGACCTGGAGATCCTGACGCGCACCGTGCAGACGCGCATCAATCTCGAAATGGCGGTTACCGATGAAATGCTGTCTATTGCTCTTCTGCATACACCGCATGATTGCTGTCTGGTACCCGAGCGGCGCGAGGAGCTGACCACCGAGGGCGGGCTGGATGTGGTTGGCAACAAGGACCGGATAGCGGATGCCTGCGCCCGTCTGGCGGATGCCGGTATTCGGGTTTCATTGTTCATCGATGCGGATATCGCTCAGGTCGATGCCGCTGTGGAATGCGGTGCGCCCGTGATAGAGATTCATACCGGTCATTTTGCCGATGCCGCTGGCAACGAGCAGGAAGCCGAGCTGGAAAGGATTATGGATGCGGTATTGCATGGCTGGAATGCGGGACTGCAGGTGAATGCGGGACATGGGCTGCAGTATCACAATACTGCGGTCATTGCCTCGATTCCCGAGATAAGCGAGCTGAATATCGGTCATGCAATCATTGCCCGCGCCGTAATGACGGGGCTTGAAGAGGCAGTACGGGAGATGAAGCGTCTGATGGTTGAGGCGCGCAGCTTTGGTTATGCGTCATTACCGGTCATGGACGAGGATGTCTGAAGGCCGTTTCCGGTTCAGGTAACGTGACTGGCATCATCCAGGATGCGTTCTATGCCGCTGTTGAGTTCGTTTATGCAGGCGACGATGTCATCCAGCCGATTGTTGATGGTGGCCTTCTCCAGTCGGGCTGCCAGATCCTTGATGGATGTGACTGCGCAATAGGCCGCTGATCCATGAAGCTTGTGGGCGGCAGATTCCATGTCCTTGTAATCCTTGTTGTTGAATGCCGTATTGAGGCGCTCTTTCATACCTGGTAGCTCTTCGAGTAACGATTGAAACAATTCGTCTGCCAGTTCGATATTGCCACCTGTAATTTTCAGCGCTTTTTCGACATCATATAGCCGTGTGCCAGCGGCTTGACCACGTAACCGTTGTTTGCGTACGGCCTTGAAATCTATATTGTGGAAACGGCTGTCAGTCAGATCCAGTAATGACAGGGTTTCATTCAGCAGGGTATTACTGTCGATTGGTTTTATCAGGCAGGCATCGAAACCCAGTTTTTTGCAACTGCTTTTTTTCTTGTAGATGGTGTTGGATGTCAGTGCAACGATTGGAGATTTTGCTGATCGACCTGTGCCACGCCTGATATTGCGCATGGCCTCAATGCCGTTGGTCCCAGGCATGTAAACATCCATGAGAATGACATCGTAGGCATGGCTTGCTGCCATCAGGACGGCTTCATCGCCATTGGTGGCCTCAGTGACATTAGCGCCACTGTCACCCAGTATGGTGACCGCAAACTTGCGACTGACAGGGTCGTCATCAGCGACCAGAATATTTGCTCCCTGAAGGCTTATATTGCTGTTACGCAGGCGTCCATGCAGCACAAAACTGCTGTTGATCTTGCTGATGAGGAGGTCTTTTGATACGACCTTTGGAAAGCAGTGTGTTACATCCAGACTCTTGATCTCATGCAGGACCATCGGATCGACCGAGTTGACCAGCACGACGATGATATAGTCCTCTCTGTTTTTGATGCCCTCGAGTATTTCACTGACAGCCTCGGGTTTCGTTTCATCTGCACAGAGAGAGAGGATGACAAGCTCATAGGGTTCATTGGTATCATGCGCATGATTGAGGATATTGCTGACATCTTCACGGTGGCGGGTGGTTCTGGTTTCAATATCCACCGTCTGAAGTAATGAGTTGATGGCCGACCTGGAGATATCATGTCTGTCGTACAGAAGACATTTGAAGGCGTGATATTTCATCTCATGACGTTTCTTGGCCATTACGTGTGCCTGCTTGTTCAACATCAGGCTGATACGGGTAGTTGTTCCTTCTCCAAGCATGCTTTTGAATTCTATGCGCGCATTCACCGCCTTTGCGGTCCGGTACAGGGTAATAAAGGGGAAATCGATGGATGTGTCTGTTTGCTTCCATCCCGGAAAGCCTGTTTTCAGCAGTGCATGGATTTTTTTCTGGGTCTCGAGGGTGATGCCTGTGCCATCATCCTGAACCGACAGGCCGATGGTTACGCTGACATCGGTCTCGTCTTCCAGTTCGGCACGGATGATGATGGAGCCGTTGGCCGTATGGTTGCGGGCAATACTGATCATATCGATGAGCATATCGCGTATGGCGATATCCGGCCCATGCAGTTTGGTTTCCACATCTTCGTATAACAGCAGAACGAGTTCATTGTTGCTGTCGTAACAGAGTGGCGCCGTAATCTGCATGGTTCCTTCTATGAGCTTGCGAAGGTCCAGGTTCTGGTGTTCGTAATCCTCCTTCATCTGACTGTCATACCTGCATACATTGCGTATTGCGTGACGTATCAGTTGTAGCTGTGATTTGATTGTCGTAAGGCGTCCGGCGAACGGCAGTGACTGTCTTTCCTGTCCGATATTTTCAATCAGGTCGATGGAGCGTGTTATGCCTTTCTGTATATCATTGTCCAGGGACTGCAGGACAGACAACTGGAATGCCTTGTCGTGCTTTAGTCTTTCCAGTTCATCGGCCATTTTTTGGGCGTCGTTCCTGAACTGTTCAAGCTCATCGCGGAAACGCTCGTTGTGTACCGCCAGGTTGTCATAGGTCGTAGTGACTTCCTGGCGCAATGTTTCACCGAGCGCTGCGATCTGTTCATGGATGTGCGTAAACCGGCTGTCCGTTGGAGGAGCGGGGTTCTCTCGGTAGTCGCCGCGTGCGTATTTGGTGGTAATGCCTTCGAGAATATCGATCTCCTGTTCAATATCGCTCTTACGCCGACTGACAAGCAACAGGGTGATCAGTAGCCCGGTGGCGATGATCATCATGCTGAGCAGTGCCGCCATGCGCAGGCTGTCACGTAATGGCGTACGGTCGAGTACCAGCTCCAGTTTCCCGATGACGCTGGTTGCGCCCGGGATCGCGCCATCGAGGATCTCACGTGCGCTTAGTGCCGTTCTTTGCCCGTCGATTGGCCTGCTTGCCTTGATGAAGCGCCCGGTGTCGCTGGCGTCATAACGGTATTTCATTACCCGGAATGCGATCTTGCCATCAGGTTTGTAGATAGTTGCCTGGATGACGTTGTGATGCTGGATCAGCATGCGCAACTGCTGTCGTGTAAGGCTCACGTTGCCGGTCAGCAGGCTGTAGGCCAGATTGGCAGTACTGATCGAGAGCAGGTTGCTGGATTCCAGTCTGAACTCTTTTTCGATGTATTGTGAATAGAGACGGTAGATGACGATATTGGCAACGACCGCTGCTGCCAGAAGTGGCACAGTGACGTAACGCTGCAGATTACGGTGTTGAAACAGCAGCTTCTTGATACGTGACGCCAAAATCTTCATTACAGGTTTGTCCGCCGGAGGCAGGTGGTCATCAGTGCGGTGCAAGCCATGCACCGGCCTTCGTCGTGATGAGCCGGAAATCGGCCACACTTCCTGTATAATAGCTCCCTGCTGGTCTGGATGATACCCCTGGCCACCCGGTTTAATCTTGGTAATCATAGAGATAGAGATGAAATATCCGACGATTGAGGCATTTGTCGGCAACACGCCGCTGGTCAGGTTGCAGCGTATGTTGCCGGCTGAATCGGGCAGTACCGTGCTGCTGAAGCTCGAGGGCAACAACCCGGCGGGATCGGTGAAGGATCGTCCGGCCATGAGCATGATCCGTCACGCCGAGGCCCGTGGCGAGATTGCGCCTGGTGACACCCTGATTGAGGCTACCAGTGGCAATACCGGTATCGCCCTGGCCATGGCTTCGGCCATCCGTGGTTATCGGATGGTTCTCATCATGCCCGAACACATGAGCGTGGAGCGGCGCGCGATCATGCGTGCCTATGGCGCCGAAATCATACTGGTTTCGCGCGAGGGCGGGATGGAGGAAGCGCGCGACCTGGCCAAGGCCATGGAGGCGGAGGGCAAGGGCAGGGTGCTTGACCAGTTCTCCAATCCTGACAATCCACTGGCGCACTACGAATCCACTGGTCCCGAGATCTGGCGCGATACCGGGGGCAGGGTGACTCATTTCGTGAGTTCCATGGGAACCACGGGTACGATCATGGGAACATCCATGTATTTGAAGGAGCAGAACCCCGACATCCAGATCATTGGCGTTCAACCCACCGAGGATGCCAACATCCCTGGTATCCGCCGCTGGCCACAGGAGTATCTGCCCGAGATCTATGATCCACAACGTGTGGATACCATCATCGATATAGATCAGGCTCTGGCCGAGAGGACGACACGCGAGCTGGCTGCCCGTGAAGGTATCTTTGCCGGTATCTCATCCGGTGGTGCCGCGGCCGTTGCCCTGCAGCTGGCCGAACGGCTGGATGACGCAGTCATCGTGTCCATCGTCTGTGACCGGGGCGACCGCTATCTGTCCACCAATGTCTTTCCTGGCGGGTAACCAACGGTTTCATGGCTAGACGCAGAAGATCACGCCTGCCTGCCGAGCCGGTGACCACAGTGGTTGAATCCCTTTCCCACGATGGTCGCGGTGTGGCCCGTATCGACGACAAGGCGGTGTTCATCCATGGCGCCCTGCCGGGTGAGACCGTGGTTTTCCGTTACACCGGCAGACATCGCCACCATGACGAAGGATGCGTAATCGAGGTGATCGAAGCGTCAGGGGATCGGGTCGATCCGCGATGTGAGGGTTTTGGCGTTTGTGGTGGTTGCAGCCTTCAGCATCTTGAACCGGCAAGGCAGATCGAAGCCAAACAGCAGGTATTGCTGGACAACCTTGTGCGTATCGGCAAGGTCGAGCCCGAGACATTATTGCCGCCATTGACCGGGCCGGTATGGGGTTATCGGCGCAAGGCGCGTCTGGGTGTGCGTTTTGTCAGAAAAAAGAACCGGGTACTGGTAGGCTTTCGCGAGCGCCACAGCGCGTTTATTGCCGATATCGGCCGTTGTGAGGTTCTGCATCCCGCGGTGGGCGAACACCTGGCTGATCTTGCGTCATTGATCGGTGGACTGGATGCGAAGGAACGTATCGCCCAGATCGAGGTGGCGGTCACCGATGATGTCACGGCGCTGGTGTTCCGCAACCTTGACCCCTTGTCCGGGAGCGACAGGCGGAAGATGATTGCGTTTGCGCAGTCAAGCGGCATGGCGTTGTTTCTGCAACCTGGTGGCCCGGATAGCGTCGAGCCATTGTGGCCGGAGCGGATAGAGTTGTTCTACCGGCTGCCTGCGCAGGATATAGAGTATGGTTTCTCGCCTACAGATTTCACCCAGATCAACGATGTCATCAATCAGCGCATGGTTGCGCGTGCGCTGGAGATGCTGGACCCGCAGGCAGGTGATCGGGTGTTGGATCTGTTCTGCGGTTTGGGAAACTTTACCTTGCCTCTGGCGCGTCATGCCGCGCATGTTACAGGCGTCGAAGGCGACCGGGCCCTGATTGACCGGGCGCGTGACAATGCTGCCGCCAACCACATCGACAACTGTGACTTTCATGTAGCCGACCTGTTCGAGCCGGTGGCCGGCCTGGCCTGGACACGCCAGGCATACGACAGGATTCTGCTCGATCCGCCCAGATCGGGTGCCCAGGCGCTGGTCGAGGATATCGACCGTTTCGGGGCCGACAGAATCCTGTATGTCTCCTGTCATCCCGGATCACTGGCGCGTGACGCTGGTATTCTGACAAGCCGGCATGGCTATCGTCTGCTCAGCGCCGGGGTCATGGATATGTTTCCGCATACCGCACATGTGGAATCCATCGCCCTGTTCGAACGCTGATAACTGATACGGTAGATCAGGCCCGCATGATCGTCGGACACCAGCAGGGATCCGTCGTGCATCACCAGCAGGTCCACCGGGCGCCCGTAGATCTTGTCATTGCGCAACCAGCCGCTGGCGAAGACCTGTTTCCCGACAACCTTGCCCCGATGCAGTGTTAACGCGAGTATCCGGTAGCCGACCGGGATGCTGCGGTTCCACGAGCCATGCTGGGCGACGAACAGGGTGTTGTGATAACGGCGTGGAAACTGCCTGCCGGTATAGAAGCGGACGCCCAGTGGCGCGGTATGCGCCTGCAGGCGTAGCGCTGGCGGGGTGAACTCGCGACAGTGGCGTTGCTTGCCGAATTGGGGGTCCGGGGTGTCGCCACCGTGACACCAGGGAAAGCCGAAATGCTGGCCCGGTCGGTCGAGGCGGTTGATTTCGTCGGCCGGTTCATCGTCGCCCAGCCAGTCACGCCCGTTGTCGCTGAACCAGAGCCTGCCGTTGACCGGGTGCCAGTCGAAGCCGACCGAATTGCGCACCCCACGCGCAATCACCCTGACATCGCTGCCATCCCGGCGCATCGACAGGATCAATGCCGTACCCGGTACCCGGCAGACGTTGCAGGGCGCGCCGACCGAGACGGTCAGGCGGCCACGGGGATCGACAGCCAGGTAGCGCCAGCCGTGATGTCGCCAACGTGGCAGACGGTCGTAGATCAGGGTCGGCCGGGGTGGTTTGTCGAGTCGTTTCAGGATGGCGTCGTAGCGCCATATCCGGTGTGTCTCAGCCACATACAGACTGCCCTTGTGCCAGGCAACGCCATTGGGCATCTGCAGGCCACGGGCCAATACCCAGTGACGATCCGCCCGCCCGTCACCATCGATGTCGCGCAGCGCATGCACCTGGCCAGCGCGCCGGGTGCCGACGAATACCGTACCGTCACTGGCCAGTGCCAGCGAACGGGCATCGGCTATACGGGCAAACACCGTGATACGGAAACCCGGTGGCAGGCTCAGACCATGCGTATTGTCAGCGGCCCGGCACAGGGTGCCGTACAGGGCGACGACAATGCACAGATATCGGATCACAGGTTCTTCTCTCTGTCTGGTAGACTATGCACGGGCGCGGCAGGGTGGCAACGGGAGATATAACACGAATGGCGGTTGAGATAGAAAGGAAATTTCTCGTTACCGGTGATGCATGGCGTGAACATGCCGGACCCGGCATCCGTTACCGGCAGGCCTACATGACCCAGCCAGGCGATCGCGCCTCGGTACGTGTGCGTACCGGCAATGGTGGCGCATGGCTCAATATCAAGAGCGCCACGCTGGACATCACCCGTCTCGAATACGAATACCCCATTCCCGTCGAGGATGCCGAAGAGATGATCGACAGCCTGTGCGGCGCCAGTGTTGACAAGGTGCGTTACAAGGTGCCGGTTGCCGGGCATGTCTGGGAGATCGATGTGTTCGAGGGCGACAATGCCGGGCTGGTGGTGGCCGAGATAGAGCTGCACTCGGCCGACGAGGATTTCGTGAAGCCCGACTGGATCGGCGAGGAGGTGAGCCATGACCCACGCTACTACAATGTCAGCCTCGTCAGCCACCCCTACAAGGACTGGTGATGCGCAACGGTATGGCATCATTGCTGGTGTGTCTGTCACTACTGCTGGCTGCCTGCGCGGCACCACCCGATGGGGCGATACGCTTCGGCATTGCCTCGCCACCGATCAACCTGGATCCCCGTTTTGCACGTGATGCCACGTCGGCGCGCATCAACCGTCTTCTGTACCGGCAACTCGTGGATTTCGATGCCCGCATGCGTCCGGTTGCCTCGCTGGCGCAGTGGCGGCGCCTGTCGCCGGTGCACTACCGCTTCCGCCTGCGCAGGCAGGGCAGGCGGTTTCACGATGGCGGCAGGCTGACGGCACAGGATGTCAAGGCAACCTATGATTCCGTACTTGACAAACGGACCGGCTCGCCGCACCGGGGCTCGGTGGCAATGATTCGCGAGATCAGGGTGATCGACGATGACACCGTGGATTTCATGCTCAGGCGTCCCGATCCGATGTTTCCGGGCTATCTGACCATCGGTATTCTGCCGGCAAAGGCGCTGGCTGCCGGGCATGCCTTCAGCCACGCGCCGATCGGCAGCGGGCCTTTTCGCTTTGTTGGGTGGTCGAACGATGGCGTGGTCACCATCGAACGCCGGCAAGACCGGCAGCGCATCAGGTTCATTCCCGTCGCCAACGCCAATGTACGGGTGTTGAAACTGCTGCGTGGCGAGATCGACATGCTGCAGAATGACCTGCCTTCCGAATTGCGTCAGTATCTCGATCGGCGGCAGGGTATCAGGACCATGCGCCGGGAGGGCACCAACTTCACTTATATCGGCATCAACCTGCGTCATCCGGACCTGGCTCGCCGTGGGGTCAGAAGGGCCATTGCGCACGCCATCGACCGTCGGCGCATCATCCGTTTCCTGCTAGGCCCCGCCACCCGGCCCGCCGAGAGCATCTTTGCCCCGGAACACTGGGCCAGCGCGCCAGGTCTGAAGCCCTACCGCTACGATCCGGAACTGGCACGACAGTTGTTGCGCAAGGCGGGCTACGGGCCGCAGCACCCACTGGTGATCGGGTACAAGACTTCCAGCGATCCTTTCCGTATTCGTCTGGCAACGATCCTGCAGCGGCAGCTGCAGCAGGTCGGGATTCAGATGCGCCTGCGCAGCCTGGACTTCGCCACCGTGTTTGGTGATATCAAGGCCGGTCGTTTCAATCTCTACTCACTGAGCTGGGTGGGGGTCAAGTCGCCCGATATCCTGCGCTATGTGTTCCACAGCAAGTCAGTTCCGCCTTCTGGCGCCAACCGCGGTCGTTACCACAACCCGGTCGTGGACCGGCTGATCGACGAGGCGGACAACAGTGACAGCCTGGCGCGCCGTATTGTCCTGTACCGGCGCATCCAGCGTATCGTGCATCATGATCTGGTATATATTCCCCTGTGGTACGAGGAACATTTCTTCGCGGCCAGAAGCGACATCAGAGGTTATCGGATTGCCGGTGATGGCAACTACGACAGCCTGCTGCATGTCCATCGGATAGATGTCAACGAGCGGCGACGCAAACCATGATGCAAGCGAAACCCATGATTGCCATACTCGCACGCCTTGGTGCGCCGTTGCTGGTCATGCTCGGTGTGGCCAGCCTGGTGTTTCTCCTCATTCATCTGGTGCCTGGCGATCCGGTGGAGATGATGCTGGGCGAGACCGCCGGGCCGGCCGACCGGGAGACCCTGCGTACGGCTTTGGGCCTGAATCAACCGTTGTGGCAGCAGTATGCGATGTTCCTGAAAGGCGTTGTACAGCTCGATTTCGGTCATTCCTTCTATACCCAGCGGCCAGTCATCGACATGATCGCCGAGCGTCTGCCGGCCACTGTGGAACTGGCCGTGGCCGCGCTGCTGGTGGCGGTGGTGATCGCGTTTCCGCTCGGTATTCTGGCCGCGGTGCGCAAGGATACCGCGATAGACCGCGCCGCCATGGGTTTTTCGCTGCTGGGCGTGTCGATACCGAATTTCTGGATGGGCCCGGTGTTGATCATGCTGTTTTCGATCTGGCTGGGCTGGTTCCCGGTCAGTGGCCGTGACGGCCTGGCCTCGCTGGTGCTGCCGGCCATCACGCTGGGCACGGCACTGGCGGCCATCCTGTCACGCATGGTGCGCAGCAGCCTGCTGGAGGTGCTCAACGAGGACTATATCCGCACCGCGCGCGCCAAGGGTCTGCCCGAGCGCATCGTCATCGTGCGCCATGGTCTGCGCAATGCGCTGTTGCCGGTGATCACGCTGCTGGGTCTGCAACTTGGCGTGCTGCTTGGCGGGGCGGTGATTACCGAGACGGTGTTCTCGTGGCCGGGGATCGGCAAGCTGATGATCGATGCGATCATGCGCCGCGACTATCCGGTGGTGCAGGCCACCGTGCTGTTGATCAGTTTTGCCTACGTGGTCGTCAACATGCTCACCGACCAGCTCTACGCATGGATCGATCCCAGGATACGCACGGGAGACGGACGATGAAGCGTATTCCGGTACTGTCGCTCGTCATTCTCGCGCTGTGGTTGCTGATGGCTCTGTCGGGCTTGCTGGTGTCCTTGCAGCCTTTCGATGTCCGCCTGGAACGTATTCTCGCGCGACCGGACTGGAATGAATGGCTGGGTTACGATGATCTCGGACGCCCCATCCTTGATCGCCTGCTGGCTGGCGCCGGTACGTCGATGCGGGTGGCCCTGTTGGTGATTGCGGTGTCCGTCGTCACCGGTAGCCTGATCGGCACCGTCAGTGGTTATGTCGGTGGCTGGGTCGATCGTATCGTGGTGCGCATCATCGATGTGTTTCTCGCATTTCCCGGTATTCTGCTGGCCATTGCCCTGGCCGGTATCATGGGGCCGGGTATCGACAATGTGGTCTTCGCTCTGGCGGCTGTGGGATGGGTCGGGTTTGCCCGTTTGGCCCGGGCGCAGGTCCTGTCATTGCGGCAACGCGATCATGTCTGTGCGGCGATCGCGCTGGGTACCCGGCACTGGCGTATCGTGTTCAGACATCTGTTGCCATTGATCGGCGCGCCACTGATCGTCGAGGCCACCTTTGGTATTGCCGGTATCGTGATTGCCGAAGCCGGGCTGTCGTTCCTTGGTCTGGGTGTTCAGGCGCCAGATGCCTCGTGGGGCAGCATGATTCGTGACGGTGCACGCTACATGCTGGTCGCACCCCACATGGTGCTGGCACCGGGGATCGCGCTGATGCTGGTGGTACTGGCGGTCAACATGCTTGGCGACCGCCTGCGAGACCGTCTCGACGTACGCAGCGGAGTGATGGAATGAGCTTGCCACGCGAGATGTCGCTGGGACCGCTGATGACCGATATTGCCGGTACCTCACTGACACCGGACGAGCGCGAGATGCTGCTGCACCCGGATGTGGGCGGTGTGATCCTGTTCAGCCGCAACTATGAATCGCCGGGGCAGCTCGCTGCGTTGACGAGTGAGATTCATGCGCTACGCCAACCGCGCCTGTTGATTGCTGTCGATCAGGAAGGCGGCCGCGTCCAGCGCTTTCATGAAGGTTTTACGCCGCTGCCACCCGCGGCCCGCTACGGAGAGCTGTATGAAAGCAACCGGCGCGAGGCGCAATCGGTTGCCACCGAGATCGGCTGGCTCATGGCGGCGGAGCTTATCGCAACGGGTGTGGACATCAGTTTTGCGCCGGTCCTGGATCTTGGCCGCGGTATCAGCACTGTCATCGGTGATCGTGCCCTGCATGCCGATCCGCAGGTCATTGCTGAACTGGCGCATGCGTGGATGCGCGGCATGAACGAAGCCGGTATGGCGGCCACCGGCAAACATTTTCCAGGGCATGGTTCGGTCCGCCCCGACTCTCACCAGGAACTGCCGCAGGACCATCGCCCGGCGGCCGATATCCTGACTGATGACATGTTGCCATTCGAACGCATGATCCACTATGGCCTGCCGGCAGTAATGATGTCGCATGTCGTGTACAGCCAGTGTGATGCCATGCCTGCAGGGTTTTCATCTTACTGGATTGCCCGGGTCTTGCGCGGTGAGCTCGGTTTTCAGGGCGCAGTGTTCAGCGATGATCTCAGCATGAAGGCCACCGAAGTTTTTGGCGGTTATTTGCAGCGTGCCCGAATGGCGCTGGCGGCGGGTTGCGATATGGTGCTCGTATGCAATAATCCGCAGGCCCGTGACGATCTGTTGGGCAAGCTGCGTGATTTCGACAATCCCGTCAGTCATCTGCGCCTGGTGCGCATGCATGGCAAGCCTGGTCCTGATCTGGCGGGTCTGCGTAAAACCAGGCGTTGGCAACGGGCCAGGGATATTTTGCGTGATATCGATCCAGAGCCATCGCTCGATTTGGAGTAATAGACAGGAGGCATGAATGTCGTTTTCTGAATTGTGGAAATGGATCCGGTCGTGGGACAGTGACGGATGGGTCCTGCAGGTTTTCATCATCGTCTTCGTGGTGATGGTGACCAACTTCATCCTGCGCCTGATCATCAACCGTGTACACCGCCGCCTGCAAAAGACCCGCACCCCTTGGGATGATGCGGTTATCGATGCGATACGCAAGCCTTTGGGCCTGCTCGTCTGGGTCATAGGCATAACGTTTGCCGCAGAGATCATCCGTATAGAGACCAAGACCGCGATATTTTCGGTTGCCGCCCCAATACGTGATATCGGGATCATCGTTTCGATAACCTGGTTTCTGCTGCGTTTCATCAAGCGTGCCGAGCGTAATATCATCGAGCATGCGCAAAAGGAGGGGCGGGAGATAGATCTGACCACGGCCGATGCCATTGTCAAGCTGTTGCGCCTGTCGGTTATCATTACCTCGGCACTGGTGATCCTGCAGACTCTGGGAATCAGTGTTTCCGGCATACTTGCCTTCGGTGGCATCGGCGGCATCGCTGTCGGTTTTGCCGCACGTGACCTGTTGGCCAATTTTTTCGGCGGTCTTATCGTGTATCTCGACCGGCCGTTTTCGGTCGGTGACTGGGTGCGTTCGCCGGACCGTGAGATAGAAGGAACGATCGAGCATATCGGCTGGCGTGTTACGCGTATCCGTACCTTCGACAAACGGCCGCTGTATGTGCCCAATTCAGTATTTACGACGATTGCAGTCGAAAATCCGTCGCGCATGACCAATCGCCGTATCTATGAGACTATTGGTATCCGTTATGACGATGCCGGCAAGATGCGTGAGATCGTGGCCCGCGTCAAGGCCATGCTGCACGAGCATCCCGATATCGATACCAGCAAGACCCTGATCGTCAATTTCAACAGCTTCTCTCCTTCATCGATGGACTTCTTCATCTATACGTTTACCAAGACCACGAACTGGATCGAATATCACGAGGTCAAGGAAGATGTGTTGCTCAGGGTCATCGACATCATCGAGGAACTGGGCGCCGAGATCGCCTATCCCACCTCAACGGTGCACGTGCCCGAACCTCTGCAGTTGGTACAGCAGGGCGAATCCTGAGATACTGTGATCATGAAAAAAGAGGATATCGGCCACATACAGAAAATCTACGCCGGCGCTGACTGCCTATTCAGCGGTAAGCAGGTTCGGGCTGCGTTGGATAGGCTGGGTGAGGAACTCACGCAAGCCTACGCTGACAGCGACCCCTTGCTGCTGTGTGTGATGACAGGGGGGATGATTGCCTGCGGGCAGCTTGCGACACGTCTGGATTTTCCATTGCAGATCGACTACATCCATGCCACACGATATCGTGGTGACACCAGTGGCAGCGAGTTGCACTGGCTGGTCAGTCCGCATATTTCCCTGCATGATCGCACGGTGATCGTCGTTGACGATATTCTCGACGAGGGGATCACCCTCAAGGCGATTTCAGAATGGTGTCGGGAACAGGGTGCGGCAAGGGTCGTGACCGTAGTATTGGTGGAGAAACTGCATGATCGACGTTACGGGCTGGAACATGCGGATCATGTCGGTCTGCAGGTTGGAGATCGGTATGTATTCGGCTATGGGCTCGATTATCATGGCTACCTGCGTAATGTGGACGGTATCTATGCCGTAAAGGAAGAATGAGATGGCAGAGATTGCGCTGATCGGCGGTACAGGCCTTTCATCGTTGAAGATGCTTGAGGTCACCCATCGGGAGATGGTGCAAACCCCCTATGGCCCGCCCTCGGCGCCGGTCATCCATGGGCGTGTCGGTGGCCGTGAAGTCGTGTTTCTGGCCAGGCATGGCAGTGGTCATACGATACCGCCACACAAGGTCAACTACCGTGCCAATATCTGGGCGCTGAAGAATCTTGGTATTCGCAAGGTCATCGCTGTGGCCGCAGTAGGCGGTATCAGTGATGATGCCGGGCCTGGTACCCTGGTCGTGCCGGAACAGATCATCGATTACACCACGGGGCGCGAGTGTACGTATTTCGAGAACAACCTGGCTTCGGTAACACACATCGATTTCACCTGGCCGTATTGCGAGGAGTTGCGCCAGTCGCTGATCGATGCCTGCATACGGACCGGCGTCGAGCATGTCCCGCATGGCTGCTATGGCGCCACCCAGGGGCCACGTCTGGAGACCGCCGCCGAGATTCGGCGCATGGCGCAGGATGGCTGCACCATTGTCGGCATGACGGGTATGCCGGAGGCAGCCCTGGCGCGTGAACTGGAGCTTTGCTACAGCTGTCTGGCGGTGGTGGCCAACCGTGCCGCCGGCAAGGGCGAGGGGGAGATTACCATGAAGGATATCGAACGCGCCCTGTCTGAGGGCATGCAGTCGGTGCGCAAGGTGGTCGAGGCCATTCTGCCGGTACTGTAAAGCGTGGTGTTGAAATCAGGCGTTACAGACCATAGGCCTCTGGCCGGCTTTTACGTTCCCGATTGGCTCTCCATTGGCTGGTAGCGGGTGATGCGTATCAGCATGCCGAAGGCAGGGTGATCGATAAAGTGCAGCTCCTTGCGCCTGACACGGCGGTGTTGCACATTGCGGTAGAAGAACGCCTTGTCAATTTCCGGTGTGGCCGGGTTTTCGGCGTACTTGCCGATGCGCGTATAGCGCATGTCGAGCCACACATGCAGATAGCGTCCACGACTGATCCTGATGAGGCCATCCAGCGGGTAAACTTGCTTCTTTTCAGTCTGTTTCGGTATATCGGGCGTATCGGTTGCGGCTGACACGGGTCGATGTGTGTTGGCTTGCGGTATCGGCCTGGACGGGTTTGATGCGGGATCCGCTGTGGTGCCGGTGACTGCTGAAGCCGGTTGTGCAGTTTTCGTATCGGCCTGGACAGGGACATCGATGGTCAGCAGGGGGCCGGCCTGGATATGCACCGGCCGACTTGCAGCCTTGTCATACACCGGTTGGATCCATGCCGTATGCAGCAGTACCCGATAGTCGGGCGAACGCCCCAGCGATTGTGTGAGGGCCCTCAGATCTTGCATGGATGCGGGCAGCACCTGCATCGGTGGTGGGTTTTTCGGTGGTTTGTCGCCGTTGGACGGAACCAGTGTCAGCGCCTTGCCGATGTCAGGATAGCCCGGCTCGTCGGGCCATTTCTCGCTCTTGAGCTGATGCGCGCCAGTTGGATAGTCGAACAGGATGACCTCCACGCGATACCAGCGTTCGCCGGCCATGGCTGTAGTGGCAAGCAGGGCGGCAGCGAGGCCAATGATCTGATGCAGCTTGTTCATAGGCAGCACTATATCGCAGTCAGACCAGAAGCAACAGAGGCGGTTTCACTGTTCTGACGCGGACTCATTGGTGTCTTTTGGCGTGAGCAGCTCGAGCAGATGTTCGACGAAATCGAAGCGTTCATCGGTATCGGAGAGATCCCGCGTGAAACGTATCTTTTCCTGGCCATCCAGCTTGTAGATATCGGATTGCTGCTGTACCAGTCCGATCAGCGCCGTGACATCGATGTGTGGGGAATGTCCCAACAGCAGGCGTCCACCCTTGTCGTTTGCGTCGATCTTGCGAATTCCCAGTGGTGTGGCAAGAATCTTCAGGCGTGTGATACGGATGAGGTTTTTAGCCTGATCGGGCAGCAGTCCGAAGCGGTCGATCATCTCTATCTGCATGTCCCGCAATTGCTCGAAATTCCGGCATCCCGCGAGCCGCTTGTAGGTAATCAAACGGGTATGGATGTCCGGCAGATAGTCATCAGGGAGCAGTGCCGGTACCTGCAGGTTGACCTCGGGTCCGTGATCGACCGGCTGGTCGAGCGCTGGCTGTTGTCCCGACTTGAGTGCGCTGACCGCGCGCTCCAGCAGCTCGGTGTACATCGTGAAGCCGATTTCGTGGATCTGGCCGCTTTGCTCGTCTCCCAGGAGTTCACCTGCACCGCGTATCTCCAGATCGTGGGTCGAGAGCATGAATCCGGCACCCAGATCTTCCAGTGATTCGATGGCCTCTATGCGTTTGACAGCGTCCGGCGTCATCGAGCGGCGGTCGGGTATCAGCAGATAGGCATAGGCGCGGTGATGCGAGCGTCCGACACGGCCACGCAACTGATGCAACTGCGCCAGCCCCAGTTTGTCGGCGCGGTTGATGATGATGGTGTTGGCGGTGGGGATGTCGATACCGCTTTCGATGATGGTCGTGCATACCAGCACATTGAATCGTTGGTGGTAGAAATCCAGCATGATCTCTTCCAGCTCGCGTTCACGCATCTGGCCATGCGCGATGCCGATACGCGCTTCGGGCACCAGCTCCTGTAGGGTGGCGGCCATCCTTTCGATCGATGAGACCTCGTTGTGCAGGAAATAGATCTGCCCTCCGCGCCGTATCTCGCGCGTGAAGGCCTCCTGCAGCAGTGTATTGCTCCATTCGCTGACGAAGGTTTTGATCGCCACGCGTCCGGCTGGCGGGGTAGCGATGATGGACAGATCCCGCAGGCCTGACATCGACATGTTCAAGGTGCGCGGGATCGGCGTGGCCGTGAGAGTGAGAATATCGATCTCACTACGCAGGGATTTCAGGTATTCCTTTTGGCGTACACCAAAACGATGTTCCTCATCGATGATCAGCAGGCCCAGGTTGTGATAGCGGATGTCCTTATTGAGCAGTTTGTGGGTGCCGATGACGATATCGACCTTGCCGGAAGCGATGTCGGCCAGTACCTGTTCCTGCTTCTTGCCGCTTTTGAAGCGTGAGATCACTTCAATCCGGAATGGCCAGTCCGAGAACCGGTCGCAGAAATTGTTGTAGTGCTGCTGTGCCAGCAGGGTCGTGGGTACCAGTACGACCACCTGGCGGTGATTATGGGCGGCGACGAAGGCCGCGCGCATGGCGACCTCGGTCTTGCCGAACCCGACATCACCGCATACCACCCTGTCCATGGGCTGTTCCTTGCGCAAGTCTTCAAGCACACTGTCGATGGCGGCGCGCTGGTCGGGCGTTTCCTCGAACGGAAAGTCGGCGGCAAAGCGCTGGTACTCGTCAGTATCGACCTGGCAGGCATGGCCTTTCTTGGCCGCCCTTCTGGAATAGATATCAAGCAGTTCCGCCGCAACGTCACGGGCGCGTTCGGCTGCCTTGCGACGGGCACGAGTCCACTGGTCACTGCCCAGTTTGTGCAGCGGCGCCGCATCGGCCGATGCGCCCGTATAGCGGCTGATCTTTTGCAGCGCCGATACCGGTACGTACAGCTTGTCGCCCCCGGCATACGCGAGCGCCAGAAATTCCCCTTCGGTGCCGCCGACTGTAAGCTTTTTCAGGCCCAGGTAACGGCCAACACCGTGTTCCTCGTGCACCACCGGCGCGCCTGGTTCGAGGTCGGTGAGTGACTGTATGACAGCCTCGGCCTCGTGTCGTGTGCGGCGTTCACGTCGTGGCTGATGATGGATGCGCTTGCCATAGAGCATGGCTTCGGTGATCACGACGATTCTTTCTTCGTCCAGGTACAGCCCCTGTTCCAGTGGCGCAACACAGATCGCCAGCTTGTCATTACCGTTGATGAATGCCTGCCACCCTGCAAGGACTCTTGGATGCAGATGCCTGTCTCTCAACAGATCGAGCAAGGCCTCACGACGGCCTGTTGATTCAGCCACGAACAGGATACGTCCATTGAAACCATCGACAAAGTCATGCAGGGCCCGCCAGGGATTTGGTGCGCGTGGTTGCACGAGCAGACTGGGCGGCACCGAACTGGCGAAATTGACGAACGACGTTTCCGGCGCCGTCTCGGTTGCCAGGGCGAAACGTTGTAGCCGGATGCAGGGGTATCCGGACATACCGTTGCGCAACGCCTCCTGGTCGAGATAGAGTTCGTCCGGTGACAGCAGCGGACGTTCGATGTCATGACGCCGCTGCTCGTATCGTTGCACCAGTTCTTCGGTAAAGCGTGAGATGGCGGCATCGCAGTCCTGCAACTGAATGATCAAGGTTTGTCCTGGCAGGTAGTCGAAGAGCGTTTCAGTGTGTTCGTGAAACAACGGCAGATAGTATTCAATGCCATTGCTGGCGATACCGTCGCTTACATCGCGATATACCGGCGACCTCGTCGGGTCGCCCTCGAATCGCTGTCGCCATGCTTGCCGAAAACGCGTGATACTGGCGGTATCCATAGGGGTCTCACGTGCCGGCAGCATGCGTATCGAGTCCACCTGTCCGGTAGATCGCTGTGTGTCCGGGTCGAAAGTGCGAATCGATTCAATCTCGTCATCGAACAGGTCGATCCGGTACGGTTGATCCGCGCCCATCGGATAGATATCGAGAATCGCGCCCCGCAAGGCGTATTCGCCATGTTCCATCACCTGTGAAACACATTGGTAGCCCGCCTGTTCCAGCCGTTCGCGCATGGATACCGGATCCAGGCGTTCACCGCGTGACAGTATCAGGCTGTTGCGCGCCAGATAGTCGCGTGGCGCGAGCCGCTGTATCAGGGTCGTTACCGGCACGACCAGTATGCCATCAGTCATTTGCGGAAGCCGGTACAGGGTTTCCATCCGCTCGGAAACGATGTCCTGGTGAGGGGAAAAGACATCGTAGGGGAGGGTCTCCCAGTCCGGAAACTGGTGTATCTCGCGCTCCGGCGGACTGAAACAGCGGATGGCATCACGCAGGCGCATGGCTGAGGGATTGTCGGGCGTAATCAGCAGGACCAGTCCCTCGAAACGCTGTGCGGCACAGGCGATGGCAAGCGCGTCGCTGTCTCCGTAGAGCTGGCCCCAGAGCAGGCATTCCGCCGCCTTGCCGGGCAGGCGCGGCGCAAGCGGTGAAATGGCCTGGTTGTCGGTATCCTGGTGATCTGACATGATCGTGAGCTTGCGGTTCGGTGCCGGGGCGTCTGGCTGGCAGCCCATCGGCCCTGGGGTCGATCTGCTGCGCCGGTGCCAGGCGATGAAAGCCGGCTATTCTCCCATACTTGGGGTTTGCATTAAACCTTGCTCCGGCATGCCGGATGACGGATGATGGCGGTGACCGGCAACTACCGTTTTCCTCACCAGAAGGAGGCAGGCATGAATTCGGACAGCATGGCCAGACGGCCGGATACGATGTTCGTGTTGATTTCGTCTTTGCTGCTGGGGCTGATGGCCTGGGTGATGCTCAGGGACATTGGTGTGCGTCATGTACTGCTGTTGCTGACTGGTGTCGGCCTGGGCGTTTCCCTGCTGCACGCTTCATTTGGTTTTACCGGCAGCTGGCGAAATTTCATTGTCCGGCGTGAAGGCACGGGTGTACGCGCCCAGTTGTTGCTGTTCATGATCTGTGTGGTGGTTTTCTTTCCCATTCTTGGCAAGGTCTTTCCATCCTTGCATGTCGCCCCGGCCATGGGTCCAGTCGGCATCTCGGTTCTGGCGGGCGCGTTTCTGTTCGGCATCGGTATGCAATTTGGCAACGGTTGTGGTTCCGGTACGCTGTTTACGGTCGGTGGTGGCCATGTCAACATGCTGGTGACGCTGCTCTTTTTTATCGTTGGATCGGTGCTGGGCACCATGCACCTGCCCTGGTGGACCAGTCTGCCGGCCATCGGCAAGATCTCGCTGATCCGTGAATTGGGCTGGGTGTCTGCCGGCGCCCTGCAACTGGTCTTGCTGGGTGGTTTGTATCTGTTGGTGCGGCATCTTGAGTTGCGCCGTCATGGCCGGCTGGGATCCCTGACCGCGACAGACGTCACAGACAGGTCCTTTATACAACGTCTGGTATTTGGTCCCTGGCCCTGGGTGTGGGGCATCATCGGCCTGTTTGTTTTCAGTCTGCTGACCCTGATACTGGCCGGACATCCCTGGTCGATCACCTTCGCCTATGGTTTGTGGGGAGCCAAGATTCTCAGTGCGCTGGGAGTCGATATGAGCCAGCTGAGCTACTGGAGCAGTGGCTATCCGGCACGTGCGCTACAGCAGTCGGTGCTGGCCGACATTACCTCGATCATGGACTTCGGGATCATCCTGGGCGCCATGCTGGCCGCTTCGCTGGCTGGGCGTTTTGCGCCGGCCAAGGAGATTCCCTGGCGTATGATCTTGTTGTCGGCGGTGGGTGGCATCCTGCTTGGTTATGGCGCCAGACTGGCCTTCGGCTGCAATATCGGCGGCATGTTCGCCGGTCTTGCCTCAGGCAGCCTGCATGGCTGGCTGTGGCTGGTGGCCGGCTTCAGCGGAAATATCGTCGGGGTCTGGCTACGTCAACGACTGGGAGAACGGGCATGAAGAAGACGCGTTTGCTGATGGGCTCCGCACTGGGGCTGGCGGCCATCGCGGTGGCCATAGACCATACCCGTCACAAGCTGCCGGATGCCCGTCCACCGGCTACCAGCCAACAGCAGGGTGAGATGTCGGAGGGCAATCCCTGTGGTCTTGACAGTGGCTCCCCCTGTGGCGCTGACGAGAATCCCTGTGGCCTCGATTGATGGGCGGTGAGAGAACGTCTGTACCTGCTGCCATCTGTGACTGCCTGTTCCGGATGGCGGACAAGGCCACCAATCCGGTCCTCGAGGTTTTGGGTGCGGTGGAGATTCCGGTTCAGGGGGAAAAATATCCACCGGAAAAACTTCGTTTTGGCGGCAACAGGCTGTTGGCCTGGTATCACAGTCACCCGGAACCCTGGCTGCGCGACGACGAACACGGCCACTTCCATGTATTCGTGCATGCGGTTTCGATGAATGAGTGGGTACATGTGGCGGCGTTGAGCATGGATGAGATGGGTCAGCCGCGCGCCTGGATGGCGACCAACCACTGGGTTACCGGTGGTGGCTGGATGGATGGAGCATCTCTGGCCGAATGCCTTCGGCAGGTGACCGTGGTTGATCCAGATCACCTCACCCTGGTCGAGACATGGCTATACTACATGTTGCGCCTGTATGATGACGATATTTGCCAATTGCTGGCGAAACGCGATGCAAGATTGCGTGCCGGGACGGATCCCGAGGACCGGTCGGTTTATGAACTCGCCTGCAGCCCTGTTGACCTGCTGGCCCGCTTGCAAACTGAAATGGCTGCCTTGAGTCACTCGGTATGAACAAAAACGGAAGGAGATTGCAGATATGAAAATCCTCACTGGAAAGACGGGTATGCTGTTTGGCCTTTTGTTGTTCAGCGCGCACGCCCTCGCATTCAGGGTGCCCGGGCCGCTTGTGGACAGCCAGTGGCTGGCGGCCAACAGGGATAAAGTCGTGGTGCTGGAGGTACGTCACAACGTCAAGAGCTTTACCGCAAAGCCACGTTACCGGACGAACAAAAAAACCGGCAAACGCAAGCTGGTGGCGGTTGGCGGGCACATTCCCGGTTCGCGGTTGATCAGCTACCGCAAGATACGCGCCAGTGTAGTTATCGATGGCAAGAAGGTTGACAAGATGCTGCCGCCGGCGCCGGTGTTTGAAAAGGTCATCCGTGCCGCCGGTGTCAACCGTGGTGACGCAATCGTCATTGCCTCACGCGGTCATGGTAATCTCGACATGACCATGGCCACGCGTCTGTATTGGCAGCTCAAGTATTATGGTCATGACAATATGGCGATTCTCGACGGTGGAACCGCGGGCTGGATACTGGCGGGCAACAAGATCGTTTCAACACCAGCCAGCGCGCATGCCGGCAACTGGCGTGCGGGTCCGGGGCGCCGAAATATCCTCGCTACCACGGCCGATGTCAGTCGTGCGGTCAGGGATGGCAAGACCCAGCTGGTGGACAACCGGCCACTCGACCAGTATCTGGGTTTATGGAAGAAATCCTATGTCTATGCCAAGGGGCACATCCCCGGCGCCAGACTGATGCCCAACGCGGTACTGACCATTCATGGTATTGGCGGCAGGTTCATCAAGGGGAAACTGGCGCTCGATGTGCTGAGGGCCTTGCGTGTCAACCCGAAAAAACCCACTATTACCTATTGCAACAGTGGTCATCTGGCATCGGGCGGCTGGTTCGTTCTGCATGAGATCCTGGGTAACCCCAATGTTCGCCTGTACGACGGTTCCATGCACGAATGGACCCTGAACAAGGGTGCCGTCAGAACCATGGTGATGGAATGACCGGCAACAGGAAATACGATCATGCAGAACGACGAAGAAGATCAGATATTCTGGCAATTGTCCGATGAATACATCGACCTGGCCAACGAAAAGGCCGCGCTTTACCATATCGACCTGGTCAATGATGCGATGATGTTTTCGGCAGCTCGCTACAATGCCTTTGTATGTACCCAGCTGCTGGCAGAAGGCGACGCCGACAAGGACCAACTCGTGGATGAGTTCGTTGAACACTACCGGCGCATGCTACGCGAAAATATCGAGGAAATGCTGGCGGCGCCGCCAGGTAGTGTGTCGAAGCATTGACAGGTCAGTTTGATCAATGGTCGTTCTGTTGCCGACAGGCTTCGTATGGGTCGGACAATGCGATCGACCTTCAGGGGCTGCCGGTTCATATCCGGGCCGGCACTCCTGATCTCCAGGTTATTCTTCCATTATCACCCGGATCTGTATGGTGCCGCGGGCCTGGCTGTGTTCCTTGGTCCGATAGGTGATTGCGCTCCCATGTCTGTCTTCTTGTGAACGTGTACCGCCTATGGTGATCCATTCACCCAGGCGGGCCTGGATCGTGGTACCCGCCGCCATGGTATTGAAAACGCCACCCTGTCCCTGTGCGGGTGTCAGACGGCCGGGTTTGATGACCAGCCTGACCTGTTTGTCCTTGACCCAGGCGCGCACACGGAAGCCCGTGGTGGCGCTCTTGTAGCGGATGCTGTCTGTTTGTTGCACCTGATTACCGGTTATGACGATGTTGCGCTGGCCCACAGGGAATTGCTGCCCTGTGTGGATGAAAGCGGGGTATCCTTCCAGCACCCGGATCTGTTGGGTATGGGCGGAATCGTCACGCTCGTCGGTACGGTAGATTCGGGCCCGGAAACGGTTGTCTCCCGGTTTCAGCTTGGCATCCACATTGCCGCCGTGACGGCGATCGATACTGGTGGTGCCGAAGCGCACCTGGATCAGTAGCCGCCGGGGGCGTTTGTCGAGACGCGAGATCACCCGCCGGAGTTGCGCCAGATTGGCCGGTGTGGTCTTGACGATGAGCTGAAAACCGCGCCCGGACAGCGCGCCGCCCGGTGCCAGCAGCGGTTTCAGCAGGGGGATGATCCCGGCGGCAGGGCGGTTTCTGAGATCAATAAGCTCGATCCTCATGTCGGCATCAGTGCCGCCGGCAACCGCGGCCTGCCAGTAACCTGAAGACATCAGACTGGCAAATAGCAACAGGTGCAAAAGTCTGGCGAGAGGATTTTTCTTCATGACGGGTTCTTCATCATCAAATCGTGTATGCAGATCAGGGTGTTTTTATTCTAGCAGCCTGTCGGACCTGGGAAGAATCACCTGCGCTGATGGGAGCACGGTGCAAATCTTCTCACTTTCTCGTCGCGTAGTGCCCGCTATACGCATAGAAACCGTAAATATTTGTCCTCGCATTCCCACCATACTCGCGATGATACCCTAAGTCCGACAGGCTGCCAGCAGGCAATGACCATTCTGTTGAGACGCATACGATTCCGGCAATCAATACCCGGATTCGATGATAACGGCACATGGAAGCCTCTATCATATATGAAGCGTACGGACCTCCGGATCAGGCGAGCTGTTCTGCCAACCCGTATCGAAGCGGTGCAGCAAGTCCCGAGTCTTCAGGGTGCGAGCGAAGCTGGCCACTCCTTCAGGGAGTGTAAAAAGCTTTCTCCATATCCAGCCGCATTCGTCTATGACGATGAACGCCTCTGGCCAGTCATCGTAGTCCTCGTTGAGCCGGTGAATCTTTATGTTGCTGGTGAAGCGCCGTGCGGTTTCGATGATACGGTGACCATTCTTCACCGAGTGCTCCAGGTCTTTGACCAGGATACGGATACTCGTATGCCGGCCGCTGATAGCCAGGCGCTGCAGATGTTGGATGAACAGCCTGTCGTCATAGAGCCGTGGTTCCAGATCGGGGGTGAACAGGGCGATGCAGCGGCGCGCCTGGGCGATCATGCCGGTCAGGATGGCGCGGTTTTCCGCCAGGGTGGTGAACTCGATTTCACCACGCGTCTGGTTGAGTATCATACCGTCATAATTCATCTTTGTCTGGCCTCGTGCCTGCCGCAAGTGACAGTTGCATTTTCAGATGGGGAATGCCCGCGTCCAGGAATTCCTCACCTTCGACCGAAAATCCAAATCGCTGGTAGAATCCGGTGACCCGGGTCTGGGCGTTCAGCCACAGACGTTGCGGGCCATGCAGGCGTGAATGCTCCAGCAGCTTATTCAGCATCGCACTGCCCACGCCCTGG
>WFUO01000064.1 GCA_015484945.1 Gammaproteobacteria bacterium | reverse complement strand
GCTGCGGTGGCTTGGGAACCTGGAAGGCGCTGTTGGTGACGCTGATGGTATCGCCGCGCCGGGCATCGAAACCCACCGCCTTCTTGATCAATGCCGTGTATCTGGCCAGTTCCTGTTTCGACAACGGCTTGCGTTGCACCTCGCCATCCTCGTTGGTGATGGTCTTGTTGTCGAGCACCACGGCAATCGACAAACGGCGAATGCGACCACCCGGAATGCGTACATGACTGATGGTCTTGTTGAGTTCGTAGTTGCGAATCATCTTGCGGTGATCCACTGTTCCGGCATTGCCCTTCCCGGCATTCTTCTTGTCTGCGGGCTTGGCCGTCACCGTACCGGGCACGCCCGAGGCGGCGGTCTGGTTGCGTTTCTTCGTACGCGATTCGATCACCTGCTCGCTGCGCAGCGCGGGCAGATCCGGGTTATAGCTCTCACGCGTCTTTTCCACCGCGGTGAAATCGATATCGGCAACCACCTGCGCGCGTACCTTGCCGGCGCCCAGGATCGGGCTCAGCAAGGCCTCGATGCGCCTCGCGAAACTGGCCTCCAGGCTGCGGACATACTCGAGCTGACGCACCGACACGCCACTGGTGCGTGAATCACCCAGACCGGCCAGCAGCCGGCCGGTCTGATCGACAATCGTGACCTTGTCGGGTTGCAGATTGGGCACCGCGGCCGCGACAAGATTGACGATCGAGGCCACTTGCCCGCGGTCCAGCCGGTGTCCGGGAAACAGTTGCAGCACCACCGAAGCCTTGGGGGTGGCCTGCTTGCGGATGAAGGCCGTGCGTCTGGGGACCGCCAGATGGACACGCACGCTCTGAACCGGACGCATGGTCTGAATAGAACGGGCCAGCTCGACCTCCAGCGCACGCTGATAACGGGCGCGTTCGACGAACTGGCTGGTGCCCATCTGCTGATCCTGTTGCAGAATCTCGAAACCGACCCCGCCCCCCTTGGGCAGCCCCTTGCCGGCCAGTTTCAGGCGCGCCTCGTGCACCTTGCCGGCCGGCACCATGATCGCGCCACTGGCCTGATCGACCTTGTACGGGATGTTGGCCTGCTGCAGGGCAGTGAGTATCTCGGCGCTGTCTCTACTGGACAGGTTGCCGTACAGCAGGCTGTACACCGGGTTCTGTGACCACAAAACGATAGCCACACCGAGCGCGACGCTGGCCGCCAGCCCGATCATCAGGCCAATCTGACGGATGGCCGGCAAGCGGGCAAAGCCCTGTGCTGTTTCTGCCTTGACGAGTGCCATGATTGTCTATTCCTGTCGTCGATTCAGTTCACTGACATGGATGGCTATACCTGCATGCGCATGATTTCCTGATACGCATCCACCAGCTTGTTGCGCACCTGGGTCATGGCCTTGAACGAAACACTGGCCTTCTGCAAGGCAATCATGACCTCCACCAGACTGGTATCCGGGTCGCCCCGTTCGAACGCGGCTGTCAGCTTGCCGGCCTGCTGCTGGGTCTCGTTGACGGCATCCAGCGACTGTTTGAGCAGATCCGAGAAACCACCGCCATCGGGCGCCTGGACCGGCTCGCTGATGCCCTGCGCCTTGGCGGCCATGACCCGCATCTGCGCCAGTACCTGGGAAATCTCTGTTTCACTCATGGTCTTTCTCCACCTCGATCCTGGTATTGCTGTCGGCTTGCACGAATAACATGCAGTTTTCGCACCAATTCATATGCCTCAGGCCGGCAACTGGATGCCGGCCTCGCGCATGCGCGCCAGCTTGTAACGCAACGTGCGCGGACTGATGCCAAGACGTTCGGCGGCGGCCTTGCGACTGCCGTTGACTTCTTCCAACGCCTTGAGGATCAGGCGTTGCTCGCGCGACTTGAGGCTGGTATCCAGCTCACCCTCGTCCTCGTCGGCCGACTTTACTGTACCGGCCGACGTCGTCACCACCGAAACCGGCTTGTCATTCGAAACAGTCACACCCTCGAAACGGATGTTGTCGGGCTCGATGACATCTCCCTCCTGAAGGATCAGCGCGCGCTGGATGACATTGTCCAGTTCACGCACGTTGCCGGGCCACGGGTATTCGACCAGCAGGCGCCGGGCCGCCTCGCTCAGGTGCGGCGGTTTTGGCTTGCGGTTGCGCTTGAGTATCAGCGCCTCGGCCAATGGCAGGATGTCATCAGGCCGTTCGCGCAGGGCCGCCAGATGCAGTGGAAACACGCTCAAACGGTAGAACAGATCCTCGCGGAAACGGCCCTCGGCCACCTCCTGCTGCAGGCTGCGGTTGGAAGTGGCGATCACGCGCACATCCAGCGGAATCACTTCGCGCCCACCCAGACGCTCGACCTCGCGTTCCTGCAAAACGCGCAGCAGCTTGGCCTGCAGCGGCAGTCCCATCTCGGATATCTCGTCCAGTAACAAGGTGCCGCCATTGGCCTGCTCGAACTTGCCGGCCGCGGCATGATAGGCCCCGGTGAAGGCGCCCTTTTCGTGGCCGAACAGCATGGCCTCGAGCATGTTCTCGGGTATCGCGGCGCAGTTGATGGCGATGAAGGGCTTGTCGTGACGTGGCGAGTGGCGGTGGATGTAGCTGGCATAGACCTCCTTCCCGGCGCCGCTCTCACCGGTGATCAGCACCGTGGCATCGCTCTGGGCCACGCGCGCGGCCAGTGATACCAGCGCCCGGCTACGCTCGTCCACCGCGATCAGCTCCGGGTCGTCCTCGATGCCGGGCCGTGCCAGCAGACGGTTGACCATCTCGACCAGCACCTCGGCCTCGAAGGGTTTGACCAGGTAGTCGGTGGCGCCATCATGGATGGCCTCGACCGCCTTCTGAATGGTACCGTAGGCAGTCATCAACACCACCGGCAGTTCCGGATGCCTGGCCTTGATCGACTTCAGCAGGCGGTGACCATCGACCGGTTTCATCTGCACATCGCTGACCACCATGCTGATATCCTGCTGATCGATCACGCTAAGCGCCTGACGCCCGTCGGCAGCCGGTATCACCGGATAACCGGCCAGTTCCAGGGTATCGCATAGCGCCTCGCGCAGTGACAGATCGTCTTCGACAACCAGTACCGATCCTTTCATCGGGCTACCTCTTCAATGCTGCTGTTCATGGAAATCAGGGAATCCCTGCTGCCCCTCAATGTGGCCGAGGCGTCCAGTGTCTGCTGGCCGCTGGCCGAAGGCAGGCGAATGACGAAACAGGCGCCGCCCTGCGGGGCGTCTTCAACCGAGATCCGTCCCTGATGGGCGTTGACGATGACCTTGACGATGGCCAGGCCCAGCCCGGTCCCCTCGCTCTTGGTCGTGTAAAAGGGTGTGAAGATACGCTCGCGATCCTCTGGCGCAATTCCGCTGCCGTTGTCGGTCAGACGCAGGACGATCCCGCCGTCCGGCGTAGTGGCCAGTTCCATTTCGATCCGCCCTGCCTCACCGGCCGCCTCGATGGCATTGCTGCCCAGGTTGAGCAAGGCGCCGAGCAGGGCATCACGATTGCCCTGCAATGTGAACGGACCGCTGCCTGTGCAGCCGACGCTCAGACTGGCGTTTCCGGCTTCGGCTTGCGGGCGCAGGGTCTGTTCCCATTCGGCGAGCAGTTCCGTGAGATCGATGTCTTCCATCTCGAAACTGCCGCCGCGTGCGAAACGCAGCATTTCGCCAACCATGCCCTCGAGATGACGAAGGCGATCGATGGCCTTGGCGGCAAAACGCTGACGCGCCTCGGCATTGAGCCCGGGGTTCTGCAGATTGCCCAGATACAAAAGGGCCGAGGCCAGGGGTGTACGTACCTGGTGCGCCAGACTGGCGGCCATCTCGCCCATGGCTGAGAGCCGCCGGTGATGGTTGAGCATGTCCTGCAGGGCGTAACGTTCGGTAACATCCATCAGCAGTACGATCTGACCGGCCTCGGGCGCCAGCGAACGTGTGCTGATGCTGACCCTGCGTCCCGAAGCCAGCGTCACCTCGCTGCCGTCGTTGCTGGGCTCGAACTCGCGCTCGACGATATTGCGCCACGGCTCGCCCAGTAATGGCTGATGCAGCAGTTCGACCGCAGCCGGGTTGCATTCCCTGACGATGCCGTCGCCGTCCAGCACCACCACACCACCGGGCAACAGTTCCAGCAGGCGTTCGAGACGGTTGGCAATCTTCTCTTTCTCGGCCAGCTGCCGCAGACGCTCGCTGCGCGCCGCGGCGAGTTCGTCATTCAGGCGCGCGACCTTGTCTTCCAGGGCGCGGTAGGAATCCTCCAGCTGCGAGGACATGCGCGTGAAGGCGGCAAAGGCATCTTCGAGCTCGCGTACCCTGGCTTCGGCACCGTGTTGTGACATTCTCGCTCCGCTATCGCTTGTTCTGACACTGGCGATAGCAGAGCAATAATCATGCCTGAACGGTAATTACATGGATAATCAATCAGATAACGAGTAAGCCAGAAATGCCGCGTCAATTCCCCGACGCGTTCTGGATGCCGTATTTGCGCAATTTTTCGACCAGCGTGGTGCGCCGCATGTTGAGCAATTTGGCCGCATGCGCCACCACGCCATCCGCCTCGTCCAGGGCCTGGCGAATCAGGCTCACTTCCATGTTGCTCAGGTGTTCCTTCAAATTGATCCCTTCTCGCGGCAAGCGCGCATCCGGTGCCGGGCTGATGGCTGGCATGACGATCTCCGGCATCTCGGTATAGGCTGGCGTGGTGCTGGTCAGGTCGCCACGGAACTTGTCCGGCAGGTCCTTCACATCGACCACACCAAAGGGATACAAAATGGCCAGGCGCTCCATCAAATTGGCCAGCTCGCGTACGTTGCCGGGCCACCGGTATTGACACAGGGCCATGACCGCGGCCGGGGTAAGCCGCACCGAGCCGCGTTTTTCATGCTCGATACGCGCGATCAGCTCGTTGATCAGCATCGGTATGTCCTCGATGCGCTCGCGCAACGGGGGCATCTCGATCGGAAACACGTTCAGGCGATAGAACAGGTCCTCGCGAAAGCGCCCATCCTCGATATGCTTCTCGAGGTCACGATGGGTGGCGGCGATGATGCGCACATTGGTGGTGATGCTCTTGTTGCTGCCCACGCGTTCAAAGGTCTTCTCTTGCAATACACGCAACAGCTTGACCTGCATCGGCAACGGCATGTCGCCGATCTCGTCCAGGAACAGCGTGCCTCCCTCGGCCATCTCGAAGCGGCCCTGGCGCGCGCTGATGGCGCCGGTAAAGGCGCCCTTTTCGTGACCGAACAATTCGGACTCTAGCAGTTCCTGCGGAATGGCGCCGCAGTTGATGGGCACGAACGGCGCGTCACGGCGCGACGACTGGTAGTGGATGTTGCGCGCCACGACCTCCTTGCCGGTACCGGACTCACCCAGGATCAGCACCGTGGCCTCGGTGGGCGCCACCTGTTCGATCATGTGACGCACCGCACTGACCCTGCGGCTGGTGCCAACCAGACTGCGAAACAGCTCCAGCGAGCGCCGGCCGCCCGACTCGTTGCCCCGGCTGCGCCAGTACAGGGCGGCCTTGTCCAGCGCGCTGGACAGATTGCCATAGTGATACGGAATCTCGATATAACCCAGAATATCACGCAACTCGCCGGTATGTGCCTCTGTCTCGCGCTCACGCTCAATGGCATAAAAGACCGGCACGTCCTTGTCATGCTTGCGTACCTCGGCCAGCATCGCATCCTGGTTCTCGGTACTGCCGTCGTCACCGATGACCACCGCCGTGAACGGGCCCTCTGTCATCCGTTGCTTCAGTTCCGTCGCCGCTTTCACCACCACCGGCTGGTGTTCGATGAACCTCAGCACGATGGCGAGTTCGGCCGCCCGTTGTGGTTGGGTGTCATAGATCAGCACCTTGCTTTCCGGCATGGTCTCAGGCGTGGTATCGGCTGTACTGGATGGCTGTTTCTGGGCTGTCATCTCGTATCCTGAAGCTTGTCGGGCGGCCGTTTTTCCGGCCGCTTTTCATGGAATATCCGCAAGTTAAGCATTGCAGGGCCCGGATGTCAAAATTCTGACAGCAAAAAAGACGGACTCGCATGCACCGATGCGTCAAAAGCATGTAAATTCCGTGTTACGGCGCTGGTGAAGAGGCACCGGACAACCCGGCGAATCAGTCGTGGCGGTGCCGGGAGCGCGCCTGTGCCACGGCGCGCCGGTGATGGCGGAAGATCATACGCTCGATGGCATCGCGCAGGGTTTCGCCCGGATCGGTGAAGCGCAAAAAGACCCAGCGCCTTCCCTTGTCATCCTCCCCGATACGCTCGACGGTCCCGGCCAGACGCAATGGATCGGGCAACACCGGATCGAGATACAGCGCCACACTCCCCTGGCTACCAACGCTCAATGATCCGTCATCGCCTGCGACCCAGGCCAGGCCATCGGCATACAGCGCGATATCGGTGGCCGCCGGCATTGGCAGCTGGGCCGCGCGAATCCTGCCAAGCGTGGCCAGCAAAATGTCGATCTTGCGCTCCAGACGCAACAGCTCGGGATGGTTGCTCCGCTCTTCGGTATCGGGATGGGTTTCCAGGGCCTCCAGATGCTGCATGAGGCTCTCGTTCAGAGACTGAACATGATCATCGGTCCGTACCGCATCGTCTCCCGGCTGCCAGGCCAGCGGCAGCCGTTCCTCGTAACACAGGCCTTCACCGCCCGGATGTGTATTTTCGTTATCCGCGTTCATCGTACTCCATCTTGTTCAGTATGACAGGACCCAGTTCATTTGCATGCCCGGCATGCCCAAGGTATGGCATATATCCTGCATGAAATGTGCCAGATAACCGATGATGACGTTTCAGTGACGGAGTATGTAATTGAGCAGCCAGACAGCGCAAATCGACAAGTATCTGCACAAGGCCCTGCGACAGGCCGTGGAAGAACAACGCAAAGGGCGTGACAAACAGGCCGCCAAACGCTTGCGCGCATTATTGAAACGCTACCCCGAACAGGCCGATGCGCTGCTGCAACTGGGTCAGATCGCCCAGCGCCAGGGTCACAGCCATGAGGCCCTCGAGTGGACGGAACGCGCGCATGCCAGTTCGCCACACAATCCTCACATCCTCTACCAGCTCGGCATGTTCCGGCAGATAGCAGGCGACAATGAAGGCGCGCGCAAGGCCTACCTCGACTGCCTGCGTCTGGCGCCGAATATGGCCGCGGCACATGACAACCTCGGCGTCGTCTATCAGCAATCCGGTGACATTCCGCAGGCCCGCAAACATCACCTCAAGGCCATCGAACTCGATCCGGGACTGTTCGGTGCATGGAACAACCTGGGCGAATGTGAACGCAAGCTGGGCCGCCTGGAACAGGCTATCACAGCATATGAAAAGGCCATAGCATTGAAACCCGATTTCGACGAAGCACGCACCAATCTAGGCAATGCCTGGAAACTGACCGGCAATACCAGGCGTGCCATGGCGTGCTTCGCGGAAGTCATGCGACGGCAAGAAAACGGCAATGACCGAGTATTGGCAGAAGCACATTGGCAAATGGCCCTGGCATTGCTGACAGAACAACGTTTTGACGAAGGCTGGCTGGAATATGAATGGCGCCACAAGGTCAGACATCTCGATCATCCACACTGGTACGGTTGCAAACCCTGGTATCCGGGTGAAAACCTGATAAACAAGCGGGTGCTGGTCACCCGTGAACAGGGTATCGGTGACGAGATCATGTTTGCTGGCTGCCTGGAACAACTGAAATCCGAAGCTTCGACAGTCACTTTGGAATGTGAATCACGACTAGCACCATTATTGCAGCGATCTTTTCCGGATATCACCGTGCTGCCTGCCCCGCTACAAACAGATACTGTAACAACGTACAATCCCGATTTCGTCATTGGTTGTGGCAGCCTGCCCGCTTTATATCGTCTTTCTCCCAATGCTTTTCCGTCACACTCAGGCTATCTTGAACCGGATCCGCAACGGGTTACATTCTGGCAGGAGCGACTCGCCAGTCTGGGTAATGGTATCAAGGTGGGTATCACCTGGCGTGGAGGCGCGACGGATGACAACCAGCGCAAACGTTCTGTCACGCTGGAAGACTGGTTGCCCATTCTGAAGCTCCCCAACATCATTGCAATCAATCTGCAGTATGGCGACTGCAAGGAGGAGCTCATAGCATTCCATGAACGGACGGGAATCATCATTCATGACTGGGATGAACATGACCCTCTTTTGAGCCTGGAGGAACATGCTGCCCTGATCAGTGCTCTGGACCTGGTCATATCCATTGATAATTCAACCGTGCACATGGCCGGCGCGTTGGGCAAGCCCTGCTGGGTATTGCTCCCCTTGCAATCCGACTGGCGCTGGTTCAGGGATCGTGACGATAGTCCCTGGTATCCATCGGTAAAACTGTTCCGTCAGATTCGGCAACAAGAATGGCAGCCCGTCTTTGATGAAGTTGGCAAACAACTTGAGCAATGGGAATCTTGCCAGAATACCCGGACAGAAAGAAAGCGGTATATCACCGATGCATCACCCACAGTATTGCTTCTCAATGATACGACCGACTGGTATCACTGGGGCTGCACCGGCACCAGCACCGCCATACGCGCACAGCTCGAAAACCTGGAACTGGCGATAGAATCCGTTGCCATCAGCCTATTGAATAAAATCACACCACTCCCGGACAGCATAGAAAAGTTCGACTCGGAGGATTTTTTTCAACTTTTCTGCAAGCAGAATGAACAATTGATCAAGAGCATCGCCAACGCCGACATCATCGTCATCAATGGTGAAGGCACCCTGCATGGCACCGGGACACAGGCCCTGCGCCTGCTTTATCTGGCCTACATCGCCAGGCTGGCCTTCGGCAAACCGGTGCATATCGTCAATCATTCCTGCTACCCGGAAGACCGCGACGCCATCACCGACACCCTGAGCAACGCCCTGTACAAGAAGGTTTACCAGCAGGTCTCGAGCATTGCCATCCGTGAACCGGTCAGCGCCGCCTTGCTGCAACAACTGGGACTGCCGGTGATCCAGTCCTTCGACTGCCTGCCCCTGTATATCGATGCGCACACGTTGCCCGATCGCCAACGCGATCCCCGGCATGTGGTCATCGCCGGCAGTGTGAGCTGGAACCAGGATTATCTGCACATGCTGGCGAATTTCATCAATACCCTGCGCCCGCGCGGCTACCGCTTCACGCTATTGACTGGCGCACGGGCCCATGCCGCTGTAGATGACCAGCGTCTGTCACAGGCCCTGTCCAACATGGATATCGATGGCTTGACGACCCATGAGGCCCGCAGTACACGAGAATGGCTTCAGGTCATCGCCGATGCCGCCTTGTTGCTGTCGGGCCGCTTCCACCACAGTATCGCCGCGGCCTTTGTCGGCACGCCGCTGATCGCCCTGGACAGCAACACACCCAAGGTGCGCGGGCTGATGCAGATGCTGGGGTTCCCGGAACCGCTGAATGACAGCGATCCGGAAATCGCCGGCAAACTGATGGAGCGCTTCGAGGCGGTCATGCAAAACCCCGCTGACTGGATACTTGATCGGGAACAACGGCAACGACTGTTGCAATTGTCAAAAGCCAACTTCACCGAAATCGACAAACAGGTGCGCGTGATGGCGGAAGCCAAACGACGCCAGGCAAAACTCGCCAGTGGCGAAACCGATATCGAACGCTGGAACGATGAGAACAACCTCAGCGCCCACTGGGCGCGCCGGGCAGCCGTTGCGGCAAGCTGGATACCTGAAGGCGCAGTGGTGCTGGACCTGGGTTGTGGCGCCATGACCCTGGAAGCGCTGTTGCCCGGGGGCTGCCGCTACCTGCCCTGTGACGTGGTGCAACGAGACCATCGTACCCGGGTGTGTGATTTCAACCGTGGGGAATATCCAGACCCGGAAGACGCCACCCTGGTCACGGTACTGGGCGTGCTGGAATATCTCAATGACCCGGCCGGCTTTCTGCAACAACTGTCGGTCTGGGGATTACCCGTCATCCTCAGCTATTGCGTCACCGAGCTGACTGCAGACTGGAACCGTACCGCACTGGGCATGGCCAACCATCTGTCGCAGGCCGAACTGATGAAACTGCTGGCACAGGCCGGTCTGCAGGTAAAAAGACAGGAAACAGTGGATGGCCGGCAGATTCTTTTGTCACTGCGCCTGGAGGGTCAGCGATGACGTTCATAGGCCGCGACACCCGCGGCACCCTGACGCAAACCCTGCAGCGATTCGGACAGGGCATCCCGCTCCCTGCGTCCGGCCTCGATGAGAAAACGGTCTATCTCCAGCATCTCGCGAATGGCGGCGGCCAGTTCGGGAACATGACCATCGACCGGTGAAGCGAAGAAGGATTCGAGCATCTGCTGACGGCGATGCTGCATGACAGCCACGCTTTCCCAGTCGCCTTCACTGGCCAGCTTGCGCATCAGCCGCGCCAGGTCGAGAATTTCCCTGAAGCCCCCAACCGAAACGGCCTCCTTGTCGTGACCGTCATCCACCAGAGTCTGCATCATCGTCCTTCCGGTCTGCCGGCTGCGCGAGGCGTGCGATATTCTTCAGGAATATTGTCCCAGCCATCCTTGATCGTCGCCATCAGGCCGCTGACCTCGTCCAGCAACGCAGGATCGTCGTCGAGATTGGCCTTGAGCAGGGTGCGCTGCATGTAATCGTACAGCGCGTCTAGATTCTCGGCGATCTCGCCACCGGCGGACTTGTCCAGGCTGACCTTGAGCCCGTCGATGATGGCGATGGCCCATGAAATGTGCGCGCCCTTCTCGGCGATGTTGCCCTGCTGCATGTGACCCTTTGCAATGGCGATCTTGTCAAGCGCGCCCTCCATCAACATCTGTATCAGGCGGTGCGGACTGGCTGCATCGACACCACCCTGGATACCGACCTTGTTGTATTGATCCAGTGCGCTGTGCTTGGCTGTCATGTTCATTGGTTACCTTCTTTGTATATGTTCATGCTGCTACTATCGAGTCTATCGGCCATCATGCCACCCGCTTGAGCCCATCAGCCGGATTTTTGTGACACGTTGATCTGCGGCAACGCGGCAAGCTGTTGCCCCAGAAAAACACTGGTATTTTGCAACTGGCTGAGCAGCGTATCCAGGGCGATGAACTGGTTGCGGATGCGCTGCTCGATGGAATCGAGACGCAACTGTAACCGCTCGCGGTCATCGTTGATCCGGCTTATGCCGTCCTGGATGGTCTCGGTCGCCCTGCCCAGACTGCCCTCGCTGCCGATGATCTGTTCGAGGTAGTCGTTCAGCTGGCTGGCATAGCCACGCCGGAAATCCACCGTGCCACGATTGCCGGTCTGGGTGCCGGTGATCAGCAACTTGAGCCCTTCGACATCGCCACTGGCGCCGGTCAGGTACTGACCATTGCCGGTGGCCGCCAGGCCGCCAATGGTGCCTGCCACATCCACGCCGTCTGCGCTGGTTGGCGAACTGCCGAACAGGTCGGCCCTGGCCGTGCCGCCCGTAATATTGACCACCGAGGCGCTGCCATAGCGATTCGATGTTACCGTCAGCACACCTGAGGATTGCGTCACCTCCACGGTCACGCCGTTGTTCTTGAGATCCGCATGCTCGTTGAGCTTGCCCTGCAGCTCGGCCGCCAGGGTATCAGCCGTATAGGTTCCCGCGGTCAATGTGATCGTGGCACTGATGCCATCGATCTCGGTGACCAGTGTGTCGTTGACCCCGGCGGTAATGGTCAGATTGGCTGCCGCCGAACCGGTGAAACTGCCCCTGGTGGCAAGCTGGGTGATATTGACCGCGTACTCCCCGACCCGGGTATCCGCGCTGGCGCTGTCAAAGGCGACGAAGCCATCCGTCGTCCTGCCATAGACCGCGAACAGTGCCTTGATGTCTTCGATATTGTTGGCGATCTTGTCATCCAGCTGGCCTTCATCGATGATGAGCTTGCCGGTCGTGCTGTCAGTGGTGATGCCGATATCGGCCAGAATCCTCACCGCATCGTTGGGTCCGCCCACCGGTGTGCCGATCAGGCGCTGCAGCCCGCTGGTGATGGTGCGTATCAGCCCGTCGCCATTCAGCGTGCCCGCCTGTTGGGTATCCGGATCATAACCGGTCAGGGTATCGACGGTATCCAGAAAACTGTTGTAGGTATTGACCAGCCCCTGAACAGCCGTCTTCACATTGCTGGTGTCACTCGCCACCTTGACCGTACTGCTGCCAGCCTGTTTCAGCGTCAGGGTCATGTTCTCGATAGCATCGTTGAGCGTGTTGCTGGCGCTGGTGATACTGATGCCGTTGACGGTCAGCGAGGCATCCACGGCGGCGGCGGTCTGGGTCAGGTTGGTGGATGCGCTGTTGAAGGCCAGCAATGACAGGCCGGCGCCATCGGTATCATTGAGATCATCGTCATCCACGCTGATCTCCAGGCTGTTGTCGGCACCCGTATCATTGGATGTGATGGCCAGGCGGTAGTAACTGCCATCGTTGATGATCGACGCCGTTACGCCGATATCCGCCTGATTGATGGCATCGCGTATCCCCTGCAGCGTGCCATCGGTAATCTTTACCGTCGCCGAAGACTTGTCGGCGGACTGTGTGAAACTGGTATAGGTATCAGTGCCACTGTCATAGACCGTGGTTCCGAAGCGGAAGGTCAGTGTACCGGTGCCGATGGTATCGGTTAGTGACGTGAACTGCGCGTTCGCCAGCGCGGGATCGGTCGAGAGCTTGTGTGACTCCGCCAGATTGGCGACGCTGACATCATAGGAAGCAATGGCCGGCTCCCCGGAGGCGCTGGCAACCAGCACGTCGGTATCCGAGCTGCTGACGCTGCGCGCCGAATATGACCTGAAATCGGACAGGGTATTGGTCGCAGACTGCAACGCAGACAAGGCGCCCTTCAGTGAACCATAACCGGACAGGCGCACCTGCAGACGGGTCTCCTGGCGGTCGAGCCGGGATGTCGGTCCGGCAGCTTCGGCAGCCACCAGCTGACTGACCAGGCTGTTGATGTCCAGCCCGGACCCTATGCCGGGTGATGAAATCGTGGCCATCGGTCGTTTCTCCAGTTCACATGCTTCATGCCCATGCAAGAAGCAAGATCGGTGCCATTCAAACCCGGTCTTCGATGATCAGTCCGCCCGGGTCGCCCCCACCATCCTGCATCATCTCGCTGATGCGCCGCGCCATCGCCAGCAGCTCCTCGGACGGGATCTCGCGGATGACCTCGTTGGTCTCGGCATCCACGACCCGAATCACGGTTCTGCCAAGCGGCAGACGTTCGTCCGGGCTGAACTGGATACGCCGGTTGACCTGCTGCACGTAGCTGTTGACCTCCCGCAGCGCATCGTCAAGCCGGCGCTCGGTACCGGCCTGACGCGGCGAATCCTTGCCATCGGCAGCGGCAATATCCTGCCGCATGGAAACAGCATACTGCGCCGACTCGGGGGAATCCCTGCCGGCAGCGGGCGGAACTGCAGCGGTCTCGGGACGCGTTGGCCCGATACGCTGGATCGAAACTACAGTATCCGTATTCATGGTTTGCCTACCTGTCGGCTACAGATGCGCCCGGAACGGGTCCGGGCGCATCCTTGCCTTCTACATCAGCCTTACTGCAGCAGCGAGAGCGCCAGCTGGGGCAAGGCGTTGGCCTGGGACAGAACCGATACACCGGCCTGCTGCAGAATCTGCGCACGGGTCAGCGCGGCGGTCTCCGCGGCGAAGTCGGCGTCCTGGATACGGCTGCGCGATGCCGTCAGACTTTCCGAAACGGCCGACAGGTTGGAGATCGTCGATTCGAAACGGTTCTGGATCGCACCAAAGGTACTGCGCAGCGTGTTGACCGCGTCCAGGGCCGTATCGATACGCTTGATGGCATCATTGGAAGCCGCGATCGTCTTCACGTTGATGTCCTGCAGCGTGGTCGTGTCCTTGGTAATGACATAGTCGTTCGTACCCGATGCGGTAAAGCCCATGTCGTCGGCATCACCGGTGATGGTGATGTTCTCGGTCGCCGACAGTGTCAGCCGGCCGCCGTTGACGGCATTGTTTGTCGGGGATGCCAGCTTGGCATTGGCCACGGTATCGAGCGTGCCATCATAGTAGGTGACACCATTCTTGGTGGTCGCGCCACCGGAACCGGCCGTCAGGCCACCACTGGTACCGTTGGCATTTACGGTCTGGCCAACGATGATGTCACGGCCATCGGTCGTGCTCAGGCGCAGATTCGAGCCATCGAGCGCCGCCGTCACACCGGTATTGACACTCTGCGCATTGATGGAATCGACAACTTGCTGTGCCGTCAGGCTGGTAGAGGATGTATCAAAGGAGGCGTAGATATCGGTACCATTGATATACAGGCTGTAGGTGTCACCAGCCGAACCACCACTAACAGTGGCAATGGTAAACTCGATATTGTTCTCGGCGCTGACGGCCAGCCCCGGCACGGCAGCAGCCTCGATGGCCTTGGCCTTGGCATAGGCACTACCGGCACCCTGCCCCTTGGTGGCGCCTTCGGGACCTGCGACCGAGGCCGCGATCGTCACGGCATCCTGGGTGCCGACCTGGATGGTGCCGGAACCTGACAGGGCTGTTGTCGTGACTTCGTTTGCGCTGGTCTCACCGGCCAACTGACCGATCTGCGAGGTCTTGACACCCTGTGACAGGTTGATCGAAATGGTCTGGTTGGCGTTCGCGCCGACCTGGAACTGCGAGGTGCCAAACGTGCCGTCGAGCACACGCAGGCCGTTGAATGTGGTCTGGGTGGCGATACGGTCGATCTCGGCCAGTCGCTGTTGCACTTCCTGGTCGAGCGCGGCGCGGTCGGATACCGAGTTCGTGCCGTTGGCCGACTGTACGGCCAGCTCGCGGATACGCTGCAGGTTGGCGGTCACCTCGGCCAGGGCCGATTCGGAAGTCTGCGCCAGCGAGATACCGTCGTTGGCGTTACGGACCGCCTGGTTGAGACCGCGGATCTGGGTCGTGAAGCGTTCCGAAATCGCCAGACCGGCGGCGTCGTCCTTGGCACTGTTGATGCGCAGACCGGACGACAGACGCTGCAGGGAAATGCTCAACTGGTTTTGTGTGCGATTCAGGTTACGCTGTGCGTTCAGTGACGCAATGTTGGTATTGACAATCTGTGGCATGGTAAATCTCCCGTTTCCCCTCTGTGTCCGCGCTCATGGCTTTCACTCGCGGGGTTCAAGGCTTCAAACACAACGGATATATCTGACCCTTGCGGGCGATATTCACCGTCTCCAGCCATCATAACGGCTGCGCCGGCAGAATCTTTAGCGTTTTTTTGCTTTGCCTGTTCCGGCTGTGAGTCACGTAACCAATTGATTGACAAGCATAACGCCACAAAAAATACCGGCAAGATTCCGCATGAAAAGTGCAGTGAAAGAAACGGAATCCGGTTAATCAACACATACGGGTGATATTGGGTATCTTGACAAGGCCGGGTATCCTGACAAGGCTTCTTCGCGGCAACCATGCAGTGACAAGTGGCCGCGAACAGGTAGCGTAATCCGCTTTTATGGGTGTCCTGATAACACCTTGATAATTTCGATACGAAGGTCGTGCTGGTGTGTGTGACTTACAGGAAATTGAACAGGGACAGGTTCTGTACCTTCACATAGGCCTGCTGCGCGGCCTGCAAGGACACCCGTTCGATATTGAGCTCGCTGATGGCCTTGGCCAGATCCACATCCTCGATGCTGGACAGGGTCTCGGTACGCTGCAGGATCAGATCCTCGTTGTCCTGTTTCTGTGATGCGAGGATGTTTCTCCTTGCGCCAATACCACCCTCGATATTGATCAGGTTCTCCATGCCGCGGTCGATATCCACGATGGCCGAATTGATGCCATTGGCATAGCGCGCCTTGTCGGCATCGCCGGTGATCGTGATATCCAGAGTGTTGACGAGATTCCGTAAGGTGGTAAAGACATCCTGGTTGACGCTGGGCGAGATCGTGAAACTGTCGCCGCTGGCGGGCGTTCCCTTGATCGAGGTCTGGATGCCATTGAACTGGATGTCGCCGCCATCGACATAGGTGCCGCTGGTCACCAGCGCCGAGGCGCTGTCACGCACCTCCCAGGTCGTCGCGCTGGTGAAGGTGATGGTATAGGTATCGATATTGGCCTGCCAGGTCGCCGGGTTCGTCACATTGCCGGGATCGATCACACCGCTGCCGCTGTTGCCGCTGGCCTGGGCGACGCTGAATGCGCCATTGCCGTTACGGATGGCACGGAAAACATCGTTGCCGGAATCGGAAACCGCTATCTGTCTGCTGGGTCCGATTTGCAGGTAACGCCTGCCATCATCACCGAAATAGCCATAATTTCCCGGTGTCGTTTCGGAAAACGGCCTTGTATCGCCCTGGTAACCAGAAAACAGGTAATCGCCATCCCCTCCCCGGGTATTGGCAATGGACAGCAGCTGATCGAGCAGTTCGCGCACTTCCACGGCGATACTCTGGCGTGATATTGCGTCCTGGCTACCGGAATTCGCCTGGATGGCCAGCTCTCGCGCGCGGCGCAGGATCGAGATGGCGCTCTTGACCGCCGTTTCCTCGCTGGCCAGGCGTTCCTCGGCGATATCGATGTTTTTCTGGTATTGCTGGGTAATACTGATGATCTGGTTCAGATCCAGTATGCGCGCCGAACCGGCCGGGTCGTCAGACGGGCTGACGATGCGTTTGCCGGTTGAGATCTGTAGCTGGGTACGATTGAGTTTCGCCTGCTGATCGAGAATGCTGTTGATACCCGTAAGCTGAGACTGTGGTGTCGAGATTCGCATACTAGCCACCTACCGCGCTGATGAGGGTCTGGAACAGACGATCGGTCGTGGAGATGATCTGTGCCGCCGCCTGATAGGCCTGCTGAAAGCGCACCAGATTGGCTGCCTCCTCGTCGAGATTGACGCCCGAGACCGATTCACGCTTGTCGATTGCCTCGCGCAACAATATGCTCTGCGCCTCTTCGGCCACCTTGGCCTTGGCCGTGGTGGCGCCCACATCGGCCACCATGCGCCCATAGGCGTCCAAGAGGCTGGCGGTGCCATTGGCCAGGATCTTCTTGTCCTGTAACGCTGACAACAGCAGGCCGTTCCGGTTGTCACTGACTCCACCGGTATTTGCCTCTACGGTGATGACATCGCCGGCCACCGGCGTGCCACTGAGTTCGATGGTCCAGCCGTTGAAACTGATCGGCTGCCCTGGCGTGTAGGTAATATTGGCGGTTGGGCTGCCTGTGGTCGAACCGCTCACATTGAATGTCGTCGGCGGATTGTTGAAGGTAATCGTTACCGTGTCGCCCAGATTGGGGTCGGCACCCGTACTGTTGACGGTGGCTGCCGAAATGACGCCCCCACCGGCATTGCCGGAACCCACGCTGGTCACGGTCTTGTCTATGATGAAGGTATCACCGGCGGCCGGCGCCGAACCGCCATCGCTTATTTGAATGGTCCAACCATTGAACGCGATATTGCCTCCCGATGTATAGGAAAGACCCGCGGCCAGTGTCGCACCGGTCGTCTCATCCACGACATCGTAGGTCGTCGGTGGATTGTTGAAGGTGATGACGACACGGTTATCGGGAGAATTGACGAAACCCGGCGTGGCAGTAACCGAACCGGTATTGTTGATAGAAGACAAAGTGCGTATCGGTGCCGCCAGTGCCAGTTTTTCGGGTTCGGTCAATGTACTGTTCAAGGTGCCGGAAACCAGGCGTGTCGGTCGAATGAGAAAACGATCGCCGCTATTGGCCCCGGCCGTGATCGTCAACGACAGGCCATCCACCTCTTCCGCGATATACGGGCTGGTACCACCGGTATTGATGGTAGTCGTGGTATTGTCCGAAAGACGGGTCAGTGTATAGCTGTTGGCGCCATTGTATTGCAACAGATAGTCGCTGGTCGTCATCGCATCGACGCTGACTCTCGCCACACTGACAGACCCACTGCCGGTATTCAGGGTACTGGGCAATACGCCCACGTTGCCAATCGAGAACAGGTCAGTCCCACGGTTGCCGTTCAGATCCATACCCAACTTGTGCTGTCGGTTGAGCGTTTCGGCAAGGCCAGTGGCAACGCGGCCGAGTTCGTTCTGAACCTCATCGAGCACCTGGCTGCGGAAGGACAACAGGCCACCCAGCGCGCCCCCGGTAACGAGCTTGGTGATATTGACCGACGAAGAGCCGGTCACAAAGGCGATATCCTTGATATTGGGATCGAACTCGCTGTTGATCACCCCCAGTTTCTGGGCAGTGACGCCGACCACCAGGTTTTGACCATTGCCGATAAAGACATTGATGGTGCCATCATCAAGGGACAGCGTGTTGACCTGGACGTACTCGGACAGCTTGGTCAGCAGAAAATCACGCCTGTCCAGCAGGTCATTCGGCATCTGTCCATTGGTGATACCAGGCGATTGCTGGATACTCTTGTTGAGATCCGCGATCTCCCGTGCGATGCCATTGACGGCATCGACCATGGTCCGCATCTGGGTATTGACACCTTCGTTGATATTGCCAAGCGTTCTCTGAAATGCGTTGAAGCGCGATGTCATGGCCTCAGCCTCGGCGAGCACTACCTGACGCGCCGGAATCGATGTCGGATCATCGTTGGCATTCTGCAATGCATCAAAAAACCTGCGCATCACAGGCATCAGGCCGGTTCGCGCATCCGCAAGTATGCCATCTACCTGGCTGGCAAAATCCAGCAGCACCTCCTGCTGTCCCTGTGAAGCCGTCAGAGACTGGACCTGGTCCTGCACATACTGATCAAAAATACGCGTGATCGACGCAATATTGACACCACTGCCGATATAACCATTACCGGAAAACTGGGGCGGCCGGGTTGCAAGATCCACACGCTGGCGCGAATAACCCTCAGTATTCACATTGGCGATATTGTGACTGGCTGTCTGCAACGCGCGCTGATATGCCAGAAGCCCTGAAACACTGATATCCAGTACGTCAGCCATGTCGCTTTATCCCGTCTCGATTCCCAGCTTGGAAAGTATGCCATTGAGCGTCTTGCCCGCCATGATCCGGCGTATCTTGGCCGCATATGCCGGATCGGTCGCATAACCCGCCCGCGCCAGGCCATCAATGAAAGCGTGATCGTCACCACGTGAACGCAACGCGCCCTGATAGCGCTTGCTGGAACGCAGAAAGTTGACATAATCATCGAAAGCCTTGCGTGGATCGTCGTAGATCCGGAAACTGGCCTTCTCACGCTGCACGACACCATGACGATATTCCAGTGTCGGGACACGTGACGATGCGCCCTGCCAGCCGCTCCCGGCCTTGATGCCAAAATAGCTGTGTCCCTTGCCATCGGCACCGGTAATCACCTTTTTCCCCCAGCCCGTCTCCAACGCCGCCTGAGCAAGCAATACCCTGGGTGAAACACCAAGTCTTTCAGCGGCCCGTTTTGCATGCGGATAGATGGCGCGTATGAATGCCAGTGGCGAGCTGAACATCGACAGCTTTCCGTCCCTCGCAGCGTTGGAGACCGATTTGCCGGTCCCAGCCATGCGTTTGTCTTGTGATGCGACCACCAGCTTCGTCAATGGCCTGGCCACGGGTGCCTTTGTTACCGCATCCATAGGCTTGCCGGTTCCTTTTTTTCCACCCAGTTGACGATAGATCATGTTCGCGATGCCGAGCTTTCCGCTCTGCCCCAGCGTGACGCTGAGTTGATGATCGAACATCTCGCGATATTGCTTCGACTGGTTACTATCGAACAGGCCACTCTCGACCGTTGCATCACGCATACTCTTCAACACCATCTTGAAGAACAGCCCCTCGAACTGACGAGACACCTCCCACAATGCCGCATCACGATCTCTTTTGCCCAGGCGCTTGATTCCCTGCAAGCCATGCAGGTCGGTATAGACGCCGCCATTTTGCAAGGAAGTATTCATTCTCTGTCAGCTCATCCGGTTGCTAGATGATGATCAGTTGCGCACGCAGCGCACCGGCCTGTTTCAATGCCTCGAGTATCGCGATCAAATCTCCCGGTGCGGCGCCAACCCGATTGACCGCCCGCACGATCTGGCTCAGGCTGACACCCGGCTTGAACAAAAACATCCTGCTCTTTGCCTGTTTGATCTTGATATTGGACCTCGGCACAGCGACCGTAGTCCCACCCGACAGGGGCGGCGGCTGACTGACGGTCTGCTTTTCGGTAATCGTCACCGTCAGGCTGCCATGCGTGACCGCCGCCGGCATCACACGCACATGACTGCCGATGACAATGGTCCCCGTCCGTGAATTGACGATGATCTTGGCCGGTGCCGCGGCCGGCTTTATTTCTATGTTTTCCAGTATCGACAGATAGGCAACACGCTGTGACACGTCACGCGGCGCATTGACTACCACCGAAGTGGCGTCGATGGGGCGTGCGGTGCCCATGCCGATTTTTTCATTGATTGCCCGGGCAACACGTGTCGCGGTTGTAAAATCCGGTGTGTTCAAGTTGAAAACGATGGTGTTGCCCAGCGCAAACGGATTTCTTACCTCTCGCTCCACCGTAGCGCCATTCGGAATACGTCCGACACTGGGAATATTGACGGTGATCTTCGACCCGTCACTGCCTGATGCGCCAAAACCGCCGACCACCAGGTTCCCCTGGGCCATGGCGTAGATCCGGCCATCCGCGCCCTTGAGCGGGGTCATGATGAGGCTGCCGCCACGCAAACTCTTGGCATTGCCCAGCGATGAAACCGTCACATCGATGCGCTGACCCGGCTTGGCGAACGCTGGCAATTCCGCATGCACCGTCACCGCGGCGATATTCTTTAGCTGCGGATTGACGTTCGGCGGTATCGTAATACCATAGCGCTTCAGAAAGTTTTTCAGACTCTGCACCGTAAATGGCGTCTGGGTCGTCTGGTCACCCGTACCATCCAGGCCGACGACGATGCCATATCCAAGCAGCTGGTTGCTGCGCACGCCAGCCACCGAGGCCAGATCCTTGACCCGCTCGGCCCAGGCTGTGGCCATGACAGTCATTGAGACCAATGCCACAACCGATATTCTTTTCACAGATGAAATGAAGTTCATCCTGGTCCCTCCGTTCAGAATGGCCACCACTTGCTGTTGAAGAATCGCGTCAACCAGCCCATGGTATTGGAATTTGCGATATCGCCCTTTCCGCTGTAAGTGATCTTGGCATCGGCGATCAGGTTTGACGCAATGGTGTTGTTGGCGCTGATATCTGACGGGCGGATGATGCCGGAGATACGGATATACTCGACTCCCTGATTGAGAGCAATGCGCTTCTGGCCACGCACGAACAGGTATCCGTTGGGATAGACCTTGGCCACTGTCACGGTAATGGTGCCCTGAAGACTGTTGCTCTGCGCACTGTCACCCTTGCCGGCAAACTCGTGCTTGGAATCGATCTTGTTACCCAGGTAATCACGCGCCGGGTTGGTTCCCAGGGTCTTGCCCAGAATGACAGAGCCCCTCGAGTCGGTCTTGGTCTCCTTGGATGTACTGGTACTGGCGGACTTGGTGGCATTGGTGCTTTCTGTCAGGATAATGGTGATGACATCGCCCACATGGCGCGCCTTGTCGTCCTCGAACACTGGCCGTGCCGTACTCGCCTGAAAGATCGCGCCATTGTTGACCACCCTGGGCTTGATCGCCGGCGGTGGTACCGGGGCGTACTTGCCGTCGTCCTTCTTCTGCAGCGATACACAACCGCCCAATGACCAGGAGATCACGATCAGACCAATGACAGCCAGCTTGCTCATACGGTCACCCTCCCGTTATAACTGCTGCGATACGTATTGCAGCATGCTGTCCGCCGTGGCGATGGCCTTGGAATTCATCTCATAGGCACGCTGTGTCTCTATCATGTTGACCAGCTCCTCGACCACATTGACATTCGAACTTTCCAGAAAACCCTGTGCAAGCGTGCCCAAACCGGTCTGCCCCGGCGTACCAGCCTGAGCGGTACCACTTGATGCGGACTCCTTGAACAGGTTCTGGCCGATGGGCTGCAAGCCTGCCGGGTTGACGAAACTGGACAACTGGATGTTACCAACCGTGGTTGGTGTCGCACTGCCTGGCACGGTGACCGTAACAACCCCATCCTCGCCAATGGATACCGATTGCGCGTTGGTTGGAATCGTAATGGCTGGTTGCAGTGTATAGCCACTGGCGGTCACGAGCTGGCCCTGGGCATTGATCTTGAACGAACCATCACGCGTGTACGCGGTACTGCCATCGGGCATCAAGATCTGGAAGAAGCCCTTGCCCTGGATGGCGATATCCAGCTTGTTGTCGGTCTTGACGATATTCCCTTGCAGAAACAGCTTTTCGGTAGCCACGGTCCTGACGCCTGTGCCGAGCGACAGACCGGACGGCAGTTGTGAGTTCTGGGATGTCTGCGAACCAACCTGGCGAAGATTCTGATAGATCAGGCTCTCAAAGACCGATCGGCCGCGTTTATAGCCCGTGGTATTGACATTGGCCAGGTTGTTCGAGATCACCGCCAATCGCGTTTGCTGCGCATCGACACCGGTTTTGGCCACCCATAGTGCTGCGTTCATATCATTATCCTCCAGGTCTATCCAAGCCGTACCAGTTGACTGGCCTTCTCGGCATTGTCCTTCGCCGTGCTCATCAGCTTGATCATGGTTTCAAAGTGCCGTGACAACTCGATCATCGTTACCAGTGCGCCAACAGCATTGACATTACTGTTCTCCAGCGCCCCGCTTACGAGCTTTACTCTGGCATCGGCAGTCAGCACCCTGCCGTCCGCGGCCACGATATTGCCTTCTGCATCCTTTACCAGTTTCACGCCATCGGTAGCCACCAGCTTGATCCTGCCAACCGTGGTCAGAACATTGGGCTGCTGGCCGTCAGGCCGGATCGTGATCGTGCCATCAGCGGCAATATCAATCTTCTCGAATGGTGGAATCGATATGGGACCACCGGTGCCCAACACCAGCTTGCCACTCTTTGTCATCAACTGGCCCGTGGAAGACACCATCAGACTTCCGGCACGCGTATAGACTTCCTTGCCGGAAGCTGACTGGATTGCGATCAGTCCACTACCATCGACAGCGATATCCAGTGGTCTGCCGGTTCCGACAATGGTACCCTGACTCATGTCGGGACCGGTTTGCTGGCGTTCTGGCAAAGCCCAGGTATCCAGACCACGAGGCTCCACATTGACGCTGCGCAGCCTGACCATATCGGCCTTGAAGCCATTGGTCGTGACATTGGCCAGGTTGTTGGCATTGACCGCCTGCAGATACAAGGTATTGCTGGCGCCAATGGCCGCGATGTGAGCAACATTATCCATCAGAATCTAACCTGCCTAGCGGATGTTAATGATTGTTTGGGTCACGGTATCCGCGGTCGTGATCACCTGGGCATTGGCCTGGAAGTTACGCTGCGCGGTGATCATGCCAACCAACTGCTCCGTGAGATCCACATTGGATCCCTCCAGCGCCCCTGACTGAAGCAGACCGAGAGTACCCGAACCGGGCGCCGCTACCAGTGCCGCGCCGGATTCAAAGGTTTCGCTCCAGGTCGTATCACCCAGCTGCCGCAGGCCCTGCGGATTACTGAAATTGGCCAACGCGATCTGCGCCAGGGTGCGTGACTGGCCATTGGTGTAACGCGCCGTAACGATACCCGTATCGCCAATATCCACACCACTCAGCCGACCGGTCGAGAAGCCATCCTGTTGCAGACTGTTGACCGAGAATGAACTGCCAAACTGTGTCAGTGTGGAAAGATCGATGGATATCGGAAATGCTGCCGATCCACCACTGGACGGGATATTGCCTGTCGTCACGCTGGCGGCGGATGTCAGCACACCGGATGAATTGAAAGTCAGTGAACGCGCATTACCGGCACTGCCCGCATCGGCATCGACGATATTGGCCGAGGTGCTGCCATCCACGGTCATGTACATATCCCATGCGCCAGGCCCCGTACGCAGGAAATACAGAGTCGTGAGCCTTGGGTTGCCAAGACTGTCATAGACCGTGTACGAGGTCGAATGGTGATAGGTCGATGGAATCGCCGGATCGAATGAACCTGTCGCCAGGGTCCCTACCCTGGAATCCAGATTGGCCAGAACCGAGGTCGTCGTCGTCTGACGTGGCGGCAGGTCGGCCGTACTCAACTGCAGGTCGGTCAGCGCACCGGTGATGTTACCGTTGATATCCGCGGCATAGGCGGTGAGACGCTGCTGCTGACTGTTGACCACATAGCCCTGACGGTCCACGCCAAAGGCGCCTGCCCGTGTATAGACATTGACGCCGTTATCATTGAGACGGAAAAATCCCTGGCCACTGATGGCGAGATCCAGGTTGCTGTCAGTAAAACTGATATTGCCCTGGTTGAACTGCTGGCTTACTGATGAAACACGCACGCCACTACCAATGGCGTTCGCAGATACACCCAGATTGGATGTTGCGAAGATATCGGCAAACTCAGCGCGCGATTTCTTGAAGCCTGTGGTACTGGCATTGGCGACATTGTTGCCGATGACACGCAGCTCTGCCGATGCTGCATTGAGACCACTGAGTGCGATTCTGAATGGCATGTCTGTTCTCCCCTTACCTGATTTCTGCTACCTTGGAGAATGCGACGCTTCCAATACCGTCAACATTCACTTTCGTCTCGCTGCCGCTACCGCCCAGGACAACGCTTCCAACCTTGCCGCTGATATATGTCTTCAACGCCTCGGTCTTGCCGCCGGTAACGGTAAATGCCTCCACCCGGTATTCACCCTGAGCTACCGGATTACCCGCCGCATCCCGGCCATCCCAGTCAAAACGGACACGGCCGGTATTCTGAATACCCAGATCGATTGTTGTGACGATTTGCCCCTTGCTGTCATAGATCCGCACCCCTACCGGGCCGGATGCGGTTACATCGACAGCTCCGGATATACCGCTACCGGCACCGGCCAGACGCCTTTCACCGGGAAGCAGAACCTGTTTGCCAACCAGGCTGGCCGCCTGCAAGCCCTGATTCGACGACATGGCCTGGGCCAGCTGGGCAAACGACTTTTGCAGATCCTGGATACCGGTTACGGTACCGAACTGCGCGATCTGGGTCAGAAATTCGCCACTCTCAAGCGGCTTGGTCGGATCCTGGTTCTGCAGCTGAGTCGTGAGCAACTTGAGAAATGCCTCCTGTCCCAGCTCGGTCTTGTTCTTCCTGGCGGGTGGTGTCTTCAATCCAATACTGGAAAGCGCCGATGTGTCTATATTCGTGTTTGCCATGGTCTGCCTCCCTATTCACCCAGTTTGATGGTTGCCAGCATCAGCTGCTTGAGTGTATTGAGGACATCGACATTGTTCTGAAAACCTCGCGACGCCGACATCATGTTGGCCATCTCATTGATAGAGTTGACATTGCTCTTGTACACATAACCCTTCTTGTCAGCCAATGGATTGCCGGGATCGTACATCTTCACTGCCGGGGCCTGACTCTCGACGATTCGCTCGACACGCACACCGGCGGGTGCAGAATAACTGTCGCTCGCGTCCTCGAGTATCGTTGAGAAAACCGGCATCCTGGCCTTGTAAACCTTGTTCGGATCACTACTGACATTGTTGGCATTGGCCAGGTTGCTGGCGATGGTATTGAGCCTGATCGTCTGGGCCGTCATGCCCGATGCCGCGATCTTGAAAATACGCGTCATATCCATGGCTATTCACCCCTGATGGCGAAAATCATCGAACTGAATTTGCCCTTGAGAAACCGCAGGCTGGCCTGGTAACGCACGGCGTTCTCGGCGAATGCGGCCTGTTCACGCTGGATATCGACCGTGTTGCCATCCAGCGAGGCCTGCACGGGTTTACGCATGAACAACCTGACGCCATCGATCTCGTTACCACCCGCTGCTGCGGAAAAGTGCGCCCTGTTCGTACGCGCCATTGCTATCTTCTGGGATTCCTCATTCAGCGCGGCACTGAAGTCCAGGTCACGCGCCTTGTAGCCAGGCGTATGCGCGTTGGCGATATTCGAAGCCAGAACCTCGGCCCGCCGCCCCCGCAGGCGCAAGGCCAGCGCATGATTGCCGAGTACCTTGTTGAAATCGATCAGTGACATCTGCCGCTTCCTGTCTGATGTTTGCACATAACACGAGCAAGCAGCGTGCCAACTTCATGAATCAAATAAAATCAATGACTTGTATAGAATCTTTGAATAAGCGGGTTTGCCGCCCCGGCAAGTTGTGCCTTTTGGGCGGCAACAAGCGGCATGTGTTGTGCTGGTGGAATCAGTCCTTGAGACGATAGATGACACCGCCATTATGACGGATCATCTCGAAGCGGTCGCTGATACCGGTCAGTGACTCGGACCCACCCAGAAAGAGATAACCGCCCCGATTGAGCGCCTGCGCCATACGCGACAGGATGTCGCGCTTGAGCTCGGTCGAGAAATAGATCAATACATTGCGGCAGAAGATCACATCGAACTTGCCCAGCAAGGCATAGCTCTGCAGCAGGTTGAGCTGCCGGAACTGTACGCGGGATTTTATCTTGGCATCCACTTCCCACTCGTCACCAACCCTGGTGAAGTAACGTTCCTTCATCTCTGGCGGGATGCCCCTGGCCATGGCCAGCCCGTCATAACGCCCCCTGGAAGCATCCTTTATAACAGACGGTGAGATATCGGTGGCTATGATCTGTAGATTGGCTGTCAGCAGGCCCGGGTTCTTTATCTGGAAATCCTGGTACACCATGCTGATGGAATATGGCTCCTGCCCTGATGAACAGGCCGCCGACCATATACGTATCGGATTCTTTTTCGCCTTGGCCAGTTCGGGAAAGACTCTATCCTGTAACGACTTGTAGGGGTGATTGTCTCTGAACCAGGAAGTCTCGTTGGTGGTCATTGCCTCGATGACCTTGTCACGCAGATCCGACTGACCCGGCTTCTCGATAATGCTTACCAGTTCGCCCAGATCCTTGATCCCGTACTCTTTCAGAATGCGGCTGAGCCTGCTGGTGACCAGGTATTGTTTGTTCTCACCCAGAAGAATCCCACAGGCCTTCTCCAGAAACTCCCTGAACCGCGCATAGTCGTTTTGCTGCATTTTTCCCAGTGGCACCGACATATCAACCCTTGTTGTCCCTTACCGGCACATGCCGCTGGCCAGATCCGGCCAGCAGACACGCTGACTTGCACACAGCAACTCGTCTCATGCCGCGGTTGACCTGCGTTGCACATCATCCAGTGCGGCCATGACACCATTGGCCAGTTCATCAGGATTGAACTTGGCAATGAACCGGTTGGCGCCGACCTGCTCGACCATGGCATTGTTGAATACGCCACTGAGGGAGGTATGCAAAAGAATATACAAATGAGCCAGCTTGGGATCCTTGCGAATCTCGGTAGTCAGGGTATAGCCATCCATTTCCGGCATCTCTACATCTGAGATGATCATACTGATCTCATCGTCAAGCGTACCGGCCTTTGCCCATTCCTTGAGCATCCGTAGTGCCTGGGCGCCATTTTTGGCCATCACGCATTCATAGTCCATCTGGTCAAGCGTGCGCTTGATCTGGTTACGGGCCACGCTTGAATCGTCAACAACGAGTATCTTGTTGACCTCCTTGCGCTGCTCGCTAATGGTGCTGCTCAGCTCCTCGGAAATCTCCTCATCTGTCCCCACGACCTCGGCGAGAACCTTCTCGACATCGATGATCTCGACCAGTTCGGAGTCTATTTCGGTTACCGCGGTCATGTAGCTGCCCTTGCCCGTAGCCTTGGGGGGCGGCTGAATCTGGTCCCAGTTGACGTTGATGATACGATCGACCATCGATACCAGGAATCCCTGCACCTTGCGGTTGTACTCGGTGATGATGACGAAGGCTTCCTTCTCGTCGATCGGCCGCTTGCCGACACACATGGCCAGATCCATCACCGTGATGGTCTTGCCGCGCATGTTGGCGATCCCGCGCACGACGGGATGCGCATTGGGCACCCGGGTCAGGGGCGGGCACTGAATGACTTCCTGCACCTTGAAGACATTGATTCCAAATACCTGCTTGCCACCCAGATGAAACATCAGCAGCTCCAGGCGGTTGTGCCCGGCGAGTTTTGTACGCTGATCAACGCTGTCCAGTATGCTAGCCACGATAAGCTCTCCTCTGTCCTGCTTGCACAGCCTTTATCGGCCGTACGTGGACATATCTTGAAGGGATTTTTGGGCAGGCTGGCAGGCATGACTCTTGCAGTGTCCGGTATGACAGCCCTTTTGCACGGCATTTATGACGATTTTTTGACGGATCACCCGCTTATAATATGCAACTTTATGATTATGAATGAAAAATGGAAACGGCATTCAGACACAGACTGATGATGACGCTGAGCCTGGCGGCAAGCCTTGCCGGTGGTGCCGGCCTTGCAAGCGCTGAACCGCTCCAATCACATACACAGATACGCCGAATTGCCAAAACCTTCATCGAATCGCGGCTGCAACATATCAAAGCCACGCGCACCATCGTGCAGATTGGCAACATCGATCCGCGCCTGCGTCTGGCACATTGCAGCGAGCGGCCCGAGGCATGGTTGCCTACCAGCGCTCGCCTGGTGGGTTTCACCACGGTAGGCATCCGCTGCAATGGCAATAAACCCTGGAGCCTTTATCTGCAGGTCAGGATCCGTGTTTTCCGCCGTATCGCGGTGGCGCGTACGGCGTTGCCGCGTGGGACGACCATCGGTGCGCAGGACTTCCAGCTCGTCGAGCGTGAAGTTACCAGCAATCCGACATTGTACCTGAGCGATGCCAGACGTTTGATCGGCATGCGGGTCACACGGCCCATGGCCGCCGGACAGGTCATCATGATCTCCAGCCTGGCGCCCGCGCGTCTTGTTCTGCGCGGCCAGAAGGTGGTCATACTGGCGAACATGGAGGGCCTGAGCGTACGCATGCAGGGAACCGCGTTGCAGGATGGCGCCAGGGGAGCGATCATCCGGGTGCGAAACAGTTCCTCGCGCCGGATCATCGAGGCCACCGTCGTCCGGCGCGGGACTGTCATGGTCAATCTGTAAACGATTGTGCAAATCGATTAAAGTACTGCCCAAAGCAGCCGATAATGTCGGTAAGTGTCAATGGGCCAGAATGAGGTATATGAATAATGACTATAGAAATCAATGGGTTGAGTGGCTCCATCACGCAGGTTGCACAACAGTCGGGGGAGGCGGGCAAGGTCGCCGGCAAGGCAGACGATGCGGCAAGGCAGGCGCAACCCGATCAAGGCAACCAGGGTGATACGGTCGAACTGACCGCAACCGCCCGCCAGCTCAACCAGCTGGAAGAGCAATTGCGCAATCAACCCGTGGTCGATGTGCAACGTGTCGCTGAGGTCAGTCGTGCCATCGACAACGGCACCCTGGAGATCGACCCTTCCCGGATCGCCACCCGGTTGATCCGCTTCGAGTCCTACCTGGCCTGAAGTCCATGACAAACGATACCCTCAATCGCGCTTCCCGGCTGCTGGATGACATCGCTGAACTGCTGGATCAGCTCGGTGAAAGCCTGCGACGGGAGCGCGAACTGATCGGCAAGGATGCGGTGGCCCTGGAAACGAATGCGGCAGACAAATCCCGCCTGGTCAACGAGATCGAACAACTCAATCAGGAATTGTTCCTTACTGCTGCTACCCGGGATATCCAGTCCTGGGTCGATGCCCGCGGAGATCAACGGCTGCGGCACCAGTGGAATGGCTGTCTTGAAAAAATGCGCGCCTGTTCGCACCTCAACATGCTCAATGCCACACTGATCGAGCAACAGCAACAAAAGGTCATCGATCTGCTGACGATACTGTCCGGTAACGAAACCGGCAATACCACCTATGACGCCCATGGCGAAACCCATACCATGGGCCTGAAGCGCAGCCTGGGAAAAAGCTGACAGATAGTAACCCGGAGACGATTTACCGATGGCCGAGTGTCACAGCGATCCAGCCGTTCTAATCAGGCCCCTTCCCGCTTTGCCAGATCAGGTCTGAGCTACCGCAGCCGTCATCTGCCCCACCTGATCTGACTGAATCTATCCATCCGGCCCTGCCGAAGCCAGGGCATCAGCGCGTAATCTTTTCCAGGCGCGCACGTCTTGCGGCTCGTCAATATCGGTCAGTAGAGGCAACAGGAACGCTTGCACGTGGTAACGATCAAGCCATCTCAGTGTCTGGCGCAATACCCTTGCGCTGCCCCAGTCGATACCGGCGAACAGACCGGGCAGATCACGCCGGAGACCGATCAGATAATAGCCGCCATCCACAGCGGGTCCGATGACTACATCATGACGACGCAACCTGGTCACCGCTTCGTCAACCAAGTCTGCACCGAGATCCGGACAATCGCCGCCAATCAGAATAACGCCCTGATAACGGCCCAGCAGACGCCTGCACAAGCTTTGCATCCTGGCGCCGAGATCACCAGGGCCCTGAACGAGAATCCTCTCCATGTGATCGACAGGCGCACGAGCAAATAGCGGGTCCCAGCGGCCGGGGCTCACCGACAGAAAGACATCCAGCCCATTAACGGCGCGCATGCGCGCATAGGTATCCTCGACCAGTTGCCGGTAGATCCGGGTGGCTCCACGCGCGCCATAACGGGATGCCAGCCTTGTCTTGACCCTGCCAGGCCGCGGCGCCTTGAGCATGATGGCCAGTGCACACTTCATTGATCATGCCTGGCATAATAACTGGAAGCCAGCTTCCGTGTATCGGCACCGAGAAAGAAACGCAACCGGGTAAGCCACATCAGTATGACGGTATGCAATACCCCTTCATGCTCCCATTTCCGCGCGCTGGTCAATATATGTACATGTCCAACAAATGGCGGACCATAACGTCGCAGACGGCGACACAAATCGATGTCTTCCATCAATGCCAGATCCCTGTAACCGCCACATTGCCTGTAACAAGAGCGAGTGATGAAAATGCCCTGATCACCGGTTGCAATGCCAGTCAGGCGGGAACGAAGATTCATCAGCCTGGCAACGAGACCCAGCATGGGCTTGTGGGAGTCCAGCCTGACGGGAAAGAAACCCCACAGAGGGCATGCGGTGATGGTTGAAAGCATGTCGCCGAGCCTGGCGGGATGGATGATCGTATCAGCATGCACAAACCAGAGTCTGTCCCCTGTCGCCTGGGCAGTACCCGCCATCATCTGGCGCGCCCTTCCCTGCGCCGCGATGACCACCTTGTCCGCCAATGGCAATGCCCGGGCAATACTGCCGTCATTGCTGCCCCCATCTACGACGATGATCTCATGACCATCAGCACGTACAGATTGCAGGGTACTGAGCAATCCGCCAATGCGGTCTGCCTCGTTCAGAACCGGAATGATGATCGAAATTCTGTTGCGCTGGCTGTGCGGCATGAATGTCAGGCTCGACCGGCAGAAAGGAAGTGGCGCCCCGGAGACGATTCGAACGTCCGACCTATCGCTTAGGAGGCGATTGCTCTATCCAGCTGAGCTACCGGGGCAACCGGGCTATTATCGCCATTTGCCGGTTTTCGCGCAATACACTACCAGCGCATGCCCCCCTGTGGCGGTCAATCGGGCGACCGGATCAGCGCTTCCTCTTGACCTCGATGACGTTGGGCAGCTGAGAGATCTTCATCAGAATACGGCTGAGCTGGTCGATATCGACAATCTCCACGGTCAACGACATGCGTGCCATGTGATCCTTGATGTCGGTCATGGTATTGACAGCCAGTACATTCACCTTTTCATTGGTGAATATTGCGGTGATATCGCGCAACAAGCCCTGCCTGTCATAGGCCAGCACATGAATATCGACAGGATAGGCATTACTCTCCTGACGTCCTCCCCAGGATACCTGGATCAAACGGCCACGATCTTCCTGCCCTAGACGAAGGATATTGGGGCAATCCTTGCGATGGATGCTAACACCTCTTCCTTTGGTGATATAACCGACAATTTCGTCACCAGGCAACGGCTTGCAGCATCTGGCGATATTGGTCATAAGGTTGCCGACACCATGAATTGAGACATCACCATCCATGTTTCTGGACTTGCGCGGCTGATGGTGACGCAGCAGCTCGGTATCCTCGTGTGTCTCGCTTTCGACTTCTTTTTGCAGGTAACCCGCAATCTTCCCGGGTGAAACCTCTCCCCTGCCAATTGCAGAGAGAAAATCACTGACATCACCAAAGCCCATCTTCGTTGACAATGTCTCAATCTTTTCATTACTGACACCCAGACGATTGAGTTCACGGTCGAGCATCAAACGGCCAGCAGCGATATTCTTTTCCTGATCCTGCTGTCTGAACCAGGCCCTGACCTTGGCACGGGCACGCGAGGTCTTGAGATAACCAAGGTAAGGATTGAGCCAGTCACGGCTTGGCGTGCCGTTTCGGGTAGTCAGAATCTCGACCTGATCACCACTGCGCAATTCGTAAGTCAGCGGCACGATACGACCATTAACCTTGGCGCCCCGGCAACGGTGGCCGACATCCGTATGGATGTGGTAGGCAAAGTCCAGCGGGGTGGCGCCACGGGAAAGATCGACCACCTTTCCCATGGGCGTGAGCACATAGACCCTGTCCTCATAGACTTCGGCCTTGAACCGGTCAATGAAGTCACCCGCATTTTCTTCCTCTTCCTTCCATTCCAGCAACTGCCTCAGCCAGGCAATCTTGCTTTCAAATGCGGCATCCTGCTTCTGCCCTTCCTTGTACACCCAGTGTGCGGCCACACCAAGCTCTGCATGTTCATGCATCTCCCGGGTTCGAATCTGCACCTCCAGTGTTTTTCCTTCAGGTCCGATAACAGCTGTATGAATCGACTGGTACAGATTCTCCTTGGGAGTGGCAATGTAATCATCAAATTCCTTGGGTATATGCTTCCACATGGTATGCACGATACCGAGCGCGGCATAACAATCGGCCACACTTTCGGTAATGATCCTGACTGCACGAACGTCGAAGATCTCGTGAAAACCTACACCCTTGCGCTTCATCTTTTTCCAGATACTATAGATATGCTTGGGTCTGCCACTGACCTCCGCCTTGATACCGGCCTTGTCCAGCTCCTTGCGTATGATCTCCAGCACATTGTCGATGTATTTCTCGCGCGAGATCCGCTTCTCGTCGAGCATGCGTGCGATATTCTTGTAGGTCTCCGGCTCCAGATACCGCAGTGAAAGATCCTCCAGCTCCCACTTTATCTGCCAGATACCAAGACGATTGGCCAGCGGACTGAAAATATCCAGTGTCTCACGGGCAATACTGAGCTGTTTCTCCCGGTCGAGGAATGAAAGGGTACGCATGTTGTGCAGACGATCGGCCAGCTTGATCAAGACCACACGCACATCCTCCACCATTGCTAGCAGCAGTTTTCTCAGACTTTCTGCATTGACCTTGTCTCTCGGCGCACCGCCACTGTTGTCAGGATAGTCGGTAATGATGTCCATCTTCGTGACGCCATCGACGAGCATGGCCACGGTATCACCGAACTGCTCCCTCAGCATATCGATGGTGATATCTGTATCCTCGACCACATCGTGCAGCAAGGCCGCACGGATGGTATCGGCGTCCATTTTCAGATGAATCAGGATGCTGGCGACAGCAAAGGGGTGGAGAAAATACGGGTCACCAGAGGCGCGCTTCTGGTCGCCATGGGCCTCAATACAAAAAGAAGCAGCTGCGCCTATGGCCTCGTAGTCTTCGCTGGAGTACTGCCCGGCGACGACGTGCAGCCACTCTCCCAGGTTGAAGCCTGGTTGGCCATCGGCAGTGATATATTGGCTGTGTGTGCTCTGCATAAGACTTACGAATGTTGACAACCCTATGTATGGTGCATATTGCACGGAATTTCAAGTAGTTGTCTTGGTGCCGACACCGTCGGGAACCGAGCACGAGCCACTCGGCCTGATTCATTTATGCTGGCTGTCTCTTTTCCTGCTCGCGCGCCATGCCAGAAACGTACGATAACGTTTCCAGGCACCACTGGAGACATATTCCAGAACCCCGGCAAGACGATTGAAATGTATGATGGATTCGACCCGGATGATCTCGCGACCGGCACGCGAAAAGAATACCAGCGTGGGTGTATAGGTAATGTTCATCTTCTCGGCCCATGCACTGGATTTCATACGCTTGCCTGCCGGTGTAACAACAGGTGTCTTTCCCCAGATATCGATCTGCACTACATCGAAAGCCCGCAGACGGTTCAGAATCCTGCGATCAGACAGGGCGCCCGAATGCAGGACATCACAGGCATAGCAGTCACGCTGCTCGAAGATGACAAGAAGTGGACGTGAGTAATGGGCGAAACGGCGGCTACGTGCCAGTACATAGGGCTGCTTCATGTAGAAAGAACGTTTGGCAAGCTGCCCCTTGTCCGGTTTGACCAGCACATTGACCTGACGCAGAAATCGGCGGAAGTCCATTTTTTTAATGTGGTTGTCGGCAATGAATTCCAGTGCCGCCATGAATCTGTAAGGTGACTGATAACCCACCAGGCGCAGAAGATACTTGCCATCGGTGCCGACAAACACGATGGTTGGCGTGAAATTCGCCTTGTAGCGAATCGCATATTCGTTTTCCGGCATTACATCGCCATTGACGTCTGTCACCAGGCGAGACCCTTTTACGTTGATGGCGATGACGTCGAAATGCTTGCGTGTATAGTGAACGATGTCCCGCTTGGTAAAATTATCATGAAGAAAAGCCTTGCAATACGGGCAGTATTTCTGCCCAAAGTAAAGAATGATGCCGCGTTTACCGGCTTTTTTGGCGTCCATGACATCGTCGTGCAATTCAAGAAAGCTAAGCTTGAACCAGGCGGGCGTAGTTATCGGTGTCTTCAGGGGCTTATCACTGAACCCCGGCCGCTCGATGGAGTCCTGCGCCTGAACAGGCATAAAGAAGACTGCAGCTGTAATGACCACCAGACATGACACCAGACACTGACCGCGTAAAGCCGGCACCCTGTCAATCCACCTGCCCAACATCCCCTACCCTGTCGAAACTGACCAAACGATGATGCTCGTCATAAACGATACGAAAGACACCCTTGATACCATCTTTGAGCAGATATTTTTGCAGCACATTGGCTGGAAACCGTATGGTCAGGCCGTCGGTTGTTTTTGCCATAACAGATTTCGCCGAACCGGAATAGTAGCGCAAATACTGATCAGCGCTGATATCGAGATACATGACATGTGTTGTCCTGTTCACCATGCCGCTCGGAAAGGAAACCATCCACCCAAAGAAAAACGTTCAACCTGGCCAATCAATTCTTGCGATCATGATGCCACTATGACGTAATATTGGCAATGCGGGTTCTGACCATCATTTTTACCATACTCACCTGCCTGTGCCAGGCCAGCCCGGCGGTTTCCAGCCACCTGCCGCCAGACACGACAGATCCTATCCTGCAGAAACAAAGAGATACATACCGGCAGGCAAGACATTATCTGAAACAAGGACGGATAAGAAAGTTCCTGACCCTGCTGCCTGGCCTCAAGTCCTATCCACTCTATCCTTACCTGCGTTACGATTACCTGCGCCTGACCACATTGGCAGGAAATGAAAAAGAGATCATCGAATTCCTGCGCCGTTACCAGCATCTGCATCTGGCAAGCCGCCTGCGCAGACTGTTCCTGATCCAGCTGGCACGTGCCGGAAAATGGCAAGATTTTCTCAGATTCTATCAACCTGACAATTCGCTCCGCCTGCAGTGCCTGTGGCGTCAAGCCCTGCTCAGAACCGGCCATGAAAAACGGGCATTCCAGGGCATGGAGACGCTATGGACCACCGGCTATTCATTACCAGGCGTCTGTGATCCTGTCATCGAAGCCTGGCATCAAAAGGGAGAACTGAATAGAAAACGGATCTGGTTGAGAATCCGCCTGGCCATGGCATACCACAATCCACGCCTTGCACGCTATCTTGCCCGGACCTGGCTGCAAGGCAAGGATCGGCGCATTGCGTTGAAATGGTACAGGCTATACCGAAGACCCGGTCTTGCAGGCAGACGTGGTTACCTGGACCACAGTCATCCCCAGGCAATGAACATACTCCGCCACACCATGCTGCGGCTGGCGAGCATCGACCCGGAGACAGCCATCCGATTACTGAAAAAGATACGCAGAAGGCGTACCATCGATGACACCACACACCAGATGATCCATGCAAGAATCGCCCTGTCATTGGCACGCAAGCATGCTCCAGATGCACTGCATTGGCTCAACACCACAACACCAGCCTTTCATGACAAAACCATATTGACATGGAAGATCCGACTCAACCTGCTGTACGGTAACTGGCATCAGGTTCTCAAACTGCTGGACAAGCTGCCTGCTTCCGAGGCGGCACGAGACAAATGGCGATACTGGCGGGCACGTACCCTGACGGTTCTGGGAAACCGTAACGAAGCATTCAAACTCTACCGGTCCCTGGCGAGCAGGCGATCCTATTATGGCTTTCTGGCGGCTGACAGGACAGGCCGGCAATACAGCTTCGAGGAGCAGAATTTGCGTTACTCTTCCTCAAGACTCAAGTCATTCAAAAAACAATCATGGATAAAACGGGTCAGGGAACTGTACTGGCATGGAGACAGGCTGAATGCCCGCAGGGAATGGACCAGACACACACCTTATCTCAATGAAGAAGATGCAAAACTTGCGGTTATTCTTGCGCACCAGTGGGGCTGGCATGAAAGAGTCATCCATGAACTCGCAAGACTCAAAAATTACCACGATATCAGACTCAGATTCCCCGTCCTTCACAAAAAACTGGTTTTCAGGCTTGCACGGAAGTACCAGCTCGATCCTTCGCTGATACTGGGTGTCATACGTCGTGAAAGCGCCTTCAACATTGATGCGCATTCACACAAGGGGGCCATGGGTCTCATGCAACTCATGCCGGCGACAGCCCGATCAATAGCCAGGCTATTCAGACTGAAACTATCTGGAAAATCGGAATTATATCAACCGCGCACCAATATTCGGTTTGGCGTCAGACATCTTGCCAGACTGGCTGACAGGTATGGATACCATATCCCCTTGATGTTGGCGGCCTATAATGCAGGTGGATACCGGGTCAAAAAATGGCTCCCAAAAAACAACGTCAGTGCAGATATATGGATAGAATCCATTCCGTACAGGGAAACACGCGCATACATCCGCAATATCCTGGCCTACATCGTCATCTATGAATATATTCTTGATTACGATATCAGGGATAGATTGAGCTCGCTCATGCCAACGGTGACCGGCAAGCAGCCTTGAGCACAACACTCCAAGGCGTTTAAAGACGGGATCCCTATCCACTGTTTAGGATGAGAACGAGCGCCGACCATTTCTCATGCTTTTCGCATGGTATTTATTGTCTGTAATATCAGATAGATATACAAATACTTGCCTGACGGTACCTAATGGCCCCGTTGGTGTCGAAGACAGACCACTGAAGCATGTGAATGGCATATACGCCTGTCTGGCAGGCTCGATATTGTGATTACAAAGCAATAAACTATAGTTGTATTTGTAATTTTTTGATAAATATATGATTTTCAGTGTTACAGCTGAACACTGGTGCATCCTGATTGCGAATGAGAAAAGCCAAGATCACATCCTTCAAGCACGGCAGTCTCGGCGTCAAGTTCGCGGTACTGACCATCCTTATCCTTGCGATCACGCTGAGCACATCGACCTACAACAGCATCCGCAAGGAGCGCCAGCAACTCACAAACCAACTCATCGACAAGGGCAGGATGCTGGGAAGCTTCATCTCCCTCGTCAGTCCTGATGCCATTCTGAGCTACGATGCATTCACGCTCGACAAATACATGGAAGAGATCACAGGCCAGGAAGATGTTGTCTATGGTGTCATCATATCCAATCAAGGCGTCAATCTCACTCTCTATCTGGACAACAATGACCCGTATATAAGGAAATACAAGTCAGGCTCCATACTCGAGACAATCAAACGCGTTAATGCTGACCCGGAGATAATATCCATGCGCTTTCCAATCATGAACGATGATACCAGAATTGGTGAACTGGTCATCGGTCTGAGCAAGAAAAGAATGGAGGCCATGGCCAATGCGGCACTGAAACGGAATATCCTGATCAATTCAGCGATTGTTCTGTTTCTGGGTATAAGCATATATATCATCTTCAGAATCAAGGCATTGCGTCCTATCATGGCGTTGATCAAGACATCCCGTGACGTTGCGGCAGGCAATCTGGATACAATTGCTCCGATCTACTCAATGGACGAACTGGGCATCCTTGCGCAGTCCTTCAATGACATGATAAGTGCTCTGAAACTAAGTTATGCAGACAAGGATGACGCCATGCGCATTCTCAGGGAAACCAATGCGAATCTCGAAGCAGCAACCAAGGCCAAGAGCTCGTTTCTTGCAAACATGAGTCATGAAATACGCACACCGCTGACAGCAATCATTGGTTTTGGAGAGACATTGAATGACCCGGATATAGACGATGATTTGAGAAAAGAATCGATCCAACGTATCGTAAAAAGCGGAAAACACCTGCTAAGTATCATCAACGATATTCTCGACCTCTCAAAGATCGAGGCTGACAAGCTTGAAACCAACCCGATCAAGACATCACTGTTCGATATCATCGAGGACACTCACTCTATCATTGAGTTGCAAGCCATAGAAAAAGGCCTCAAATGTGATATAAATTTCATCTACCCGTTGCCGGAAACCATCATTTCGGATCCACTGCGTCTCAAACAAATACTGATCAATCTTGCGAGCAACGCAATCAAGTTCACTGATACAGGCTCGATAACATTGAATATCTCATATGATAGTGAGTATGACCTTGTGTCCATAGATGTCATAGACACGGGCATTGGCATGTCTGAAGATCAGATTGAACATGTCTTCAACTCTTTCACGCAGGCCGACTCATCTACAACAAGACGTTATGGTGGCACTGGAATTGGCCTGCATCTGTCTCGTAAACTGGCACACATGCTTGGCGGAGATATACGAGCGATAAGCACACCCGGAAAGGGAAGTACGTTCACACTGACGTTTGCCGCAAACACCGAAACCAATCACGGCCTCCTGTATGCAAATCCACGTAATTACAAAACCCTGAAAAGCCCGTCATCGCCCCTGGTATTTGACAGCAAGAACAGGAAAATTCGCATCCTGCTTGCTGAGGATAACCCAGACAATCAAAGTCTTATTTCACTCTACCTGACCAGGACCGGTGCTATTGTAGATATAGTCGAGAATGGCGAGAAAGCCGTTGATACAATCAATGATCAATATGACATGGTGCTAATGGATATACACATGCCGGTAATGGATGGGTTCGATGCCCTGCAGAAGATACGCAACAAGGGATACAATATCCCTGTCATCGCCATTACGGCAAACGCAATGAAACAAGATCGCGAAGACTGCCTTTCACGAGGCTTTGATGACTTCATACCCAAGCCCATAGATCAGGATTCACTTTATGAAATTGTCAGGAAATATACATCTAGCAAACCAGATGATGAAATAAATGACAAGCCGATTACATCAACGATCCTGGATGATGAGCCAGATCTGGAACAAATTGTAAACAGATTTATCAGTCGTCTTCCGGGCATAATGAAAGATATCCAAAGACACTTCCGTAGTGGAGATATTGAAGAACTTGGAAAAATCATACATAGCCTCAAGGGTAGTGGTGGCGGTATGGGCTTCCAGATCCTCACGGATTTGTGTATCGATATCGAGAAAACAATTAAATCTGACGACAAAGACAATCTGGCCATTCAGCTGAAGAAACTCCAGGATATTGTCGATAGAATTACCGAGTCACTGGAATACAACAGGGCGCATGCATAAATGAACAAGAAACCCAAAGATTTCAGTGACAAGCTGAACCTGCTTACCAATAGCTTTATTGAATCATTGCCTGACCGGGTACTGAAGATTCAGGCCTTGCATAATGATTTTCTTCTAGATCGTGATCCAATACACCTAGAAGAAATGCACAAGGAAATACACAGCCTTACCGGATCATGTGCAACCTTTGGGCTTTCTCATATCAGCGATCATACGAGAATATTCGAGGACTACCTCAAGGGCATCCTCCAGACGCCACCTGCCTTGATCGATGAGATTGACGAAAACCTGGCAAGAAACCTGGATATAATCAGCAGGGAAGTCACCAAAGCCATAAACCAACGTGAAGACAAGGGCAGGCCTGAGATAGAGGATATCGGCCATTACCTCAAAACAGACAAGAAGCTGAGAATAATGGCAGCCGACAAGGATGAGAATATCCGTGAATATATATCTCTTATCCTGTCACAGGAAGGCCATGAAGTCATTACTGCCAGTTCCGGTAAACAGGCGATAGACTTCTATAACAGTCACAAACCTGACATCGTGATATCAGGTGTTGTGTTCGACGATATCAGTGGTTATGAAATCGCCAGAGAGATAAAACTCGACACAACAAGATTTACGCCTGTGATATTCATTACTGCGCTGAAAAACAACGATGAGCTCGTACAATGCATTGAAGCCGGTGGTGATGATTTTCTGGTAAAACCAATCAACCCAGTACTGATGCATACCAGAATTGCAGCAATGGACAGAATAAGAGCCATGCATGATTCACTCCTCATGTATCAGAACAGAATGGAGGAGGAAATGCGGTTTGCACGGCATATCTTCGATGCCATCACGGATCGCAGCCCTGGCATCATAGACGGAATAGATTACTGGTGCCGTCCATCTGGACATTTTTCAGGTGATATCTTTGCCTACCAGATCAACCCTGAAGGCAACAGGTTATCAATACTTTTCGGCGATCTGACAGGACATGGACTGACTGCCGCCATGGGCGCAGTACCTTCCACCGACATCTTCTATACCATGGTTTCGAGGGGCTTTACAATCGAAAACATTGCCATGGAAATCAACAAAAAATTGCATACACTCATGCCTACCGGCCGTTTCCTGGCTTGCACACTTATTCAGGTTGATCTGGATGAAGGAACAAGTGACATAATAAATGCCAGTATGCCACCTGTACTTATTGCCGATAAAAACACTCACATCACGGGACAACTGACTTCCGACAATATCGCCCTGGGGATTATGGGTGAAAACGAGTTTTCGCCAGTCACCAGGAAAATAAATAACAGCGATTGTCGCTCATTATTCCTCTACAGCGATGGCGCATCAGAACTCACAAACAAGGATGATGAAATGCTTGGTGATAGGGCCATCCGCGACATGATAGACAATGTCATACCGGAAAAGCGGTTGACTACACTGCAAAAAAAGATGGTCGAGTTTACCAGGCTGTCGAATGCAGTGGACGATATTTCGCTGCTTTCCCTGGACTATGACAGAATTGAAAAGGCGATTCGGAACATGCCGTCTGACGTCAGAATCACGAAACAAAACAAAGTGTGATTTAACCCACCCCCACTATAAAGTGGATATATGATAAAAATCTGCTTTGCCTGTGATTACAGACCACGGAAACCCTTAATCACTTCACAATATACGGGAGAATAGAGGATATCAGCAAACAAGATATTTTTTATTATGCGACTCGGATGATTCTTCTGGTTATGACGAATAGAATATGCTGGCCATACAAAAAATCCAGAATCCTCTCTGAATTCTACTGTCACCATGCTATTCCATCGTGAACAGCGGGCACAACTTGGCAACAGATAAAATATCTTTAACACGCTTCCCGCAATTCCTTAAAATCACCCGTTCCTTCCTGTTTTCTGCATACTCCCGCAGCTGCAATAGCATACCCAGGGCCGAACTGTCGAGATAATCCGAGTCTTTAAGATCTACGACAAATTTACCTGTTCTAGGATATTTCTCATATGCCTGACGGAATTCCGCTTGCACATTGATATCGAATTTTCCTTCTATCTTGATGACACACGATCCATCCGGTGCCTTTTCTTCTCTAATACCCACAGTAATTACCTCGACATTGTTCAAAACAATTCGACATCTCCTGTCTTCATATCCTCTGTACTGACCGGTGCGCCTCTGACCTGTGATTCAATATAACTGAGTCTGTCACGGGTCTTGCATTCCATTTCACCAAGCCTCTGAATCCTGGTACAAACATCCCCGTCATGTTCCATCACGCTCAATTTTGCCTCGCCCATTACTGACATAACCCGGATTCTTTTACTTACATGCGCTGCTAACTGGTCCACCATATCCTGAAATTGCAGGGACTGGACAGCAACATTGACTCCTTCACTGATTTCCTTGTTTATCCTTGTTATCTCCATCAATTTTTCATCTGTCTTGCCTGCCATATCCCTTATGACGCCTGACATCCTGTCAAGTTTCGACTTGGAATCCAAAATGACATTCATATCGCGTGATGCCAGTTTGTCCACAACCTTTCTAGCCGTTTGCATACTTGATATGGTTGCTGATACAACCTGACCTATCTCCTTGCTGAAATCATTCGATTTGTGAGAAAGCTTTGATACCTCGTCAGCGACCACAGCAAACCCTCTTCCAACCTCTCCGGCTCTCGCCGCCTCTATGGTTGCATTGAGCGCCAATAGATTTGTCTGGTCTGCAATGCTTTTAACCTCGTCCAGCATGCCGATGACCACATTGATCTGATCCCACATATCATCCAGTTTGTGCAAAAGCCCCACACTCTCCTTGCTCGTCGTAACAACATTGTCCACAAAATACTGTAGCAGTTCCTCGGAATCCTTCATGAACCTGTAAATATTGACGTCATCATCGTTTTCAGAATTCTGAAGCATGCCAATGACCATGCTCTTCTGTTTTTCGGACAGTTCATTCATGACAGAAAAGCTTTTCATAAGCCCATCTATCGCATCCCTGACTATTCCACGTATCGCGCCCACCTCATCATCTATCTTTTCACCCTGCTCCTTGAGGATTCTTTTCTGCTCAAAAATACTGGCTTCCAGATTCTGGACCACTGTATCCATACATTCATTCATTTGTTTTGATTTCTTTTCCATTATCGACATCTTACTGTGGTTACGTATCCATGAATACAACAGCAAGCCTGTCGCAAGCATCATCAATATGACTGGCAAATTATTCAGCCCAAACGAGACAACAATATAGCTCGTCGCCACGATGGACGAGATAGGTACAAACATCTCTTTCATGACTGAACTTCGAATCCAGATTTTTCTCATTCTTCTGTTCCAGTTTTTCGATTATCGACTGTGGCAATGACCATGTTTCCCTTTCCCATATACCTTATAGAATCGAAGCTCAATGTCTTTGCCAAAGCAATGCCACGCCCGTGTAGATGGGTTGCTCTTTCAGCACTGAAATCCAGGTACTTGTCTGCATCAAAGCCATCACCCATATCAGTAATCATCAATCGAATGTTCTCATCACTCATATCTATTCTGACTTCGGTATATCTGTCCCGGTAGGCAGCATCTGCCAGTCTTTTTTCTATTTCCGCTCTCCAGGCACCCTGCTTCAGCAATTCTGTCTTCTCGCTATAGCTGATTCCCAGATTTCCATGCTCAATGGAATTGGTCAGCAACTCTGATACACCTGTTACCACTTTCACAGGGTCCGGATAGAACTCTGCCAGGGTACATGCAAGATTTTCCGCTTCATCCAGTCTGCGAATACGGAATGTACCTGACACCATGGTCTTGAGGGTCTTTGCATGTTCAGATACTTCCTGCCTGAGTTCCCTGTACTTTCTGGCTTCGGTTACTGCTGCATGGATGATGGATAGCAGTATCTCTTTCTTGTATGGCTTGGTCAGATAATAATAAACACCTGCCCGTATCCCTTCGATAATCTCCGATTCCATACTCATCCCGGTTTGAAATATCACCGGGATGTCTTTCAATCTGTCGTTGTCCTTGATTGCCTTTAGCAGCGCCATCCCATCCATTCTGGGCATGGCTCTGTCCGCAATGATGACATCGTAATCATGGTTTTCTGCCAGACAGTCCAGTGCCTGTTGGCCATCAGAACAGGATGTAACCCGGTAGTCTGCACGCTCCAGGATTTCGACGAGAAAATCCAGTGCCTGCTCATCATCGTCAACAGCGAGTATGTTTACTTCATCATTTCCCATGGCATGTGATGCTGTTTACGCTCGCCGAAGGTTTCAGTAAAACGCCGATAGCGCTATAATCGTTTCGGCATTTCTATCCAGACCTTTAGAAATATCTCACCCAGGCTGTTTACTGTTATAATAAGCCACTGTTTTTCTGGAAAAATATCTGTATTCATGCGGCAAGCCAAACAACATGAAAACGGCAAGACACTGGCTGCAATCGATCTTGGATCCAACAGCTTCCACCTCATCATTGTGCGAGTGGATACCGACAACCATGTCCAGATAGTCGATCGCATCAAGGAAATGGTCCGACTGGGTGATGGTCTTGGGCCTCGCCGGCATCTTCGAAAATCCGCACAGCAACGCGCGCTGGCTTGTCTTGCGCGCTTCGCACAACGTATCCGCAATATCGACCGCCACAATATCAAGGTTGTAGGAACCAATACCCTGCGCATGGCAACCAATGCTGCCGAATTCATCCGCAAGGCTGAACTCGTGCTAGGTGCCAGAATAGAAATCATCTCTGGCATGGAAGAAGCGCGGCTGGTGTACCTGGGTGTTTCCCACTCCCTGGCAGGCCAGGGCAAACGCCGGCTGGTCGTGGACATCGGCGGCGGCAGCACCGAAGTTATCATTGGTGAAAAATTCACCCCACTACGCATGGAAAGTCTGGCCATGGGTTGCGTCAGTTTTACCAGAAAATATTTTCCTGACGGAGTCATAACCGGCGACCTCATAGGCAAGGCTGAGCTGGCTGCCGGGCTCAAAACAGAAGGCATATCCCGACAATTCCTGGACACTGGCTGGCAGTCAACCGTTGGCTCGTCAGGTACTGTCAAATCTATCGCCAGAATCGCTGCTGAAAATGGCATCTGCAGTGATGGTATCAACAGAAATACCCTGACATTCATTCGTGAACGACTTCTCGAAGCCGGGGATATCGGGCATATCGACATCAAGGGGCTCAGCGAGGACCGCCGTCAGGTTCTGCCAGGCGGCTTCGTCGTACTGCAGGCCATCTTCAATGCCTTTGACATCGATCATATGGCTGTCTCCGATGGCGCAGTCAGGGAGGGGCTGATCTATGAAATGATCGGGCGTATTAGGCACGAGGATGTACGTGAAAAGACCATTGATAACATGCAACGACGATATGCCGTCGATATATCACATGCCAGGAGCGTTGAGCACACATGCCGGCTCATCCATGAAATGGTGGCGTATGACTGGGGCATCGACGACTCTGAAGATCTGAATCTTCTGGTCTGGGCAGCCCGTGTACATGAAATCGGCCTGGCTGTCTCTCACAACCGCTATACACAGCATGGCGCATATATTCTGCAGCACTCGGATATGTACGGTTTTACCCTGACCGAGCAGAGCATCTTGTCTGTTCTCGTGCGTTTGCACCGGGGCAAGTTTTCCGGCAAGCACTTCCGTGATTTTCCGCAGGGCAGACGAAAAATCATCAAACGCCTGTGTGTGGTACTTCGCCTGGCCATCATCCTGCAACGCAGCCGCAATTATTCCGAGTTCAATGAACTGACCTTCAAGGCAAAAAAGAAACGCCTGACCATGATCTGCCCACATTCCTGGCTGGCGCAGCGACCACTGACGCGCAAGGACCTGTTGGATGAAAAGAAACGCCTGCGCGAGGCTATCGACTACAGCCTGAAGGTCATGACCGACCGTAGTACCCCGCAGTGATCCTGAGTGATCTCTGGTCGAAACGCGAAGTATACAGCGCTACACAGGGTGGTGGAACGCAAAGGACGTGGAGGCGCAAAGAATATCATGGTGCATTATACGGAATTGGTGCTTGCCATTCCCTTAGCGCGAATGAAGGCCGTGAAGCTCGGAATCCGGGGTGACGCCGGCAGGCGGCAAAAATAAAACCCGGAGATCACAGAGCCACGGAGCCACCGAGGGTGTGATTGAAAGAAACGTAACCTGGCTGGATGCAGGCCGTAAGGCCGCAATCCAGGGTAACGCTGGCAGGCAGCATGAACACAACACAGAGATCACAACGTCACGGAGTCACAGAGATGGTGATGGAACGGCCTGTCAGAACACCCACATTTTCTCCGTGACTCCGCGCCTCCGTGTGCTCCGTGTCGAATTGACCCGCGTGATACTGGCAACAGCCAGCGCCGCCCCGGATTAACACCCTGACCGATCCCGGGCGGATGATGGCAAGGCGCAGGACCGCGAGGAAAGCGCAGTTTACATACAGAAACGTAGCCTGGATGCAGGCCGAAGGCCGGAATCCGGGGTGACGCCGGCAGGCGGCATGAATAAAACACGGAGATCACAGAGCCACGGAGTCACAGAGGTGTTGATTGAAAGGCCTGTCTGAACACCCACATTTTCTCCGTGACTCCGCGCCTCCGTGTGCTCCGTGTCGAATTGACCCGCGTGATACTGGCAACAGCCAGCGCCGCCCCGGATCAGTCAGCTATCTGCCGCCAGCCGCTTGAGCAAGGCATTTTGCGCATTGCGTGGTTTCTTGCTGCCCGGCGAAAGCTGACGGTAGCTACCATCCGGTTGCATGATCCAGGCTTTGGTATTGTCGGCCAGATATTGCATCAGGCCATCCTCGATCACGGTCTTGCGCAGACCTTCATCTTCTATGGGAAAACAGGTTTCGACACGCCGGAAGAAATTCCGGTCCATCCAATCAGCACTGGAGCAGAATACTTTCGGCTCACCCAGGTTTTCGAAATAATAGATACGTGTATGTTCGAGAAAACGTCCGACAATGGATCGTACGCGGATATTGTCCGATACACCGGGAACACCGGCCCGCAGACAGCAGATCCCCCGGATGATCAGATCGATCTGCACGCCTGCTTGTGAGGCCTTGTAGAGTTCACGAATGATGTGAGGCTCAACCAGTGAATTGAGCTTGACGATGATGCGCGCTGATTTGCCTTCCAGCGCGTTGCCGGCCTCGTTGCGTATCAACTTGATCAGTGACTTGTGCAACGTAAACGGCGATTGCAACAGCTTTTTCAGACGCGTGGCCTTTCCCAGGCCGGTAAGTTGAAGAAATATCCGGTGAACATCCTCACCAATGGCTTTGTCGGATGTCAACAGGCCATAGTCGGTATAGATACGCGCAGTACGTACATGATAATTGCCTGTACCGAGATGAACATAGCGCCGAATTCGCTTGCCCTCCTGTCGCAGCACCATGAGCATCTTTGCATGTGTCTTGTAACCCACCACACCATAGACCACATGCGCGCCGGCCGCCTGCAACCTCGAGGCCAGTTCGATATTGGCGGCCTCGTCGAAACGCGCCTTGAGTTCGACGACTACGGTCACTTCCTTACCCGCCTTGGCTGCCTCGACCAGGGTATCGACAACCGGCGAATTGGACCCGGTACGGTACAGGGTTTGCTTGATGGCCAGTACCGATGGGTCAGCCACGGCTTGCTTGAGCAGATTGACTACCGGTACAAACGACTGGAATGGATGATGCAGCAGCACGTCTTCGTGCTTGATAACCTCGAACAGGTCATCGGCGCCCTTGAGCGCCTTGGGAAGACCAGGCTTGAAAGGAGCGTACTTGAGCTCCGGGCGATCGACCAGCTCTGGCAATTCCAGCAGCCGATTCAGGTTTACTGGACCATTGACCTGGTACAGGTCACGCTCGGTGAGCTTGAAACGTGTCAACAGGTAGCGGGCGGTATCCGAGGAACAGTTGTCTGCAACCTCCAGGCGCACGGCATCGGTGAGACGCCTCGAGGACAGTTCACCCTGAATGGCTCGCATCAGATCCTCGACCTCCTCCTCATCGACGAACAGGTCACTGTCTCGGGTAACACGGAACTGATAGCAGCCAACGACATTCATGCCCGGAAACAGATCGCTGATGTGGGTATGGATGATGGAACTGAGGAATACGAAAGTATCCGGGTCGGCGACTGATTCGGGCAGGCGGATCAGGCGTGGCAATACGCGCGGTGCCTGGACGATGGCCAGGCGGCTGTCACGTCCAAAGGCATCCTTGCCCTCGAGCTTGATGATAAAGTTCAGACTCTTGTTGACCACGCGCGGAAACGGGTGGGCCGGATCCAGACCCAGCGGGCTCAGGATGGGCGCCAGTTCCGAAATGAAATAACGCCGGATCCAGGCAGCCTGACGATCGTCCCATTGCGAACGCTTGAGAAAGCGAATGCCCTCTTCGGCAAGTTCGGGTAACAATTCCTCATTGAGAACCCGATACTGTTCCTCGACCAGACGGTGGGCCTCTTCGGCGATCTGCTCCAGGGCCTTTTCCGGGCTCAGTCCGTCCGGCCCGCTGCTCATGGGCTCCAGTGCGGCGCGGTGCATAAGCCCGGAGACCCGGATCTCGAAGAACTCGTCGAGATTGGTACTGGAAATACACAGGAAACGCAGACGCTCCAGTAATGGCACGTCCTCGTCCCTTGCCTGGGCCAGTACCCGCCACTGGAACTGCAGCAGGCTCAGCTCACGATTGATATACAGATCCGGGTTTTTGAGATTCAAATCCTCCATAGGCTATTAATACTATATTTATTCCAGTTTTTCATTAACTTGTCGAAAATTCCCTGTGTATTTCCTGCCATTGTGATGGTTTGCCATGACACCCCGTCATCTGGAATTTCATGGTTCTGGTAACACAATAGACACGCGTTAAATGATGAATGAAAAAAAATGGCATGGCCCTGGGCACAAATCGTGGATAACAGACGGACTGTTCACACGGAATACAAATCGCCGTTTTCACAACACCTGCCCGGGGACTTGCTGCGGCTCCCGCCGCTTGTCGAACCGCCCTGATTGAAACGTCGGAGGTTCGAATCCGCTGTAATTTATCGTCGAGATATCAAAAAACCGCCCGAAGGCGGCTCATAACCCGCAGGTTTCACCAGGATCCCGAGAACCGGCGGAATTCGCAGCCGCTGTGGCGCCGGTTTGCAACGAATGCCATAGCCACTCTATGGCTTGAGTGAAAACCAAGCCACAGCGAGCGAGAAACCGCCGGAATCGGGATAGAACAACGCTAGGGGAAATACCCGGCACCACGGCTTGTTATGACGATAAGGCCTATTGGAGAGATTAACCGCATGCCCCCAAGCGTTGTTCGACTGGTGGAACATGCGGGTTATATTGGCGCGCCCGGAAGGATTACTCGGCCTGCGGCCTCGCCCCTTCGGGGCCATCGTCGGCATCTTCGATGCCGACGATGTTCTGCGCGGCTCCCGCCGCTTGTCGAACCGCCCTGATTGAAACGTCGGAGGTTCGAATCCGCTGTAATTTATCGTCGAGATATCAAAAAACCGCCCGAAGGCGGTCTCATGTATGGCGCGCCCGGAAGGATTCGAACCTCCGACCGCCTGGTTCGTAGCCAGGTACTCTATCCAGCTGAGCTACGGGCGCTATGTATGAGGAAGCGAGATTATACCGATCGGTCAAAACCATGTCGAGTATAAAATCGTCTTAAACCGGACGAAGCAGAGCCGCTCTCCGCCATATAACAAAGGGGCCCACTGGGACAGCCTGGTTGTGATCTTGCAAGAATACACCGCTAAAAGCTCGGGATTCACTCGGCACATCCCTGTGCCTCGCCCTTCGGGCAGCGCCTTAGGCGCTGTGCAAATCGCCATCCATGGCGATTTGTCGAACGCAGGGTCCAAACCAAGTCCTCACTCTCCGCCATATAACAAAGGGGCCCACTGGGCCCCTTTGTTATATGGCGGAGAGCGAGGGATTCGAACCCTCGATGGGCGTTAACCCATACACCCTTAGCAGGGGTGCGCCTTCAGCCACTCGGCCAGCTCTCCGAAACATTTTTTTGCGTCGCCCAACCATGCCGTTTCGTTGACTCATGCAACGGCGCGGCTGTTCCTGATTGGGTGCGCCTTACTCGGGCGCTCCGCGCCCTCGCCCCTTCGGGGCCGCCGTCGGCATCTCCGATGCCTCCAGCGTTCTGCGCAGCCGCCAGGGCGGCTGCTTGTCAGCCACTCGGCCAGCTCTCCGAAACATTTTTTTGCATCGCCCAACCATGCCGTTTCGTTGACTCATGCAACGGCGCGGCTGTTCCTGATTGGGTGCGCCTTACTCGGGCGCTCCGCACCCCAACCCGCCGGGCACCCGGAAACAGGCGCAAATCATACCAACAGCCGGGAAAAAGTTGAAGCAAAAAAACAGCGGCCCGGCGGGCCGCTGTTCGTTCTATACGGCAGATGCCAGGGTCAGACTGCGTTACCGTCGTTGTCGGTATTGGCGCCCTCGCCTCCCTGCTCTTCTTCACGCTTGATGCGTTCATAGATTTCTTCACGATGTACGGCGACGTCTTTCGGTGCATTTACCCCAATACGCACCTGATTCCCCTTGACGCCGAGCACGGTTACCGTGACTTCGTCGCCTATCATGAGGGTTTCTCCCACACGACGAGTTAAGATAAGCATTTGTTGTCTCCTTGCTGTCTATCAATCACCAAATATGCCCACACGATCCTGTGATCATTGGCGCCGTTGTGTGCAGTGTAGCGGCCATTGTCACCAGATCTAAAGCACAAGATTTCCCGGTTTGTTGTTGTTCTCCGGCATCCCCGGGAACCCTGGTCGCGGCTTAACCCTGCCACTGACAAGGATATAGGATGCCGGTGTGCATGTATAGCGTTAGCCCGGATATTGCATCAGCCGAACCGTACGGTGAACAAACTGTTACAGGTGGCAATCTACTGTCATTATCCATTTTGTACGCTGTTTCAGTTGCTTATGTTTTCAGTACGGTTCGGCTGGTGCAACATTCGGGTTAGCCGGCCTGGTCGAGTTCGAAGGCCTCGTGCAAGGCACGCACGCCCAATTCCAGATATTTTTCATCCACGACCACGGAAACCTTGATTTCGGATGTCGAAATCATGCGGATATTGATGCCTTCCCGGGCCAGGGTCTCGAACATGGTGCTGGCGATGCCGGCATGCGAGCGCATGCCTACCCCGACCAGCGAGATCTTGACGATCTGGTCGTCGCCGATGACTTCGCGCGCACCAAGTTCCTTTGCGATATCCTCAAGTATGGACAGCGCCTTACGGTAATCGTTCCGGTGCACGGTAAAGGTAAAGTCGGTACTGGCATCCTCGGCGATGTTCTGTACGATCATATCGACTTCGATATTGGCGTTGGCGACGGGGCCCAGTATCTTGTGCGCCACACCGGGCTGGTCCGGCACACCAAGAACGGTGAGCTTGGCCTCGTCGCGATTGAAGGCGATACCGGAAATCAGCGCTTCTTCCATACCTTCTTCCTCATAGGTGATCAGCGTGCCATCACCTTCCTCGAACGAGGACAGGACACGCAGTGGTACGTTGTACTTGCCGGCAAATTCGACCGCGCGGATCTGCAGCACCTTGGAACCCAGGCTGGCCATCTCCAGCATTTCCTCAAAGGTGATGCGGTCCAGGCGCCTGGCCTGCGGGACGACCCGTGGATCGGTGGTATAAACGCCATCGACATCGGTGTAGATCTGGCATTCCTCGGCCTTCAGGGCCGCTGCCAGTGCCACGGCTGTGGTGTCCGAACCGCCACGTCCAAGGGTGGTGATATTGCCTTCATCATCCACACCCTGAAAACCGGCCACGACGACGATGCGCCCGGCCTTGAGATCGGCATGGATACGCTGGCTGTCTATCTCGCGAATGCGCGCCTTGTTGTGCGCGTTGTCGGTGAGAATGTGGACCTGCGAACCGGTATAGGAACGCGCATCGTATCCGCGCTTGTGCAGCGCCATGGACAACAGGGCGATGGTCACCTGCTCTCCGGTGGACAACAGGACGTCAAGCTCACGCGGCACTGGGTGCTCACTGATACTGTGGGCCAGCTCGAACAACCGGTTGGTCTCACCACTCATGGCTGATACGACCACGACGAGATCGTGACCACGCTTGCGCCAGTCGATCAGCTTGTCGGCCACATGCTCGATGCGCTCGACGCTGCCGACCGAGGTGCCTCCGTATTTCTGGACGATCAGTGCCATGTCCGTTTCAGTGTCTGTTTGCCGATACCGATGTGTCGGCCCCCGCAACAGGGGCCGGTCTGCAAAAAGTGCTCATTAAACCGCAATTCTATTGAATAATAAAGTGCCAGCCCGTGATCCGGTCATTTCCCGGCCTGATAACGCTGGAAACGCTGTGCCGAAAGAACCGAGGACAAGCTCAAGCGCCACCAAGGCGCGCTTCGACCCAGCCACGCACACCCGACAGGGCCTGATCGAGGGCAGCCGGATCGTTGCCGCCGGCCTGGGCCATGTCCGGCCGACCACCGCCCTTTCCACCAACCTGCCGGGCAACGGCATTGACCAGCTCACCAGCCTTGATACGCGCGGTCTGATCACTGGTTACGCCGGCCACGAGACTGACCTTGTCGTCATTGACCGCAGCCAGAACGATGGCGGCGCTGCCAAGCTTGTTTTTGAGCCGGTCAACGGTTTCACGCAACGATTTCGGATCCGCGCCATCGAGGCGCGCGGCCAGCACCTGGATACCGGCCACCTCCTCGGCCTGACCGGCCAGATCGTCACCGGCCGAACTGGCCAGCTTCGCCTTGAGCCGTTCGAGCTCTTTCTCCAGCCCGCGGTTGCGCTCGACCAGTTGGCGGACGCGTTCCTGCACCTTGTCACGGCTGGCCTTGACCAGCTCGCCGATGGCCTGCAATTGCTGCTCGGTGTGCCTTACATATGCCAGCGCATGCTGCCCGGTCACGGCCTCGATGCGGCGCACGCCGGCCGCAACGCCGCTTTCGGAGACGATCCGGAACAGGCCGATATCACCGGTACGCCGGACATGGGTACCGCCACACAGCTCGATGGAAAAATCACCGATACGCAGCACCCGTACCTGGTCGCCGTATTTCTCGCCGAACAGAGCCATGGCGCCCGAACCGACCGCCTCGTCGTAGGCCATGATCCGTGTCTCGACCTCGGTGTTGCGGCGGATCTGATCGTTGACCATGTCTTCTATCTGCCGCAGTTGCGTGTCACTGAGTGGCTCGAAATGCGAAAAGTCGAAGCGCAACCGTTCGGCCTCGACCAGTGACCCTTTCTGGGTGACATGTTCGCCCAACACCTTGCGCAACGCGGCATGCAGCAGATGGGTGGCGGTATGGTTGAGCGCTGTGGCCTGGCGGCGGTCGGCGTCGATTCGTGCGCTAACGGTCTCGCCGGTCTCGAAGCGGCCGCTTTCGACCTTGCCGAAATGCGCAAACGCGCCCTCGCCCTGCTTGCGGGTGTCATACACGCGGAAACGGCCATGCGGGCCCTCGATGATGCCGGTATCACCGACCTGTCCACCGGATTCCGCGTAGAAGGGCGTGCGATCCAGCACCATGACCGCCTCGTCTCCCTCACTGATACGCTCGACCCGCCGGTTGCCGGCGATCAGCACGCCAATGCGCCCCTGATCGGCAAGCTGCTCATAACCGGTGAATTCGGTACAGGTGTCGATCCTGATGTCATCGTTGTAGTCGATCCCGAAATGGCTGGCGGCACGGGCGCGTTCGCGCTGCTCGGCCATGGCCCGTTCGAAACCGTCCATATCGACCTGCAAACCCCGTTCACGGGCAATATCGGCGGTCAGATCGACAGGAAAACCGTAAGTGTCATAGAGGCGAAACAGGGTATCGCCGGGAATCGTCTTGTCCGTCAGCCGGCTGATGGCCTCCTCGAGAATCTTCATGCCTTGCTCCAGCGTCTCGGCGAAGCGCTGTTCCTCATTGAGAAGCACCTGCTCGACGTGTTCCCGTGCCTCAACCAGTTCCGGGTAGGCCTCGCCCATGACTTCGGTCAGCGGGCCGACCAGACCATAAAAGAAGGGCTGTTGACGGCCGAGCTTGTATCCGTGACGAATGGCGCGGCGGATGATGCGGCGCAACACATAGCCACGGCCCTCGTTGGAAGGCAAGACGCCATCGACGATGAGAAACGCGCAGGAACGGATATGGTCGGCAATGACCTTGAGCGAGTTCTCGCCGGTATCCTGACAGCCTGTGGCCCTGGCCGCAGCGCGGATCAGGTGCCGGAACAGGTCGATATCGTAGTTGCTGTGCACGCCTTGCAGAATGGCCGCCAACCGCTCAAGACCCATGCCGGTGTCCACCGACGGTTTCGGCAACGGACTCAGCGTACCGTCGCTGTCGCGGTTGTACTGCATGAACACCAGGTTCCAGATCTCTATATAGCGGTCACCGTCCTCATCCGGCGAACCGGGGGGGCCGCCCGCAACCTCCGGCCCATGATCGTAGAATATCTCGCTGCAGGGCCCGCACGGGCCTGTATCACCCATGGACCAGAAATTGTCCTTGGCGCCGATACGACCGAAACGCGCCGGATCGACCTTCATTTCATCGAGCCAGATCGACGCGGCCTCATCGTCCTCCTCATACACCGTGACCCACAACCGTTCAGGCGGCAGGCCCATGTTGACGGTCAGGAATTCCCAGGCGTATTGGATGGCCTCACGCTTGAAATAATCGCCAAAACTGAAATTGCCAAGCATCTCGAAGAAGGTATGGTGACGCGCGGTATAACCGACGTTTTCGAGATCGTTGTGCTTGCCCCCGGCGCGTACACAGCGCTGGGCACTGGCGGCACGGGTATAGGTGCGCGTCTCGTGACCGAGAAAGACCTCCTTGAACTGCACCATCCCGGCATTGGTGAACAGCAGGGTCGGGTCGTCGGTTGGCACCAGCGAACTGCTGGGCACCACTTCGTGGCCGCGCTCACGGAAAAAATCCAGAAACGCACGGCGAATCTCGGCACTGCTTTTCATTGGTTCTGCAAGATCCTGTTTTTCATTTATGCTTCAATCCGCATCAGACGGCCGATGGTATCACTGTCGAAACCGCGATACTGCAAAAAGCGGCTCTGCCGGACGCGTTCGTTCCAGTCGCGTGGCGGCGTGCCGCCAAACTTGCGCTGTCTGACCCGTTCGGCCAATGTCAGCCAGTCACCCTCCCAGTCGTCCAGCGCCTGTGCGATCAGGCTGTCATCGATGCCCCGCTCACCCAGCTCGGCGCGTATGCGCAGTGGTCCGTAACCCTTGCCGGTGCGCATGCGCACATACTCGCCGGCAAAGCGGCTGTCACTCAGACTGCCCTCGCCGATCAGGGTGGTAATAACCGCTTCGACGGTCTCGTCATCGAAACCCCGCGCGTTCAGCTTGTGCCGGAGTTCGTGCACCGAGTGTTCGCGTCGCGACAGCAGGCGCAGGGCCTGCGTCTGGACCTCGCCGAATGACACCTGCTCCCGGTCTGCTTCCATCTGATCCACCTTCTGTGCGCGCCCGATTGTATCACAAGGGAAGCCGCGCTCAGATATCGCAGGATTCCCCTTCATGATTGACCGGCAACGGACAACCGCAGGCGCGATGCCAGTGCATGATGAAGTCCCATATCTGGTCGGCCGTCTCGGCATAGGCAAACAGCTCCTTGTCCTCCTCGTCGATCACCCCTTCCTGGGCGAGAAAATCCACATCCACGACACGACGCCAGTAGGATTCACCCACCAGCACCACCGGCAGTGGCTTTATCTTGCGTGTCTGGATCAGGGTCAGGGTCTCGTACAACTCGTCGAGCGTGCCATATCCCCCCGGGAACGCGACCAGGGCCTTGGCACGCATCAGAAAGTGCATCTTGCGGATGGCGAAATAATGAAACTGGAAACACAGCTCGGGGGTAATGTAGGGATTGGGAAACTGCTCATGCGGCAGGCGGATATTGAGGCCGATGGTGCTGGCGCCTGCATCCCAGGCGCCACGATTGGCAGCCTCCATGATACCGGGGCCACCGCCGGTCATGACGGTGACGCGGTTGTCGTCAGGACCGCGGCCTGATTCCCCGATACGCCGGGCGAAGTCACGTGCCACCTCGTAGTAGCGGCTCTTGTCGAGGATGCGCAACGCCACCTGGACCTGGCGAATCAGGCCGGGATCGTCCGGATCCTTGCGCAACGCGCGCTCGGCAGCCTCAAGCCGCCTGCGCGCCTCGGCCGGTTCAGGGATTCGGGTACTGCCGAACACGACGATCGTGTGTTCGATGCCCTTGCGCCGCAACTCCAGCTCGGGCTTGGTGTATTCGAGCAGCAGGCGCGCGGCCAGGGTATCGTCACTGGTGAGAAAATCCGAATCTTCATAGGCAAGGCGGTAGGTCGGACTGGCCTTGATACGTTCGATCCGCTCCAGCGCTCCGGGGTCGTCACGCGCCGGTTTTGGCCGGTCACCGGGAAGCGGTTCACGGCGCTGTTCATCGACGATCTTCATTTCATCGGGCACTGGTTTCACTGCCGGATTCCTTCTCGATCTCGAGTACCTGACGTATGGTCTTGAGTACAGTATCCGGGTTCAGGCTGATCGAGTCTATCCCCTGACGCACGAGAAATGCGGCCACCTCCGGATAGTCGGACGGCGCCTGACCACACAGGCCGGAATGACGACCATTGCGCCGTGCGCCTTCGATGGCCAGGCGTATCATCTCCAGCACCCCGGGGTCGCGCTCGTCGAAATCCGCCCCCACCATGGCAGAATCCCGGTCCACACCCAGGGTCAGTTGGGTGAGGTCATTGGAACCGATCGAAAAGCCGTCGAACAGCTTGGCGAAGGCGTCGATCTGGATAACATTGTTGGGAATCTCGCACATCATATAGATCTGCAACCCGTTCTCGCCGCGCCGCAGGCCGTTTCCTGCCAGTGCATCCAGCACCCGTTGCGCCTCGTCGATACGGCGGCAGAACGGCACCATCAGAATCACGTTGTCCAGGCCCATGTCTTCACGTACCCGCTTCATGGCCCGGCATTCGAGCGCAAAGGCCTCGGCAAACGCCGGATGGGTATAACGCGCGGCACCGCGAAAACCGATCATGGGGTTCTCCTCATGCGGTTCGAAGTCACGGCCACCCAGCAAACTGGCGTATTCATTGCTCTTGAAATCGGACAGGCGCACCACCACCGGACGTGGCCAGAATGCCGCGGCAATGGTACCCACCCCTTCGGACAGGCGCTGAACAAAATAGCCTGCGCCATCGTCATAGCCGTGAATACGGGATTCTATGCGCCGGCGCACCATGGGGTCGCTGATTCGGTGCGGCTGCAACAGCGCCATCGGATGAATGCCGATGCTCTCGTTGATGATGAATTCCAATCGCGCAAGGCCCACGCCCTGCACAGGCAGGGCGCTGACGGAAAAGGCCAGATCAGGATTGCCGAGGTTGACCATGATCTGTGTATTTGGCTTGGCGATGTCGCCTAGATCCACACGCTCGACATGAAAATCCAGTTTGCCGCGATACACCCTCCCTTCGTCGCCACCAGCACACGATACCGTAACCTCTTCACCGGTGGCGATACGCTCAGTGGCATCGTTACAGCCGACCACGGCCGCGATACCCAGCTCGCGCGCCACGATGGCGGCATGGCAGGTGCGGCCGCCGCGGTCGGTGACGATGGCCGACGCCTGTTTCATGACCGGTTCCCAGTCAGGAGTGGTGGTCTCGGCCACCAGAACCTCACCCGGCCTGAACTCGTGCAAATGCGCGACATCAGCGATGAAGCGCGCCCGTCCCGTGGCGATACGCGTACCAACGGCGTAACCGCGCACCAGCACCTCACTCTGCCCGTCCAGATGATAGTACTCGAGTTCATGAGCCTGGCGCCGGGCAGCTATGGTCTCGGGACGGGCCTGAACGAGATAGAGTTCGCCATCGATACCATCCTTTGCCCACTCCATATCCAGTGGCCGATGCTCACCGGCCTTGTCGCTGTAGTGGCGCTCGAGCGCGATCGCGTAACCGGCCAGTTTGAGCACCTCCTCATCGGTAATGCAGAAACGACGACGCTCGGGCTCGGGCACCGGCTCGATACGCGTGGTCTCACGGCTGCCACCACTGGCATAGACCATGCGGGTGCGCTTGCTGCCCAGATGACGGCGCAACACACACCGGTGACCCTTTTCGTAGGTCTGCTTGTGAACATAGAACTCGTCCGGTTCCACGCTGCCCTGAACCACGGTCTCGCCCAGACCCCAGGCGGCGGTGATGAATACCACGTCTCGGAAACCGGTATCCGTGTCGAGCGAGAACATCACGCCGCTGGCGGCGAGATCGGAACGCACCATCTTCATCACACCGATCGACAGGCCGACACTGAAATGATCGAATCCCTGGTCGATACGGTAGTGAATGGCGCGATCGGTGAACAGGCTGGCAAAACAACGCCGGCAGGCATCCAGCAGTGCGGCCTTGCCACTGATATTGAGATAAGTCTCCTGCTGCCCGGCAAAACTGGCATTGGGCAGGTCCTCGGCCGTGGCCGACGATCTGACGGCCACGCTCAGGCCTTCGCCATATTCCTCACGCAGGGTCTCCCATGCATCCAGTATCTCTGCCTCGAGATCCGCGGGTATCGGCGCCGAATGAATCAGCTCGCGCGCACGCCGTCCGCGATCGGCCAGATCCGAGACATCGCCGGGATCGAGACCGTCGAGAATCCGGCGCAACGTGTCTGTGGCGCCGGCCTGTTTCAATACATGATGATAGGCCTCGGCGGTGATCGCAAAGCCGTTTGGCACCTTGATGCCCTGTGGCGTCAGCTCACGATACATCTCGCCCAGGGAGGCATTCTTGCCGCCCACCAGACCAACGTCAGTCAGGCCGATCTCGTTGAACCAGCGAATGAAACGGGCCATCTCCTTATCCCTTGTGTCTGCCTGTGGTCCTGCGGCGCGGTCCCCCGGGCCGCCGATCACAGGATGAGTCAGCGGTTTTCCTGCCTTGCCCAGCCCTCACGATGGAAGACGGTCGCCCGGCACTTTGGGCATGGTGGAATGTGACCCGGTTTCTCGAAATGCAATTTCTCGCCACACTTGTCGCAGATCAGATTGCCGGGGCCGGCGATCTCGCCGGTATGGTATTCGGCGGCCATGGCCTGCTCCTTCAGCGCCATCAGCTCCACCGTGGTCTGGTCAGCCGCCCTGAACAGCAGATCGCGCAGGCGATCCTCAAGGTACATCAGATCGAAACCCAGCCAATCCTTCAGACTGCGCCCGGTTTCGTGCATGAAATGCGCGGCATCGGTCAGGTCACGCTTGAGAAACCCAGCCACCCTGGCGGCCTCTTCCTTGCTCAGCTCGCCGAGCGCGGAGGTCTCCTCGGCCACCTTGTCGATGATCCGGTGCAGCGCCGGACCGGTTTTCTTCTCGAGCCTGTGTGCCTCGTCGAGCGATTTTTCCAACAGCAGCTCATAGGCCTCGCCCATGGCCTCGATCAGATCGCTGGGAGGCGGGATCTTGTTCCTGTTCATGGCTTGCTCCTCGGAATGACGTGATGATACCCCTGTCAACATCAAACATGGGCCTGACCGCGCCATATATCAAGAAGAACAGAGATTAAAGATACAGGAAACAAGAGAAAAGCGGGCTGATGTCTGTATCCCGCCAATTCAGGTCCTTGCGCCCGCCGCACCTTTACCCGCCGTGTATTGAATCACTCCATGGTGACGCTGCGCCTGCGTGATCCCTGTGTTGGACTGCAGGCCTGCCAGTGCCTCTCAGGCTTCGGTCTGTTCCTCGTCCTGCGGCTCGGGCTTTACCGCCAGCAGCTTGTCGCGGATCGCCGCCTCGATCTCGGCAGCGGTATCCGGGTGTTCCTTGAGATAGTTGCGCACATTGTCCTTGCCCTGGCCAATACGATCGCCATTGTAGCTGTACCACGAGCCGGACTTGTCCACGAAGCCATGTTTGACACCGAGATCGATCAGCTCGCCCTCGCGCGAAATGCCCTCACCGTAGAGGATCTCGAACTCTGCCTGCTTGAATGGCGGCGCGACCTTGTTCTTGACCACCTTGACCCGGGTCTCGTTGCCGACCACCTCGTCACCCTTCTTGATCGCGCCGATACGGCGGATATCCAGGCGTACGGATGAATAGAACTTCAAGGCGTTGCCGCCGGTGGTGGTCTCCGGACTGCCGAACATGACACCAATCTTCATACGTATCTGGTTGATGAAGATTACCAGCGTATTGGAACGCTTGATGTTGGCGGTGAGCTTGCGCAAGGCCTGCGACATCAGACGCGCCTGCAGACCAACGTGGGAATCCCCCATGTCGCCTTCGATCTCGGCCTTGGGCGTCAACGCCGCGACCGAATCGACGACCACGACATCGACGGCGCCCGAACGCACCAGCATGTCGGTGATCTCGAGCGCCTGCTCGCCGGTATCGGGCTGCGAGACCAGCAGTTCGTCAACATCCACGCCAAGTTTCTCGGCATACACCGGATCCAGCGCATGCTCGGCATCGATGAAGGCCGCCGTGCCACCCAGTTTCTGTGCCTCTGCCACGACCTGCAGGGTCAGCGTGGTCTTGCCGGACGATTCCGGGCCGTAGATCTCCACCACCCTGCCGCGTGGCAGACCGCCGATACCGAGCGCGATGTCCAGCCCCAGCGAACCGGTCGAGATGGCCTCGATGTCACGGACGGCGGTGCCATCCCCCATGCGCATGACCGAGCCCTTGCCGAACTGCTTCTCGATCTGTCCCAGCGCCGCACTGAGCGCCTTCTTCTTGTTCTCGTCCATTCTGACCCTCTTTGCAGATGATGATGTCCCGGACCCTGGTCCCTGTCCTCAGCGTGTATCCTGCAACCGATTATCACAAAATTCCCAGGGGCCGGAAAGCGGCAATTGGCATGGGGCATAACAGCCTGTCAGACAATGAGTTCCCGTGTCACGACCGGGGTATAGCGTACCCCCGCCGGCGAGTTATCTGACCGAAACAGTACCAGCCGGTCCGCGCGCCAGACGATGGGAGTGAAATCCGCCTCCGGCGGCGGCTGTGTCCAGTGCCGGCGCAGGGTCACATGCGGCCGCCACTGTTCATGCATGGCACGATAACCACACGCCGCGAGTGCACTGGCCAGATCGTGCTGCAGTTCCCACAGCGCCCGGGGTACCTGGCTGCACCCGGCCCACAGGATGCGCGCACGCTGAAACACCTCCAGGGTGTCGATGCGCAGGCTCAGCGCCGTGGCGCGGACGCCACGCACGATCTCGCAAGCGCAAGCGGCTTGGCCGGCATCGAGCATGCCAAGAAACACCAGGGTCATGTGCAGGTTGTCCCTTGTGACAGCACGTCCATGCCGGTAGCTGCGCGTCAAACGTGCCAGCTGCCGGCGGACATCGGCATCGGGATACAGGGCGGTGAACAGGCGCTGTCGGCCGGACGCCCGGCTGGCGTGTTCGTCATGTGAATCAGACGGCATCGGCAATGTCCAGCAGACCGCGCAGGGCCATGTCAACGGCCTGCTGACGAACCTGCTCACGCTCACCGGCGAAACGGAAACCGCTGACACATGCGGCCAATCCACGCTTTTGCCAGGCAATCCAGACCGTGCCAACCGGCTTGTCGGGGCTACCGCCGCCCGGCCCGGCGATACCGCTGATGGATACCACCAGATCAGCCGGACTGTTGGCCAGCGCGCCGGCCGCCATCTCGCGTACCACGGCCTCGCTGACCGCGCCATGCTGCGCGAGGGTCTGTGCCGCAACCCCCAGCATTTCCTGCTTGGCGCGGTTCGAATAGGTCACGAATCCGCGATCGAAGCAGTTCGATGAGCCCGGGATCGCCGTCACCGCCTGGGCCACCCACCCACCGGTACAGGATTCGGCTGTGGCGAGCAGCTGGCCGGTCTCCCGCAAACGGTGAACGAGCCGGTGCGCCAGGGCATCGATGCTCATGATCGTCATTCAGTCCAGGATCTGACGGATCCTGCAGGCGACATCGTAGTCACCCGGCTGCTGCCCGGATTCATCACAGCGCACCACCTCAACCCGCGCATGCAGGGGTGGGGTCAGGGCCACGCCGGGTTCGATCATCACCTCGACCGTGTCACCGGGCGAGAAAGACTCGCCACAGGAGAACTGTACGCCACCAGCGCTGATGTTGTTGGCGGTACCGGTACGAAAATCCTCTTCATCCGTTTTGCGAAAACGGATGGGACACGCCACCGTCATGCGGTGAAAATCACGCTGATCTGACGAATCGACCATACTTTTACCTGCCTTGTGGTTGAAATGGGGGCACGCACGCTCCGCGGTCATCGGTAACGGACGCGAAGTCATGACCGTCCCGTCTGATTCTGGACGATAGCGACCGTGATTGCCACTGTCCGACCTGTACGACGCTGGCCGATATTCGCTACACTGCGCGCATGGCCGAGACCGCAAACAAGCGCCCCGCACACACCCCCATGATGCAGCAATACCTGCGCATCAAGGCCGAGCATCCCGATATTCTGGTGTTCTACCGCATGGGCGATTTCTATGAACTGTTCTACGACGATGCGCGCAAGGCCGCGCACCTGCTCGACATTACCCTCACCACGCGTGGCCAGTCGGCTGGTGAGCCGATCCCGATGGCGGGCATTCCGTACCATGCGGTCGATGGCTATCTGGCACGCCTCGTGCGCATGGGAGAATCGGTAGCGATTTGTGAGCAGATCGGTGATCCGGCAACCAGCAAGGGCCCGGTCGAACGCAAGGTCGTGCGTATCGTTACGCCCGGCACGGTCACCGACGAGGCCCTGCTCGAGGAACGCCGTGAGAACCTGCTGCTGGCCATTCACGGCCACGGTGATGATTTCGGTCTGGCCTGGCTGGATATGGCCAGTGGCCGTTTCACGGTCATGGAGCTCCATGGCCGCGAGGCCCTGGAGGGCGAACTGGAACGCCTGGCGCCCGCCGAAACCCTGGTCAACGAGGACCACCCCCTGCTTGGCGAACTGGAACGTCCCGGCCTGCAACGGCATCCCCCCTGGCTGTTCGACCCCGACAGCGCCAATCGCCAGCTATGCGAACAGTTCGGCACCCGTGACCTGACGGGGTTCGGGTGCGCCGACATGCCCCTGGCCATCGGCGCGGCCGGGTGTCTGCTCGAGCATGCGCGCCACACCCAGCGCACCGCCCTGCCACACATATGCGGGCTGCGTACCGAACGCCGTGACGACAGCATCATTCTCGACGCCGCCACGCGCCGCAACCTGGAACTGGAACACAATCTCTCCGGACGTAACGAACATACCCTCGCGGCCGTCATGGACCAGACTGCCAGTAGCATGGGCGGCCGCATGCTGCGGCGCTGGCTGCGCAGGCCATTGCGTGACCGTGACGTGCTCTGCCAGCGTCAGGCCGCCATCACGGCACTGATCGAGGATCAGCGATACGCGGGCTTCCACGACGTGCTGTCCGGCATACACGACATCGAACGCATACTCGCGCGCGTGGCGCTGGGATCGGCGCGACCACGGGATCTGACCGGTCTGCGCGCAACCCTGCAACTGTTGCCGGACCTGCACACACGCCTGGCTGGCCTGGATCAGCCGCTGCTGGCCGATATCGACGAAGGCCTTGGCCGCCACGATGACACCCTGACACTGCTGCAACGCGCCATTGTCGATGAGCCGCCGCAACTGATTCGTGATGGCGGCGTCATCGCACCCGGCTACGATGCCGAGCTCGACGAACTACGCGCACTCAGCGCCAATGCCGACCAGTTCCTGCTCGACCTGGAACAACGCGAACGTGAACACAGCGGCATCGCCAGCCTCAAGGTCAAATACAACCGTGTACACGGCTATTACCTGGAAGTCGGCAAGGCACAGGCCGACCAGGTACCGGAACACTTCATCCGCCGCCAGACGCTCAAGAACGTCGAACGCTACACCACAGCCGAGCTGAAGGATTTCGAAGACAAGGTGCTCAGCGCGCGTGAACGCGCCCTGGCCTGCGAGAAGTCGCTATACAACCGGTTGCTCGAACAACTTTCTGACCACCTGCAGCCCCTGCACCGCTGTGCCACGGCCCTGGCCGAACTCGATACCCTGTGTTGTCTGGCCGAACGCGCCGTGACGCTGAACCTGACCTGCCCCTGTCTGAGCGACGAACCCGGCCTGCATATCGAGGCCGGCCGCCATCTTGTCGTTGAACAGGTTCTGGACCAGCCCTTCGTCGCCAATGACTGTCATTTCGATGCCCATCGGCGCATGCTCATCGTCACCGGGCCCAACATGGGCGGCAAATCCACCTACATGCGCCAGACCGCGCTGATCGCGCTGCTCGCCGGGATAGGCAGTTTCGTACCGGCGCAGCGCGCCGTCATCGGCCCAATCGATCGCATCTTCACACGCATCGGCGCATCGGACGATCTGGCCACCGGTCGTTCGACCTTCATGGTCGAAATGACCGAAACCGCCAATATTCTCCACAATGCCACCGCCAACAGTCTGGTGCTGATGGATGAGATCGGCCGTGGTACCAGCACCTATGACGGCCTGGCCCTGGCCTGGGCCTGCGCCACCTGGCTGGCGGAACAGATACGTGCCTGTACATTGTTCGCCACCCACTACTTCGAACTCACCGAACTGGCGGAGCGACACGACACCGTGGCCAATGTCCATCTCGATGCCGTCGAACACGGTGATCGCATCATCTTCATGCACCAGGTCAAGGAAGGCCCGGCAGACCGCAGCTACGGTCTGCACGTGGCGGCGCTTGCCGGCGTGCCGGAACCGGTCATCCGCCAGGCGCGCGAGCACTTGCAACGACTGGAACAGCAGACTGCGCCTCGCCAAGAAACCGCCGCCCAGCCCCAACTGCCATTGTTCCAGGCCGATGAACACCCGGCCCTGGCGGCACTGCGCGACACCGACCCGGACGAACTGACCCCGCGCCAGGCACTGGACCGGCTCTATCAACTCGTGGGACTGCTATCTGACTGATTTGTAGATATTTTCGTCCTCCACCCAACATCTTCCAAAATCCCTTAAAGAAAACCAAGAAAAGCGCCGATACAACGGTTGAACCCGCACCGGGCACGCATATACCTGCCCGGTGCACAACATGAACAACAAGGGGGCTTCCTGCCGGAAGCAGGGGTCGCGCTGGATACGCAGCAGATGCATCCGGTAACGACGCCGTTCATTCATGCGCGAGGTTGAACAAATGTCATCGATCAGATCGAAACTGAAAGGCATGTCAGTCAAGCAGAAAATGCTGACAGGCTTTGGCGTCATGCTTGCCCTGTTGCTGTTGATCGCACTTCAGACTCTGCTCAGCATGCGCGCCATCGAGCGGGCCACCCGCGATGTGGTCGAAAAGCGCCAGAAAACGGTGATTCTGTCGATGCAGCTGGCCAATGATATCAAGAGCACGATGTCCGATCTCGGCCTGTTCATGCTCAGCAAGGAAGCCATTCACAAGAAAAACTATCTCAACGGCATCAAAAAGACCCGGCAACTGCTCAAACGGCTGAAGAAGCTGGACACCATCAGAAACGATGCACAGATAAG
>WFUO01000063.1 GCA_015484945.1 Gammaproteobacteria bacterium | reverse complement strand
ATCGAGCGCGCGGTCGAGGCCGTGCGCGACTACCCCTGGGGCCTGACCCGCGAGCAGGCCATCGCCCGGGGCTGGAAACCCGCGCGCCAGCGGCCGCTGCCCGTGCCGCAAGCCGGTACTGACGAGGGCGATGGCAATGACGAAACACCGGTCCACAGCCTGCCGGGCCCCGGTGAAGCGGCAACGACTTAGGCGCCCCATGAACCTGCCACGCTTCGAATACGCCGACACTGCCTGTGACAGCGCCATGTATCAGGTGTTCTGTTCATTGGATTTTCGTACCTGTCACGGGCACAACATGAACGAGCGATAAACATTCCCGGGTACGGGATCACGTAAATAAGCGGACACGGATCAGAACTTTTCAACCATAAGGAGTCAGTGATGAATGACCATACCAGTACACTCGATCTGCCCGATTCTCCTGCCGGAAACACCTCACCGGCACCAACTGGCAAACCACGCCATGTCAACGCTGAACGCGGTATCAAGTGGTTTGGCGAAGGCTTCCGCGACTATCGTGCGCACTTTCTGGCCTGGCTGCCGTTCTCTGTCTTGCTGGTTGTGATGTTGTCTGTCTATCCCTGGATTCTTCGGGCGTTCGTGTGGATGGGCATCACCGCCATACCCGTTATCTTGCTCAGCATAGTGTTGGTAATCAACCTGACAGCGCAGTTCATCTTTGCCCTGGTCATGAACGATCCAGAAAGATACCCCCGAATCAGTCAAATCCCCAAGGTGCTGCGCATCCATGGCAAACGCCTGCTCAAGGTTTGCCTGTTTCTCACCGCCTATGTCCTGTTGACCTATATCATTACGGCCACCCTTGCCATCACTGCCCGAAATGGCATTGTGATTGCCCTGAAGATCCTGTTTGGACATCCACTGGCAATGCTTGGTATTGGCTCTGCTCAAAACCTCAATATCTTCTTCATGCTCTTTACTGGTGACACGATCACTAAATGGCTGCTGGTCGTCAGCAACTTCGCCTTTGGCCTGATTGGGTTATATGCGGCTCAACTAATGCTTATTGGTGACAGAATCGGCGTGTTTCGGGCGCTCACAACAGCGGCTTCAGGTTTTTGGCGAAACATCCCGGCGTTTGTGGTTTCTATCATCATGGCGGCCATTCTGGTGTTCACGTTTGTATTCGCCCTGTCGATGGTCATGAGTATTTTTGGCAATGCCGTAATGACTGCCAAACCACAGACACTTGCAGTCATTGCCTTTGGTCTTCAGGTGATGATTCTGCCCTGGATGTTCATGACGCAGGTCGCCTCTTTCCGCGATATTTTCATCAACAACGACACCTGAACAAACAGCGAGGCATTTCAATGCGAAGCATACGGAATTTTCACGAGGATCTCGAAAGGATGCTTAACGCAAGGCGCAGAACCATGGCAACCCCGCCATTCCCTGCGTCCCTGGCGCCTGTGTATTCCTTGCGTTACTGCACGCTAGGTGAACAGCACGTCCTCTGAATATCCTTCCTTCTCGAGGATTTCGCGCAGGCGTCTGAGTGCGTCCATCTGGATCTGGCGCACCCGTTCGCGGGTGACGCCGATCTCCTGACCGACCTCTTCCAGTGTCGAACGCTCGTAGCCATGCAGGCCGAAGCGGCGCTCGACCACCTCGCGTTGCTTGTCGTTGAGCTGATTGAGCCATTCATCCAGATTGGCGTGCACCCGCTCGTCCTGCAGGATGGCGGACGGGTCTGCCGCGCCCTCGTCAGGAATGGCGTCCAGCAACATGCGGTCCTCGTCGTCGCCGATGGGGGTATCGACCGAGGTGACCCGCTCGTTGAGGCCCAGCATACGCTTGACCTCGCTAATGGGCTTGTCGAGCAATTCGGCGACTTCCTCGGTGGTTGGTTCGCGCTCCAGCTTCTGGGTGAGCTGACGGGTGGCACGCAGATAGAGATTGATCTCCTTGACCACATGGATAGGCAGCCGAATGGTACGTGTCTGGTTCATGATCGCGCGTTCTATGGTCTGACGTATCCACCATGTCGCATAGGTCGAGAACCGGAAACCGCGCTCTGGATCGAACTTCTCCACCGCACGGATCAAACCCAGGTTGCCTTCCTCGATCAGATCCAGCAGGGCCATGCCGCGGTTCATGTAACGACGCGCGATCTTGACCACCAGACGCAGGTTACTCTCGATCATGCGTTTGCGCCCGGCTTCCTCGCCCCGCTGCGCCATACGCGCGTATTTGACCTCTTCTTCGGCCGTTAGCAGTGGCGAGAATCCGATTTCATTGAGATACAATCGCGTGGCGTCTAACTGGGTGTCGCTGAAATCGGCTGCGTAGTCCTTTTTCTCGACCACTTCGGGCTTGACAGGATCGCCGGCAATGACCTCGGTGATGTCCGGGACATCGACATCGGTTTCGATCTCGAGCTCTGCGGGAATTTCCTCGATAGCCTTGTTGACCGGTGTTTTCTTTTGTCGACCCATACCTACTCCTGTGTGGTTACTGCCTTGTTATGTGGTTTTCACAGAGACTGCCTCTCATCAAGACATGCAGTGTATTCCCTGTGACTTCCCTCTTCCTGAACGAACACAATCAAAAGCCGGTGTTGCACGCCCCATCAGAAATGAACTTTCATGACGAACAAAAACCCAGGGGGTTACTTGTATATTGACACTATTACCCTGTTTTGCAAGTGTTTTCTAACGTGGCAGATATCGCAAGGGATCGACCGGCCTGCCCCGGTAGCGTATCTCGAAATGCAGCATGACCCTGGTCGTGCCGGTACTTCCCATATCGGCAATGTGCTGACCCGCTTTAACCCGGTCACCCTGCCTTACGTAAACCCGGCTGTTGTGCGCATAGGTACTCACGTACCAGGGACCATGCCGGATGATGATCAGCTTGCCGTAACGTATCAGCCCGCTGCCGCTGTAGAGCACTTCACCAGCAGCCGCCGCGCGAATCGGCTCACCCCGCTTGCCTGCGATATCGATGCCTTTCTTGCCTGGCTGCCAGCGCCTGAAGCGGCGTATCAACCGTCCGCGCACCGGCCATTGCCACTTCAATCGCACACGTCCGGCAACGGCAGACCGGCGCCTTGTCCGGGATGGCCGATACCGGCGTTGACGCACACGCTTGCGATGGTGCGCATGCCCGCGCCTGGTTCGCCTGCGTGGCGGCGACAGTCGAAGCCGTTCACCAATGTAGATACGGTAGTCATGTTCGGCACCGTTCCAGCGTGCCAGGCGCTGGTAATCAATACCATAAAGGTTGGCGATTGAAAACAGCGTTTCACCTTTTTTAACAATATGATAGCGAGGCTTCTTCAGGTTGATTCTTTTTTCTGCGCGCGCTTTCTGACCGATCGAACGATCGCTTACCGGCACCACCGGACGGGTGCCGCAACCTGGCAGCATCACGAGAAGCAGCAAAAGGACCGCGCCCCTCATTGCCTCCGCAGAACCAGGTATAGCACCACCACGGCCATGACCAGCAACCAGCCGATCCAGTCGATCCAGCGCCGCAGGCGTTGCTGCATCGGCTCACCGCCCCATTTCATCAGCCCGGCGACCAGGTAGAAACGCGCGCCACGGCTGAGGATGGACCCAATGACGAACACCGGTAACGACAGTGAAACGAAGCCCGCGGCGATGGTGAAGATCTTGTAAGGCAGGGGGGTGAAACCGGCCAGCAGGATGGCCCAGAAACCGTATTCACGGAAAAATCCCTCGGCCTTTTTGAAGTGCCCCCAGTAACCGTGTTCCTGCAGCAACGGTGAAATGACATCGAAGAAGAATGCGCCGATCAGGTAGCCGGCCAGGCCCCCGAGAACCGAGGCGATGGTCGTCAACAACGCATAGTGCCAGGCCCTGTCGGGCCGTGACAGGGCCATGGGCGCGAGCATGACATCCGGCGGCACCGGAAAGAAGGAACTCTCTGCGAAACTCAGCCCGGCCAGGTAGCGTGGAGCGTGCGGATGCCGTGACCAGCGCATCACCCTGTCGTAGAGCGGGCTGAACAGACGCATCAGCCGGTGCCTCCCAGCAGGGGTACGAAGCTGACGGCCTCATGATCCTCACGCTCGAAACCCGAGGGGGTGCGATGGATGACGCACAGTGTCTGCGCCCCGCCCTGCGCGCCCACCGGAATCACCAACCGGCCACCGACATCGAGCTGTTCGAGCAAGGCCTGCGGGATGCGCTCGGGCGCCGCGGTGACGATGATGCCCTCAAAGGGCGCATGCTGCTCCCAGCCCCAGCCACCATCGGTATGGCGCGCCTGGATATTGTACAGACGCAGCTGACGGAAACGCTTGCGTGCCTGTTGCAACAGGGCCTGGATGCGCTCGACGGTAAACACCCTGTCCACCAGTTGTGACAGGATGGCGCTCTGGTAGCCACAGCCAGTACCGACCTCGAGCACCCTGACAGGCGGTCTATCACCAAGCAGCAATTCGGTCATGCGCGCGACGATATAGGGCTGGGAGATGGTCTGGCCATGACCGATGGGCAGCGGGGTGTCCTCATAGGCGCGGCTGGCGATGGCCTCGTCGACGAACAGGTGGCGCGGGGTATTGCGAATGGCATCCAGCACCTGTTCATTATGTATGCCCTTGTCACGCAAACGGTTGACCAGGCGTTCGCGCGTGCGACGCGAGGTCATGCCGATGCCATTGATGTCTTTTTCACTCAACATGTTTCATTGCTCCAGCCAGCCGGCCAGGGTATCGATGCTCTGATGGCGGGTCAGATCAGTATGAATGGGCGTCACTGAGACAAAGCCATGCCTGACCGCATGAAAATCGGTACCTGGCCCGGCGTCCTGCTCGCTGCCCGCGGGACCGACCCAGTAGATCGGCTGCCCGCGTGGATCCTGCATGCGCACCACCGGTTCCGATTTGTGACGATGCCCCAGACGGGTGGCGGCAAAACCATGTATCTCGTCCCACGGCAGGTCGGGAACATTGATATTGAGAATGGTATCGGCCGGCAAGGGATCGCTACCCAGCCGTTCGAGCAGACGCACGACGACCCGCGCGGCGGTCTCGAAGTACCGTGGCTGTTCACCGCTGACCAGTGAAACGGCCATGGCCGGCAGACCGAGAAAACGCCCTTCCATGGCCGCTGCCACGGTACCCGAATAGAGCACGTCGTCACCGAGGTTTGCGCCGGCATTGATGCCGGAAATCACCATATCCGGCTCGTCTTCCAGCAGCCCGGTGATGGCCAGATGCACGCAGTCGGTGGGTGTTCCATCCACGCTGATATAACCGTCGTCGTGATTGTAAGCACGGATCGGGTTGCTCAGGGTCAGTGAGTTGCTGGCGCCACTGCGGTCACGATCGGGTGCGACAACAGTGATTTTCGCGATCGCCGCCAGCGCTTCGGCCAGGCAGCGGATACCGGGGGCCTGGTAACCGTCGTCGTTGGAAATGAGTATTCGCATGTCTGTCATTGCTTCGGGCACGGGAAAGGCGTCTGCAGCCTGTTTCCCCTGTATCCTCGACTATCATATACTGAGTACAGGCGTTTGTCTCCCAAGTAGCGGAAATTCAACACAAATGAGTGATTGCGACGAAGATGCAAAGCTGTTTCGGCGCAGCCTGGACGGGGTCAGGCGCTTACGCCATGACCGCGTAGAACCGCATCGCCGCAAGCCCCGTCCTTATCCGGCCAAGCATCTCGAAGACGAGGCGCGGGTACTGGAGGAGATGATGTCTGATGACTTCGTACCCGAAGACATGGAAACCGGTGAACACCTGTTCTACGCCAGGCCTGGCCTGCAGCAGCGATTGTTACGCAAGTTGCGCCGTGGTCAGTTTCGTATCGACGATGAGATCGACCTGCACGGCCTGAGCGTGGCCGAGGCGCGTTCCGCGCTGGCCGGTTTCCTGCGTGACTGCCGTGAAAGGGATCGCCGCTGTGTACGAATCATACATGGCAAGGGGCTGCGCTCGGCTCACCGTGGTCCGGTGCTCAAGCAGATGCTCAACAAGTGGTTGCCACTACGTGACGAGATTCTCGCCTTCAGTTCCGCAATACCGGTCGATGGCGGCACCGGCGCCCTCTATGTCCTGCTCAGGCGCGCACGATAAGCTATACATTCGCGCAGCACCGCCGTGGCATAACCGCCAGGCGGCAGATCGAAGGACAACCGCAGTCCGCTGCCATCACGTTGCCAACGCATGTCGCCAGGACACAGGCGCAGGGCGCGGCGTGCCTGCCGTAACCCGGCGCGTTCCAGCCCCTGACACCAGTCGGCATACTGTGACAGCGCCTCTGCCTCGATCCGCTCGCATGTCTTGCGCGCCATACCTGGCCCCCGCCCATGCAACGGTCCGGTAGGATGCAGCTTGTGTGCGGCAATGGCATCCAGCATATCCTGATCGACAACAAAGGCCTGAAACGGCGTCTGACTATCGGCATAGATCAGTACATCACCATCGATGGGACTGTCCCAGATGCCTTCAGCGACACGCCTTGCCAGCACCTCGTTGAATAGCCAGGCACGCGCGGCCGAAAGATAGAACCCGCGTGTGTTGCGGTCGATGCGACCCAGCCGGCCAGCGAAAAGTTGCCGGGCCTTGCCAAGATTGCCCATCTCGTGTCCAAAGCGCTGCTCAGTAAAGTAATTCGGCACCCCCCGTGCAGCGATCTCGTGCAAACGCGCATCGAGAACCTCCAGCGGGCCTTGCAGTTCTCGCAAGATCAGTGTGAAGCGGTTGCCGGCGTGCATGCCCTTACCCAGACGTCGAGGGTGCCGGGTGACGCGCAGCAGGCGTATCGCGTCCGACTCGATGGCCGTCCAGTCAGGCTCGTCGATGCCACGCAAGTCAATGCTGAACCACTGGCGCGTGACCGCGCGCCGGTCCTTGAGTCCGGCATACGATACCTGGCGCGGGTCAACGCCAGCCAGTTCAGCCAGATGGTGTGCTACCCAGGCGGTATTGCTGTCACGCTTCTCGATCTGCAACCAGGCATACTGCCCGTTGCCGTCCGGTTCGAAACCCAGCAATTCATCGACGATAAAATCCTCACACCGGTCCCGCAACACGCCCTGGATGCCGGTTTTCGGCCAGGCATGTGGCAATGAGCCCAGATCGAAACGCGCAACACCATCGGACATGAGGAATGTCAGTCGTTCTCCAGCAATACTACGGCATGAGTAGCGACACCTTCACCCCGGCCAATGTAACCGAGCCGTTCAGTGGTTGTGGCCTTGAGATTGACAGCATTCACATCGATACCCATGTCACTGGCGAGATTGACACGCATGTCTTCGACATGTGCGGCCAGGCGTGGTTTCTGGGCAATGATCGTGAGATCGGCATTGATCACACGATACCCGGCATCACTCACACGTTGTATCACCTCGCGCAGCAGCCTGCGGCTGTCGATTCCCGCATAACGGCTGTCGTCGTCAGGAAACAGGCGACCGATGTCACCCATCGCGGCCGCCCCCAACAAGGCATCACACAGGGCATGGACCACCACATCGCCATCGGAATGGGCCACGAGCCCCTGATCAAAATCGATGGACACGCCACCCAGTACCACCGGGCCCTCACCGCCAAAGGCATGAACGTCGAAGCCGTGCCCGATACGCATGGTCACCTTCCCTGCAGACGCAGGAAGAACTCGGCCAGGCGCAGGTCTTCCGGCTGCGTGATCTTTATGTTGTCGCTGCTACCCTCTATCAGCAACGGCCGGTATCCGGCATGTTCCATGGCCGATGATTCGTCAGTGACCATAACCCCGGCCTCCAGGGCATCGCACATTGCCTGATGCAGTTCTCCCAAACGGAACATCTGTGGTGTCAGCGCATGCCACAGGTCCTGGCGTTCGACGGTGCGTGCGACACGGCCCGTTCCATCACCACGCTTCATGGTGTCGCGCACCCGAACCGCCAGCAGACCGCCTGTACCGGCCTGCATGACGCTGTCGAGCAATCTATCTAGATCCTCCAGCCGCAGACAGGGACGCGCGGCATCGTGCACCAGCACCCAGTCCTGTGGATCATGAGTCTGGGCCAGCAGGTCGAGGGCGTTGAGCACTGACTGGCTGCGTTCACTGCCACCCCCGACCCGTATCAGGGGCTTGCCACGGGTATCGATGGCAAGCCGATCCCATTCACTGTCTTCAGCGGCCAGGGCAACAACGATACCGGCAATGCGTTCGTGGTCAATGAAGATCCGCAGGCTCTGCTCGATCACGCTGCGGCCACCCAACGGCAGATACTGCTTGGGTGTGGCGGTCATCATGCGGCTGCCGACACCGGCAGCGGGTATTACCACATGCAGCTTCTCATCGCTTGAGTTTGTCATCCGAACGTCTGTCCCCGGTCGCCTTGCGAATGACCTGAAAGAAGGTTTCGCCTTTTCTTATCATGCCCAGCTCACTGCGCGCACGTTCCTCTATGGCCTCCTTGCCGGATTTGAGGTCGCGCACCTCCCCGGCCAGGGCATTGTTGCGTTCCTGCTGCTCGGCGATACGCGCCCTGGCCTGACCGACCAGTTGTTTCAGATTACTGACATCCCTGAGCCCGCCTTGCCCGAACCACAGCTTGTACTGCAGCGAGACCAGGATGACCAGCAACAGTGCCAACAGCCATCGCATCATAGGGGCCGTCCCCCTGTCCGGTCATACCATCCCTGGCCCGATTCCGTCACAGTGTATTGAATGCCTTGCGGCCGGCATAGACCGCATTGTCACCCAGCATCTCCTCGATGCGGATGAGCTGGTTGTACTTGGCCACACGATCCGAACGCGAAAGTGATCCGGTCTTGATCTGGGTTGCGGTAGTGGCAACAGCCAGATCCGCGATGGTGGTATCCTCGGTCTCGCCGGAACGGTGTGAGATGACCGCGGTGTAGCCCGCCTTGTCGGCCATGGCGATTGCATCAAGGGTTTCACTCAACGTGCCGATCTGATTGAACTTGATCAGAATGGAGTTAGCCACGCCCATATCGATGCCTTTTTCAAAGATCCGGCTGTTGGTTACGAACAGGTCGTCTCCAACCAGTTGCACCTTGCTGCCGAGCCTTTCGGTCAGAATCTTCCATCCATCCCAGTCGTTCTCGGCCAGCCCGTCCTCGATGGTGATAATGGGATAACGCGCCACCCAGTCGGCCAGATAATCGACAAAACCCTCGGCAGGAAAGTGTTTGCCCTCGGACGCCAGCGTATAGACCTTCTCGGTGGCGTCGTAGAATTCAGAGCTCGCGGCATCGATACCCAGACAGATATCCTCGCCCGGCCGGTACCCGGCACGTTCGATGGCCTCGAGGATTACACCAATCGCTTCTTCATTGGAGGACAGATCCGGCGCGAACCCCCCCTCGTCACCCACCGCGGTATTCATACCCTTTTCGTGGAGCACCTTCATCAGCGCATGGAATACCTCGGCGCCGTAGCGCACTGCTTCGGCCAGCGTAGGCGCGCCAACCGGCAGAATCATGAATTCCTGTAGATCAACACTGTTGTTGGCATGCGCACCACCATTGATGATGTTCATCATCGGCACCGGCAACTGGTAGCTGGCACGTTCCCTCAGACTGCGGAAAAGCGGCAAGCCTGCGGCATTCGCCGCGGCATGCGCACTGGCCAGCGACACAGCGAGAATGGCGTTGGCGCCCAATACATGCTTGTTGTCGGTACCATCGAGCTCGATCATGATGCGGTCGATGGCCGCCTGATCGTCAACCTCTACACCCAGCAGCGCCTCACGGATACGGCCGTTGACATTGTCAACGGCCTTGAGCACACCCTTGCCGCCATAACGGCTGTCATCGCCATCACGCAGTTCCAGCGCCTCCAGCTCACCGGTCGATGCGCCCGAAGGCACGGCGGCACGGCCGCTGATGCCATTGTCGAGGATAACATCGGCCTCGACCGTGGGATTGCCACGCGAGTCGATGATCTCGCGCGCCTTGATGTCGCTAATCTTTGCCATTCAATGACTCCAGAACAATTACAATGATTCGAACACCCAAATGACGCACCACCTGCGCCATGCGCGGCGACGGAAAAACCGCCGTGCGCAAAAAATCCATCTACAGATCCATCTCCAGCAGCGTGCTGCGCTTGACCGTGGCATCCAGCGTCATCAGCGTTTCCAACAACTCGGCCATGCGATGCAACGGCCAGGCATTCGGACCATCGCTGAGCGCCCGGGCCGGATCGGGATGGGTCTCCATGAACAGGCCCGAGATGCCTACCGCGACAGCGGCGCGCGCGAGAACCGGCACGAACTCCCGCTGACCACCCGAGCAATTGCCCTGCCCGCCCGGCAACTGCACGGAATGCGTGGCATCGAACACCACCGGGCAGCCCGTCTCACGCATCACGGCCAGCGAGCGCATGTCGGAAACCAGGTTGTTGTAGCCGAAACTGACGCCACGCTCGCAGACCATTATCTGCTCATTGCCGGTTGCCAGTGCCTTGTCAGAAACATTCTTCATGTCCCATGGGGACAGAAACTGGCCCTTCTTGATGTTGACCGGCTTGCCCTGGCTGGCCACGGCATGAATGAAGTCAGTCTGCCGGCACAGGAAGGCCGGCGTCTGCAACACATCGACCACGCTGGCCACTTCCGGCAGCGGGGTGTACTCGTGCACGTCGGTCAGTACCGGTACGCCGATCTGGTCGCGCACCTTGTCGAGAATCATCAGCCCCTCTTCCATTCCCGGGCCACGGAAGCTCTTGTGCGACGAGCGGTTGGCCTTGTCAAACGAGGACTTGTAGATGAACGGAATACCCAACCGCGCGGTGATCTCTTTGAGTTCTCCGGCGGTATCCAGGGCCAACTGTTCGCTCTCGATCACACAGGGACCGGCGATCAGAAACAGCGGTTTGTCGAGCCCTGCCTCGAAGCCGCACAGTTTCATGAGTTCACCGCCTGTTGAGCGCGCGCCTGACGATATTCCAGTGCCGCGGTAATGTAACTGGTGAACAGTGGGTGGCCGTCACGCGGCGTGGATGTGAATTCCGGGTGGAACTGACAGGCGATGAACCACGGATGGTCCGGGAGTTCTATCACCTCGACCAGACTGCCGTCGATGGACTTGCCCGAGAACACCAGGCCAGCCTGTTGCAGGCGGTCCAGGTAACGGTTGTTGAACTCATAACGGTGGCGATGACGCTCAACGATCTCGTCCGCACCATAAACCTCACGTACATGGGAGCCTTCCAGCAACCGGCAACGTTGTCCGCCCAGGCGCATGGTGCCGCCCTTGTCGCTGGCCTCGTCACGCTGTTCCACGTTGCCATCGCTGGTGATCCACTCGGTGATCAGGGCGATCACCGGGTGCCCGGTATCGGGATCAAACTCGGTACTGTGCGCGTCTTCCAAGCCGGCGACGTTGCGTGCATACTCGATCACCGCCACTTGCATGCCAAGACAGATACCAAGGTAGGGGATCCGGTTCTCGCGCGCATACCGGACAGCGCGGATCTTGCCCTCGACGCCACGTTCGCCAAAGCCACCCGGGACCAGGATCGCGTCCATATCCTCGAGACAGGCAGGACCGTTGCGCTCGATGTCTTCGGAATCGATATAGGTGATATCCACCCGGGTACCGGTCTTCATGCCGGCGTGCGCCAGCGCCTCGTTGAGCGATTTGTAGGATTCTGTCAGATCGACATACTTGCCCACCATGGCCACCTTCACGTCCTTGTCGCGATGGGCGATGGCCTCGGCCACGGCCTCCCATTCCGAAAGGTCGGCCGCCGGAACGTCCAGACCAAGCTTTTCGACCACGATGTCGTCCAGCCCCTGACTGTGCAACCACAATGGTATCTTGTAGATATTGTCCACATCTACGGCAGAGATGACCGCACGCTCCTCGACATTGGTGAACAGAGCGATCTTGCGCCGCTCGCCTTCGGGCACCACGCGATCGGCGCGACACAGCAGTACATCGGGCTGGATACCGATGGAACGCAACTCGGCCACGGAATGCTGGGTGGGTTTGGTCTTGATCTCGCCGGCGGTGGGGATGTAGGGCAACAGGGTCAGATGCATGTACAACACCTTGTCACGCCCTTCCTCGACACCCATCTGGCGGATGGCCTCCATGAAAGGCAGTGATTCGATGTCGCCGACCGTGCCGCCGATCTCGACCATGGCGATATCGAATCCCTTTACCGCCTGGCGCACACTATGCTTGATCTCGTCGGTGATGTGCGGGATCACCTGGACCGTGGCGCCCAGGTACTCGCCCCGGCGCTCCTTGCGAATCACGTTCTCGTAGATCTGACCTGTGGTGAAGTTGTTGAGCTTGCCCATGGGCGTGCGCACGAAACGCTCATAGTGCCCCAGGTCGAGGTCGGTCTCGGCGCCATCGTCGGTGACGAACACTTCGCCGTGCTGGAACGGGCTCATGGTGCCGGGATCCACATTGATGTAGGGATCCAGCTTCATCATCGTGATCTTCAGTCCGCGGGCTTCGAGAATGGCCGCAAGGGAGGCGGAAGCGATGCCTTTCCCAAGGGAAGACACAACGCCACCAGTGATAAATATGTATCGCGTCATAGAGGACTTTGCTTCTGTGAGATCAGGCGCGGCACGGGTGCCCCGAATGGGATGACAAGTTACCAGATATGGGACCCTTACTCAATCGTGATCCGGTTCTGTCGGAGCCGCACGGATCACGAAACCCGGCTCACCGGCACCGGCCCGGCAGTCCTCACAAACCCAGTACCCCGGTACCGCGGCAAGTTTCCCATGACTGAAGATCAGGGGCATGCGTTCACGTTCCCATGCCGGCACGCCCGCCTCCTGCAGCAGCTTCTTCAGCTCACGGGTGGGTGCGCCGGGCGCTGGGCGGCAACGTTCACCACCCTGGCGAAAACCCACCTGCAATGATCCGCGTACGGCGCTGACACCGGCACCGATCACCGGCTCTGCGCGCAAACGCCATCCCGGAACATCGATGACCGGGATGTTGCCTGGATCCCAGTCGTAACGGCCCCCCGGTGGCGGCGACAACAGTGCCATCGCGTACAGGCGCCCCTGATGACGGCGCACTTCAACATCATCCCAGACCACCCTGGGAGTGGCATCGCCGCCGCTGTGACAGAAACCGTCGATCAGCGCGTCCAAACGCGCCTGGCCGGGTGGACGGAACCCCTGCCGGTCGAGCCAGTAACGCAACAGATTGCGCTGGCGATCCCGCGACAAGGCTTTCAGCGCGCCGATATCGAGGCGCAACCGCTGGTCCGCCATGACCTCGAGATCCTGCGCCGCGAGCTCATCCAGAAGACGCTGGCAACCAGCCTGATGTCCCGCGGCACGCGCCAGGGTCGCGCCAGCCCCGGGCCAACGCTCGCGCAACCGCGGCAAAACGTGGTGGCGCACGAAATTACGATCGAATCGCTTATCCTGGTTGGTGGGATCCTCAACCCAACTCAGCCCCTGCGCTACCGCCCAGTCGCGCAGCGCTTCACGGCCGAAGTCAAGCAATGGGCGCGCATGCCAGCCACCGGCGAAACGGGTACGTACCGGCATGGCTGCCAGTCCGCGTGGACCGGCACCGCGCATGAGTTGCAGCAACAGGGTCTCGGCCTGGTCGTCACGGTGCTGGGCGGTCAACAGGCAGGTCCTGGCATCCATCATCGTGGCGATGGCCGCGTAGCGTGCTTTTCGGGCCGCGGCTTCGGGACTCTCACCAGGAGCCGGGCTGGCATTGATATGGCAATCGTGCAGCGAGATCTGCAGATCCTTACACTGGGTACGACAATGGGACAACCAGTCATCGGCCTGTGAATGCAGACCATGATGAACGTGTACCGCTTCGATGACGGCATCGATTTCGTCACGCAGGGCATGCAGCGCGTGTAACAGTACGCTCGAATCCAGGCCGCCACTGCAGGCTACCAGCAGTCTCCGGCTGCCAGCCCAACACGCCTTTCGTTCGAGCAGGGCCTGGGGACTGAAGGTCTCGCCCATATCGGTTTCAATGCCTGCCGCTACGCAGACGCATCAGGCGTTCATTCACGAAACTGGCCGTATTGCAGCAGACGCGCATAGCGATCCTCCAGCAGGCGATCGGTCGGCACCTTCTCCAGGGTATCCAGGGCCTCGAGCAGCGCATGCTTGAGTGAACTGGCCATGGCATCAGGATCACGGTGTGCGCCACCCAGCGGCTCGGGCACGATGCCGTCGATCAGCCCCAGCTCCTTGAGTCTCTCAGCGGTAATACCAAGCACCTCGGCCGCATCGGCCGCCTTGTCGGCACTCTTCCACAGGATCGAGGCGCACCCCTCGGGCGAGATCACCGAATACGTGCTGTACTGCAACATGTTGACACGGTCGCCGACACCGATGGCCAGTGCGCCGCCGGAACCACCCTCGCCGATCACCGTGCATACCACCGGCACCTTGAGACGCGACATCTCCAGCAGATTGCGGGCGATAGCCTCGCTCTGGCCACGCTCCTCGGCACCCACGCCGGGATAGGCGCCAGGTGTGTCGATGAAGGTCAACACCGGCATGCCGAAACGCTCGGCCATCTGCATCAGACGCAGGGCCTTGCGGTAACCCTCCGGACGCGGCATGCCGAAATTGCGACGCACCTTTTCGGCGGTATCACGGCCCTTCTGGTGCCCAATGACCATGACAGGGCGGCCATCCAGGCGTGCCATACCGCCTACGATGGCGTGATCATCGGCATAGGCGCGGTCACCGTGCAGCTCCTCAAAGCCGGTGAACAGCTTTTCGATATAATCCAGTGTGTAGGGACGCAACGGATGGCGCGCCAGCTGCGAAACCTGCCACGCACTCAGATTGGAGAAGATCGACTCGGTCAGGCTGCGACTCTTGTTCTCCAGGCGCGCGATCTCCTCGCCGATATTGATCTCGTTATCGTCGCCCACCAGCCGAAGTTCCTCGATCTTTGCCTCGAGTTCCGCAATCGGCTGTTCGAATTCCAGGTAGTTCATGTTCATGTGCTTTCTCGGCTCATGGCTGCCCTTGTACTGCCATTATCTCATGAAACACGCGGTTCAGCGATGCCATCGTAATCGATGTAAACACCCGTCTCGCCGGTCAGCTCGCGCAGCCTGTGCAATAATTCGTCGGTGGGATGAACGCGCCACTGTTCACCCAGCGGCAGCCTTGCGCGCGCCTGATCGTTGCGGTAGTCGATCCATACCGGGCAACGGCCATTGCGGAATGGCCCCAGTGTACCCATCAGGCTGTCAATGAAGCCATTGGCGCCACGCTGACGGTCGATATGAATCACCAGGCGGTGCGCATAAGCCTCGCGCGCCTCGTCGATGGTGAACACATCACTGGCAGTGATACGGTAACCGCCACTGTAGTCGTCCAGCCCGAGCATGCCCCGCACTACCAGCACGCGATCACGTCCCAGACGCTTGCCGTGACGTTCGAAAGTCTCGGAATACAACATGACATCGATACGCGCAGTGCGGTCATCGAGGGTGGCGATGGCCATACGCCCACGCCGGGTGTTGATGGTGCGCACGCCAACCACCAGCCCGGCGGCGACCACCTCGCGTTCACCACCACGCCCGCTGGCAACACCATTGTCGCCCTGCACCAGCTCGACCAGGCGTCCACTGGTCATACCCGCCAGTTCGTCCTCGTAACGGTCGATGGGATGACCGGTCAGGTACAGGCCGAGGGTCTCCTTCTCGCCGTTCAAACGGATTTCCTCATCCCATTCCGGCAACGTGCGACTTATGCCCTGATCGCATTGCGGTTCCGGCATCACCGACCCGAACAGATCGTCGATACCGGCAGTGGCGTTTCGCAGATGCTGCTCGGCCGATTTCAGTGCATTGTCGAGTTGATCCGCCAGGGTTGCCCGGTTTGGCCCCAGCCCGTCAAAGGCGCCGGCGCGAATCATGGCCTCGAGCACACGGCGATTGACCTTGCGCAAATCGACACGGCGGCAGAAGTCGAACAGATCATGATATTCGCCGCCAGCCTCACGCTGATCGATGATGTTCTCAATGGCCGCCTGGCCGACCCCCTTGATCGCACCCAGGCCATAAACAATGGTGTCATCGTCAGCCACGGTAAACTTGTAGGCGGACTGGTTCACGTGTGGCGGTTTCACTGACAGACGCATTTCGCGGCATTCCTCGATCAGGATCACGACCTTGTCGGTATTGTCCATGTCTGAGGATAAAACTGCGGCCATGAAAGCGGCCGGATAATGCGCCTTCAACCAGGCGGTCTGGTAAGAAACCAGCGCATAGGCCGCCGAGTGTGACTTGTTGAAGCCATAGCCGGCAAACTTCTCCATCAGGTCGAAGATGTAGGTGGCGGTCTTTTCATCCACACCCCGCTTGAGCGCGCCCTCGGTGAAGATGGATCGTTGCTTGGCCATCTCCTCGGGTTTTTTCTTTCCCATTGCCCGGCGCAGCAGGTCGGCCCCGCCCAGACTGTAACCGGCCAGCACCTGGGCGATCTGCATGACCTGTTCCTGGTAAAGGATAACGCCATAGGTGGGCTTGAGGATCTGTTCCAGATCCGGATGCGGGTATTCGATCTTCGCACGCCCATGCTTGCGATCGATGAAGTCATCCACCATGCCCGATTGCAACGGCCCCGGCCGAAACAGCGCCACCAGTGCAACGATGTCCTCGAAGTTGTCGGGTTGCAGGCGCTTGATGAGCTCCTTCATACCACGTGATTCGAGCTGGAACACGGCCGTGGTCTCGCAGCGTTTGAGCAGGTCGAAACTGGCCTTGTCGTCCATCGGAATACGCGAGATGTCAATGGGTTCCTGACCCTGTTGGCGCAGGTTCTCATTGACGGTCTGCAAGGCCCAATCGATGATGGTCAGGGTGCGCAAGCCAAGAAAGTCGAACTTGACCAGCCCAACGGCCTCGACATCATCCTTGTCGAACTGGCTGACGATGCTGGTGGAACCCTGCTCACAGTAAAGCGGCGTGAAATCGGTCAACTTCGACGGTGCGATGACCACGCCCCCGGCATGCTTGCCGGCATTACGCGCCAGACCCTCGAGGGATCTGGCCATATCGATCAGATCGTGCACCTCCTCATCCTGATCGTAGAGCCGGCGCAGTTCTTCTTCCTGCTCCAGCGCCTTGTCCAGGGTGATACCCAGTTCGAATGGAATCAGCTTGGCAATGCGATCGACGAAACCATATGGATGCCCCTGCACCCGGCCGACGTCGCGCACGACGGCCTTGGCGGCCATGGATCCATAGGTGATGATCTGCGAGACCCTGTCGCGGCCATAGCGCTGCGCGACGTAGTCGATGACACGGTCACGCTGTTCCATGCAAAAATCGACATCGAAATCGGGCATGGAGACACGCTCCGGGTTGAGGAAACGCTCGAACAGAAGGTCGTGCTCGATGGGGTCGAGATCAGTAATCAACAATGCCCAGGCAACGATGGAACCGGCACCGGAACCACGGCCCGGCCCCACCGGTATGCCATTATCCTTGGCCCATTGGATAAAATCGGCGACGATGAGAAAATACCCTGGAAAACCCATCTGGATGATGACATCCAGTTCCAGTTCCAGACGATCGACATAGACCTGGTAGCGCTGCTGATAGTCGTCTGCTTCGGGGTCGAGACAGGCTTGCAGGCGCCTTTCCAACCCCTCACGTGCCTGGGCGCGCAGATAACCTTCGATGTCCATGCCTTCCGGCACCGGAAAATCCGGCAGGAAATTCTTGCCCAGACTCAGTTCCAGATTGCATCGCCGCGCGATTTCGACGGTATTCTCCAACGCCTCTGGAATATCAGCGAACAGCGCCTTCATCTCCTCGGCAGTACGCAGGTACTGCTGCGGAGAATACAGGCGCGGTCGGCGCGGGTCGTCCAGCGTTCGTCCATCGTGGATACACACCCGTACCTCGTGGGCATCGAAATCACACTCGCGCAAGAAACGTACATCATTGGTAGCGACGACCGGTGTTCCGGTTTCCAATGCCAGTCTCACACTGGCATGCAGACAGTCCTCTTCATCCGGGCGGCCTGTGCGAACCAGCTCCAGATAGTAACGGCCGGGAAACAGCCTGCGCCAATGATCGAGCAGATTCCTTGCATGCTCCTCTCTTCCGGCCAACAGTGCCCGACCGACATCACCGTCACGCGCGCCGGACAGTGCGATGAGACCATCACTATGCCCCTGGAGCCATTCACGCTCGAGCATCGGCAACCCCCGGTGTTGCCCCTCGAGATAGGAACGCGAGACCAACTCGGACAGATTCAGATAACCCTGGCGATCCTTGCATAACAGTACCATCCGGTATGGCGGGTCGGAATCCACCTCGTTACGCACATAGACCTCGGCGCCAATGATGGGCTTGATGCCGGCAGACATGGCGGCACGGTAGAACTTCACCATCGCAAACAGATTGGACTGGTCGGTCAGCGCCACCGCCCCCATACCGGCCTCGGCTACGGCTCGGGCCAGGGACTTGACCCGGATCAGGCCATCGACGAGCGAATATTCGGTATGCAGATGAAGATGAACGAATTCCTGCGGCATGAACCGATTGTAATGCAGGATGGCCCGGCGCCGATACCGTTTTACTGAAATCGTGATCGACGGGCTTACGCGCGAATCTCATCAATTTCAAGTATGCTCACAAGCCTCAGTAACAGCTCGAGGTTTATTATACATCTTTTTGTTTTCATTATATTTAATAGCGAACAAGACGCCTGACAACTGACTGTCGAACACATGAAAATATTAGTAAAAACCAATATTTGTCAGTCACTTGTAAGGTGGCTGTTTTTGCGATATGTTCTGTTGTTCAAAACAGCAAGACCCGGCACAACGGGCACAGGCGGGATGGCCTTGCAGGATGCAGCTGTCTTTTTCAGGAATCTCTCCGCCTCGATAACAACTCAAAACAATACAAACAGTGCCAGCACCGTGCACGCCTGTCCTCTGAGGCTATGCCGGTGCCAGCCAGAGGAGCCTGACGGAGATCGCAATGACGACAATAACTACCCATCAACCTGACCAATGGTTGCTGCTCACTGTATTCTTTCTCATATTCGCCGGTTGTGGCCTGTTCAGCAAGGCCAGACCCTTCAATGACACCATGATGACCTTTTTCCTCGGTCTCAGCGCCATCGCCATCAATTGCACACTGCTGGTCATCGCCAACAAGGTCGGCGCGGGGGGGTATCAGATACTCGACATGTTGATGCTGAAGAAAATCGCCATCGAATCGACGATCATCATCATCGGTTATTGCCTGGTCATCAAGGCGCTGGGACAGATGCTGCGCTATTTCATCACCCCCGCCCAGGTACGTAGTCGAACCTATCTGTAATACTCACTATACAGCCATTGAAAAAGCGCCCGTACGGGCGCTTTTTTCTTGCCCGGTATCGAGAAGGCGGTCAAGGAAACGCAAGCTTCTCGATACACAGCAGAACCAGCCTCACAATCCTGTTGCGGACCAGATAAATATTGCCAATACTTCATAAAGCACATACCTCACGGCATGTCATATGCATCAGCACTACTCACAAACACTGTTAATCATAACCCTGGTCATTCTATTTGGGGCTGTTGGGTGCAATAAACATCAGCTCACACGAGTTGCTGCGAGCAAAAATCCACACCATGCACTTAAACACAGCCTGATACACAGCAAGTCTGCCTACAGGCGCAACCCCATGCTCTTGGTCCGGGATATCCGCAACCTGAAGCGGAAATACCGCAGCATGATACGCAAGCTCAGGGGCAGCGTCAGAAAACGGTGGGGGCGGCAAGAAACTCTGACACCAGGCCGCAGGCGCTATGTCAAATACACACAAAACTATCGAAGCCGGGCAATCGTCGACTTCGATCGCGGCACTATACGCATCGAAACGGTAGACACGAGACACCCGAAAACCAGCCTGGGCAATGCAATCTTCACAACCCTGCTGACGCCGGACGACCCGCGTGCGGTGGATCTCTATTCGGCACGCAAGATCCGGCTTGGAGGAAGACCGTGGCTTTATGGCCTGGTCAGGGACCAGCATGGCAGATACATTCGCACACCCGCCCAGGCCCGGTCGTTTGCGAACCATCTGGTGCGCACTGCCATGCGCCGACGCACCAGCAAGGATGGCAAGACACATGTGATCCACAGCGTGCGGTTTCGCATGGTGGGCAACCACGAGACCCTGCGGGCACGGCATTATCGCCAGATCGTGGACCGTCACACCCGGCGTTTTGGTATCAGCCGCAACATCGTCTATGCCATCATGAAGACAGAGAGCGATTTCAACCCGTTTGCCGTCAGCCCGGCCCCGGCCTATGGCCTGATGCAACTGGTCCCCCATACCGCTGGTCGTGATGCCTATCGAAAGGTACACGGGAAAGACTGGATACCCACGCGCGACTACCTGTTCAACAGCAACAACAACATCGAACTGGGAACCGCCTACCTGAGCATTATCTATTACACCTACCTGTCGGGTATCCGCAATCCACTGTCACGAGAATACTGTATGATTGCGGCCTACAATACCGGTAGCGGTAATGTGCTCAGAACCTTTTCGCGCAACCGGCAGCGGGCCATTGACATCATCAACCGCCTGACACCGGCGGCTGTGTACTGGAAATTGAAGACCCAGCTACCCAGTCACGAGGCACGGCGCTACATCGTCAAGGTCATGCGCAACAGAAAACGCTTCATCCGCTTCTGAAACCTGCCACGGCGCTTTTGCGATATAATTCCTGTATTCTATTGTAAGGAATAAGCAAACATGCATGTGGTCCTTGCGATCATCGCGATTCTGCTGTTCAGCTTACTCATCTATGCACCCGGGTTATGGGTCAACAGGGTCATCAGGCGCTACCACCAGCCGGCAGACCTGTTCGAGGGCACGGGTGGGGAGCTTGCCGAGCATCTTGTCAAACGTCTGGGCCTGGATGGTGTTGGCGTCGAGGTCTGCGAAACCGGCCAGGATCATTATGATCCAGCCGATCGAATGATCAGGCTGTCACCGGAAAACCATAACGGCCGTTCTCTCTCGGCCATTACGATCGCCGCGCACGAGACCGGACATGCCATGCAGCATCATTCCGGCTGGCCGATGTTCAGGCTTCGTACCAGTCTGGTTGTGCTCGCTCGTGCAGCCGAAAAGATAGGTAGCGCCGCGATTTTCGCAACACCGCTGCTGGGCGGCCTCTCGCGATCCGCCGTCGTCGCCCTGGTGGTTTTCGTTCTAGGGATTTCAGGTATTGCCTTCGGCACCCTGGTGCACATCGTCACCTTGCCGGTGGAATGGAATGCCAGCTTTGGCCGTGCTTTGCCGATACTGACAGGCAGTGGATACATCCGTCCGGAACATGAACCGCACGCGCGCAAGATCCTTAAGGCGGCTGCCTTGACCTATGTGGCGGGCTCACTTGCCAGCCTGTTCAATCTCTACCGCTGGATAGCGATACTGCGACGCTGAGAAAAGACCTGGCAGGCACAGATCCGTGGTAGCGCAGACTAAGGCATATGTTGCAAACCGGTGCCATAGCGGCTGCGAATTCCACCGATTCACGGAATGCTGATGCAATATCCGGCTAGTTGCTCGAAATAGCCTGTCCCTTGAGACGAATACTGCCTGCGGTGATCGTAACAGCAGGTGCAGCGATGTTGATATTGCCGTTACTTGAAATTTCGATACGTCCACCAGACTGGTCGAGAACGATAGAGCCACCACCCTGGCCTCGAATACTGATGTTTTTCGCTGCCTTAATGTCGATATTGCCTTTATCGACGATAACCTTCATGTCACGTTTCCTGACATCCATAGACATGGCCTGACCGACTTCGACAATATAGTCCTTACCCGAATGTTGGACGATATCCTGTTTTTCAGCCAGCAGCATCACATCACGGCCTGCCTTGCAGGCAATGTCCGTGGCTGCGTGTACGCCAATATCCTTGTTACGCGTCATCAGCCGTTGTTCGTTTTCGACCACGACTTCGTGATCCTTGCCTATCTCACAGGTCATAGACTTGCCGCTTTCGAACAGCATGGTCCTGGCTGCCTTGACATCCATCCTGCCCTTGGCTGTCTCTAGAAGAATCTTGTGCCGGTCTTTTTCTGCACTCATATCCAGCTGGTTTTGCCTGGCGCGGGTAAACAACGACACCCTTTCCGCATCCCTTTTGTCATCCATGACTAATTCATTGCCACCCCATGTGCGCAGAATGTTTTGTGTCCTGTTACTGGCATCGACCGGTGATGGCGTCTGTGGATTGTACAATGCGCCCATGATGACAGGCCTGTCGATGTCACCATTGACACAGCTGACTAGTACCTCGGCACCGTTATGCAACGGGCAATGCAGGCCATAGTCCTTGCCGGTATAACTGGTCGCAAGACGCACCGGATGACTGGCCCGACCTTTCCCCCTGCCCGATTCGTCATATGGCAAACGTATACGGTAGCGACCCTGCTCGTCCAGATAGGCATATTCACCGCCGGTACCCTCGATGACCGCCGTCATGACCCCGGGGATCTGCCTGCGGCTGACAGGCATGGGTGGGCGGTAGCGTAGTGAAGCCCGGATCATGACAATCTCGTTACGATAATGTCGCATATCCCGGGCATCACGAAAATCATTGCCCGCCTTTTGATCCAGCCGATGTGTGACGGAAATAACAAAGTAATCTGTGTTGTACGATGAGTCAGGATGGCCGTCAACCCGCAGACGATAACCGGGTCTGACATGCGGTGAATCGGTCTCAGCCGTAAAGATATCACGCTGCCAGTCGAACAGTTCCTGCAGGCAGGTGGCCAATTGCTCACCCTGCGCATTGTCCTTGAAATTGGCGCCATGCAGATACACCTCGCCATCAGCTGGAATGCCGGATGCCTTGCCCTTTTTTGCCTTCAGCCGGGTGGACGGCGTTCTGTAGTTGTAGTCAGAGACGCAGACCGAGGTTGTCTGTAGCCTCGTTTGCCTGTTCAATGCATAGATTCCCGTGTAAAGACGGGCCTGAGCGGTATGACGACTGAACATGAGTGACGACAGTGAGTCGTGAAAGGACGATTTTCTTGAATCGTCGGAGAACACCACCTGCCACCCGTCATCCTTGTCGGTATAGTAATAATGGATCCCGTGCCTTGACAGCAGTCTGTCGATAAACTCTCGATCTGACTCCTCGTACTGGACCAGGTATTCATGAACCGGATAATCACAGTTCAGCTCGAACCTGAAATCCCGCTGATGGAAACCATCGGAAACGAGCACTTCACTGACCACATCCCTGACCGTACTGGCCAGAAACACGCGATTATGTGATGACAGCGCCAGCCTGGCTAGTGGCGCACGCATTTCGATAATATGGTCATATTCATTGACACCGCTGTTAAGTTGTCTGACAGCAGCAATATAACCATGTACCAGGCGCCGGCTCCCTCCCCATCCCTGTATGCCGAGTATGGCCCTTCTTCCCGGAATACCGGTGATATCGACAATCCCACGCGAGGAGGCCTCTATGGTGGCGATATAGTCTGTCGACAGGCGATCATCGGAAATCCTGAACGATTGAAGTTGAAATACCCCTTCATAACCAATGATCTCGATATCGGCCCTGGATGTGTTGCTGGAGAATGAAAATGACAGGTTGCTATCTGGCATGAGCTGGCTACCTCTAACATTCATATGTATATCAGCTTACCTTGCGGCAATGTTCTACGCTATCGATGAATTCTATATCCAGCCCTGCTTCAGTTGCGGAAATCACGATTCCTGCACAGAGGCTGTTTTCAGACATCTGTCGGATGATCGATCTGGATATACTTGCCTTGATACGATTGTCGATAATGGTGTTCACCATGCGAGCGCCCTGCATACTGGACAGCGCCAGGTCGGCGATCGTTTCCGCCACCTTACTGTCGTGCTGCAATTCTATCGCGTGACGCGTGTACAGACGCTGTCCAAGCTCTTCTAGCCTTCTAGTGGCCACGCAGGCCAGGGATTGCCTGTCGAGCGGTCGAAATGGAACCAGTGTCATCCTGGCCAGCAATGCATGGGGGAAATGCCTGCCGAGTACGGGCTTTACCCTGTCGTGGATAGTTTCCATATCAGGCATGTCTGAAGTCTCATCCTGGTACATGTCATGTAACTGCTCATCACCAAGATTGGAGGTCATTATGATGATGCTATGTCTGAAGTCTATCTCCCTGCCCTCTCCATCACGCATGAAACCCTTGTCGAATACCTGATAGAAGATATCCATGATGTCACGATGGGCCTTTTCGATCTCGTCGAGCAGGATCACCGAGTATGGCATGCGGCGAACCGCCTCGGTGAGTATGCCGCCCTTGCCATAGCCGACATAACCAGGCGGTGATCCCTTGAGCTGAGATACCGAATGGGCTTCCTGATATTCACTCATATTCAGAGTGATGAGATTTCGCATGCCGCCATGTACTGTTTCTGCAATTCTCCTGGCCAACTCGGTCTTTCCGACACCGGTTGGTCCAAAGAAAAGAAATACGTTCATTGGCGATTCATCACTGCCCAAGCCAGAGACAGTATTTCGAATCGAATCAGATACGATTTCGATAGCCTTATCCTGACCGATGATATTGCGCGACAGAGAAAATTCCAGCGTGGAAAACCGCTCAAGTTCACTGCATTGCATATGACTGGCAGGCACGCCTGTCCACTCGGAGACAATCTTGGCGATGATATCCGACGTGACGTTGTGTTGGCGGTCGCCACAATGACCGGTTTTTTTCTGTGCATGTTGTCTATCTGCGCTATCATCACTGTCGCCTGCCTCATCGTCAATGTGACCAGCCGGGAGCCCCGAGTCTTTCTCCTGCTTGTATCGCTCATAAAGCGTCTCCAGCTCGCGATCCACACTGGCCAGTCTGGCATCATCAATATCCAGACCGGCCTTGCGGTCATCCTCGAGCGCCTGCTTGCGCCGTTCGAGCGTGCTGATCCTGGCCGTGATATCATTGATGCCCTGCGGATACGCGCACGACATAAGACTGACCCTGGCACAGGCGGTGTCTAGCAGGTCAATGGCTTTGTCTGGCAGATACCGGCCAGAGATATAACGCCGGGAAAGCTTTACAGCCTGTTCGAGTGCATCGTAGCTGACATGCACGCCATGATAGTCCTGGTAACGCCTTGAAATACCTGTCAGCATACGGACGGCAGACTCATCATCCGGTTCACCTACCTTAACCATCTGAAAGCGGCGAGCGAGCGCAGCGTCGTTCTCGATGTACTGCTTGTATTCTGCCCACGTCGTAGCAGCCAGCATGCGCAACTGCCCACGAGCCAATGCGGGCTTGAGCAGGTTCGAGGCGTCACCTGTTCCCTGATCGCCACCTGCACCGATCAATGTATGCGCCTCATCGACGAACATGATCACCTGCTCATCAATGTCTTCTATGTAAGCCAGTGTGTCCTTGATCCTTCGCTCGAACTCACCCTTTACACTGGCACCAGCTTGCAGTGAACCGATATCCATCTGTAACAGCCTTGCATGTTTCAGTCTTTCAGGTACATGGCCCTCGTGTATCTGTATTGCGAGGCCTTCAACGATGGCCGTTTTTCCCACCCCTGGCTCACCGACCAGGATGGGATTGTTCTTGCGCCGCCTGCACAGGATATCGATGACGCCTCGTATTTCGTCATCACGTCCGAAAACAGGATCCAGCTCATCTTGCGCCGCTAGCAGGGTGAAATCAGTCAGCCATGGGAACATGCCATCTGCATCAGCAGGCGGAGCAGAAACATGCCCATGTTCATTCGGCGTTGATGGCGTTTTTCTTCCCAGTTCATACAGATAGGTCCTGTCGATCCCATCGAGGATCTCGGACAGCGGATGCGGATTGGCAATATAATAGGCGATCATTGCTTCGGTCAGTGAGGCTTCACAGACATTCAACCTGCGGTATCTCAGTGACGATATCAGGTACGCCTGTTCCAGAACGTGCATCAGCATGCGAGAAAAGGTGGGCTTGTCTGGAACACCCTTCTGTCTGCGTCTCTGCAGTGATGACAGCAGATGCCATACATGGTCCACATCGATGCGTGAATGTCGAAGACAATGGACGAGCATCGAATTGTCTGACTTCATCTGAACCATTATCAGGTCATCGACCAGGATCTCTTCATACTGCCCGTCTATGACCATGTGACTGGCTTCTTCTAGCCACGCAACGATAGTAGGTGACAACCTGTCGACGATATTTTTCATATTGAAATCATACATTTTCGTACTCTCTCAATGGGTTATACGTTCATGACGGTGAGCGCGACAAATGGCCTGATACCAGGGATATTCTTATGTAGTCATCAGCAAGACCAAGGATGGCGCTGCGACCAAGGCATGCGGTATCGTCACCAAGGCTTGTGACATGGCAGTCCGCATCACAGAGAATTTCCAGTTGATGATCGATACTTCCATTGGTCATTTGCTCGACGAGAATGCGAATGGCTTGCAACTTATTGCTATCATGAGTAATAGCGATGGCATGATCGATATCGAGTGGTCCGATAATGACCCTGATCGAACCACATGCATCAAGGAGACGTTCCCCCAAGATGATGTTATCACCCAGCCTGCAGTCATCCGAGCCGATCTGGGATGGATTGTCTGCTACCTGCCATCGCTCGACATATTCTTCTATCTCGCAGTCAGCCCCATCCAGCAGTGATGAAATCATACGCTCAAGATTTACCACACCCTTGTGCGTCGACCCAAGTAATGAGGCATAGACAAGCAGATCACCAGGAATCGCCTGACCGCGTACGCCGGATATACTGGCAATCAAGGCCTCATGACGCTTTCTGGTTGCCGATTCGTGGTACATCTGGTAGGGGTGATATTTCACCCAACCGTCGAACAGCAATTCATAGAACCGGGCACCAAGAAAACCCAGAAATGACTCGAGACAACGGGACCCAGGGGACTCGCCAGCAATATAGTCGCTCATATACAGGGGGACTGGCGCATCGACACCGTACAAACCCATGAAATTCATGTGCAAACACAAACGCCCTTCCTGGTCCATGCTACTATGACGAATCTCACTACCAGGGAAACTGATATTGGCAGCAGGATACAGTCTCATCCATTGCCCTGAGATATCACCAGTACCAATACGCAGTAATTTGAGCGCCTGAAAATACTGATATCTGTCGATATTGGCAAATATTTCCTCTATCACCGTCAATCCCCTCCCGGGATATCGTCGGTGAATACGAAGCTTGCGCCCGATGGGTACGCCCTGATGTCAAGATCCACGAAGGAATTGATATCACCACACAGAGACAGGTATCGGTGAATGATCATACCAAACAGATAGATATCCTCGTTCGACGAGTATCCGTCCTCGTTGACGATCAGTTCTACGATTCGGCCACGATAGATAGACCCACGCCTGACACGGTTAACCCATTTGACATGCATGTCACGCAAGGCATCGACTTTTCTCTTGTTATGCTTCTCGTGGCTCCAGTTGTACAGATTCAAGATACCGCGCAAGCCATCAAGATCATGAATGCCACGATTGTTTAGCGACAGCCTGTTGACAAGCAGCCATCTGAAATCCATCCTGTCCGGCCTTTTCCTGTAGTGTGATGGCCTGGTTATGTTTTGCACGGTCAAATTTCCTGGAAGGTCTTGGGTGGCAAAACGTATACTTTTTTCTCGCAGGTATTTTCTCGGGTATTCATGATTGGTTACCATGATCTCGCAGGAAAGAACCACCGGTCGCAACTGGTGACCACTGATAGTGATAAAGCTGGCTTCATGATCGGCCTCACCACCATGTTTTCTCTCATAAAATATACCGGCATCTGTAGCTTCAGGACTGGACTCCGCCATCTCGACCAGAGTGACCACATCACCTGTTTCGATTTCCTGAGCGCTTACAGACACCACATGGCTGCATTTCAGGCTTTCTCTGCGGCTTACATCTGCGACCACCGGATATTCATAGTTTCTTTGGGTAACATGAATGGGTTCTGAATAGCTCTTCCAGCGATTTACAGCCGGCACACAATTCAACCTGAAGGTTTCTACGTTGATTCGATGATTTGCTGGCGGTTGGCAAGCCGTATTCACCCGAATCCTTATCGTGTCGGTATCATCGACCTGTATGTCACCGATACCATGTATATCCACAAAAAAGAACTTGTCGCGAAAACAGAAGTATTCTGATAGCAAATGATCGCCAATAAAGTTTCTTCTGCTACATTCGTTGAGTGTTCCATCGAACACCTCTTTGGAAATCCGCACCATCTCCTGGCCGCCTGAGCCAAGTATTACGCCTCTCGATCTGTCGATGACCTGAACAGACTTGACGCCGCGGGTCAACGTATAAAGCAACCAGTTCTGCATTGAGCGTTCTGCGTGAATATAGAGTGTCAACCTGTCATTGGTCCATGCGTTCTGTATGGCGCCACCATCCAGTGTCAAATCAATATCGATATGAAATAATCCATCACCACCCTCACTGACTGATGCTGAAACGACCCTCGCCGGATTGACAGTAATAGAATGTGTGGTAACAAACCTGCACCGTGTCCTCTCGGGACCCACCTCATGACTCTCTATCCAGGTACCCTCGGGAACCATAATGCCATGTCCTGCCTGACCAGGACGTGGTGTGATCTGCATAATGGTTGCCGAGGCAAAAGGCTTCAAAAAATCCGGCCATAGATGCTGTAATAGCGTCTCGCTTATATCGGGGATATCATCGTCTATACGTTTCTTCAATACTGCCGCAAGATAGGCGCTGCCTTCGAGAAGCCGCTCGATATAGGGATCCCTGTCATTGACATCATTGATATTGAGATGAGACGCCTGCTCCGGGTAGTTCCTGGCGAATTCCGCAGCAGAGTCCAGCAGACGACGCATCTCGGCTTCAAAGTAGGCACGCATCATTCCACCCTTGCCCGTCCACCGGAGTAGAAGTAGGTCTCGATACTGATATCATCGTCTGTACAGCTTTTTGCTGTAATACCCAGATGGACGATGCAGTCGACGTACGATAACGGCTTGTACTCAATATTCACATCTCGAAGTCTGGGCTCGAATCGCTCTATCTGGTCCTTGATCTCCCTGATCAGTATCTCGACAGAATACGGAAGTCCCTGATACAACTCACTGAGATCCGGCAGTCCGTAGTCCGGCATATGCTGGATCGCACCACGTCGCGCATTGAGTAGTCGATACAGGTGGTCGGTAATACTCCTGTATCGCGTATCGGATGCTTCAGGATTGACCACCGGGCTTCCATCGGCATGGTAACCCGTCAAAATTTCCATCAGTGCCATAATGTCGATCCTTCGACGATATGGAGCGCAAATGCGCTCCATATCTGGTTTTGCTTACCTGCCCTCGTTCCACGAGTCGGTAAACTCGATATTTCCATCCTTGTACGTCCAGGTGATCTTGGAGTACCGCATGGCGACTTCCTCGAGATGCGGATATCGCTCCTTGTCGAGATCCTTGACGTTGTGCATTACTGGCTTGACAGAGGTGATCTTCACATCATTGAGAACATGCGTGAAATACTCCTTCTCGGTCCCGGTATCGTCGATCTTGTACCAGCGCAGAACGACCTCCTTTAGTGTCTGGCCATTACTGCAGGCCTTGTACAGATAGGGCGTGGAACTGTCATAGGCCTTGGTAATCACGAACGGCTCGTGCTTTCGCGTACCGGTAAGCGCGCCCGTATCGTTGTCTGTCGGGATCCGGATTTCGTGATTGAAGCCCAGTACCTCAACGCTTCCATGACGGTCTGCGATCTCGACAGTGCCCTCGATGGTCGCACCCTGGTCATCTTTAATCCACATATAGGCGGGTATTGCCATTTCTATCTCCTTGATTCGTTGGTTGATTCAACTGTCCGGGCATGACTGGCCAATTCCCTTGGGCCATTGCAAACAGTGTCGTTCGACACCATGCCGACCGTACCCGGGTTCATTCCCTTGAATCCTGCTACTGCACCGCCTTCGGCAGTTGCGCCACCAGCGATAGCCTTACATCGACGCCTTCGATCTGGAAATGCGGCATCACATACAAGGACACCTGGTAAAATCCAGGGTTGTCCTCTATCTCCTTGACTGTGACCTGGCCATCACGCAACGGATGGGTGGCAATCAACTCAGGATCTGGGTCATTCATCTTGGTCACCAGTGTCTGTATCCAGTCATTCAGCTCGTTTTCAAGTACCTGGCGACTCTTGCTGGAACCAATGTTTTCGCGCTGAAGTACCTTGAGATACTGCGCCAGACGTGAAACCAGATAGATATAGGGAAGCCTGGCGTTGATCCTGCTGTTTGCCGTTGCCTCCGCGCTGGTATACTCGACCGGCTTCTGGACAGAGTTCGCCGAGAAGAAGCAGGCAAAATCACTGTTCTTGTAGTAACTCAGGGGTATGAAGCCGAGGTTGGCGAACTCCAGCTCCCTGGTTTCGGGTATCAGTATCTCTGTAGGAATCTTGCTTTCCAGCCCCCTGCCCTGGTCATAAAGGTGGATGGGAAGATCATCCACCTTTCCACCGGATTCGGGACCACGAATATTGACCACCCAGCCGTTCTCCTTGAAGCTTCTCGCCAGATTTGCCGCAAACGCAAACGAGGCATTGCACCAGAGGTAGTTTTCATGCGTATTCCCTGATACATCCTCCTCGTAGTTGAATGTGCGAACAGGTTGTCCATCCTTGCCATAGGGCATGCGCAGCAGGAATCGTGGCAGGGTCAGACCGACATAACGCGAGTCTTCAGAATCACGGAATCCCTTCCAGCGTATATATTCAGCTCTGTCCATGTAGTTGGACAAGTCATTGATTTTGGGTAGCTCATCGATCGAATCCTTGCCGAAGAACCTTACACCCACAGATGCGATGAAGGGGCAATGCGCAGAGGCGGATACCCTGGATATCTCCGACAACAGCGATACATCCTGTGCGCTTGCATCAAATTCATAGTTCGAGATGATAGACGTCACAGGTTCACCACCCGGGGTGTCGTACTCGTCTATATAGATATGCTTGTACAGACCGCATTGCGTCGTATCAGGCGCTTCCTCCATGTCGAGCTGCAGGTCTTCCTTGCTGACATCCAGCAGGTCGATCTTGATATTTGCCCTGAAGTCACATCTATCGACCAGAAACTTAAGGCCTTTCCAGGCCGATTCTATCTTCTGAAACGACGGATGATGAATGATGGCATCGAGCTGACGGCTTATTTTTTCATCAATAGTCGCGATGTACATATCGAGCAGGTTCTTGTCTATTCTCGAGACCCGCTTGCTGTTACGCGTGGTAAGGTCGATGAAGACCTGCAGCGCGGCAGTCAGCCTGTCCCGAAAAGGGATGTCTGCCATCCCGGTTGAGTCAGTAAATCGCGTTATATGCAGATCTTCTGTTACTGGCTCGATATCGACGAGCTGGCATAACCGCTCATAGGCGCCAGATTTTACCTCGACATTCGTTGTGTTACGGCCTGTGGCCTGTTCTTGAGTTGCCATAATGACCTCCTTGTTACTGGGCAGATTCCGGTATCTCGGTCTCGACAAGCGCTTCGAGCTGACGTTTTAGATCCTCCAGTTCCGGCTCATTACCGACAATGGACTCGAGCTCCTTTCTGAAACGCGTATTGTCGAGAAGATTGGACTTGAGATCCTTGAGAAGATTTCGCATTGCCAGAAGCTTGTGCAGCTCGGGCACCTGGCTGGCGACCTGTTCAGGATGAAAAGAGCTGAAGGAATCGAACTTGAGATCGACATGCAGATCACTGTCATCCCCTGCGATCATGTTTGGCACACTGAACGAGGTGGAAGGAGAAAACTGCGCCAGGACGCTCTCGAGGTTTACCTTGTTGATATTGATACGCTCCCTGTCAGCAATCCGGGTTGTCGACTTTCTGTTGCTGAAATCGCCCATTACCAGCAGCTTGAGTGGCAGCTCCAGCTTTTTTCTGGCGCCATTGGTTTCGACATCTAGCGTGATATTGACTCTTGCCTTGGGTATTTCGTTCTGAAAGCTGTCTGACATGACATATACTCCTTTTACGGTATTATTCCCTTATTGAACTCATGGCCATGACGATGTCGGCGTCATACATCAGCTCAGTCAGTTCGCCATCGTCCGGGAGACCATGTTTGCTACGATCAGAGACCAGGCGTATCCGTTCCGTGACTTCGGCCGTTAATTGCCTGTTCCAGTGACAGGCACGGTATTCCACGATCTCATGATACAGTCTCCTCAATGTAACCAGCGACAGACCGACATGGCCTTCAGCTAAAAGCAGATCGTATATCCTGAGCTGGCGTCGTATATCGACTGATTTGTCATCAGCCTTCAGCGACAACAGATACTCGACCGCAGTCGATATCCCCTGATCACGTGCGATTCTATCGGCCTCACTGATAGGGTCTGGTACCATATCCTGCCTGACATCATGCTCATCGTGTGTCATCAGCCCACGAATCCAGGCAGAGGATCCGGGATCAACGAATGGCCTGCCATTTTCGAACCTGAGCCCGAAGAGATCAGGCATCCTGTTGAAAAGCCTTACAATATTGTCTGCGATGGTGCTGGATACATGCTCCAATCCAAGATTTCTTGCAAGTCGGTACTGGTGATATTGCAGTGAGAACAGATACTGTGCACCAGGCTCGAGGAACATTCTCTCATGCATGATGAACTGTTCTATATCATCCGAAGCACTGCACTGAGGGCGCTGTCTTGGCTCGGAGATCCTGGTTACACCAGCCTCGTTGGGTATTTTTGAAAGTCGACCCCAGCGATAGGCACGACTGGTATTGATTGCTGCCTCGTATTCACCTTGTTCCAGGTAATGCCTGACCAGCTTGTGTATCACCTTCCCGGGATTGAAGGCTTTTTCAGTGCCAGGTTTACTGCCCGATTCGCTTTCTGTTACCTGTGTATTCAAACTTTCAGAGATTCTGATGATCTCATCGAAACACCTGATGGAAACCGAACTGTCGATATGTGTGGAAAGTGATTCATTGGCAATATCCACCACCTTACGAAGCGCCTGACGATCATCAACGGATATGGTTGAATAGTTTCGCTCGACAAGGCTGGTCAAACGCGGTGTATTGAGCCACTGGATGGTATTTATCCTTGCCGAATCGCTACGTGGATAAAGGATATCACTGAACCTTTCCATAAGAACCGGCAATGCCTGGAGACAGGATATCAGTCCGTCAATGTCCCTTTCGAAGCAATAGGCGGATAACAAGTATGCGTAGACCCGCAGATCCTTGGCATATTCCCTGAATATCAGTATGGACTGTTCCTTGACAAGACTTGCATCGACACCAGATGGCTTGTCTATCTCTGTTTTTATGGTAATAAATGGATCCGAATACCGACAATCACCATGATCTCCACCGATATCATGCAACAGGGCGTCCATGAGATCGTTACCGGTATCCATGCCCTGGTCTTCCAGTATTGCGTTCATGCCATATACCCATGGTTAGTACGTAATGCATCGACAAGACGCATGTTGCTCTCCAGCCTTCTGACATTTGCCTTTGCATCGGGACACAGACGTTCCGGGTCTATGACAATGTCGGAAACATGCGCTGAATCGAATAGATATTTCATCAGCGACGCCGTCAATACACCGGGGACAACGATCAAAGACGATGCATCAGTTGTATTGTCCCAGAGATAATGACGTTGCAAGCCACTATCCGATGCCAGGGAATCACATAACATGATCCAGTAGACCAGTGAACAAATCCTGTAGCCAGGATTACGTCCGGTATGGATTTTCATGCCCAAGCCACCACCGGTTTCAAGCAGTCTTTTCATGGCGTTGACGACACAGTTCCTGTAACTGTCAAAGTCCCTGTCGGTTTCCTTGCGCAACTGCTCGGAAAATTCACATACCAGTCTGCCTTGTATCTCTTGCGTAATCTGGTGCCGCGCAGCGGAATCATCGATTACAGCATTGCAGCCTGACTGCATATCCGCCTGCTTATCCACACACGCAATATGCCCGGCCAGGCCATCAGCAAGACCAATGACATCAACAACATCCTCAAGAGATGTGGATAAATTCATCTTGTTTACATAACAGGCAAACGGGTATTGGCGCCCATGACAATCATGTGAATATCTGATGGAACCGGATATCGTTTTTCCATCAACCGAGATGAACACGATCCCGTATGTTTGTGGTTGAGGATTGCGTATGCCACCAAAATGCTTGATATAGCGATTACCCTCTTCCACCCACTCGAACAGGCCCAGACTGTCTCCCATAGCCCCACGGCGTGACAGGTAATCACTCTCGCCTGGCAGCTTGCCGTAATATCTGAGCCTGCCTTCCTGTATATATGACGATCTCATGTCCATTTCTGCTAGGTGCTTGTTGCCTGGTGCCTGTAATACAGCTGATACAAACACCCTGTGTCAACGATGGATATCGAATGACGTGTAACGCCAGCTTCCATCTGTTTTGACGTGGTACAAACAGGGGGCGACTTGAATGAATCAGCCAATGCCGACCTCCAGAAAGTTTCTGTCGTTTGAAAAATCCAACCTAATGCCTCAATGCAATCTGCCTGCGCTTGAATAGTAATTCCGGCAAAACCATGTTATTGTCAAGGATATTGAACATGTTTCCGTTTCCTCCTGTTCTTATCCGGAACATGACATTCACATGCCTGCCGTTCACCATGCGCATTCTCCATGTTGTCAGATAGACATTCGCACCCTGGTGACGCAATCTGGCAGCCTTGAGAAGGTGGAACAGCGCCCATTCCCCCCTTTTGTCTAGTACTACGTGGTGGTTGTTCTCGGTGCTGACTGCCTTGAGACTTGCGCCGGCAACCGGATTTGCGGCCGGCCACTCAAACCGCCGCCATTCACCCGGATAGTTCCTGTACTCATAAGACTGACCGTTGATACGTAGAACGACCTGCTGAATGCCAGGTGTGGGCACTGGGTTGACGTAGAAAAACAATCCTGGCTTTTGTTTGCTACCAGAGAACAACACTTTCGTCAGATTGTCTGCTGCGCGAATTGATCGAAGGAAGTCAGCGGAAAAACCGATACCCTGGCCAAGCCATTTTCGTGGCTTCCATCGCCCACCCCGCATGACGAGAAACGGACGGATATGCGTGTTAAAGAAATTCCACAGCTTACCGCCACCGGGCGCCATGAAGTCACCAAGGTCAGCGAGACGAACCTCTTCAGCAGCATCGGAAAACGGGAAACGCCTGGCTATCTTGCTGATATAGTGCCGATAGACATGGTTACGCCAGGACTGCTGGAGATTCCTGCGGCTCATGGCCAGGTATCGATTCCACACACCTGAGACGGGAATTGTCATGATGTGCGCCAGAATCCGTCGTGATCGACTGTCTAACCCGGTTGACATGCTGCGTGTACGCAGAAATGCGTTGTAGATCTCGGAATTTCTTCCCTGACCCGTAAGAATTTGCATCGTCAACCTGACTGCCTGGTGGTCGCTATCAGGTGAACTGGTCACATAATTGAACTCATCCTGCAACTTGCGTATCAGGGACGTGTAGGCTGCATGATGTTTCTTGTCCATCGAGGCCTGTAGAAACCTGACGAGACCTGGATAATATCTGGCCAGAAGCAGCCTGGTTGTATTCTTGCCACCGCGTCTGCGCGATTCGACACGAATGGAGAGGTGACGATAAATCGCCTTTATAAGATAGGTATAGTCCGAATTCTTGGCAGTAATTCGCTCAAGGCTTTCCATGACTGCAAGCTTGCCCGCGGAGGATCCTCTCAGGTGCGCCCGGAGAAGCAACGACTGCCAGTGTCTTGCGTATTCCCTTGCATAGTGCCCCCTGATGTCTTCAATAAATTTACGTAGCCTAGCGGCGTTTTCGATTGCGTTACCCATCATACCCGCATGTCCGGTTTCTCCCCTGACAACCCAGTCATCGATGACACCCCTGGCACCTATCTTCGCCAGGCTTGCCTTCATGTATCTGTTCCAGCCATCATGCGTAAACAGCACTGGTATTCTGTAACTTGATATATACGCGCTGCCTCTGTCCGCGTTGACGAGTTCCTGCAGGCTTGTTGAACCCATCCTGCGTATTCCTTCTTGACGAATTCTTTCATATACGTAGCGGGCGTCTGGTACTTTTGAAAGATCTTTTCTGGCAAGCGCAACAATTGATGAATCAATCTGAATCCTTGCCTTGCGTCCGCTTATCATGCGCGCATAAAGTCTGGACAGAATAGTGGCAATTCGTGGATTCATATCACCCTTGGCAGAAATATAGGCTGCAAGATGCGTGGAAAATTCATGCGTATCCATCCTGTTTGTATGATAGAGCATCAAATACTGTCGCAATGCCGCATAATACTCGTCACGGATCTTCTCACGTCGTACTTCGGAAGACTTCAACCAATCTGTATGGCTGGCAATCAATTTGTTTTTCAGATATCCAGCATATTTGGTCCTGACGATGATATCCACCAGATGAAACTGCATCGAATCGATCAGCTCTGCCAATATGAAACCCTGGTAAAGTCCGGATCCGTAACTCAATGGTCGCTCGGTATTCAGCCTGGCAAGCTTCTTTCTGAATGAATAAAGTGAGCTCAACAGATCATAAGCCGATGACAGGGAGGCGAGATCGGCAATACCGCCGCGCTCTGATACCAGCGCTGACACGCTGTCGAGAAGATCCCTGTTTCTTTTCCAGGAAATTGCCATGAATACCACGGTTGTGGCCATAATCAGTGATATCGCTGCCATCGATATCCTGCGTAGCGTTTTTATGGTACGCAGTCGTTTCCTGTTCCTGAACGGAAGCTCCCTGGCGCCAACGATGACCTTCTTGAACAGGTCATGAACGAAATAACTCCTCGATTCATCCGCATTTCTATCCTCGGGCGTTTCGGCGCTACTCGAAAAGCTCTGTCCGATACTGTCGATGACACACTGCAAGGGCATACCGGATTGTATGGAACTTGTCAGATACACGCCTTTGTAGGCAGGACTTTCCTGGTATGGGTTGTCCCTTATCAGCATCTCAATGAACCTGCCTATTTTCTGCATTGCAAGTGAAAAGTCATAGGTGAATCCGTGTATGCGTTGCTTTTCACGCAGATTCATGGCACGTGAGAGCTTGTGAATACGAAACTGCTTGACAAGGCTGGTAAGCGTATCGATTTCAGCGTGCGAATGTTTTATTATTTCGCTGTCATCTCCATCTATCATATGGAAACCAAGTGCCCTGTCTCTGTCGCAATCGCTGATATCGGAAAAATAGGACGCAAACCCGTCGAGAAGATCACATTTACTGAATATGATATAGACTGGAAATATAAACCCTAGTTCGGTGATCAGTTCGTTGATGCGCCTTCTGATCGTCTTGACGTGATCAGCAACCCCTGAATCTGTGTTGGCAACGATCTCCGGCAGCGGTAGAACTACGATGATGCCACTGACTGGTTGTTTCGGACGATGCTGACGCAACATTGACAGAAAACCATGCCATTCGTCGTCACAATCGTCAGAAGAGGTATATCTTCCTGATGTATCAAGGAATATCGCCTCTGAACTGAACCACCAGTCACAGTTACGCGTTCCCTCAATGCCTCGAAGGTCTATCTCACGATTTTGGGATACAGGAAACTCGAGGCCGGAGTTGCGAACCATAGACGTTTTTCCAGCCGCGGAGGGTCCAATGACCATGTACCAGGGCAGTGCATACAACGCGGCCTGTCCCTTGTATTTCAGACCAATGCTCGATGACCTTATAGAGGAAATCGCCTCTCTGAGCTTGTGCCTGATCTCCTCGACCTCTGCGCGACTGTCATTGTCATCGCCATCCACGATCTCCTTTGCCAGCCTCTTTCCCCTGATCTTGTAGACGACAGCACGAACAACAAGGAACAAAACAACCATCCCTACAACGGCGCCGATAACGGCAAACCGGGCTACTCTTCCAGTAAGGCCGACATGTGGTCCTGCATACCAGATGATGGCAATGACCGATAACAGCCCGATGACGACAAGACTGTTACGATTGAGAAACAAGGATGCCAGGCGACTGAATATCATGTACATTCAGATCCCCCTTGTCCCAGAGGACATGACTTCCTGGATCCGTGTGACTGTGTTGTCCATGGACTCTGACAATACACCGACAGCGGACTTCAGGTTGCGATTGAAACCGGCATGAAAAAGTACGATAAGCAGTACTGCAACACTCAGCATCACCCATAGCGGCTTGTTGGTCATTTCATTGGCAAGACTGGCAACACTCACCTTCACATCAGTAGGGATCCTGCCACTGAATGCTTCGCGCTTGTGTTCAATCCTGGATTGCATTTCCACCTTCAGCGCCTGCAATTTTTCAGGGCCATCGATACGGTAGCTACCTTCGTAGCCAAGCTCCAGACAAACGTAGTGGAGTTCCAGGAGATCTGTTTCATCATCATCAGAAAGTGTCATTTGCGAAATCTGCTCGAAAAACTTTCTGCCTGCCACATGCTCACCGAACATCTCGAGCTGAAGAGGGGACGACATCCATCGTGTCCTGTACTGCCACGCCGACTTCATTACACACTCATCTGCGTAGGCAACCAGTGCGTATCTTCCCATTCCAGTTATACGGGAAGGATATCCAGCATCGAACATTAGCCTGTCCGCATGCTCGATATCCTTCATGATCTGCTCTCGCAACATATCGTAGCCGGCCTTTTCGAACCTACCGTCAGTAATACCCATACAGGTCCTGAACAGACGTTCAGCCGCGTCTATGATCCTGTTCGAATATTGCATATCTACGTCAGTCGTCCAGAGTAATGATCTCTACACTTGCATCCGCATACTCGTCGGTAATAAACAACGACAGGGTTCTGGATTCCCGCACCGCCTCCCAGAACCTTCCACCCTTTTCAAGCATGAAATATTCATAACCAGCCTTGACAGGCATACGTGTTGGCGGCCTCTGAATGTGCCTGATACCAATACCCGGCATGGCAGATATAACCAGCTCTTCAAGATCTTTTCTCGCAGCTATACGGGTAAATTTTCCGAATTCATTTATCCACTCTGCTGTTTCTCTTTCAACCAGAACACACAGGAAAAACTGCCTGGATTCCAGCATTCTTGTATCGTTGATCTCGGCGGTCACGATATTGTCGTTCTCACGAACGAGCTTGAGCGGCTCGATGGAGGTCGGCATGACACGTTCTATCAATGACTCGATATGTTCTATCGCCTCGATGAAAACCTTGCCTGGATCGTCGTGCCGGTAAGATGGGAAATTATCGATATCATAGACTTCGGTAAGGGAACACAGGCTCCCGTACAGTTTTCCCATTTCCATGAATACATCCATTGGGTGATGCTCTGTGTTCTTGCGGAATGCCTCGAAAACCATGTAGTACTCACTCAAACGTTCAAGAAAGACGAAGCCAAGAAGATCATTGATACCAAAGTCGATAATACCGGCGTTGAAACTCCTGCGGCGATCAGAAACGATTCTGGCTTTTGCGCGGACCAGATCAGTGAGCCTGCGAACGATTTCGACGAGCACTGGTGAAGCATCGTAACGCAGACAGGGTGGCGCGTAACGGTCACTTGCCATGAAGCTCATGTCGTCGAGTCGTGAGACCTGCATGATCTTCAGTGCGTCATAGTGATCCAGGTTTTCACTGCCCACCTTGAGCATCAGGTTTGGTTCGGCGAATGCCAGTTCGCGCTTTCTGTCTGGATCATGAAGGTCCGCAACCGTCCTGTATGATGCCCGCCATGCGCTCTGCGTTCCATTGTCAGAATAGCCACTGATTCCGGCAATGGCATTGTTTGCCGGAATGCACAGATAGATATCGAGGATATCGCCCTTACAGTCATGGAAATCCAGCGCCAGCTCACCCTGTCTGTCGGTGAACCTGACCACACGCCCGTTCCTGAAGATAACGTCACATGCCGTTATTCTCAGGATGCCATTGGCAAGGGAGCTATCACAATATTCCAGTCTGCTGACACCCCAGTTGCAGGGTCGCGCATGATCTGAGCGAAAGCTCGCCAGCCTGTCGTGGTAGTCATCCCATTGCTGAAAATGCTGTTGGGCCAGTAACAGACCCTCACTCCAGATCAACTTTTCCATGTGCTCTGTCCCTGATGGCGTAAATCAGTCAGTCCAGATAGACCCGGTTGCCTGTAATCGATATTCGATAGCTGCTGGACATGCTTTTGGTGATATAGCCATTGCTGATATCCTTCCATGCGCGCCAGCCTTTTTCACCAGGCTGCCTGAATATCGCCATTACCGCAACGAACCTGGCCTTCTCGTGTTTTCTGAATTCGATTCGAATATACTTTCCTGGAACTACAACGACCTCTTTCCTGCTGAGCAGGGTATTTCCCAGGGCGCTCAGATCTCTCTTCCACAGATCCTCGAAGGTACTGTTGACAAACCGATTGGTAGCTGTCAGCTGATATACCCTGATAACGACAGGCAGCGGCTGATTCTTCTCGTCGATATTGAGGTTGGGTGATCCGGCGATATCCATTCTGACCTGGGGCGCACTGCAGGCCGTCACGAACAACACCAGACATGACAACAGAATCCTGTTCATGATCTGCTCCTGATACTTTGTCTTGCTCTTTCTCGCGAGGATCTGTAACCGATGACGAATCCAGGAATGACCATTTCGCGCTGTCTGGCCTCGATGTTTCGTGAGTAAAACTCGATCCTTTGCTTCAGGCTCCTGTTGTGCCTGAACAGCCCCTCGCCAGCCGGGTCATCGGATTCGAGTTGGGACAAGACCTGCCTGCCTATCTGGTCAAGTGCACCAAGAATGCCAAGTTGATGCATTCTGATATCATCGGCGAGTTTCAGTAAGCGTTTAGTATCGGCATGCCTGACGAGACGCTCGATGACCGGAACAACATCACCGGTATTATGGATACAGAGGGAGTGATGAAAGAGAGACGACAGACCAATACCGAATTCATCACTGAACCTGGCCATCATGCTGGCCTGGTCTGTCAGCACGGCAGCCAGCAAATTGCGCCATGCAGGATCTCGGGATGAGGGGGTTTCCGGTTTTTTCGCTGAAAGCGTCAGATCGTTTTGTTTCATTGCGCATTCCCTGCATTGCCATGTTCCGTTGGCCCCGGGCATCCTGCCCGGCCATGCACCTGTCCTGGTACATTGCGCGGATTCTGTTACATGCGATTTTTCATGTCAACAGAAAATTTTGTTTTCAGAAATATCTGATAGCAAAATCAGCATTTTTCCTACAACTATGTAATCCTGTTCCTACAGTTTTATGACTTGACTATCCACCAGGATTTGCCATCATATGCTGGCTGGAGCAAGCGATCAGTAACCAAGGAAAGGAACTGGTTTCTGTCTGCTGTCATTCGACAATGCGCTGGTCATGGCGGCATTCACCGTCAATGACCGGTATGGAAAGGAGTCCCTCATGCTGATTCTGGAAAGACGTCCCGGTGAATCCATACTCATCTACCCTTCCAGCTCTCTCGATCCCGACATGCGGGTTTCGGAGCTTTTCGGCCAGGACCCGATCAGGATCTCGATCAGGTCTCATGATAACCGCCCGGTCAAGATCGCCATCTCGGCGCCCGAGAAAATCAAAATCCTGCGCGAGGAGCTGAAGCCACACAAGGTTCAGTCATCACGATCCAGCACGGCTTGTACCGGACGAAACGAACGTCTGTGATGCGGACAGGCGCCATGCAGGCGCAGCATTTCGTAATGCAGCCGGGTGGGGTATCCCTTGTGCCTGTCGAAATGGTATTGAGGCCACTCATCGTGTAGGCGCAACAGTATCCTGTCCCTTGCCTGCTTGGCCAGTATCGAAGCCGCGCTGATGGCATCTATGCTACGGTCACCGCCTATTACAGCCTCGGCAGGCATGGGAAGCTCCGGACAGTGATTGCCATCCACCTTTACCAGTCCAGGCATGACCTCGAGCGCGAGTACGGCCCTGCGCATGGCCAGCAGGCTCGCCTGCAGGATATTATATCTGTCGATCTCCTCGACACTGGCTTCAGCAACGGCCCAACATAAAGCCCTGTCAAGGATCTCGCCTTCGAGTATGCAGCGACTTCGCTCACTCAGCTTCTTCGAATCGGCAAGCCCGTCGATGGGCCTTTCGGGATCCAGTATGACAGCAGCGGCAACTACCGGACCGGCCAGCGGGCCTCGCCCTGCCTCATCGACACCGGCGACCAGCACTGTCATGCCCGGATCTCCTGCATGAGTCTGACAATAGCCTCCGCTGCACGGTAGCTGGCATTCTGACGCAGATTTTTGTGTATCTCATGATACAGGCCTATCTGCTCCTGCATATCCTCACTTTCATCCAGACCAGCTACGAGCGCAGCTGCCAAATTGTCCGGTCTTGCATCGGACTGGATGAATTCTGGCACCACGGCCTTACCAGCAAGCAGGTTGGGGAGAGAATAATGACTGACTTTCAGCACCCTGAAGCCCTTCAGTATTGCGTAGGTCATCGGTGACAGCCGGTAGGCGACAACCATGGGCCGTTTGAGCAGCATGGCTTCGAGCGCTGCCGTGCCGGATGCAAGCAGGACAGCATCTGCCGCCATCATGGCCTTGCGTGAGTCTCCATTGATGATGTCCAACGGCAGGTCCGGGAAACGGGCTGCCTGGTAACGCAAGATCGCTCGCGTCGATGCGTTGGCCATGGGCGCGATGAAATGAATATCCGGCACCTGCCGGCGCACTTGCACCGCCGTCTGCAGGAAGATCTTGCCGAGGCGCTTGACCTCGCTGTTACGACTACCTGGAAGCAGGGCAATAATATTGCCCTCCAATGACAAGCCCAATGCTTGCCGTGCAGCCAGCCGGTCAGGTTTCATTTCGATGATATCGGCCAGAGGATGGCCAACGAATTCAGCTGGTACATCATGACGATGATAGAATGCCTCCTCGAACGGAAACAGCGTCAGCATGAGGTCAACGGCCTCGCGTATCTTGTGCACCCGCTTTTGCCGCCATGCCCAGACAGACGGGCTAACGTAATGGACGGTCCTGATTCCCTGATGCCGCAATCGGCGTTCCAGGCCCAGGTTGAAATCAGGCGCATCGATACCAATGAAGACATCGGGTGGGTTGCGCACCAGCTCTTCATACAATTTCGTGCGAATGGAAAGTATCTCCTTGAGATGCGCCAGCACCTCAAACAGCCCCATAACCGACAGCGCCTCCGCCGGAAACAGCGCCCTGCATCCTGCAGCAATCATACGTGGCCCGGCAATACCAAAAAATTCGGCATCCGGCAAACGTTGCTTCAAGGCCCCTATCAGGCCCGCGCCAATAATGTCTCCCGATGCCTCGCCCGCAACCAGTGCGATTCGCTTGGACATTACCTGACAATGCCGCGTTCGGATTCGGTCAGAAAATCCGCCATCAGTTCCAGCTCGGGCATACCCTGCGCGGCTTCGGTGATCCTGGCAACAGCCTCCTTGTACAACATGCCACTCTTGTACAGGGTCTTGTAGGCCGCCTTGATCGCCTGGATAGTCTCGGCCGCAACTCCCCTGCGGCGCAGACCCTCGGTATTCAACCCATAGGGCTTGCAGGGATTGCCTGACACCATTACATAGGGAGGAATATCCTTGTGAATGGCGCTGCCCATGCCACTGAATGAATGCGCGCCGATACGACAAAACTGATGAACGAGTGAAAACCCTCCCAGAATGGCGTAATCATCCACTCGCACATGGCCGGCCAGAGAAGCGGCATTGGCAAAGATGGTATTGTCCCCAACTACGCAATCGTGAGCGATATGTACATAGGCCATGATCCAGTTGTCATTGCCCACGGTGGTTGTACCCCTGTCCTGTGCCGTACCCCGGTTCATGGTGACATATTCGCGGATGGTGTTTCGGTCTCCAATTTCCAGTAGCGTCGGTTCCCCGGCATATTTCTTGTCCTGGGGTTCCTCTCCCAGAGACGCAAACTGAAAGATACGGTTTTCACGGCCAATACGTGTGGGCCCCTTGATGACGACGTGTGAACCAATGATAGTGCCCGGCCCGATCTCGACATCCGCGCCAATAATGGTGAACGGGCCTACCTTGACATCCTCTGCAAGCCTGGCTTCAGGATCAATGATGGCACTTGGATGGATCAAGATGAAATCTTCCTTTCTGCACACATCAGCTCGGCACTGGCAACGACCTTGTTGTCAACCTTTGCGACAGCATCGAACTTCCAGATACCACCCCTGGATTTCAGGGCCTTGACATGCAGCATCAACTGATCACCGGGCTCCACGGGCTGCTTGAAGCGCGCCTTGTCGATCCCAACGAAATAATACAATGTATCTTCGTCCGGGTGCGTGCCACTGGTTCTGAAGGCCAGTATCCCGGTAGCCTGGGCCAACGCTTCCATGATCAATACACCCGGCATGACCGGACGATGCGGAAAATGCCCCGGAAAGAACGGTTCGTTGATGGTGACATTTTTGAGAGCCACAAGCGAATCACCCGGTGTGCATTCGATCACGCGATCGATCAGTAGAAAAGGATAACGATGAGGCAACAGCTTCATAACCTCATGAATGTCGATCGTCTCTTCTGACATCATCTATTCCTGTTTATCGGTTTCGTTGATTTTCTTCTCGAGCCTGTTCAACCGTCTGGCCATATCGTCCAATCGCCTGAATCGGGCAAAATTCTTGCGCCACTCGTCGTTTTCCTGCAATGGTGTACCTGATGAATAGACCCCTGGCTCCCGGATCGACCTGGTTACCAGTGACATGGCGGTGATCTGCACATGATCGGTGATCTGCAAATGCCCAAGCACCACCGCACCGCCACCAATTGCACAATGCTTGCCAATCACGGCACTACCGGCAATTCCCACGCAACCTGCGATAGCCGTATGTGCACCGATCCTGACGTTGTGCGCCACCTGAATCTGGTTATCCAACTTTACGCCATCTTCGATGACCGTATCGTCCAGCGCACCCCTGTCAATGGTTGTATTGGCACCGATCTCCACATCGTCACCGACCACGACACTGCCGATCTGTGGCACCTTGACCCACACACCATTGTCATTGGCGATACCGAAGCCGTCACTGCCGATAACTGCACCTGGATGTACGAGACAGCGTTTACCCAACGTGACGCCACGGCAGAGTGTGACATTGGAATGAATGAAACTCTCATCCGCGACACTCACGGCATCACCAATCACACAGCCTGGCCCGATATGCACGTTTTCTCCAACCCGGGCACCGGAACCAATGGTCACATGCGCACCAATGGACGCGGTACTGGAGATACTTGCATCGTCGGCAATCACCGCGCTTGCATGGATCCCCGGTGTATGGGTTGGTGCCGGGTTCAGCAACGCGGAAATACGCGCAAAGGCGACATAGGGGTTGTCAACCACGAGACAATTGGTCTGACAGAACTCCCGGTCACCCTCGGTCAGGATGACTGCCGCAGCGCCGGTATCCCTCAGGAAACGGCGATAGCTACGATTGGAGAGAAAGCTGATATCTCCCTTGCCAGCAGCCTGCAAAGTGGCGACATGGGTAATCTCACACTGGCCGTCACCTTCGACCCGGCCATCGACATATCTGGCCAAATCTTCAAGCGTGAATCCCATCGGCCACCCCCGACCCGTGGCCTATTTGGTCTTTTTCGTTTTTACCGCAGCACGTGCCTGTGCTTCCAAACTCCTCAGGACATCATCGGTTATGTTGACCGCCTTGCTGGCATAGATGGCATCAGTCAGGACCAGGTCATACTTGTGCTTGCGGGCAAGCTGATGAATGGTGCGAATCACGACCTTGTGCAGCCGTCTCAGTTCCTGGTTCTTGCGGATATTGAGGTCTTCGCGATAGTCTTCCTGGGCCCGCCTGATCTTTCTGCGCAAGGTGCGTATCCTTCCTTCCAGTGTGCGGATCTGGGACGGACTCATGGTCAAACGATTACGCACCAGCTTGATCTCGAGTTTGCGCAGACGTTTGCGTAACGAAACGAGCTGACGGTTGCGTGCCGAGAATTCACGTTTGAGCCGTAACACGGCCAGACGCTTCTGGGGCGCCTTTTCCAGTACCCGGTTCAGATTGACTACCACGATGCGTGTCCCCGCCTGTACGGCAAACGGGGCGAGCACGAAAAGCCCCACGATCAGTAGATTTACAATTTTTCTCGACATAGCTCTGATTATCCAGTCTATTGTTAAAAGAACGAACCACCCAGCGTAAACTGGAATACCTGTGTCCTGTCCGTTGCCTTGTCGTTGATTGGCGCCGCCAAACTGATCTGCAACGGCCCGACAGGAGAGATCCAGATGGCACTCACACCGACCGAAGCCCTCAACTCACCGGCATCGAAGGAATTGTAGTCCTTGTACACATTGCCGACATCGAAAAAGGCGCTCAGCCTGAACGTGTCACTCTGCTTGGTAAACGGTACCGGAAAGATGAACTCGGCGCTGCCAACCAACTTGAAGGCGCCACCCAGGGGATTGTTGTTCGAGTCCCGTGGCCCCAGGGTATTGCCTTCGTATCCCCTTACCGATGTAGCGCCACCGGCGAAGAAGTTGTTGAAAAACGGCAGGCCGGCTGTGTTTCCATAACCGTCACCGATGGCGATCTCACCCTTCAAGGCCAGCGTCAGTTTTCTGCTGATCGGGATATAGCGTTTGTGCCGGTAGCTGATCTTGTAGTATTCGAGATCACTGCCCGGCACGGTCAGCTCTGCGGCCACGCTGTGATAGACACCCCGATCGGCAAATATGGCCTTGTTGCGCGAATCATACGTCCAGCGCAGTCCCAACCTGATTGTATCAAATGAGCTGCCGTTTGTATTAACGAAATCGAATACCTCGGTGGGCGAGATCGAGGTGGTCCTGACCACGGTACGCACAAGCCCAAACGACAGTCTGAACCTGCGGTATTCTGTCAAGGGTATTCCGTAAATCACTGATAATTCTGAATTATCAATAATATAGTTGGACAGGTTTGCCTGGCTGGCATCGGTTTCCTGCGACGAGAAGATGAATCCACGGCTGACGCCGTCGATCGTATGATAGGGGTTTATGTAGGAAATGCTGAATCCCTGATTCACATCACTGTTGTTGAAACTGAAACCAACCTGCTTGCCGGTGCCGAGGAAGTTGTCCTGCTTGATACTGGTCGAGAAGATCACACCATTGGTCTGGGAATAGCCTATGCTGGCAAGAAAGTTTCCGGACGGCTTTTCGACCACGGTGAAATTGACATCGACCTGGTCAGTGGTACCCGGTACCTGAGGTGTGGTGACCGTAACCTTGGTGAAATAGCCAAGTTTCTGCAAACGCACCTTGGAGCGGTTGACCTTCTTGGTCGAGAACCAGCCACCTTCCATTTGCCGCATTTCGCGTCGCAGCACGATATCACTGGTATTGTGATTGCCGTAGAAATTGATCCGACGGACATACACCCTGCGCCCGGGATCGACAAACAGGGTCAGATCGACAGTGCGCTTCTTTTTATCGACCCGTGGAACCGGATTGATATTGGCAAACGCGTAACCCTCGTCTCCCAAACGGTCACCAATCTTCTTGATGGTTTCAGACAAACGCTTCTGCGAGAACACCATGCCAGGCCGCAAGGTCACCAAACGCTCGAGTTCATCAGCCTTGACCACCAGCTTGCCGGCCAGACGCATCTTGCCAACGCGATAACGCTTGCCTTCATGGATATTGATAGTCAGATAGATATAGCGTTTATCGGGTGAAATCGACACCTGGGTGGATTTGATCTTGAATGCCAGGTAGCCCCGGTCGCGGTACCAGGTACGCAGGGTTGCCAGATCGGCGGCCAGTTTCTGCTTGGAATACTGGTCGCTGCCGGTATAGAAAGAGAAGAACGTTGGTGTTGAGAGTTTGAAAAGATCCAGCAGTTCCTCGTCGCTGAACACCTTGTTACCGATGATGTTGATGGAACGGATGCGCGCTGCCTTGCCTTCCGATACTACGACCTTGATGGCCACCCGGTTACGCACCAGCGGTGTCACAATGGTCTTTATGCGCACCGCGTATTTGCCATTGCTGAAGTACTGACGACGCATCTCGCTCTCGACGCGCTCCAGCAACTCTGGCCGGTACACCTGCCCTACCGCAAGCCCGATCCGCTTGAGACTGGTCTTCAGGTCATCCGTATCGATATCCTTGTTGCCGGTGAATTCGAGACTGGCAATGGAAGGCCGCTCCTGCACAATCACGACCAGAACGTTGCCATCACGCTTGAGCTGGATGTCCTTGAAGAAGCCCGTTCTGTACAGAGACCGGATCGCCTGTGCAGAACGCCGGCGATCGACCAGATCACCAGCCTTTAGTGGCAGATAGTTGAAGATCGTGCCCGCCGAGATCCTTTGCAGGCCCTCCACCCGGATATCCTTGATCTTGAAAGGGGTAAAGGCCTGCGCCTGAGCAATCATCCCCCCCAGAAAAAACAGTATGAAAACGATGCGCTTCATTATTGTTCCTGAAATTCTTTTTTCCGATTGCGCCGTTCAGGTGAAGAATCTGACGAAATCATTATAAAATGCCAGCCCCATCAATAACAGCAGCAGCAATATCCCCAGTTTCTGCCCTGCGAGCTGGGCCTGTTCGGACAATGGGCTCCCCTTGACGAATTCTATCAGGTAATAGAGCAAATGACCCCCGTCCAGTACCGGTATTGGCAGCAGATTGAGCACTCCGAGGCTGATACTGATAACGGCCAGAAAGCTCAGAAAAGCCAACCAGCCACGCGAGGCCGATTCGCCGGCAAACCGGCCAATCGTCAACGGACCACTGATGCTGCGTGTCGAGGCCTCAGTGACGATTCGCACCAATGCCTTGAGCATGAGCGCCGACATCTGCCAGGTCCTGGCCACACCCTGCGCCAGTGCTTCACCCGGTCCGTAGCGAATCTCCACGAACAAGCGTTTGGCGGTTTCCTGCGGCAGTTTCACGCCGGCGCGTCCGTATCGCCTGCCTCCACGGGCAAGTGTTTCAGGTACCAGCTTCACCTGTACCCGTTTACCTGAACGTTGCAGGGTCAGATTCAGGGTTTTTCCGGGCGAGCGGTAAACCGTGGTCACCAGATGGACCCAGTCACGAACCGGCTTGCCGTTCACCGCAAGGACGAGATCACCCCGTTTCAATCCGGCCTTGTCGGCCGGGCTGCCGGGAATGATCTCTCCCAAAACCGCGGGCGGACGCCAGAGGCCAAATCCCAGCTTGCCGACCAGGTCCTTTTCCTCCAATACATCCTCAATGCCCGCCAGATCGAGCCGGCGTTCGGCCAGACGCCCGCCGGCATCACGCACAGTGAAACGAATCGTATCATCCGACAAGGCGGATTCGTACAGCGCCAACCTGAATTGCTGCCATGAGGATACTGTCTTGCCGTTCATCTCCAGCACCAGGTCGCCATTGCGGAAGCCGCTCCTGGCTGCACGGCTCTCGGCCTTGACCACATCCAATACCGGCGCCCGGTCTGGAACACCGGTAACAAACATCAGCCAGAAGGCGAAAATGGCGAACAGGAAATTGAACAACGGCCCGGCAAACACAATGGCCATACGTTTGAGGACATGTTTCTGGCTGAAGGCCTGATCCGCATCCTTGTCATCGTAATCCTCATCCTTCTCGCCCAGCATGCGAACATAGCCGCCCAGCGGAATCGCGGCGATGACATATTCGGTACCATCCTTCTTCGATACATGCTTCCAGATTGGCTTGCCAAAACCAATCGAAAACCGCAGCACCCTGACACCCATACGCCTGGCGACCCAGAAATGACCGAACTCGTGCACCGAGATCAGTATGCCCAGTGCAACGATGAATGCCAGTACATACCAGATCATGCTCATGTGCCTGTCCCCTTCTGCATGCGCCCGATGACCTGTAATGCCTGCTCACGCGCCTGTCGATCGACGGCGAGAATCTCATCCAGGGAAGCGGCAGCGGGTGTTTCTGCCTTCGACATGACCTGCTCGATGACCATGGGTATGCCATCGAACCCCAGCCGACGATCGAGAAAGGCCTCGACCGCAACCTCGTTGGCCGCATTGAGCACCGCTGGCATCGTGGCGCCATGCCGAATGGCTTCGAAGGCCAGGCGAAGGCACGGGAAACGCGCCTGGTCGGGGGCTTCGAATTCGAGACGACCGACGGCAGGCAGATCCAGCGGCGTCACGCCAGCATCGATACGCCCGGGCCATGCCAGTGCATGCGCGATCGGGGTGCGCATGTCCGGATTACCCAATTGTGCCAGCACTGAACCATCCACATATTGAACCAGTGAATGCACAATACTCTGCGGATGCACGACCACCTGTACCTTGTCAGGATCGGTATCGAACAACAGGCAGGCCTCGATGACCTCCAGCCCCTTGTTCATCATGGTGGCCGAATCGACCGAAATCTTCCTGCCCATGTCCCAGTTGGGATGGTTGCAGGCCTGTTCCGGCGTCACGTCCGCCAGTTCACTGGCCGGTGTGCGGAGAAACGGGCCGCCCGAGGCAGTGAGCAGGATGCGGGTCACCCCGCCATCATCCGACACATGCCGTTTTGGCGGCAGACACTGGAAGATGGCATTGTGCTCGCTGTCGATGGGCAACAACTCGGCGCCGTGCTCTCTTGCCGTGTCGATGAGCAGACGTCCCGACATCACCAGCGCTTCCTTGTTGGCCAGCAGGATACGCTTGCCGGCCCGGGCCGCCGACAGTGTGGCTTGCAGCCCGGCGGCACCGACGATAGCGGCCATCACATGGTCAACCTCTTCCAGCGAAGCGATGGTATCCAGCGCCTCTTTTCCGGACAACACCCGGGTCGGCAGACGCAAATCATCAACGGCCTGTCGCAGATGCGCGGCCTCGTCCTTATCCACGATAACCGCGTAGGCAGGGCGGTGCTGACGACATTGCTCAATGAGTCGTCCGACATTGCGATGCGCCGTCAGGGCCACGACCCGGTAACGATCGGGATGCCGCGCCAGCACATCCAGGGTGCTGACCCCGATGGAGCCGGTGGAGCCGAGAACCGCGACACCCTTCACAGGCCAACCCACCAGTACAAACCGGCCACGAACACCGGTGCTGCTGCTGTTAGACTATCGATACGATCCATCAGGCCACCATGCCCTGGCAACAGCGAACCACTGTCCTTGATGCCCGCCTGGCGTTTCATCAGGCTCTCGAGCAGATCACCGACGATAGACACCGGAATCACCGCTATACTCAGTAAAACGAACCACAACCGGGACTGCTCGGGTACATCCAGCAGCCATGCGCCGATGATTCCGCAGGGAACCGAAAGCGCCAATGCCCCCAACGCGCCCTCGACGGTCTTGCCAGGACTGATACGCGGCGCCAGCTTGCGCCTGCCCCATGCCTTGCCAGCCACATAGGCACCGCTGTCAGCAAGCCAGACCAGAATGAATATATAGAGTACCCAGTAATGTCCCTGGGCAAGGTTGAGATGTAAATAGACGAGCGCATACCAGGCTGGCAGCAACACCAGCACCCCCATCAGCAGCTTCATCGAAATCACCACCCGGCCACCGGCAGCGAGCGTTCCCGGTATGCCAAGCCAGGCGAGCACCGTTGCCCACCAGATCAGCGCCACGAGCAATACCTGTTCAAGCGTCTCGCGGTCGAAACGCAGGTACCAGAACGCGCCCATGCCAGCAACCAGCACCAGTGCATACAACCATTGCATTGAAACGGCTATCACGCCCGACATACGCGCCCACTCCAGGGCCGACAGCCCGGCCAGTGTGGCCAGCAATACGGCCAGCCACAACGTGGGAATGACGAGGATCGTCCATACGAACAACGGTAGCACGACGAGGGTCGTGATCAAACGATTTCTAAACATCTCCGCCCCCCTCCTGCTCTACCTGCTCACCGGTCCGGCCATAACGGCGCTGGCGCCCGGCATAATAACGCAAGGCCTGGTCGAACTCGGTTTCATCGAAATCCGGCCACAGTGTATCGGTAAAATAGAGTTCCGTATATGCCAATTGCCAGAGAAGAAAATTGCTGATCCGGCGTTCGCCGCCGGTACGAATGAACAGGTCGGGTTCTTTCTGGTCGGCAAGACACACATAGGCATGCATGCGGGTCTCATCGATATCCTGCGCACGCAGGCGACCGGCCTCGACCTCTTGCGCCAGGCACTGCGCCGCATGAGTGATATCCCAGCGTCCACCGTAGTTGGCGGCGATATTCAGACGCAAACCGCCATTGCCGGCGGTCAGCCCCTCGACCATCGCAATCTTTTCCTGGAGTGCCGGCGGAAAGGCCGCACGGTCGCCGATGAACCTCAGACACACATCATTGCGATTCAGCATCGCGGTTTCGTTCTCGAGAGTGACGAGAAACAGCTCCATCAGGCTGTTGACCTCCTGAGGGGGCCGGCGCCAGTTCTCGCTGCTGAACGCGAACAGGGTCAGGGATGCGATCTGCCTGTTGGCGCAGGCCTCGACCACCCGGCGCGTGGCCCTGACCCCGGCCTGGTGACCGATATGCCTGTCCTCACCACGCGCCCGCGCCCAGCGGCCATTGCCATCCATGATGATAGCCACATGCTGTGGTCTGGCGAGTGTGCCTGATTCCGGATCGTTCATCACTGCCGCCTGACGCCAGGTCAGACTTCCATCAGTTCCTTTTCCTTGGCGGCCAGTAGTTCATCGACCTGGGCGACATACTTGTTGGTCAGTTTCTGGATGTCGTCCTGCGCCCTGCGCTCCTCGTCCTCAGAGATCTCCTTCTCCTTGAGCAGGTCCTTCAGGTCGCTGTTGGCGTCACGACGGATATTACGAATGGCAACCCGCGCGTTCTCGGCCTCCTGACGGACGATCCGCACCATGTCCTTGCGCCTTTCCTCTGTCAGTGGCGGCATGGGTACACGAATGACCTCACCGGCCGTGGCCGGATTCAGGCCAAGATCGGAATTCATGATGGCCTTCTCGATCGGACCCACCATGGTCTTCTCCCACGGAATGATGGACAAGGTACGCGAATCCTCGACATTGATATTGGCCACCTGCTTGATGGGGGTCGGTGAACCATAGTAATCGACATTGATGTGATCCAGCAGGCTGGCGTGCGCCCTGCCTGTCCGGATCTTCTGGAAATCGCTCTTCAGGCTCTCAACGCTCTTTCCCATGCGCTCTTCGGCGTGTTGCTTGATGTGATCGATCATCGCATTTACTCCACTACAGTACCAACCGGTTCGCCCTGCACGAGACGAACCAGATCACCGCTATTATGAATATTGAATATCCGCAGGGGCATGCCATGATCCCGACACATGATGAATGCCGTCGCATCCATCACCTGCAGACGTTTTTCTATCACCTCGTCGAAACCCAGGCGCTCGTAGCGCACCGCATCGGGGTTGCTGACCGGATCGGCGGAATAGACGCCATCGACCTTGGTGGCCTTGATCAGGATGTCGGCGCCGATCTCGATGGCGCGCAGGCTGGCGGCGGAATCGGTGGTAAAGAACGGGTTGCCGGTACCGGCCGCACAGATAACAACGCGCCCCTTCTCCAGATGCCGGATCGCGCGGCGGCGAATATAATCCTCACATACCTGGTGTACCACCAGCGCCGACATGACCCGCGCCTTGACACCCTGCCGTTCCAGCGCATCCTGCATGGCCAGTGAATTCATCACTGTTGCCAGCATGCCCATGTGATCGCCTGTCACACGGTCAATTCCCGACTGCGCCAGCCCGGCACCACGAAAGATATTGCCACCACCAATGACCATGCCGACCTGCACACCCATGTCGGCCACCTCGCGAATCTCCCCCGCCATGCGTGAAATCACTTCGGGATCGATGCCGTAATCCCCCTCCCCCATCAGGGCCTCGCCACTCAGTTTCAACAGGATGCGCTTGAAGGCGGGTGATTTGTTCGTCATTGGTTCGTCGGTCTCCCGGTTGATGGTACAAAACGGTTTCAAGCATCCCATAAAAACAAGGCCCTGTCAGCAGGGCCTTGTCTCGGGATTCAGCCCTTGATCTGGGCCATGACCTCGTCAGCGAAATTCTCGGATTTCTTCTCGATACCTTCGCCAACCTCCATGCGGATAAAACGGTTGACCGTGGCGCCATGCTTGTCCAGCAACTTGCCAACGGTGATATCTGGATCCTTGACAAAGGCCTGACCCAGCAGCGTGATTTCTGCCAGGTACTTGCGCATACGACCCTCGATCATCTTTTCAATGATATTGTCGGGCTTGCCGCTCTCCTTCGCCTGGGCGACCTGGATCTCGCGTTCCTTCTCCAGCATCTCCGCAGGAACATCCTTCTCCGCCACGCATACCGGCCTGCTGGCAGCGATGTGCATGGCAATGTCCTTGGCCAGCTCTGCATCACCACCGTCCATGTCCACCAGTACGCCGATACGCGTGCCATGCAGATAGGCACCGAACATACCGCTGGTCTCGAACAGTTCGAAACGGCGCACCTGTATGTTCTCGCCTATCTTGGCCACCAGCGCCTGGCGGGCTTCGTTGACGGTCTCATCAGAACCATCCACAAGCGGCAAGGCCAGCAAGGCATCTACATCGGCCGGCTTGTCGGCCAGAATACGCTCGGCAACGGCGTTGACGAAATCCTTGAAATCATCGCCACCGGCAACGAAGTCGGTCTCACAATTGACCTCTACCACTACGGCATGCTTGCCGTCTTCACTGATATTGATCTTCACAAGGCCCTCGGCCGCGACACGACCAGCCTTCTTGTCAGCCTTGGCCAGACCACTCTTGCGCATCTGCTCGATCGCGGCTTCAATGTCACCATCGGTCTCGACCAGTGCCTTCTTGCATTCCATCATGCCTGCGCCGGTTCTTTCGCGCAGTTCCTTAACCTGTGCTGCTGTGATAGCCATCCACAATACCTCGTCTGAGTGTTCAGAAAACGGTTTCAATAAATGACGGGGCCGGTGTCACTCCCCGGCCTCACCCTCTTCATCCGCTGCATCGGCCGTGTTTTCGGCAGACTCTCCGGCTTTGTCATCAGACTCCGCCTTCTTCTTTGCCGTGGCCTTCTTGGCCACCTTCTTCTTGCTGGCGGCCTTCTTCTTGACAGTGGACTTCTTGGCGGCCGTCTTTTTCTTGGCCGTCTTCTTCTTGGTCTTGGGCTTTCCTTCCTCGTCAAGCTCGACGAAATCATCCTCGTCCACGGCCGCAGTGGTGGCCGTGGCCTTGCCCTCGATAATCGCATCAGCCACACCGGTGGTATAGAGCTTGATGGCACGAATGGCATCGTCGTTGCCCGGGATTACATAGTCGATGTCATCGGGTGAATTATTGGTATCGACAACGGCGACAACCGGGAT
>WFUO01000062.1 GCA_015484945.1 Gammaproteobacteria bacterium | reverse complement strand
CGGCCAAAGGTGATTTCGGCGATATCGAAGTTCAGCGCCGGGAAGGCCAGTTCGAGTGCGGCATAGAGGCCGGCGGACATGCCGACGACCGCCCAAACCAGGGCCATGATCGCGAATTTCCGTACAATCTCGTAATTGTACTTTTCATTAGACACGGTTGCGTGCGCCATGTTGTCCTCGCTTGAATGTTGAAACCAGCTAGCCCTGTGCAGGCGACAGCACAGGGATCGGCAGCAAGTACCTGATCTTGAACCTTTTCAGTACCGTTTGGCCTAATACCCGACCAAACGGCTGCGAAAAATTCGCAATATTATAATATACTTATATGTAGTCGGGCAAGGAAAGATACAGGATACCCAAGTGTAGAACAGCCACACGCCGCTGCAATGACCCTGATATGAGCATGACAAGACGCGACTCGATACCCTGATCTCATCGGCGCGGATAACTCATGTTGTCATCAAAACAGGGTCTTCAGCAGCGGCATGTAGTGGTCGATCAGCAGGAACGCGAACAGCCCCATCAGGTAGAGAATGGAATAGCCAAAGGTCTTCATGGCCACACGGTCGTCTGCCGTCTTCATCAGCATGATGGCGTAATACAGAAAGCCCATGCCCAGCGCCAACGCGCCGCCAAGATAGAAGGTGCCACTCATGCGGGTCACGAAGGGCATGACAGACACCACCAGCAACAGAATGGTGTAGAGCAGCACATGCAGACGCGTGAAGGCGGGGCCGTGGGTGACCGGCAGCATGGGCATGTCCACCCTTGCATATTCCTTGCGCCGGTAGATGGCCAGGGCCCAGAAATGCGGCGGGGTCCAGACGAAGATGATCAGGAACAGCCACAACCCATCGGGGTGTATCTGTCCGGTTACCGCGGTATAGCCCAGCAGCGGAGGCGCAGCGCCTGCAGCGCCTCCAATGACGATATTCTGCGGCGTCGCGCGTTTGAGATACATGGTATAGACGATGGCGTAACCCACGAGTGAGACAAAGGTCAACACAGCGGTCAGCACATTGACGAACACGACCAGTATCAGCATCGCCAGCACACACAATATACCGGCAAAGATCAGCGCCTGGCGCGCTGTCATTGCGCCTGACGGCAACGGCCGGTTGCTTGTACGCGCCATTTTGGCATCGATGCGCTGATCGACGACATGATTGATGGCCGCCGCCGACATGGCCGCCAGACCGATACCCAGTGAGCCGAATATCAAGACATTCAGCGGCGGCCAGCCCGGCATGACGCCATGCCGAAGGTCTCCGGTGGCCATGAACATACCGACCACGGCGGTAAACACCAGCATGCCAACGACCTTGCCCTTGCAAAGGCCCAGAAATTCCTTACATTTCGCCTTTCGCAACAGGCCGTTCATCGCTGCCTCACTCATGAAATGTCCTCACCTTGCATCATCAGGCAACTGATGCCGCAACAGTAACAGCAGCACCAGCAGCAGGATGGCCGCGACGGCATTGTGCAGCACGGCGACACCCAGCGGCAACCGGAACAGGATATTGGAGATGCCCAGGCCCACCTGAAGCAGCAATATCAGCAGCAATGCGATACCAATCGAGCGTACCGGCGTGCCAGCGCCTCGCCGTATGGCCAAACCCGCAACCAGCAGCAGGATCGTAAATGTGACCACGGCGCCGATACGGTGCGTCATATGGATGGCGACGCGCGCCGGCGAATCCAGCTTGCCAAACTCGTAGTCGTGACCGATCTCCTGCCAGCGCAGAAAGGCATTTTCAAAATCCATCTTCGGCCAGGGCTCGCCAGCATGGCAACCCGGCAGGTCTGTACAGGCCATGGCCGCATAGTTCGAACTGGTCCAGCCACCCAGTGCGATCTGCACCACGAGTACCGCGATTGCCAGCACGGTCAGGGCCCTGCCACCGCCAGGCGCGGAATGCCGTTTGGGGCGGTTGCGTATGTACAGCCACCAGAGCAATGCCAATGTGGTAAACCCGCCGATCAAGTGCAGCATCACGATCACCGGATGCACCTTCAGTGTCACCGTCCACATGCCCAACATGCCCTGCAGGATCACGAGCAACAGCAGAAAATAAGCCAAACGCGTTGGTTGATCAGGATTATGCCGGTTACGGAAAGCAATCAGCGCCATGAGCGCGATGATCAGGCCCAGGGTGCTGGCGAAGTAGCGATGCACCATCTCCTTCCATGCCTTGTGGGTTTCCACCGGGCGACCGTATTTTTCATGCGCTTTTCTGATCTCGTCAGCGGTCTTTGGCACGGTGATGTGCCCATAACAACCAGGCCAGTCCGGGCATCCCAGGCCGGCATCCGACAACCGGGTATAGGCTCCCAGTATCACCACTGTGAGCGCCAGTGGAATGGCAAGCAAGTTGAGTCTTCTAAACCACGGGCTCATCTCAGTTCACCTTGCTGTTGTGCATCAGTTTCCTCATGTCCATGAGCATCTCCTTGCCGCGCTTTTCCTTTGCCGGTTCCAGCACCTTCTCCGGTTCGTAGTACATCATCAGCTGACCGACCGGGTCGATGATATAGGTGCGCCGCGCGTCTTTCACCGGCTTGTCGTTTACTGAAAACTGACGCAGAAATCGACCGGCATTCTGCGCATTCAGTGTTGCAACAATCAAATGCGGGTGATTCTTGCGCAGCGCCGGCAACAGACTGTCAATGTTTTTCCTGTCTGTTACGACGAACAGGCGCTGCAATCTGGAGATGTCCTTGCCCTGGGCCAGTCGCACCTGCCTGCCGAGGTACAGCTGGAAACGGCACAAACGGTCACAATCGGAAGAATCTATATAGATATACGTCCACTTGCCTCGGAAGATGTCGGCATTCAACGGTTTGCCTTCCAGAGTCACGAGTCCTTGTGTTTCGATCGGGCGCACGGGCCGAACGAGCGTGCCGTGGTTGCTCATACCCATACGGGTAACGAGATCAGGGAAAAACTTGTAAACGATGCTGGCCGCCGCCGCCGGCAGCAGAAACAGCACGGCCATGATGATCAGTGGCTTGCGGCTCCGCCGTG
>WFUO01000061.1 GCA_015484945.1 Gammaproteobacteria bacterium | reverse complement strand
CAGTGGTGGCCGTGGCCTTGCCCTCGATAATCGCATCAGCCACACCGGTGGTATAGAGCTTGATGGCACGAATGGCATCGTCGTTGCCCGGGATTACATAGTCGATGTCATCGGGTGAATTATTGGTATCGACAACGGCGACAACCGGGATTCCCAACTTGTTCGCCTCGCTGACAGCGATCTTTTCATAACCCACGTCGATGATGAACAGTGCGTCGGGCAGACCACCCATGTCCTTGATACCGCCAAGACTGCGCTCGAGTTTCTCGCGTTCACGATCGAGCATCAGTGCTTCCTTCTTCGACAAGCGGTCCATGGAGCCGTCCTCGGCCATGGTTTCCAGCTCCTTCAACCGGCGAATGGACTGCTTGACCGTCTTGAAGTTGGTGAGCATGCCGCCCAGCCAGCGATGATCGACATACGGCATGCCACAACGCTGAGCTTCCTCTCGGATGGCATTGCGCGCCGCGCGCTTGGTGCCCACGAACAGGATCTTGCCGCCGTTGGCCGCGAGACTGCCAAGGAAATTGAGCGCCTCGTTGTACAGCGGCAGCGTCTTTTCCAGGTTGATGATATGGATCTTGCTGCGTTCACCGAAAATGTACGGGGCCATTTTCGGGTTCCAGTAACGGGTCTGATGACCGAAATGCACGCCAGACTCCAGCATCTGGCGCATGGTGACCTTTGCCATGTGTATTGCTCCGATTGTAGGGGTTGAACCTCCATACGCCCCATGTTGCAACCCGCGTGGCGGGCACCCGGCAACATGTGACGGCGCATGTGTGAATTTGCCAAAACGGCGCGCGATTTATACCATAAATGCTGGCCAGCAACAACGATATGGGCGAGAATCACGGCTTTTCCAACCACTTGCTGCCGCGGCCCTGGCCCCGGGGCCTCAATAACCACAGGATCAACATGTCTATTACCATAAAAACGCCGGACGAAATCGAAAAGATGCGAGTGGCCGGCAAGCTGGCCGCTGACGTCCTGATGATGATCGGCCCGCACGTCCGTCCGGGAGTCACTACCGACGAACTCGACCGCCTGTGCCACGACTATATCGTCAACGAGCAGAAGGCCATCCCGGCACCGCTCAACTACCGCGGCTTTCCGAAATCCATCTGCACCTCGGTCAATCACCAGGTCTGTCATGGTATTCCCGGCCCCAAAAAATTGAAAAAAGGCGATATCGTGAATATCGACGTCACCGTCATCAAGGATGGTTTTCATGGTGATACCAGCAAGATGTTCATCGTTGGCGATGCGCCCAAACATGTGCGCAAGCTGGTGGATACCACCTATGAATGCATGCGCCGTGGCATCAGCATCGTTCGCCCCGGCATCCGTATCGGCGACATTGGTCATGTGATCCAGCAATGCGCGGAAGCGCACAACTATTCCGTTGTGCGCGAATACTGTGGCCATGGCATCGGACGAAATTTCCATGAGGATCCGCAGATCCTTCATTATGGAACGCCTGGCACCGGTGTCGAAATCAAGGCTGGCATGACCTTCACGATCGAACCCATGATCAATGCCGGCAAACGCCACATCAAACTGCTGGGTGACGGCTGGACGGTGGTCACCAAGGATCACAAGCTGTCCGCACAGTGGGAACACACCATCCTGGTCACTGAATCAGGCTTCGAGGTGCTCACCCTGCGGCCTGACGAAGAACCCATACTGCCAGCAGCATGAATCCGTCGGTAACAGACACGCCCATCGGCCCCGAACAGATCATCGAACCCGCCATGCTGGAGCAGGCGAGCGCCGGTGGGCAGCCTGACATCGGCATCTTCAAACAGATCATTCGCTCGGCCGATGAAAAACTCAAGACCCTGTTCAGTGAAGGCACCCCGGCTGACCAGCTGGTGCATGGCCGTGCACGGATCATCGACGAGGTTCTGTGCCGTGCGTGGCGCTGTTTCATCGATGAAAACAGCAGCGACATCGCGCTGGTGGCTGTGGGCGGCTACGGGCGGGGTGAATTGCATCCACATTCCGACATCGACCTGCTGATCCTGCTCGACAACGGCATCCAGGATCAGTACAACGAGCCCATAGGCGCGTTTTTGACCTTCCTGTGGGATATCGGCCTCGAGGTTGGCCAGAGCGTGCGTACACTGGACGAGTGCGTGACCGAAGGACAGGAAGACATCACGGTGGTCACCAACCTCATGGAGGCTCGTCTGCTGATCGGGCCGCAAAATCTGTTCCACGACATGAAGCAGCGCGTGGGACCCGACCACATCTGGCCGAGCGAACAGTTCTTTGAGGCCAAATGGGAAGAGCAGAAACGGCGTCACCAGAAATTTCACGATACGGCGTACAACCTGGAGCCCAACATCAAGGAGGGGCCTGGCGGCCTGCGCGACATACAGGTCATCGGCTGGGTGGTCAAGCGTCACTTCGGCGCCGAAACACTGCATGACCTGGTGGCACACGAATTCCTGACCGAAAAAGAATACCAAACACTCATGCAGGGCCAGAATCTGCTATGGAAGATCCGATTCGGCCTGCACATCCTCACCGGGCGGCGTGAGGACAGGCTGCTGTTCGACTTCCAGAACGACCTCGCGCGCATGTTCGGCTACAGTGACGAGGACGGCAACCTGGCCGTGGAGCAGTTCATGCAGACCTATTACCGAACGGTCATGGAATTGCACCGTCTCAACGAAATGCTTTTGCAACTGTTCCAGGAAGCCATCCTGTACCAGAATTACCGGATCAATTCACGTTTCCAGGTACGCATGGGGTTCCTCGAGGTTACCAACGACAAGGTGTTCCGCAACTATCCCTTTGCGCTGCTGGAGATCTTTCTGATCCTCGAACAGCACCCGGATCTCAAGGGCGTGCGTGCCTCGACCATCCGCCTGATCCGTGACAACACGCATCTGATAGACGACAGGTTCCGCAATGACATCCGTGCCAGGAGCCTGTTCATGGAGATCATCCGTCAGCCGCATGGCGTTACCCATGAACTGCGGCGCATGAACCTGTATGGCGTGCTGGCCGCCTATCTGCCCGAATTCGGCCGGCTGGTCGGGCGCATGCAGTATGACCTGTTCCATGCCTACACCATCGATGAACACATCCTGTTCGTGGTGCGCAACCTGCGTCGCCTGACTGTGCCCGAATTCACTCATGAACTGCCGGACTGCAGCGAGATCATCCAGCGTATCCCCAAACCTGAACTTCTGTACCTGGCCGGGCTGTTCCATGATATTGGCAAGGCGCGTGGCGGCGATCACTCGGTCATCGGAGAGGAGATCACGCGTGATTTCTGTCAGCGCCACCAGTTGAGCGAGTTCGACACCGAGCTGGTCTGCTGGCTGGTCCGCCATCATCTCGACATGTCGAATGTCATCAACAAGAAGGATGTCAGTGATGCGGAGGTCGTCAATGATTTTGCGCGTCTGGTCGGCAATGGCACACGCCTGGACTATTTGTATCTGCTGACCGTGGCCGATATCCGGGGCACCAACCCCAAGCTATGGAGCTCATGGAAACATTCCCTGCTCAAGGAGCTGTATCATTCCACCCATCGCGCCCTCAAACGTGGGCTGGAACGGCCGCTCGACGATGTCGAACTGATTCAGGAAACCCGCGAACAGGCACGTAAACTGCTGGCAGGCAGAAAAATAGACGACCAGGCCATCGAAACACTCTGGGATGCCGCCGGCGCCGATTACTTTCTCTATCACACACCGGCCGAGATCGCCTGGCACACCGAGGCCATACTCGCCTCCAACCCGGACGACCTGCCGCTCGTCGAGCTGTTCACCGAGGACGTCAAAGGCAGTACCGCGGTTCTGATCTACGGGCCCTTCGACGACCGCCATTTCGCCATGACCACTTCGGCCCTCGAACAGCTGTGTCTCACGGTCGTCGATGCGCGTATCATCCGCCTCGACAACGGCTACAGTCTCGATACCTTCCGCATCATTGAGGAAAGCAACGAACAGATAACCGAACCCGCGCGACTGGACGAAATACAGCGTGTACTGTCGCAACAACTCAGATTCAGCAAGGACAGCCCGATCCCCGGGGTTTCGAGGCGCACCCCGCGCGCCCTGCGTCATTTCAGCATCCCTACCCAGGTCATATTCAGCGATGACGCCGACGGCCGTCATACCATCGTCCAGGTTATCACATCAGACCGTCCCGGTGTGTTGTCACGAATCGCACAGGTCTTTCAGCAACATGACATCCGTCTGCAGGTGGCGCGCATCAATACCATCGGCCCGCGTATCGAGGATGTGTTCTACGTTACCACTACCAACGACCAGCCGGTCAGCGATCAGGCACTGCGTGAAAGCATCCGCCAGAATATCATTGAACAACTGAGCGATTGATCCCTTCCCGCAGGCTGGACATGAGACGATCGATCCGGTGGAAAACCTGCCTGGCCTGAATACCGGCACCGGCGGGATGCGTCATTTTCCGCGTTGTGTCTGCTCCCCGATGAACTCCAGGGCGTTGCCATCGGGATCCCGGCAGAACAGGGCGGCACGGCCTGAACGGCTGCGTGTAAAGGGTATTGCGTGCTGTTCGAGCTGTTGGGCCAGTTCTTCCAGTCCGGTGACCTGCAACGCGACATGCCGATCGCGCCCGCCGTGTTCGGGACGCGGCCGACCGGCACAGGGATCCGGCAATACCATGAGATGCAGCTGCTGTTCACCGATACCGATCCAGGCGCCTGGATAGCCCAGATCCGGCCGTTCGTCCAGTACCGGCAGCCTCAGTACGTCGCGATAGAAGACCAGCGCGCGCCCGAGGTCTGAAACCAGAAAACTGACATGATGAATGGCTCGAATGTTCATGGGTGCCGCTTCATCTGCAACCAGGCCTCGGCCAGTGAGGCGAGTACGATCAGGCTGCCACCGATGACCTCACGGGGAATCAGGGGCTCATCCGACAACAATTGCCCGGATACCGCGACGACAACGATCTCGAACAGCAACAAAACCGCGGAACGGTGTACCGGCACGTGACTGACGCCATAAACCACGGCCAGGGTCATGACCCCGATGCCACCGATGCCCAGCAAGACGCTGGCAAGCCAGGGACCGGCCGTGACCGACGGCAGCGGCAGAGACAGTACGAGAATCACGATCAGTGAGACGGCCACCGCTCCGCCCCAGCTGGCCAGGGTTTTGACCGCAACCGGCACCGATTCGAGCGCGCGCACCGTGACATTGGCCGCGGCAAACGCCAGACCCGACGAGATCGCCAGCCAGTCGTTGAGACTCAACGGCCAGGGACTGCCCACACCCGGATCCCAGAGCATGATGATCGCGCCGGTCAGGGCGAACAGAAATACCAGCAGTGAGGACCTGCCTGGCCTTTCACCAAGAAACAGACGCCCGAGAATCAGCGCCCAGACCGGTGACAGGTAGAACAGCAGTATCACCCGCACCAGCGGCCCCTCGACCACCGCAAGGATGAAGCTGACGTTGCACCAGCCCGACAACAGAGCCAGCAGCAACAGCCGGGAAGGGTGACGGCCAAACCACGACAGACGGGTGCGATAGATAAACACCCCCAACAACGTCACTGAAACGTAGGCGGTCAGGGTGGCCCAGATCTCCGGCATGCCATGCTGTTCGAGCAGACGCAATGGATACCAGAACAGCCCCCACAACGAAGCGGCGATCAGAAGGCTCAGAACGGGCAACAGGCTGGAAGCGGGTTTGGAAGCCATGGGACGATATCTTATACTGAAAGTCTTTGCAGATCAGCCAAAGCCGCCAGATGAATCCCGACCTCGACAAACTGCACCCCTACCCGTTCGAAAAGCTTGCCAGGCTCAAGCAGGGCATCACGCCGCCCGCGGGGCTCGATCACATTCCGCTGTCGATCGGCGAACCCCGGCATCCGGCGCCATCCTTCGTGCATGAGACGCTGATCAGCCATCTGCATGGCCTGTCGGACTATCCGCTCACGCGTGGCAGCGAACGCCTGCGCGAGACCATCGCCACCTGGCTTGAACGGCGTTTCGGCCTGCCCGTGAATGGTATCTCTCCCGAGCGCCATGTGCTGCCGGTCAACGGCACGCGTGAGGCCCTGTTCGCGATCGCCCAGTGTCTGGTCGATCGCGGCCGCAAGCCACTGGTGATGATGCCCAACCCGTTCTACCAGATCTACGAAGGCGCGGCACTGCTGGCTGGCGCCGAACCATGGTACCTGAACACCACCCGTGATACCGGTTTCCTGCCCGATCTCGATGCGGTACCGGCATCGGCCTGGGCGCGGTGCCAGTTGCTGTACCTGTGCTCGCCAGGCAACCCCAGCGGGGCCGTGATGCCACTGGAGGCGCTGCAACATGCGATCGAACTGGCTGAGCGGCACGACTTCGTCATCGTCTCGGACGAATGCTATTCAGAGATCTATCCGCATGAAGACCAGCCACCACCGGGGCTGCTGCAAGCGGCGGTCACGATGGGCAATCATGCACTGCGACACTGCCTGGTATTTCACAGCCTGTCCAAGCGCTCCAACCTGCCGGGGCTGCGATCGGGTTTCGTTGCCGGCGATGCAGAACTCATCGAGCGTTTTCTGCGCTACCGCACCTACCACGGCTGCGCGATGCCGCCACCGACCCAGCACGCCAGTATCGCGGCCTGGTCGGATGAGGAACACGTGCGCCGCAACCGTGAAGCCTACCGTGAGAAATTCTCCACGGTACTTGGAATCCTCGATGACGTGCTCGAGATCCCCGAACCGCAGGCCGGTTTCTACCTGTGGCCGCGCACACCAGTCGCCGATGACACATTCGCCCGCGGCCTCTTCGAACGATACAATGTCACCGTGCTGCCTGGCAGTTACCTGTCACGCGAGGCACAGGGCATCAATCCGGGAAGTCATCACATCCGCATCGCGCTGGTGGCGGCGCTGGATGAATGCGTGGATGCCGCGCAGCGTATCCGGCAATATTGCATTGACTCGTTCTCCAGCCCGTGAAACGCCTGCTGCGTTACCTCCTCGTACTGTCCCTGTCCGGTGCCATCGGCGTATGGTTGTGGATCACCAGCCCGCGCTTTCGTTACAACGACCCGCCGCCGCAAACACCACCGGCACAGCAGGCGAGCATGCTGCTTCGCAACTACCTTCCCCTTGTGCCACAGGACAATGTGCTTTTCCAACACGCCGAACGCCATAAAGAACAGATCATTGTGCACGGCATAACCCTGCGCCTGCCACCTCCCATCGGTTTTTCCATCACCATCGATCGTCTCCGGTTCCCCGCACAGGCCAGGCCATTCAACGGCCGCTTTATCGTACGCGGCCTTCGGGTGCCGGTGCGCAAGCTGCCGCTCGGGATCGCGTTCGTTCTCATGCAGGCGGGCTACCTCAAGGATCTGATATTCGATCTGGAAGCCACACAAGCCCATGACCACACACAACGGCGCTACCAATTGTCATTGCGCGCCGAACTGCGTGACGATGCCCGGCTATCAGCCAGCGTCATACTCGACGATATCGATACCGATGCCCTGCACGCTGCACTGCGCGGTAATCCCGGGATGTTGTTGCAGGCGCGTCTGGTCAGCGCCCGGCTGACATTCACCGATATCCATCTCATCGACAATCTGCTGCGTCTGGCCGTGGGCCAGAACCGCGCCGGCCTGGCCCGCAGGATCGACGAGCACCTCGTGTTGCTGGATGACCCGACCGCCAGGCGCGTTTGGCGCGCGATACGCGCTCTGCTGGCGCAGCACCAGCCACTGACCATGCGCCTGAGGCCACCCGTACCGGTCCGCCTGCAACAATTGCTGGTGACCGGCCAGCGCGCCTGGGAACGCCTGCCGGGACTGGATGCCGGCCCTGCTGGTGTTACGCGCCATAGTCCCTTAAAATCAGCGCCACAAGACAGCGCCGGTCCACGCAAACCGGGATCAGACACCACAGACACAAGGCAGAGCCCATGAGTGACATGCAATCCATCATCGAAGAGGCGTTCGAACGCCGTGCCGACATCACGCCCCGTAGTGTGGAAACCCACGTAAAGGAAGCCGTTCTCGAGGCCATCGATATGCTCGATACCGGCAAGGCCCGGGTTGCGGAACGGCGCGGTGTCGGTGACTGGGTCGTCAACCAGTGGCTCAAGAAGGCCGTACTGCTCTACTTCCGTATCGAGGACAATGCCTTTCTGAAGGGTGGTTTCACCAACTATTTCGACAAGGTGCCCTCCAAATACGCCGACATGAACTCGCGCGAGTTTCGCGAGGGCGGCGTACGTGTCGTGCCGCCCGCCACCGCGCGCAAGGGCGCCTACATCGCCCCTGGCACGGTGCTGATGCCCTCCTACGTCAACATCGGCGCCTATGTGGACAGCGGCACCATGGTCGATACCTGGGCCACGGTCGGTTCCTGCGCGCAGATCGGCAAGAATGTGCACCTGTCCGGTGGCGTCGGTATCGGTGGCGTGCTCGAACCGCTCCAGGCAGGCCCGACTATCATTGAGGACAATTGCTTCATCGGTGCGCGTTCGGAGATTGTCGAGGGCGTGGTGGTCGAGGAAGGCTCGGTGATCTCGATGGGTGTTTACATAGGTCAAAGCACCAAGATCTACAATCGTGAAACCGGCGAGATCCTGTATGGCCGGGTCCCGGCCGGATCGGTGGTCGTGTCCGGCAACCTGCCTTCGAAAGATGGCCAATACAGCCTCTACTGCGCCGTGATCGTCAAGCAGGTCGATGAGAAGACGCGCGGCAAGGTAGGCATCAACGAACTGCTGCGTGACATCTGATCCCCGCAGCCATCCCTGGAGAACAGCCATGAGCATCACGATGTACGGTATCGCCAATTGCGATACCATTCGCAAGGCGCGCAAGTGGCTAGATAACCACGGGATAGACTACCGCTTGCACGACTATCGCAAGGATGGCTTGACACGCGAAATGCTGATCTCGTTCATCGAACGGCTCGGCTGGGAGGCCCTGCTCAACCGCCGCGGCACGACCTGGCGCAAGCTGCCCGCACAAATCCGTGATAACATCGACCGCAACAGCGCCATCGAGGTGATGCTCGAGCAACCGGCCATCATCAAGCGGCCGTTGCTGGAGCGCGACGATGGCGAACTGCAATGCGGTTTTTCCGCTGACGGCTACAAGGCCTTCCTGCTGCAACAGGCGGGTTGACATCATGTCCGATACGCTCGATCTCGCCATACAACTGGTTTCGCGCCCCTCGGTAACGCCCGACGATGCCGGTTGCCAGGCGCTCATGTGCGAACGTCTGGCGGCCATTGGCTTTCATATCGAAACCCTGCGTTTTGGCGAGGTGGACAACTTCTGGGCCCGGCGCGGCAACCAGGGACCGGTGCTGGCCTTCGCCGGGCATACCGATGTGGTGCCGCCCGGCCCCGAGGATCAGTGGTCATCCCCGCCCTTCTCACCCGAGATCCGTGACGGACTACTGTATGGTCGTGGCACAGCCGACATGAAAGGCAGCCTTGCGGCCATGGTCACGGCCTGCGAGCGTTTCGTGGCCGCGCACCCGGATCACCGCGGTTCGATCGCGTTCCTGATCACCAGCGACGAGGAAGGCCCCAGCATCGATGGCACCGTCAAGGTCGTCGAACACCTGCAGGCGCGCAACGAAAAGATCGACTGGTGTCTGGTCGGCGAACCCTCCAGCCGCGAACGATTGGGTGACACCATCAAGAACGGCCGGCGTGGATCACTCAACGGCATATTGACCATACGCGGCAAACAGGGCCATGTGGCCTACCCGCAACTGGCCGACAACCCCGTGCATCGCGCAGCCCCAGCACTGGCCGAGCTGTGCGCCGAACACTGGGACGACGGCAACGCGTTCTTTCCGCCCACTACGTTCCAGGTCTCCAACATCCATGCCGGCACCGGTGCCGAGAACGTGATCCCGGGCGAGATCGAGGTCATGTTCAACTTCCGTTTCTCGACCGAATCGACCGAACAGGGCCTGAAGGACCGGGTCACGGCCATTCTCGACCGGCACGGGCTGGATTACGACATCCGCTGGCGGCTGTCCGGCCATCCCTTCCTGACCCAGCCTGGCGAACTGGTCGAGGCCTGCACTGCCGCGATCCGCACACATGCCGGCATCGACACCGAACTGTCCACTTCGGGCGGCACCTCGGATGGCCGCTTCATCGCCCCGACCGGCGCACAGGTCGTCGAGCTGGGGCCACTCAACGCCAGCATCCACCAGGTCGATGAATGCGTCGGTGTCGAGGATCTCGACACCCTGTCACGTATTTACGAAGATATACTGGATCGCTTGCTGACCACCTGATTGCGCAAATACACCGGCAGTGCCTGCGCGGCATCCACGGCCAGGCCATTGGCATGGTCGCGCACTGCCAATCTGGCGATATCGGCGGCATGTGGCAATACACCGGAATACCGGCGGCGCAATGCCTCACCAGCAAACGGTACCAGAACATCAGCAAAGGTATCCCAGCCGCTGCCGGCTGCATCCCATTCATTTCGTAACGGTATCTCGACAGCCTCCGGCGCTGCCACCATTTCTTCGCTGACCGCCCGCATCAGGCCATCTTTGGCCTGGCACAGACACCAGTACACCTCCTGCATGCGTGCATCAATGGCGGCCATGACCCGCTCACAGCCATGTTCGCGCGCGGCGGTCTGCGCCAGCGCCACCAGGCTCGAGACCGGCACCACCGGCAAATCATGGGCCAATGCCAGCCCCTGGGCGATACCCGCGGCAATACGCAGCCCGGTGAAGCTGCCAGGGCCACGTCCGAAGGCGACGACATCCAATTGCTGGCGCTGCATACCCGCCTCGGCCAGCAAGGCATCGATCATCGGCAATATCAGCCGGGTATGTTCGCGTGGCGCCAGCGCAAAGCGCGCCAGCACCTCACCATCCTGCCACAGGGCGGCCGAGCAGGCCTCGGTCGCGGTATCCACGGCGATCAATCGCATGCTTCCTGCTCCGTTGCCGACATGGCCTCGTGATGTCCGGCGATACGAAAAAAGCGCCGTACCACATCGAGTTCGCGTGTGCGCGTCATTGGTGGCAAACTATCGAGAAACACCCGGCCATAAGGCTTGCTCAGCAACCGCGGATCACACAGCATCATGATGCCACGATCCTCGACATCGCGGATCAAACGGCCGACACCCTGCTTGAGCGTAATCACGGCATTCGGCAACTGGTAGTCCATGAACGGGTTACCGCCCTGTTCACGCATGTGCTCGATACGTGCCCGCAGAACCGGATCACCCGGCGAGGCGAAAGGCAGCCTGTCGATCACGACACAGGAAAGCGCCTCGCCACGCACATCCACGCCTTCCCAGAAGCTGCTGGTGCCCAGCAGTACGGCGTTGCCATATTCCCGGAACCGCTCCAGCAGGACCCCGCGGGGCGCATCACCCTGCACCAGCAGGGGGTGCTCGATACGCGTATGCAACAGTTCGGCGGCCTCGCGCAGTGCACGGTGGCTGGTAAACAGCAGAAAGGCGCGCCCGCCACTGGCCTCCAATACCGGCAGCGAGGCATCGATCACAGCACGGGTATAGTCAGGTGTGTTGGGCTCGGGCAGATCGCGCGGGACATACAGCACGGCATGACGCGGATAGTCGAACGGGCTGTCCAGTTGCAGGCACCGGGCATCCTCAAGCCCCAGACGTTCGGTAAAATGACCAAAATCGTCACCCACGGCCAGGGTTGCCGAGGTAAACACCCAGGCTGCGTTCTGTTGCGCCATGCCGGCCTGAAAGCTCTCCGCGATCTGCAACGGTGTCAGATGAAGACTGAATGCCGAGCGAAAGATCTCGACCCAGCGGATATGGTCGTCCTGGGTGTCATCGCGCAACTGCTGCAACCGTTCCTGCAACAACAGGCAACGGCGCCAGCAGCTCTCCAGCCCCTTGCCGCGCACGGCGGCTTTCTCCAACCAGGGTGTCATAGCCGCAAGGCTGTCGGCAAGTTCCTGCAGGGCGGATTCGACGCCGTTTTTGCGTATCACCTCGTTCCAGCCATAACGGCCAGGCGGGCTATCCATGGCAATGCGCAAGTCGGCCACCGCCTTTTCAAGTGCCTGGCGCGCATCCGGCAACGCCGCCATGTCTCCCCCCTCGCGCAGATGTTCGGTCTGTACGTCACGCGCCAGATCGTTGAGTTGACGCGCACCCAACGCCAGGCCGAAGAAACCGGTGGCGATATCCGGTAACTGGTGCGCCTCGTCGATGATGAACGCATTGGCGCTGGGCAACAATTCCCCAAAACCGTCTTCCTTCAGTGCCAGATCGGCGAACAGCAGATGGTGATTGATGACGACGATATCGGCCTCCTGTGCCTTGCGCCGCGCCAGCATGACGTGACACTCGCCATAGTCCGGACATTCGTTGCCCAGGCAGTTGTCAGCCGTGGAGGTCACCAGCGGCCAGATCGCCGACTGCTCCGACAGGGCGGTGACCTCGGCAATGTCGCCACTGCGTGTACGGCCGGCCCATGAGCGAACCTCCTGTAATTCATCGACAAGTTCGCGTGAGCGCAGGCGCCCCTGCGAAATGGTATTGTGAAGCCGATAACGGCACAGATAGTTGGCGCGACCCTTGAGCAAAGCTGTCCGCAGTGGCAGACCCAACGCGTCACGCACCACTGGCAGGTCACGATGATAGAGCTGATCCTGCAGATTGCGGGTGCCGGTGGAAACGATAACCTTACCACCGGACAGCAAGGCCGGTACCAGATAAGCGAATGTCTTGCCGATACCGGTACCCGCCTCGACCACCAGAATGTCGTTGTCGGTCAGGCATTCGGCAATTGCCCCGGCCATCTGCTGTTGTGCCTCGCGACACTGAAAACCGTCAATGGCCTCGACCAGCGGGCCGTGCGGGCCGAGCAGTTCGGCAACGTCCTGCACGTCAGTCCGCCTGTGTACCGGACCTGGCAGGCATGGCGCCATCTGCCTGTTCGTCTCCCGAAGGCCAGACCTGGTGGCTGATGGCCTTGAAACGGGCCACCGACATCGCACCGCGGCGGCTGCGCTTGGCATCACGCGCCGTGGCCACTGCCTCCATGACTGCGGCACGTTCGGCCTCGTGGATCTCGACCGGTTCATAGTCCTCGTTCATCAATACCAGTACCACGCTGTCCCATTCCTGGTCGAGTTTGAGCTGACCAATACGCTGACCTGAAAGCTTCTTGCCTTCCACCAGTACCCGACCCTTGATCTGAATCTTGCGGCCTGCACGTTCACCCTTGCCAATGGCATCGTAGCCGCCCGGACGTTCGCTGCACAGTTCCAGATCCAGCAGACGCGCGGCGTCGTTCTCGGCAATCTCGCCGCTGATGCCACCCAGGCTCTTGCCGGTGGCCCGGCGGTATTCGGCCGCGATCCGGCGTGCCTCTGAGATCAGCTTGTCAACGGAATAAACACTCAAACCGGTTCCTCCGGTCACCTGTGGCCCGAATTCCTGTAGAAGGAGCCCTTATATAAATAGTATCCTGGTGAAGGGCTATCTTAAGTGGACACCTGCCATTACGCAACAAGCCACGGCCGTTCAGCGGTTTGCGGGCGCAGTCTGGTGAATGCGCCGTTGCAGACCCACGACCTCACGCACTGCCCGGTCGGCGCCCCGCCAGTCACCACGCTGGTAACGGCTCCGCGCAATCATGCGCCACAACGTCAGACGCAGACGCAGCTCGGGACCGGCCAGGCTGAGCGCGCGCATGGCCAGCGACTCGGCCTGACGATAACGCGCCTGCTGCAAACGAATACCGGCCATGCGCTGCCAGACCACGGGATTTTCAGGCTCAATGCGCAGCGCGCGCTCGACCAGGGCTGCCGCCCGCGCATACTTCCCCTGCGCCTGCAGCGCTTGGGCGCGTCGCAACAACGCCAACACGGCACGACGGCCGGTCACGGCAGCAGCCGGGCCGGAACCAGCGGCAGACGTGGACGTACGGTCATCGACCGGTACCCTCGGCATCTCGCGCACAGGACCACAGGCGCCGAACAATAACGAAACGAACAGCAACGGCATGGAGCGTATGACAGTCATCTCATAATCCAAACAGGCGTTTCCACCATTTATTGTTGCGCTTGCGGCATTGTACGACAGGCTCGGGTTCGGTGTCTGTCACAAACGGCAGGCGGACAGCAGTATCGCAACCATCGCTAGTGCGCTGGCCGGTAACCGGGTCGATCCAAACCTCTCGTACACCTTGCGGCGGGCGAAGACGCAATGGTGTGGCGCCCGCCTCCCGCATGACGTGCGCCCATACACGCAACGCCCCGGTTGCGCCGGTCAGGCGGGTCGGTGAATTGTCATCCATGCCCAACCACACCACGCCAAGATAGTTGCCGGTAAAACCCGCGAACCAGCTGTCACGCAAGTCATCCGTTGTACCGGTCTTGCCCGCTGCCATGAGCGGACGCCCAATGATCGTGACCACGGGTCTGGCGGTACCCTGGCGCACGACCTCCTGCAACGCACGCACCAGCAGATACACGGCACGGGCATCGATGACCTGCTCGACCGTCAGCGGGTAACGTCTCAGCGGTTTCGACGACTTGTCCAGTACCGCGCGAATCGCGCGTACCGGGGTGCGGAAACCACCGCCTGCGAGCGTCTGATACATCTGTGTGACCTCGATGGGTGACAACCGCGCGGCGCCCAGAAACAATGAGGGATAGGGCGGAAGATAACGGCGCACACCCAGCCTGCGCAAGGTATCAATGACTGCCGCGGTACCCAGCTGCATGCCCAGCCGTACAGTTGGAATATTGTAGGAATGTGCCAGTGAAAGATACAGTGGCACGTCGCCGTGATAGCGGCGGTCATAATTCTGTGGTTCCCAGATATCACCCTGTGGCGTGCGAATGCGCAGGCGACTGTCACGCAGGGGCGTAGCCAGGGTGAAGCCCTTGTCCGATGCCAATGCAGTCAGATACACCGCCGGTTTGATCAGCGAGCCAACCTGGCGAACTGCATCAAGAGCGCGATTGAAGCCGGCATAGCGTACGCGGCGGTCACCGATCACGGCCAGTACCTCGGCATTGCTGGTACGGGTGATGACCATGGCGCCTTGCAACTTGCCACGCGGCAAACGGTAGGCCCGCTCCAACGCGGTGATCCGCAACGCCAACTCACGCTCGGCCGTCTCCTGGACATGCGGATCCAGGGTGGTGAATATGCGCAACCCTTCAGATGTCAAATCTTCCTCGCGGTAGTCACGCCGCAACTGCCGGCGCACCAGATCCATGAATGCCGGGTAACGCGCCAGTGAACTGTGGCGATGAGGCGCCACGCCCAGCCCCCGCCGGCTGGCTGCAAGCGCCACGCCTTGTGTGATCAGTCCACGACCGGCCATCTCACGCAGCACCAGGTTGCGTCGCTTCAGTGCGCGTTGAGGATGACGGCGCGGGTCATAGTACGAGGCGCCCTTGACCAGACCAACGAGCAAGGCGATCTGCTCCACACGCAGGCGTTTCAGCGGACGGTTGAAATAGAAATGACTGGCGAGACCGAAACCATGTATCGCGCGCCTGCCATCCTGACCCAAATAGACCTCGTTCATATACGATTCGATGATGTCATTCTTGTCATAGTGCAGTTCCAGCAGCAGGGCCATGATCACCTCATTGAACTTGCGCCATAGGGTCCGCCGGTTGCTGAGAAAATAGTTTTTAACCAATTGCTGGGTCAGGGTGCTGCCGCCCTGTACGGTTCTGCCGGCACGCAGGTTGGCCCACAGGGCGCGCGCCATGCCGCGCAGGGTGATACCATGATGGCGGTAGAAATCACGATCCTCGATGGCGATCAATGCACGTACCAACAGTGGCGGCACTTCGTTCAGACGCACGAGTACACGGTCTTCGTTACGCGAGGTGATAAAACCACCGATCAGCACCGGGTCGAGCCGCAACAGATCCATACCGCGGGACGTATCCATGTCGTGCAGACTGCCGACACGGCCGTTTCTGAACACGACACGCACCCTGCGAGATGGCTCCTTGCCATCCCAAAACACGAACGGCCGTGTAATCAGTAGATAGGCATCGCCAATCTGTGTCCAGCTGCCAGGCTCCTGCGGCGTATCGACGCGGTGATAACCCAGCAGTTGCAGTTCTCGTTCGAAACGCCGGGCCGTGAATGCCTTGCCAGGATACAGCTCCAGCGGTCTGGCATAGACACGCGCCGGCAGCGCCCAGCGCCTGCCCTCGAACTGCTTGCGGATGACGAAGTCCAGATACAGCGTATAGGCTGCGAGCACGAGCATGAGCAACGCCAGCACGATCAACAACAGGCGCAGCAGACGCCTTCGGCGGGACGCCTGCCTGCGAGACCTGGGTCGCCGTGAACCGGCGCGCCGGTTGCCGGATCTTGCGCGTCTAGCTGGCATGGTCGTTGGTCACCGCCTGCCGAACACCTTCCTGAGTATGGCCGTTGTGCGCGCCACGGGGTCCCGCCGGATCCTGGCCTCCTCCGCGGCCATCATCAGAAACAGCCCGTCCACAGCGCGCCGGGTGACATAAAGGTCGAGGTCGTAATCCCGGCCACGGCGCCCGAACGGCAGCTTGCTGACCAGCCGTTTATAGTGACGCGTGACCCCGGTACGGCGCGTGGCCTGGCTGACGATGGGCAGCATACGCTCGACCAGGCTGGCCGAGGTCTTGCGCCGGAAGTAATCTGTGGCCGTATGCTCGCCACCGCGCAGGATGCGCATCGCATCTGCAAACGTCATCTCCCTGATTGCCCGGCGGAATACCGGCAGGGCCTCGCGCACCGATCTTTCTGCGGCATGGTTCATGGCTGCCACGAAGCGGTCGGCATACCGCCGCAATCCCAATCGGCGCAACAGGCGTTCCACCTTGCGCAGTCGTGGTGGCACCGGTATCCGCACCCTGGCATCATCGAGAAAGCCACCTTCCTTGCCAAGCCGTCCGATCGCACGCCGGGCACCGGTGACCAACGCGGCCTTCAGCCCCCGCACGACCTCGTCACGGCTCAGCGAATTTGACTGGCCCTGACCGCCGCCCATCAGTTTCCTGAGCCAATCTCCGAAACCGGCCTGGGCCGGCAAGGCCAGTGACGTGGCCAGCAGCACGGCAATGGCGATCCGTTTACCCATCGCATGTTCCTTCCTCATCTGTGACTGACCTGATTATACAGGCCTTGCCGGCTGACGAAAGGCGACAGAATCAACCTTCCGGTGACAAAGACATGGCTGGTCCAGACAGAACATGTAAGGCCGCCGGCTCCCTTCGCATGCATGGGTTTTTCGCTGTCGATCCGTTCACTACCCCGCGCCAATCAGCATCACCAGCCCCATCAGCAACACTGAAACCAGCATGCCAGCCAGCAGGCTGGCCAGCATGGCCGGCAATACCAGGCGTGAGATGCCGATGTCACTACGATCACGCTCCATGGTGTCCATCGGATGCCCCCCTGCGGTAATCCTTGTGTTCAAATGTCCCTGGCGTACGTGTCTGCCGGCGTGAACGGAACCAGTGTTCCTCGATACCGTCACGAACCGGATAATGACAGATCGCTTCTGGATCCCAGTAGAAAAAATCTTCCGATGCGGGCGTCAACGGTTTCATTTCGACTTCTCCTCGCTTTTGAAACGGATCACCACCCGGCGGTCGAAGTACAAGCCTTCACGATCACCGGGCACACTGAGCGGCCTGCTTTCACCATACGCATAACGGCTGATGCGTGAAGGAGAAATACCGGCTTGCACCAGCTGCCTTTGTACGGCCAGTGCGCGTTTTTCCGACAAGCGCCGGTTGTAGGCATCACTGCCCCGCCGGTCGGCATAACCCTGCAGACTGATATGCAGCGAGCGGTATCGTTTCAGACTGGCAGCCAGCACGTTCAGCCGCGCGCGGTCATGCGCCTCGATGCTTGCGCTGTCGGTACGAAACTGGATTGATATGGCCACCCCATCGCGTATCAGACGCAACGGGTCATCAGTCCGGGTCAGGGACACGGGTTGTGTTCTGGCATGCCGGACAGACAGTGCCTGCTGACGCTTGAGTTCGGCGCGCAGCCATTCGATCTCCTTGCGCGCCTTTTGCAGCCGGTGGCTATCGAGCTGCTTGCGGCCGATGAAATGACCAGTAATACCACCAATGATCAATCCGGGGGGGCCGGCGAGCAAGCCGCCGATGACCAACCCGGCGCCGGTGCCAACACGTTCCTCGCGTGATTGCGCGATGACCTCGGGATCGCCGAATTCATCCACCTGTTCCGCTGCCGCGACATGACCACCAGCGGTCACGGCGGCCAGCACCAGGAATGCCAACTTCGAATTTACGCGTATTTTCATGCTATCCTCCACATTTGCCAGTCAATGTTCCAGCGTGCCATCCATGGTTTCAGGGCATCTGCCCGGGTTGTCCCTGCCAGCGCCGGAATTCGTTTGTCCTGGCGCCTATTACAGCCCATGGAAATGGCGATCCCGTTACATTGGCATGGCAAGTCGGTGATCGATTCTGACCAAATATGGCAACCGCAAGCATATGTTTCTCAAGGTGAAAAATGGGAAAACACATCGCCATCGTCGAGGATGAACCGGCCATCCGGGACAACTACGCCGATGTCCTGCGCAAACAGGGCTATCAAGTCGAGACCTGGGAAGACCGGCCATCCGCGATGCAGGCGTTCAATCTACGACTGCCCGACCTGGTATTGCTGGATATCGGACTCGGCGACGAGATAGACGCCGGTTTCGAGATCTGTCGTGAACTGCGCGCCATGTCCGCCACGCTGCCGATCATGTTCCTCACCGCGCGTGACAGTGATTTCGACACCATTGCCGGCCTGCGGCTGGGAGCGGACGACTACCTAACCAAGGACATCAGTCTGCCGCACCTGGTCGCCAGGATCGCCGCGCTCTTCCGGCGCCTGGATGCCCTTGAAAACCCACCACGCAACGACAGCCGCCTGCAGCGTGGCGACCTGATACTGGATCTGGATCGGCTGATGGTGACATGGAAAGACCAGACGGTGGACCTGACCCTTACGGAATTCTGGATGGTGCATGCGCTGGCCAGGCGTCCGGGACATGTACGCAACCGTGAACAACTGATGCAGGATGCCAGCATCTACGTTGACGACAGTACCATCACCTCACACATCAAGCGCATCCGGCGCAAGTTCAGCCGCATCGATGACGGCTTCGATCGTATCGAAACCGTCTATGGAATGGGCTACCGCTGGCTGGAATGAGATGCGCATCCGGCCCCGGATAAAACTGCGTACCAAACTGCTTCTGCTCTCGCTGAGCCTGCTGGTGATTCCCTGGATCGGCTACCAATATGTACGGCAAATGGAATCCTTTCTGCGCAAGGGACAGGAAGAGGTCTTGCTGTCGCTGGCAGGCGCCATTGCCACTGTGCTCAACGGCAGACCCGAGCTGTTTCGCAAACAGGGCGATATCATCCAGTCGGTCAGGTCACAAAACCATCTCTATGTCAGGCCCCTGAGATCGCCCATCGTGCTGGATGGCTATACCGACGACTGGGAACCCTATCGCGAGCGTGCGCGTCGTTTTGGCAAACGCCACATCCTGTCCGCCTCGACCGCGGACGATGAATCATCGCTTTCGTTCACGCAGATCGTCGGCAGTTACAACAAGCACCTGTATGTGCTGTTCGAGGTGCGCGATGACCGTATCATCTATCGTGATCCCGCCAGCCTGCGCCTGGACCGCAGTGATCATCTGCTGATCGCCATGCAGACGCCGAATGGCCGTTTCGTCAAATACATACTCACCACCTCGGCGCCGGGCTGGGTCAACGCCTACCGGGTACCAGCCTCCGGAACCGGACGTATCAACAGCATTCCCGAGGTTCGTATCAAGGGGGAATGGCAGCCTCGGCCGGACGGTTACAACATCGAGATTCGCATACCGCTGTCGATGATTGGCAACAAGCTGGCGTTTGCCATCGCCGATGTCGATGACCCCCGGACACGCCGGATCAAGACCATCATCGGCACCACGCCCATCGGCAAGCCTGGGGAACTGGGTTCGGTCATGCTGCCAAGGCCGGAAATGGATCGCCTGCTAAGGAACCTGCGCGATACCGACGGCCGTATCTGGATCATCGACAGGCAGCGGCGGGTGCTGGCGCTGTCCGGCAGCCTGCGACCAGCACCGGAAAAGGAAACGGACAAAGGCATCATCAAGGGTATCCTGCATGCCATCTACCGAACCATTCTCAAACAGCCGGTAACTCGCTTCAAGGATGATCTTTCCGCCGCATCGACACTCAATGGCGACGAGGTGCATCAGGCGCTGTCTGGCAAACCGGCATTGCGATGGCGGCAGAGCCCCGACGGGCGGATCACCATCATGTCGGCCGCACAACCGGTATGGAACAATGGCAGGATCATCGGCGCCGTGGTCATGGAGCGCACCAGCAACCGCATCCTGATATTGCAGAACAGGGCCATGGAAGCGCTGTTCAACCTGAGCCTGCTGGTGTTTCTGATCGCAACCATCGGCCTGTTGATGTTCGCCGCGCGCCTGTCCGGGCGCATCACACGCCTGCGCAACGAGGCCGAACAAGCCATCGGCCCCGATGGCAGGGTACGGGGAGAGATCTCGCAATCCGGGACGCGCGACGAAATCGGCGACCTGTCGCGAAGCTTCGCCGGCATGCTCGACAGGCTCTCACAGTACACCCGATATCTCGAAGGAATGGCTGACAAGCTGTCTCACGAACTGCGCACTCCGTTGACCGTCGTACGTTCCTCTCTAGACAACCTGGAATTGACCGCCAGTGACGAAGAGACAAAAAAATACCTACAACGCGCACAGGATGGCCTGCGCCGCCTGGCCGACATCCTCAACCGCATGAGTGAAGCGTCCAGGCTGGAACAATCCATTCAGCAGGCTGAAACCGAGCGGTTCGACCTCGCCACGATCATCAGCGCCTGTGTCGAAGCCTACCGCACCGCCTACCCGCAACAGTCTTTCACGTACCAGCCAGCCGAAACACCCCTGCCGGTCAAGGGCATGCCCGACCTGATCGCACAGATGCTCGACAAGCTGATCGATAATGCGATGGACTTTACCCTGCCCGACTACCCCATCATCATCCGCCTGCGCCGTGATGATGACCAGGCCATACTGGAGGTTGAAAACCGCGGGCCGACACTGCCCGACGACATGATACACAACCTGTTCGACTCCATGGTTTCGGTACGCGAAAACCGGGGTGAACAACCCCACCTCGGCCTGGGCCTGCATATCGTCAGGCTCATTGCCGACTTTCACCATGGCCGTGCCGCCGCGGCCAACCGTCCGTCCGGCGACGGTGTCATCATCAGCGTCGCAATTCCCCTGTCCTGACCGTCAAATCTTGATAAATGTCAAACTCCATCTAGTATTTTCCGTAGAAATAACAACAAAATACCTGATAATTTCACGCAGATTTACCGGCTGTCGGGGCGCATCTGGCAGTCAAGGACGAAAACCCGGTTTTCGGCAGCAGGCAATCTGCAAGGAGGAGCAGTCATGGACACTTCCGGGAAACGGGAATCCGGTCATTTCGACCGTGCAGAAATGCCCTTCGTCGCACCCTGCAGAAATATCGGTTACGACGCGCCCTTGCGCTGGATCAGGCAGGGCTGGTCGGACATCCGGCGCGCACCGCGACAAAGCCTGCTGTACGGCATGGCACTGATGCTGCTGAGCTACCTGGTCGCCGGCCTGGCCTGGAAACTTGGCAGCTTCATCATCATGGTGGCGCTGATGTCTGGATTCATGTTCATCGGGCCGGTACTGGCCATCGGTCTGTATTCCATCAGTTGCCAGCTGCAACTGGGAAAGAAACCGGTACTCGGCTACTGTCTGCGCGAGGGACGCCGGCACCTCGGCAATGTTGTCATGTTCGCGGTAATCCTGCTGGTCGTCTTCCTTCTATGGGCACGGGCCGCCTCCACGGTACACATCTTCTTCCCGCCCGAAGCACATCCCGACTGGCGTGACATGGCGCTGTTCCTGGGCATAGGCAGTGCGATCGGCGCCCTTTTCTCGGCCATCATTTTCTGTGCGGGCGCATTCTCGCTACCCATGCTCATGGATCGCCAGGTCGATGTCATAACCGCCATGCTCACCAGCATCCATGCGGTATTGCGCAACAAGGGGCCGATGCTGGTCTGGGCCGCCATCATCGTGCTGTTCAGCGCCATTGGCTTCCTTACCGCTACACTGTTCGTGCTGTTGCCACTGATCGGCCACGCGACCTGGCATGCCTACCAGGAGACCATCGACGCCAGCGCCTGGCCACAGCATGGCGAACCGGCACGGCAGGTGCAGGAGAAACACTGATCCTGTACATGCGTCATACAGACCTGGCCCGGCAGCACCAGTTTCAGGCCTGACTGGCCGGCCGGCAACCGGCCTCCCGCGCCCGTATCACTCCCCCAGACACCCGGGCCGGGATGACCGGCCAGTGTGCGGAATGCATACCTGTCCGGCCATCGAACCCGTGGGCATCAACGGCACTGTCGTTGCAGACGCACACGCCGCGCGATCTCTGCGCGTACCACATCGATGTTCACCCAGGTCAGCGTTCCCTTCTCCCAGCCGCGCTTGAGTACCTTCAAGGCGGCATTGGTCATGTTCGAGATAAGAAACTTCTGCCATTTCTTCAAAAGCTTGCGTGGTTCCTTCATCCACTTGAGAATGTTCCGGGCACGTTGGATGGTTATCGTATGGCGGTCGTATTTCCTGATCTTGTATCTCAGGTAGCGCGCCGATACCGGGCGCTTCGCCCACCATCGGGCCGCCGCCAGCGGTGCCTTGTACTGACGGAACATCAACGAAAGCACCGTGGCAAACTCGTCGGCCACATCCTCGTTGTCGTATAGCGGCCAGCCCCAGATCTTGAGTAGCGAATGGGCGAATTCATGGTGCAGAATGAACTTGATCGCCTCGCCATGCCCCTTGCGCTTCAGGTCAATGATCAGTTCCCGACAGATGGTGATGTTGGATTCATAGTCGGAAAAGGCGTTCTTGATCCCGCATACGCGTACGTTGATATCGAAGTAACGTGACTTGAACATGGCGATATAGGCGCGGTACATACGATCGTAGAACTTGCGCTCGCGCAAAAATTCCGGCGTCAGCCTGGGCTGTAGTGTATAAACGACCAGTTTGACGGGAGTGTTTCCGTTAGTACTGCCGCTTCTTATCAGAAAATAATAATCCCCTTCCTTCGTGGCGCGATATACGATCTTGCCGGTCTTGCGTACCGTTCCACCGGCGCCCTTGATGTAGTAATAACGCTTGCCGGCACGGCGGCGCCGAAAGTTTTCCTCGGTCACCAGCCACGCCTTGACAGTATTTTCACCACGACGATTCTTGTAAACACCCATGACCGCCACAAACCGCATGCCAGGCTTGAGATGAACACGGACATATTTCATCTTGCTCCCCAGCTTGAGAACACCGCTGAAATACAGTTTGGAAGGTTGAATATTGACCCCTGACCAGGCACTGGTTGCCATGACCAGGGAAAGAATAACAATGACAGATTTGGATAGCACTTTCATGACAATACCCATGATTGATTCCAGTCTGGCCTGCCCTTCAAGTATAACCGTATGTTGAGGAAGTCAGTTACAGGCACGGCCAATCACATTACACGATGAATCCCGGTAGTAGGTGCATCCATTTCGCGTGAAGGTGGTACTGCAGCTGGAGGAAGGATTGTAACCGGCAGCGGATCCCACATCGTTCATACCAAGCAGAACAAGAATATATGCAGCCAGGATACCTGCAAACAGGTAACGGACGTTTTTCGTGACACGCTCATCCTGCCACAGGTACCAAAGCGCCGCGGGGCAGGCCAGCAGTGCGAAAAGCCACTGCCCGCTGCGACCCATGGCTGCTATGACCGCAACGGCGATGAACACACCAATCGCGATCCTGATCTTGTCCCTGTCGTTCCAGAGAGAAGTCTTCCACAGCCCGAACAGGCCGACAGGAAACAGAAACACCAGCCAGGCCACGAGATGCTGGCGATGGTTGTACCAGACCAGGAATCTATCAGTCATCTTAACCCCCCCGGATTGCATGATGGATACCGCACGGCGCCGTCAACATCCGGCGGGCCTTGCGTCATATCGCCTATGATGACAGACCGGCTGGCAAGTTTCCATCACCGATATCGTACCGGCGGGCCTGCAAAAAGCCTGACAGAATGGCGCCGGAAATATCGCAAGAACCAGTCGATACAATGCGCACAAACCGGAGCCTGGTGATATGGATGCCAGCGAGTTGCAGGTGACCTTGGAAAACCGCCAAGCCACATAACGGAAAAGGGCCGAATACCGAAATTGCAACGGTATTCGGCCCTTCGTTACGGCCGGGAGCCTGGTCCTGGATCAGGCCACCTTGACGCCGAGTTTTTCGCGCCAACCCGGGAACAGCCTGTCGGCATCACCAGGAAATGACTCGAATGCACGCGCAAATTCCCGATGTTGTTTGGCGAATTCGATGGGATCGGCACCCTCCTTCCAGCACTGGTATGCCTGGTCAAGGGACTTGCCGCCGGCCGCCGGCCCATCGATGTGACCGAAGGAACCACCGCCACAGGTATTGATCAAATCGCCGTGCCCCAGGTTCTCGAAGAAACCCGGCAGGCGCAGGGCGTTCATGCCACCTGAGATGATCGGCGTGGTTGCCTTCATTCCATACCATTTCTGATAGAAGTAAGGGCCCTGACACTCATCACGCTCCAGCATGTACGCCATGACCGTCTCACCGGCATGACCTTCCATCTTGCCATAACCCATGGTGCCTGTATGAATCCCGGAGGCCCCCATCAGTCGTGCCATCTTCATGTAACAGACCGGATCCATGCCCATCGGCGATTTGTAGGAAGTCAAGGCTCCATGACCTGCTCGATGGAAATGCAGGAAGGTGTCCGGGAAGGCGCGACGGCAGGTCGTCACCCCGGCCGGACCGGTGACGAAGCCATCGACGAGAAAGGCAACGTGATCGGCGGAATCGTATTTGGCGAACTGTTCCAGAACGTACTCGCCCCGATGGATCATTTCTTGATGGAAGTCGGCGGTGATGTTCGCGGAAAACAGTTTGGCCTCGCCGGTTTCCTGCTGTGCACGATCCATGGCCTGGGCAACCAGCGGGATCACTTCTTTCATCGGACAGAAAGGCTGGTTGGCCTGCGGCTCGTCGTTCTTGATGAACGTACCGCCAAGCCAGAAATCGTAACAAGCCTTTGCGAAAGGCTCGGGACGCAGTCCCAGCTTGGGCTTGATGATGGTTCCCGCAATATAGCCCCCATGCTGCTCAGGACGCCCGAGAACCTTCCACAGGTTGCTGATATTCGCGGAAGGACCATCGAAGCGCTTGATCATGCATTCCGGCACCAGGAAATCAAGCATACGCAGGCCTTCATGGTCGCCCATGCCCTGGTTGTTTCCCAGTATCAGCGACCACATGTGAGAAACATTGTAGGTACCGTCTGTCAGGTTCGGATCGAACAACTCGACAGGATAGGCGATCTTCATCAGGCCGCCCTTGTCACCGAAGGCGTGCTCGTCGATTTCATAGACCAGTGCATCCACACCGCGGGTGAAATCGTCGGTGGTACAGACCTCGACATTGGTACCTGTCGAAGACTCGGCGGCAACGTGTGCCGCAACGGCCAGGAAACCGTGCCCGTCAGCCGGTTTCATACGGTATGCCACCAGCAGGTGTTTGCCGCCGGCAATCAGCTCTTCTTCTTTCAGATCCAGATTTGCATAGCGACCCGATTGATCGTTTGACATGGGAACCTCCGGTATTTGCCTGAAAAACACGGGAAAGCCCTGACCCTGAAGCATTCCGCCAAACGCAATGCCCATTATTCAAATCGCTGGATTCCGCTCCGTCCGGGAACACGGCAATACAGGCAATCAGGGTTTCCCTTGCAGTAAAGACACTATAAAGTACGCGTGTTATAAGGTATATTCAGTATATTTTTGTATATATCAAAGTTTTGATTATGCTTAAGGTTACCCTGCGACAACTCCAGATACTCACCGCCGTTGCGCATCATGAAAGCTTTTCACGCGCAAGCAGTGAACTGCACCTCACGCAGCCAGCGGTTTCGATGCAAATCAAGCAACTCGAAGCCATGCTTGGCATTCCACTGTTCGAACATATGGGCAAGAAGATTCACCTCACCGAGGCTGGAAGGGCGGTACTGGAATGCGGTGAGGTGATAGAACAGCAACTGGTCAATCTGGAACACACACTGGCTGATATTCAGGGTTTGAAGGGTGGCACACTCACCGTTTCTGCAACCAGCACAGCGAGTGTTTTTGCTGCACGCCTGGTCGCGCTGTTTCGCACCCTGCATCCTGACGTTCACACCTTCCTAAATGTTGTCAACCGTGCAACCTTGCTACAGCATCTCTCGGCAAACAGCATCGATCTGGCGCTGATGGGAAAACCTCCCGAAAATTCTCACCTCGTTGCGCAAGCCTTTATGAAAAACCCGCTGGTCATTATTGCCGCCACGGATCATGCACTCGCAAATAAACGCGATATTCCGTTTTCCAGACTCGTCAATGAACCCCTGATCGGACGGGAACAGGGATCAGGCACCCGGATGGCACTGGAGAAATTGTTCACGGAACATGGCCATCAGTTTGAACCCGCCATGGAGATGAACAAGAATGAAGCCATCAAGCACGCAGTCGAGGCGGGTTTGGGCCTGGGTCTGGTATCGTTACACACGGTCAGGGCAGAGATCGCGTCGGGACAGTTGTGCGTATTGGACATCCAGGGGTTCCCCCTGCAACGGGAATGGTACCTGGTGCAACGCGAGGGAAAACGCCTGAGCCCGGCCGCATCGGCCTTCGCGCAGCTGGTACTGCGGGAAGCGGAACAGATCGAGCGCACTATCTGAAAGAACGGATGCAGCCGGGTGATGTCATGCCGGCATCATCCGACGGCTTCGGGCGGCGCCAATCGCCCCTACTCCCACTCGATCGTCGCGGGCGGCTTGCCGGAGATGTCGTAGGTGACGCGCGAGACGCCCTTGACCTCGTTGATGATGCGCGTGGAAACATGGGCGAGGAAATCATAAGGCAGATGCGCCCAACGCGCGGTCATGAAGTCGATGGTCTCCACCGCGCGCAAGGCGATGACATAATCGTAACGGCGCCCGTCACCGGTGACACCGACCGATTTCACTGGCAGGAACACGGCGAAGGCCTGACTGACCTGGTCGTAGAGATCGTGTTGGCGCAGCTCGCTGATGAAGATGTCATCTGCCAGACGCAGAATATCGGCATATTCCTTCTTTACCTCACCGAGGATACGCACACCCAGCCCGGGGCCGGGGAACGGATGACGGTACACCATCTCGGACGGCAGACCGAGTTCGAGACCCAGCTTGCGTACCTCGTCCTTGAACAGTTCGCGCAGGGGTTCCACCAGTTTCAGCTTCATGAACTCCGGCAAACCACCGACATTGTGATGTGACTTGATCACATGCGCCTTGCCGGATTTGGCCCCGGCCGATTCGATCACATCGGGGTAGATAGTGCCCTGGGCCAGCCACTTGACGTTGTCAAGCTGCTCGGCCTGCTCATCGAACACTTCGATGAACAGGTTGCCGATGATCTTGCGCTTGCGTTCCGGGTCGGTCACGCCTTTCAGGGCATCGAGAAAACGCTGTTCGGCATCGACGCGGATCACGCGCACGCCCATGTGCTCGGCGAACGTGGCCATGACCTGGTCGCCCTCGTGCAGACGCAGCAGGCCGTTGTCAACGAACACACAGGTGAGCTGGCCGCCGATGGCCTTGTGCAGCAGGGCCGCGACGACCGAGGAATCGACGCCACCGGACAGCCCGAGCAGGACCTGGTCGTCGCCAACCTGTTGGCGAATCTGCGTGATGCTGTCCTCGATGATGTTGCCCGGCGTCCACAGGGCGTCACATCCACAGATCTCATGCACGAAACGGTTGATGATGCGCTCGCCCTGGCGGGTATGCGTGACCTCGGGATGAAATTGCAGACCGTAAAAATGGCGCGATTCGTCGGCCATGCCGGCCACGGGGGCGTTGTCGGTCGTGGCGATGACCTTGAAGCCCGGCGGGATCTCGATCACCCGGTCGCCATGGCTCATCCATACATCGAGCATGCCATAGCCTTCCGGCGTGGTATGGTCCTCGATGTCGCGCAACAGGGCGGAATGACCACGCGCCCGCACCTGGGCATAACCGTATTCATGGTGATCGGCATTCTCGACCCGGCCGCCGAGCTGCGCGGCCATGGTCTGCATGCCGTAGCAGATACCCAGTACCGGTACGCCGAGTTCGAACACTACCTGTGGTGCGGCCGGCGCCTCGTCACCGGTGACCGACTCGGGGCCGCCGGAGAGTATGATGCCCCGGGGCGCGAATTCGCGTACCGCCTGATCGTCCATCAGATCCCAGGCGTGTATTTCGCAATAGACTCCGGCCTCGCGCACACGCCGCGCGATGAGCTGGGTGTATTGCGATCCGAAATCGAGAATCAGTATGCGGTCGGCATGAATGTTGTTGGACATGACTACTTTGCTCTGGCGCAGGCGAACGGCTTTCAGTCGATGCGGTAGTTGGGCGCTTCCTTGGTGATGGTGACGTCATGCACATGGCTTTCGCGCATGCCGGCATTGGTCACCCGCACGAACTCGGGCCGGGTGCGCATCTCGTCGATGCTGTGACAGCCGACATAGCCCATGCTCGAACGCACGCCGCCGAGCAACTGATGGATGATGTTGATCAATGGCCCCTTGTACGGTACCCGGCCTTCGATACCCTCGGGCACCAGCTTTTCGACCTTGTCAGTGCTGTCCTGAAAGTAGCGGTCGCTGGAACCCTGCTGCATGGCGCCCAGCGAACCCATGCCACGATAGGACTTGTAGGAACGCCCCTGGTACAGCTCCACCTCGCCGGGCGCCTCTTCGGTACCGGCGAACAGGCTGCCGATCATGATGCTTGATGCGCCGGCCACAATGGCCTTGGCCACATCACCGGAGAACCGTATGCCACCATCGGCGATCAGCGGCACGCCGGTTTCGGACAGCGCCTTGGCGACATTGGAGATGGCGGTAATCTGCGGCACGCCGACACCGGCGACGATACGCGTGGTACAGATGGAGCCAGGCCCGATGCCCACCTTGACCGCATCCGCGCCGGCCTCGACCAGCGCCGTGGCCGCGGCGCCGGTGGCGATGTTGCCGCCGATCACCTGCACATCGGGAAAATTCTGCTTGACCCATCGCACCCGGTCGATGACACCCTGCGAATGTCCATGCGCGGTATCCACGATGATGACATCGACACCAGCCTCGACCAGCGCGTTGACGCGTTCCTCGGTATCCGCGCCCGTGCCAACCGCGGCGCCGACACGCAGGCTGCCGTTGTCGTCCTTGCAGGCATTGGGGTAGTCCTGCGATTTCTGGATGTCCTTGACGGTGATCATGCCACGCAACTGGAAGGCGTCATTGACGACCAGGACCTTTTCAATCCGGTGCTTGTGCAGCAAGGCCTTGACCTCTTCACGGCTGGCGCCTTCCCTGACCGTGACCAGATCCTTTTTCTTGGTCATGATGTTGTAAACCGGATCGTCGAAACGGGTTTCGAAGCGCAGATCGCGGCTGGTAACGATGCCGACCAGCTCCTCGCCATCGACCACCGGCACCCCCGAGATATGGTTGGCGCGGGTGATCTCGAGCACTTCGCGAATACTGGTATCGGGTGTGACCGTGACCGGATCCTTGATCACGCCACTTTCGAATTTCTTGACCTTGCTGACCTCTCTCGCCTGCTGTTCGGCGGTCATGTTCTTGTGGATGATGCCGATGCCGCCTTCCTGGGCCATGGCGATGGCCAGACGGGATTCGGTGACGGTGTCCATGGCAGCTGAAATCAGCGGAATATTGAGGCGGATGTCGCGCGTCAGACGGGTGCCGAGATCGACTTCCTTGGGCAGAACGGTGGAATGGGCGGGGATCAACAAGACATCATCAAAAGTGAGTGCTTCCTCAACGATTCGCATGGCGGCGCAGTCCCGTACGGTTTGATTTTGAAGCGACTCATTCTACCACAAAGGCCGTTGGCGGGAAGGTATATTAGCCGTTGATGATAGAATTTGACGCCCCGGTACAAATATGGGTAGCCTAGACCCATCGTGGGTGACCGGCTGCGGCCGCCCGATAACAAAAAGCCCGCCAGCCGGGCATGGGGCCATGCCCCGGATAACAACCAGAGTGATCCATTACCGGAGGAGACACCATGAAGAAGATCGCAATCCTGCTCACCATGCTGCTTGCTTTCGGCGCCACCAGTGCCATCGCCGGCAAGGCAACCCGCGCCCAGGCCGCCAATGCCATCCTTGCCGCTGTTCAGGCCAACAACAAGGTCCGCAAGATGGGCTTCGAGTGGCGTGATACCTATAAAAAGCTGCTGGGGCCGGCCAAGAAGGCCTACCGCAAGGGTAACTACGCCAAGGCCATCAAGCTGGCCAACATGGCCAAGACCCACGCCAAGCTGGGCATGGAACAGGCCAAGAAAGCCAAGTACGCCGATCTTCACCAGTAAGCCGCAAGGCCAATCGAAAAAAACCGGGGCCCTGCCCCGGTTTTTCATTTTTCCGCGGGTGATCTTCCCTTTCTGACCGCTTTCAGGCTACCCTGTCGGCATGGACATGCCGGAACGCGACATCTACACCGTATCGCGTCTCAACCGCGAGACCCGTCAGCTACTGGAGGGCAACTTTCCACTGTTGTGGCTGGAAGGCGAAATCAGCAACCTCGCCACGCCGGGTTCCGGGCACTGGTACTTCACCCTCAAGGATGAACAGGCCCAGGTGCGCGCGGCGATGTTCCGCAACCGCAACAGCCTGCTGGATTTCATGCCCGAACCCGGCATGATGGTGCTGGTGCGCGCGCGCATCAGCCTGTACGAGGCACGTGGCGACTTCCAGCTCATCATCGAACACATGGAAGAGGCCGGTGATGGCGCGCTGCAACGCGCCTTCGAGGCGCTCAAGCGCCGCCTGGATGCCGAGGGGCTGTTTGCCAGCCGGCACAAACGCCCATTGCCGCCATGGCCGGCGCGTATCGGTATCGTCACCTCGCCCACCGGGGCGGCGATACGCGACATCGTCAGCGTTTTCCGGCGCCGCTTTCCTGCCATTGAGCTCACCGTTTACCCAACTGCGGTCCAGGGCGAAGATGCGGCGTATCAAATTGCCGCCGCGATCGAGACGGCCAACCGCCGCAACGAGGTGGATGCGCTGATCGTGGCCCGGGGCGGGGGATCCCTGGAGGATCTGTGGTGCTTCAATACCGAAGTGGTCGCGCGCGCCATTTTCGCCAGCCACCTGCCGGTCGTGACCGGTATCGGCCACGAGGTGGACGTAACCATCGCCGATCTGGTTGCCGACCAGCGCGCCGCCACGCCGAGCGCGGCCGCCGAACTGCTGAGCCCGGATGCCAGCGTTCTGCAACGGCGCATCGAGACCCTCGCGCAGCGCTTGCTGCGCCGGATCGATACCCTGCTGCGTGAGCATGCGCGGCATCTGGACTGGCTGCGTGAGCGGCTTCGGCGGCAGCACCCGGTATATCGGCTGCAGCAGCAGTTCCAGCACCTGGACGAACTGTCGATGCGTCTGTCGCGTGCCTGCCGTCACCGGCTGGCGGAACGGCAGGCACGCCTCGCGGCACTCGCGGGGCGACTGCAGCGGCACCATCCCGGCGCGCGTATCGCGCACGCCGCGGGCATCTGCAGACAGCTCCAGCAACGCCTGAACAGCGCCATGCACAACCGGCTGCGCCGGCAGGAGGACCGGCTCGCCGCACTGTCACGCGAGTTGCACAGCCTCAGCCCCCTGGCCACGCTGGACCGCGGCTACGCGATCGTGCGCCACGATGATCGGGTAATCGATGATGCCGCCAGGCTCGCCCCGGGCGACCGTGTCGTGGCACAGCTGGCCAGGGGCTCGCTGGCATGCACGGTTGACAGTGTGACACCCGCTCGCAGGAGGAACAAACGATGAGGCGACAGGCGGCTGCGACCTTGCTGTGGCTGCTGACATATCTTGCCGACGCCAGCGCGGCCGCGATGCTGGATCTGCCCCGCGCCGAATCTGTGCCGGGCGGTATTGTGATACTCAATCTGCACCGTGAGGAAAAACCGCTCTACGCGGTATGGCGCAAACGGCGTGTGATGCTGGTACAGCGCCGTGGACGCTGGTTTGCCGTGCTCGGCATTCCGCTGTCATTGCCTCCCGGACGCTACGAGCTGATTGTCCGTTACGGCAACCGCAGCATGCGTCCGGTGCCGTTCATCATCCGCGCGAAACACTACCGCACCCAGCATATCAGCATCGCGAACCAGCGCATGGTCACACCAAACAAGCGTGATCTGCAGCGTATCTACCGTGAAAGAAACCTCATCATCACCGCCCTGAGCCGCTGGAGCGATCCGCCCGAGATCAGTTTCGACTTCCGCTTGCCAGTCAAGGGACGCTACCGCAACTCGTTCGGTTTCCGGCGCATCTTCAACGGCCGGCCACGGCGTCCACACCGGGGCATGGATATCTCCGCACCCAGGGGCACGCCGGTACGCGCGCCAGCCGATGGCCTCGTGGTCATGACCGGCGATTTCTTTTTCACCGGCAAGACGGTGTTCATCGACCACGGTCGGGGCATGGTGTCGATGTACGCTCATCTCGACCGCATCATGGTGCGTGCCAGGCAACCGGTGAATCAGGGCGAGCAGATCGGCACGGTCGGAATGACCGGCCGCGCCACCGGACCTCACCTGCACTGGGCCGTCAGCCTCAACCGTACCATGGTCAACCCGGCACTGTTACTGCGCAACAAAGGCCGACGTTGAAAGACCGGGGCATTTAGACGCGTCAGCGGTCCCAGACCGGCGTGTCGCCACAGGCCTCTTGAATGGCGCGCAGCCGGCGGGTATGCGCCAGCGCCTCGTCGTCACTGGCACGAATGACGGCCAACGGCGGCCGGTTGCCATCCAGACGCCGGATGGCGGCCGTTTCGCCGGCACCGGAACCGGCCTCCTCGCCACCAAGCAACAGGGCGCGTTGTCCACCGGTCATGGCCAGATAGACATCGGCGAGAATCTCGGCATCGAGCAGGGCGCCATGCTTCTGGCGTGAGGAGTTGTCGATCTCATAGCGCTTGCACAGGGCATCGAGACTGTTTTTCTGTCCCGGATGCATCTCTCTAGCCAGGGCCAGGGTATCGAGGATCTGGCAATAACTGTCCAGGCGCTTCCAACCCGCATCCAGCAAGCCCAGCTCGTGATCGATGAAACCCACATCGAAGGGCGCATTGTGGATCACCAGTTGCGCGCCCTTGATGAAGGACATGAAGTCATCGACGATATCGGCGAAACGCGGCTTGTCGGCCAGAAATTCGTTGGTGATGCCATGCACCTCGATGGCGCCGGCGTCGATCTCGCGGTCTGGCTGCAGGTACTGGTGATAGGTATTGCCGGTATAACGCCGGTCAACGAGTTCGACACAGCCAATCTCGATGATCCGGTGGCCCTGTGAAGGTTCGAGCCCCGTCGTTTCGGTATCCAGAACGATTTGTCGCATCTCTCAGCTCCGTTGCTTGAGCAGTTCGTCAATGGCCTCGTTGGCCAGCTGGTCGGCGCGTTCGTTGCCGGGATGTCCATTGTGGCCCCGCACCCATTCCCATTCGATCTCATGACTTGCGGCGGCCTCGTCCAGCCGCTGCCAGAGATCGCGGTTCTTGACCGGCTGTTTCGCGGCCGTCTTCCAGTTGCGTTGTTTCCAGTTGGCCAGCCATTCGGTAATGCCCTGGCGCACATACTGCGAATCGGTCACCAGACGCACCCTGCAAGGCCGCTTCAACGCCTCCAGCGCCTGAATGGCCGCAGTCAGTTCCATGCGGTTGTTGGTGGTCTCGGGCTCGGCCCCCTTGAGCACCTTTTCATGGTCGCCGTATTCGAGCACCACCCCCCAACCGCCCGGACCCGGATTGCCACGGCAGGCGCCATCAGTGTAGATCGTCACCGTCTTGTCGTCACTCATGCACATTCCTCGTACTGCCATTGGCCAGACCGGCGGACAGGCTGCGCCTGGGCCGCCACCGCGGTCTGACCGGTGTCAGGGTCGAGACTTTCTTGCGTGCCACGACCAGATAGACACCCCCGAGAACCGGACACCAGCGTTCGCAAAACCTTGCCACGAACGACAGCCGCCGGCCCAGGCGATCGCTGGCCACCGGTGGACGATAAAACAGTTTCTGATGTTTCACCAACTCGAACCCCAGCAGCTTGAGCCAGTCACGCAAACGGTTGCAGCCGATGAAACGTCCACCCCAGGGCACCTGTCCTCGCCGGCGTCCCAGGATACGACGCAAACCCCAGAAACTGTACGGATTGAAACCGAGCACAATGAGATGTCCTTCCGGCACCAGCACTCGATCGACCTCACGCAACACCTGGTGCGGGTCCCCGGCGAATTCCAGGGTATGCAACAGCAGCACGGCATCAAGGCTGTCACTGCGTACCGGCAGGGCCATGGGCAACCCCTGCAACACCCCGCCTGCGGATTGGTCGAGACCATGCGACATGACCACATGATGCAGGATGCGGCTGTCGGTAAGCCAATCATCCCCCGTATCCCCGACCTGCAACAGGTAATACCCGAACAATGTTGGCAACAGCCGCGCCAGCGCCTCACGCTCGGCACTGGCCACGGCACGGCCCAGAGGACGCGCATACCACTCGCGCAGGCGGGCGTTGATATCCCGGCATGCCTGGCCATTGTCCTGTTTCATTCGCTGTCTCATGATCTTTCGCCAGATCGTGTCGTGTCTCACGCCCATCACGACTCTAACACAGCGCCGGCAACGGTGGCAGGCAACCTGGCGACAAGGGCCTTGCCGTCTCATCCAGGCGCATGGATCCGCGCAAATGTGACCGGCGTCAGGTGCCCGCCCTGTACACGGTAAAAACAGTGGGTTAGTATCAAGAAAAAATCAATTGATGAATCAAGCACTAATGAGAATCCTTGGGCTCATTGCCGGCATCCTGCTGTTGAATGGCTGCAATACCGTTGGCCTGCGAACCGATCCGGTTACGCACACGGTTCCTGCGATGTCGGCATCGCCGCCACCGGCCATGACGACGGCCGCGCTCGCCGCGGGCGTGCACGTCCCCGCCGATGCCAGGCCTGTCGGCAATCTGGCACGCCCGCCGACCATCTGGCAACGCATACGCGCCGGTTTCCGGCTACCGGACCGTGATCATCCCCGAATCCGCAATGACCTGCGCTGGTACGCGCGTCATCCGGAATACATCGAACGGGTCATGCAACGGGCCGAGCCGTTTCTGCATCTGATCGTCGAGGAAATCCGGCGCCGTGGCATGCCCACCGAGATCGCCCTGCTGCCGGCGGTGGAAAGCGCCTTCCAACCGTTCGCCTACTCCCATGGCCGGGCAGCCGGCATCTGGCAGTTCATCCCGTCCACCGGCCGCCGTTTCGGTCTCAGGCAAAACTGGTGGTATGACGGCCGTCGGGACGTAATCGCCTCGACCCACGCGGCGCTGGATCTTCTGCAACGCCTGCACAAGCGCTTCAAGGGGGACTGGCTGCTGGCGCTGGCGGCGTACAATTCCGGCGCTGGCACGGTTGCCCGGGCCATCCGCTTCAACCGCCGGCTGGGACGCAAGACCGATTTCTGGCACCTGTATCTGCCCCGGGAGACCCGTGGCTATGTCCCCAAATTGCTGGCATTGAGCAACATCGTCGCCACACCCGAAAAATACGGCATCCGCCTGCGGCCCATCATCGACGCACCGTACCTGGCGAAAGTCAGGACCGGCTCACAGATCGATCTGGCTTTGGCGGCGGAACTGGCAGGGCTCGACATTCGCGAGATCTACCGCCTCAACCCGGGTTTCAACCGTTGGGCCACCGATCCTGCCGGACCGCACTACCTGCTGCTGCCAGTCACACATGCGAAACGCTTCCGGGAACGCTTCGCGCGTCTGCCGGCCAGCCGACGGCTGAAATGGAAGCGGCATCGCATCCGCCCTGGAGAATCGCTGATCGCCATTGCCCGGCGCTACCGAACCAGTGTCGCTCTCATCCGCCGCATCAACCGCATTCGTGGCCACGCCATACGTGCCGGCCGTCATCTGATCATTCCCGTTGCACGTAAAAATCTGCGTCACTACAGCCTGGCCGCCGAACAGCGCCTGCGGCGCCTGCAGCGCAGCGGCAAGGGCTATCGTCATGTGCACACAGTGCGCCCGGGAGACAATCTCTGGAACCTGTCGCGAACCTACCGGGTATCGGTACGCCGGCTGGCGAAATGGAACGGCATGGCACCGCGCGACCACCTGCGGCCGGGGCAGAAACTGGTGATCTGGCGCAAGCGGCCAGCGCGTCCCGGACACGCCGCATTACTGGGACGCAATCCCCTGGCGCAGCGCCGTCAGGCCATCTACTACACCGTGCGGCGGGGCGACTCACTGGCGCGCATCGCCAGCCGCTTCCGTGTGACCATACGCCAGCTCAAGCGCTGGAACCGCATCCGTGGGCGCTATCTGCAGCCCGGCCAGCGCCTGACCGTCTATGTCGATGTCACCCGCCAGTCCGGCAGTGTCTGATAACACGCCTTTTTCACGATTTACTTGCCCCTGACCAGCGGATTCTTGTTCATACCTGTGAACCGCTTGCGCTGACGAGCCATATCCTTTTGCACCTTTCTGCGTGTCTTCCGCATGCTGTCACGCACTGCCAGGCGACTCTTGCGCATGGCTTTGATCGCCGGGTTGCGCGCGCCTCGCCGGGCAGCACCCTTGCCGGTGAGAAAGATCGGACGTTTGTTATAGCTGACCCGTCGAGCACGGATCCGTGGCTGCCTGGCCCGGAGCGCCCGGATGCGCGCCTGCCTGGCCCGGAGCGCCCGGATGCGCGCCTGCCTGGCCCGGAGCGCCCGGATGCGCGCCTGCCTGGCCCGGAGCGCCCGGATGCGCGCCTGCCTGACCCGGAGCGCCCGGATGCGCGCCTGCCTGGCCCGGAGCGCCCGGATGCGCGCCTGCCTGGCCCGGAGCGCCCGGACGCGTGCCTGCCTGGCCCGAAGCGTCCGGACGCGCGCCTGCCTGGCCCGAAGCGTCCGGACGCGCGCCTGCCTGGCCCGAAGCGTCCGGACACGTGAACGATAAGCCCTGGCCCGGCGTACCCGGACGCGTGAACGATAGACCCGGGTACGACTCCGACGAACCCGCAAACGATAGGTACCGGAACGTGATCGCCGATAGCGGATTCGCGGGCGGTAACTGCGGCCACCACCTCGATACGTACGTATCGACCGGTAGCCACTGGAACGGTATCGAGGCGTGGTAACACGGCCGCCATGGTATGCCAGGATGATACGCCCGCCCGGGGCCGAGACCCGGGCGCTGTCACCTGCCGACGCATACACAGGCAACACCACCATAATCAGAAGCAGAAAAATGGCAATCAGTCCGCATGAAACGCAATATCTTGCATTTCCCACGCCCAGGTCATAGTTGGTTCGATTCGACTTGATCATACCCCCCTCCTGTGTCTGGCCACTCGTGCCATTGGGTCTAACGCACCCAAAGGTATAAAGTGGTTAACCGGCAGGTCAATCGTCAAGCCATCTGTGTCACAACCGGAAACCAACATTTTTTGATGTCTTCCGTGACACCAATTGAACACAGTGGGCAGACTGTCACGTCAGTGCATGGCGCGTCCTGGCATTTTGCGAACCGGTTTCTTGCTCACCTTCCCGCGACGTCCGTTGACGGTGCAATCGCCGGTTTTCATGTTGCAATCGACCCCAACGGCGTCACAGCGATATGCATCCTTGATACCGTTGTCATCGATGACACACCATCGAACACCGTACTCATGTACCGTACCACGGGCGGCGGTCGCAACCATCGAGGCGGTCAAGGCAATGGATAGGAATAATGTCGTCAGAATGGTTTTCATGCGCTTCTCCTGAATTGGTTCATCGAATGGCCTTGACGCCCCGGCCGCGCGGCATCGGGCCGGTTTTGACCCGTCCCTTGACACGATAACCCTGGATCGTGCAGGTCTTGTCGCTGTTACACGTCACACGCGGGTTATGGCATGCACCTGTAACTAAATGGTCGTTCGAATAGACGATGACACACATTCCAGCTTTAACCGCCCCCTGTTTGGCCAGGGCCGGTAAAGACAATATCAGTGGCAAGAGAACCATCAGGTATTTCATATAACCTCCAGACAAAAAGATTATTGTTATTAAAAGTATTTCGCTGGAATGTTAACACCTGAAGCTGAACAGAATCTGAACGGGCCATTGCTGACCAACATGCGGTATGCCGGTCAGTAACGGCCTTTGATCGGAGCAGCCGGCAAAGAACGGCTATTGCCGGGTAAAGACGAACTCCTCGCCATCCCGTCTGACGGTGACCCTGGCACGCTCGAAGGTCCAGGATTCGCCGTCATCGAGCTTGTGCAGGTCGCCAGCGCATACGGCGGTGTAATCCTCGAGGACGCCGCAGTGAATGGCGCCGAGCTTGTCATAGCTGTGAGGTTTCAGGGTCAGTGATTCTGCAGTCATTTTTACGCTCCTGTCATGTACAAGATAAGTAAAAAGGGCTACTGGAAACCGCCCTGTGGCGATCGCCATACATTATGGGATCAGTCAGGTATTTTTCAAGGGTGTGTGAACAGGCCCGGCCTCAGTCGTCGAAGAACTCGACCTCACCGGTCTCGAGCGAGTATTCGGCACCGACCACCATCAAGCCGTGCTCGGCGATATGCCGTTCGATGATGGCCGAGCCATGCCGCAGCTGCGCAACCGATGCACGCACATTGGCACGTATGGCCGAGCACACCAGGGCATCCTGATCGTTGACGAGATCGGTCTCCATCAGGCCCTGGATCGACGGCTTGACGCGATCGACGATGGCATTGATGTTGGCCGAGGAACTGCTGCCACCCCGGCGCAACTGGTCAATGGTGGCAAGAATGGCGCCGCAGCGGGAATGGCCCAGCACCACGACCAGCCGGGTGCCAAACTGTGAAACGGCAAACTCCACGCTGCCAATCTGCGATGGCGCGACGATATTGCCGGCCACACGGATCACGAACAGGTCGCCGAGACCCTGGTCGAAGACGATCTCGGCCGGAACACGGGAATCGGAACAGCCCAGGATGACCGCAAACGGTTGTTGTCCGGACAACAGTTTCTCACGCTTGTCGTCCGAAAACAGGGGGAAGTTCGCGCGCTGGCCGGCAACAAAACGGGCATTGCCTTCACGCAGGCGCTTGAGTGCCTCCAGGGCATCGATCTGTGGGGCCATGGATAAAGGTTCTCCGATGACATCAACCGCTGCATGATACGGCATGCGGCGGCGGCTGTCATGACCTAACAGCCTGTCGGACTCAGGGGATCATCACGAGCATGGCAGGAACACGAGGATAAACCTTTCCGGTCTCGAGGCGCATAGTGGGGACTACGCAACGAGAAAGCGGGAAGATTTGCTCCGTGTTCCCATCAGCGCAGTAGATGCTTCCCGGGTCCGACAGACTGCTAACAAGCATCGAGCACCTTGCACGCCGCCTCGACCGCGGCACCGGATTCGATTCTGGCGCCCAGACTGGTCAGGGTGCTGTCCAGCGCACCCAGGCAGAACAGCACGTTGCGCGCGTTGCTGGCAAAACCCATCAGGCCGATGCGCCAGATTTTGCCAGCCAGGGCACCGAGCCCGGCCCCGATCTCGAGATCGTAGTCGTTCAGCAGACGGGTGCGCACCTCGGCGTCATCGACACCTTCCGGTATGGTCACAGCGTTGAGCTGTGGCAAGCGGTCGGCCTCATCGACAACAAACGACATGCCCATGGCCTCGATGCCGGCCTTCAGGGCCTCGTGATTCCTGCGGTGGCGCGCCCAGGCATTCTCCAGACCTTCTTCCTGCAGGATCACCAGCGCCTCGTGCAGAGCATAGAGGGTGTTGATCGGCGCGGTATGGTGATAGGCGCGCTTGGCGCCTGGCCCCCAGTAACCCATGACCAGGCTGAGATCCAGAAACCAGCTCTGTACCGGCGTCTTGCGGTTCCTGATGGCGGCCTCGGCACGTTCACTGAACGTGACCGGTGAGATGCCAGGCACGCAGCTCAGGCATTTCTGGGTGCCGGAATAGACCGCATCGGCGCCCCATTCGTCCACCTTCACCGGCGTGCCGCCAAGCGAGGTCACGGTATCCACGATACTCAGGCAGTCATGCTCACGCGCCAGTGCACACAGGGTTGCCGCGTCTGACTGGGCGCCGGTGGAGGTCTCGGCGTGCACGAAGGCCAGCACCTTCGCATCCGGGTGATCCTTGAGAGCCTGCTCGACCTTACCAAGGTCGATGGCCTTGCCCCATTCGTCCTCGACCATGATGGCCTCGCCGCCACAACGGATCACGTTTTCCTTCATGCGTCCGCCAAAAACCCCGTTCTGGCACACGATGACCTTGTCACCGGGTTCCACGAGGTTGACGAAACAGGTCTCCATACCGGCCGAACCGGGTGCCGAGACCGGAAACGTCAGGTTGTTCGTGGTCTGGAAGGCATACTGCAACATGGCCTTGACTTCGTCCATCATGCCGACAAAGACCGGATCGAGATGACCGATCGTGGGCCGGGACATGGCCTCGAGAATGCGCGGATTGACATCGGACGGACCCGGCCCCATCAGCGTGCGGACCGGTGGGTGAAAGACTGCTGTATTCATGAAAACCCCGTTATGGATTGGATCGAGTCCAATATATTAGCAAATCACTAGGTTATAGGACAAACCGGCCTCAATCCGCTGAATACAAATGACAACGGGTCATGTGCCCATTCCGCTGCGCTGGCGGATACTGCTCGCGGCAGACCGCCATCACCTCGGGACAGCGGGGATGAAAATGACACCCCTGTGGCGGGTGGCTGGGCGATGGCAAATCGCCCTGCAGGCGGATCACCGGGCGTTGACGCGCGGGATCGGGCTCCGGCACCGCCGACAACAGCGCACGGGTGTAGGGATGGCGGGGTTGCGACAACACTGCCTCGACCGGTCCCTGTTCGACGATACGCCCCAGGTACATGACCGCGACCTCGTGCGCCAGGTACGAAACCACCGACAGGTCATGGGTGATGAACAGATAGGCCAGGCCCAGCTCTTGCTGCAGGCGGCGCAGCAGGTTGAGGATCTGCGCCTGTACCGAGACATCCAGCGCGCTGGTCGGCTCGTCACAGATGATCAGGCGCGGTTCCACGGCCAGCGCACGGGCGATACAGATGCGCTGACGCTGGCCGCCTGAAAACTCGTGCGGGTAACGGTCCTTCATCTCCGGGGCCAGGCCCACCTGGCGCATCAATTCATCGACCCGTTGTTGACGCTCGCGGGCGTTGCCGCCGATACCCTGGGCCAGCATTCCCTCCTCGATGATGTCACGGATGCGCATGCGCGGGTTCATGGACGAATACGGATCCTGGAAGATGATCTGGAACTGCGAGCGCAGACTGCGCAGCGCCGACTCCTTCAGATCACACAGGTTGGTGCCATCGAACAGCACCCTGCCCCCGGTATGCCGGCGCAACAGTTGCAGGATGCCCTTGCCGGCCGTGGTCTTGCCGCACCCCGATTCGCCAACCAGCGCCAGGGTCTGACCACGGCGGATCTCCAGCGACACCCCATCGACGGCGCGCACGGCGCCAACCTGGCGCCTGAGCACACCACGGAGAATGGGAAAATGCACACGCAGATCCTCGACCCGCAGCAGACCGGGACCGGGTTCGGACAATGCCGCCGGCTGTTTTACAATATCCGGCTGCGTCCCCTGATCCGCCGGAGCAGCAAGCCCAGAGCGACGATCGTACAGCACACAGCGCACACCCTCGTCAGCTTCCAGGGTCACCCATGCCGGTTCGCGAACCCGACAGTCGTCACGCGCCTGGTCACAGCGCTCGGCAAACCGGCAATGATCGAAACGCATGGTGAGCGGCGGCACATTACCCGGAATCACTTCCAGCGTGCCCTGCCGCTTGTCCAGTGAAGGCAGGGCGCGAAACAGCTTCTGACTGTATGGATGCAGCGGCCGGGCATAGAAATCATCGCGTGCACGCCGCTCGACGATCTGGCCGGCGTACATGACCGCGACATGGTCGGCCATGTCGGCAACGATACCCAGGTCGTGGGTGATGAGCATGATGGCCATGCCGGTTTTCGCCTGGATGTCCTTCATCAGGTCCAGAACCTGGGCCTGAATGGTCACGTCCAGCGCCGTGGTCGGCTCGTCGGCGATCAGCAGGTCGGGATCACCGGCCAGGGCGATGGCGATCATGACACGCTGCTTCATGCCGCCGGAAAGCTGGTGCGGGTACTCATGGCTGCGCCGTTCGGGATCAGGGATACCGACGGCATCCAGCAGCTCGACAATGCGCGCCTGTGCGGCAGTGCCGCGCAGGCCCTTGTGCTCGCGCAGCACTTCGCCAATCTGCGCGCCCACGCTCAGCACCGGGTTGAGCGAGGTCATCGGTTCCTGGAAGATCATCGCGATGCGGTTGCCTCGTACCCGGCGCATCTGCTGTTCGGAATAACCGGCCAGATCTTCGCCATCGAGCAGGATCCTGCCGCCGGTCAGACGACCGGCCGGACGCGGCAGCAGGCCCATGATGGTCAAGGCCGTCATCGACTTGCCGCAACCCGATTCACCCAGCAGGGCAAATGTTTCGCCACGACGGATCGTGAAACTCACCCGATCGACGGCACGCACGCGTCCACCGGCACTGTTGAGCGAGGCCTCGACCTCCTGCAGTTGCAACAGCACCTCGCTCACGGGTGTGTCAGTCTCCCTTGCCGCCGGACCTGGCCAGCTGCAACATCGCGGCCTTCATGGCCCGCTGCTCACCGGGCGAGAGCTGCATCCATATCAGCGCGACCTCGAAGGCTTCCTGCGACAGCAGGCTGTCGTCTTCCCGAACGCCGGGTGATGGATGACGTTTCCCCGTGCCGGTCTCCTGGCGATCGCTTTCCGAGGGGTATTTCTCGCCCGCACCCGAGAGCAGCCAGTTGGAGCGCACACCGACATGCTGGGCGATCTTGACCAGCTTTGAGGTCTTTGGATACCCCTCGCCCTTGAGCCAGACACTGACCTGATCGGGCGTCACATCCAGCAATTTGGCCAGAGCGCTCTGGCGTCCATGACCCAGGCGCGGAAAACCGATATCATCGAGCACGCTGTTGAGACGCTCGGCGAAGCGCTGTTTCTCGGTCAGTACGGTTTCACCCATGACAACTTCTCCTTGATTCATCTCGACCCATCCCTGAGACGCGGATCGAAGGCATCACGAACCGCATCGGCAAACAGGTTGGCGGCCAGCACCAGCATGAACATGAACACGAATGCGGCGACCAGCGTCCACCAGACCATCGGCTCCCTCCCCATCTCGAACCGGGCATTGTTGATCATGTTTCCCCAACTGACGGTCGATGGATCGACACCTACCCCGACATAAGATAGCACAGCTTCGGCCAGAACCAGACCACTGAAATCCAGTACGATAACGATCAAAACGATATGCATGACATTGGGCAGCACATGCTGGCGCAGAATCCGGAACGGACGCACGCCGAAGCTCAGGGCGGCGGTAATGTAGTCATGCTCGCGCAATTTGAGAGTCTCTCCGCGCAGCAGCCGGCACAAGCCGGTCCAGCTGGTGATGCCGAGGATCACGCACAACGCCAGCAGACGAAGATCGGCCTGCGCGCTGGCGGTCGCAAAACTGGCCTGATGATTACTGATATAGACCTGAATCGAAAGAATGGCCGCGGCGATGAGCAGTACACCGGGTATCGAATTCAGGGTCGTGTACAGATACTGGATCACATCATCCACCCAGCCGCGGAAATACCCGGCCGCGATGCCCAGCAATATCGCAAACGGCAACATCACCAGCGTGGTCAGGGTGCCGATGACAAGCCCGGTGCGAATGCTCTTGGTGGCCAGATAGAACACATCGTTGCCGACCTTGTCGGTGCCAAGAACATGGTAATTCATGCCCAGACTGACGAGGATGCCAATGCCCACGAACAACACCAGGGCCGTCATCAACGCCGTCCGCCATGGCAAGGTCGTGCGTGCCGCCATGATCTCACGCCACAGGCCGGCCACACGCATGCCGCTGCGCCTTGCGCCCGCAACCAACAGAGGCAGAACCAGCGCCATCAGCACAATGATGCCGGCGAGCATGCCCCAGGCCGTGCGCCAGCCGATATCAATGAGCAAATCATGCGCATCATTGACTCCGATGCCAGCGTGGCGCAGGCGCGGATATTCACGCCTGGATGTACCGTCGGGCAGATAGCGGATTTCCTTCGACAAGGCGTAGCGTGCCATGGGCGCCGAATAGCTCTTTTCCGTGCGTGTCCGGAAGGGCGTCATCAACACATCGAACAAACTGGTCTCGCGCACACTGTACTGTACCGGCTTGCCATCCACCGCCGGCAGCGGTTCGCGGAAATGAATGGAATCCAGCAGACCAACGGCCACATAGCACAGCAAGACCACCGCCGAAGCCATGGCGCGGTGATTGCGAAACACCTCGATCCACGGCCCAAGCTGATCAGGCCGGGTACGCAGCCAGGCAACGAAAAAGATCACCATCGTCAGCAACAGAAAAATCAGCTTGTCGGTGACCAGGTAGGCGGCCCTGACTCCGAACAGCGGTGGCAGACCATTGAGCAATACCAGCATTACTGCCACCAGCAACAAAGGACGCAGATACCAGGCCCGCCTATGTGCATTGACGCTCATGACAGCCTGATCCTCGGGTCGGCGATGGTATAGGAGATGTCGGTGAGCAGCAGACCAAGGATATACAACACCGAGCCCAGAAAAACCATGGCGCGCACGATGGCAAAATCCTGGTTCTGGATGGCGTCGATGGTGTAACTGCCCAGCCCGGGAATACCGAAGAACGACTCGGTCAGCAGACTGCCCATGAACAGCAACGGGATCACCACCACGGCGCCGGTCAGGATAGGAATCAAGGCGTTGCGCAACACATGTCGGAAAAGCACAGCCAGTTCAGACAGTCCCTTTGCGCGCGCGGTGCGCACATAGTCCTTGCCGATCTCTTCGAGGAAGATCGTCCGGTACCAGCGCGTGCCGGAACCGATACCGGAAACGATACCGATCAGTACCGGCAGAATCAGAAACTTGACCGATGAAAGCCCGCTGTCATAGCCGGAGATTGGCACCAGATGCATCAGCTTGCTGATCAGATACTGGCCGCCAATGATATAGAACAGACTCGATATGGACATCAGTATCACGCACAGTATCACGCCCCAGACATCCAGATAGGTGGCGCGGAAAAAGGCCAGCAACAACGCAAAGGTGATATTGACCAGGATTCCGACCACAAACACCGGAATGGCGATGGCCAGGCTGGGCAACATGCGCTGACGAATATCGTACGAGATACTGCGCCCGTCATCGGCCTTGCCAAAATCGAATGCGAACAGCCGCGCCGATTTGTCGAAAAAGATGGTATCCGTGAACTTCTCCAGGCCCCGCGCCCCGGGGTTGTAGAACAGCGGCTTGTCGTACCCGCGCGCCTGCTTCCACTTGTCTATGGCCTCCTGCTTCACATGCTTGGTGCCCAGGTGCATGCGCGCCATGTCATCCGGGCTGTTGACGACGAAGAACAATGCAAAGGTCAACACGTTGACGCCGATCAGGATCGGTACGGCATACAATACCCGGCGTATGATGTAGGCGAACATCAGTCCACCTCCTTCATCGGTCGTGTCTCGCGGCGCCGCCAGACCACGATGGCCGGAATCAGTGAAATCACGAACAATCCCAGCAACAGCCACACCGGCCACAGTACCGGGCGGTTCCATGCCTGGCGCGCCTGTGCACGCGATAGCGGGTCGATACGCCGGTACTTGAGGGTATTGTGCGCCATCAGGTTGGGCGAGACATTGTGATACCACCGATGGAACAACGTAAAGCTACGCGGGTGGAAACCGAACAGCCAGGGCGCGTCATGACGCAGAATAGCAAGCATGCGGTCGATGATACGCTGACGCGCGGGACCATTGGGCATGGCCTTCATGCGTTCAAACAGACGGTCGTATTCCGGGTTGGCATAGTTGGCCACGTTCTCGCCACCATGATCGACCTTGCCGTTGGGACCGTAGAGCAGGAACAGGAAGTTCTCTGGATCGGGATAGTCGGCATTCCACCCCCATACGAAAAGTTGCGCGTTACCCTTGCGCATCTTCTCCCTGAACCGGTTGTAGTCCGTGTTGCGAATCACCAGTTCCAGATCGATCTTGCGGAACTGTTTGCGCAGCCAGTCCCAATAGGCCTTGTCGCCGGGCCCGCCACCACGCACATCGAGATGGATCAGCAACGGCTTGCCCGTTCTTGCATCGCGGCCGCCGGGATAGCCTGCCTCGGCCAGCAGGCGTTTGGCCTCGGCGATACTGCGCCGCCGGGGACGGCCGTTCACCCAGCGGTAGACCACCGGGTTGATCCCCGCCCTGCCCTGGCGGTGACCGAAGATACCGGGCGGAATCGGGCTCTGCGCGGCAACCCCGCGACCGTTGGCGAAGATGGAGATATATTCCTCGTAATCCACCGCGATCGAAATGGCCTGGCGCAGCTTGCGTGCGCGTTCACCATAACCACCCACTACCGGATCCTTCATGTTGAACCCCATGTAGATGGTCGTAGCCTGCACCGCGGTGACCAGGCGAATACCCTTGCGGCGCATGTCGTCGGTCAGGCGGACATCCCCCGTGGTGGTGAACTGGATGGCCTGGTCGAAATTGTCGGAAGAAATGCCCGAGGCATCATAATACCCCTGCAAAAACTTGTTCCAGTACGGGATGGTTTCCTTCTCCAGGCTGTACACCGCCTTGTCGATGAACGGGATGCGCTTGCCGGCATCACGCAGCAGGCCACGTTCGCGATCACCCGGCATCCCGTGACGCGGATAACGATCCTCATGGTAGTTGGGGTTGCGCTCCAGCACCATGCGCCGGTTGGGATCGTTGACAGTCAGCATATAGGCGCCGGTGCCGATCGGGTACCAGTCCAGGGTCAGATTGCGTTCCTTCATGCCGGGTTGCATGTAGAAACGCTCGGCCTCGGGCGGCACTGGCGCAAAGAACGGCATTGCCAGCCAGTACAGAAACTGCGGGTAGCGGCCCTTGATCAGGATGGCGTAGGTATAGCGGTCGATCAGCTTCACACCCCTGAGCGGGTAACGGGTCAGATCCAGCCATGCCTCACGCCCCTTGTTTGCCACCAGCTTGCGATCGATCTGACGCAGGCGGCGCGCGTAGTCACGCAAGCCAACGATGTAATCAGCCATCAGACTGTAGATCGGAGATTGCAGACGTGGATGGGCAATACGCTTGATCTGATACACATAGTCGGCCGCCACCAGTTCACGCGTGCCCTGGTATTTGAAGTCCGCAAGGGTGCGAATCCGTTTCAGATGCGCCTCATTCAGCCCGAGATAGCGCGGACGCCCCTTCTCGTCCACGGCCAGTGCGGGATGTGGCTGGTAGCGTATGCCCTTGCGGATGCGAATGATGTAACGCGTAAATGCTGCCTTGTCACGCGTGGTCACACGCCCCTTGCTGTCAAGATACACAACACGGGGCATGCCGTCAGCGGTCAGCGGCTCGAGGCGGTACGGACGCTTGAGATAATGATACTGCAGCGGTGGCTCGTAGATCTGCCCGATGAACAGGTATTCGTCCGAACTGTAGGAACGCACCGGATCGAGATGTTTGGGCCTGCCGGAGAAAGCCGAATAGAGGATATTGGCCTTGTCCTGACTGGCTGGATAGGGATTGTTCCACGCCCGCCCGTCACAGGACGCCAGCCATGGCAACACCAGCAAGGCCAGCATATACAGCCGCCAACGGACGCCCGTCGGATGCCGGTCCGCAGCCCGCCATGGATAGAAAGAAAATACCTTGATGTGCCTGATCGCCATCCTGCAGGCATTATAAACGGCTGACCGGATCATGAAAGCACCTGTATCTGTACATAAGCATTTGATGATGCAGCGCTGGCGCATCCTTCGGCGGACCGGTACAATTCGACAGGTTCGGTCAATGGCCGGACATTGCGCACCCCTCTACATGAACAGCGGAGAACATGAGCACATGGGATTTCTGAGCGGAAAGAATGCACTCATCGTCGGCCTGGCCAGCAACCGTTCCATCGCCTGGGGTATTGCACAGGCCATGCATCGCGAAGGCGCCGAGCTGGCGTTCACGTACCAGAACGACAAGTTGCGTGACCGGGTCGAGAAGTTCGCCGCTGAATGCGGCTCGGAGATAACCGTACCCTGTGACGTGGCTGACGACGCCCAGATCGATGCCGTATTCGACCATATCGACGACTACTGGGATCATGTCGATATCATTGTCCACTCGGTGGCATTTGCGCCCAAGGACGAGCTCGAGGGCGACTACCTCGACAGCATCACCCGCGACGGCTTTCTCACCGCCCACGAAATCAGCTCATACAGCTTCGCCGCGCTGGCCAAGGCCGGACGCAACATGATGCAGGGCCGCAACGGCGCCCTGCTCACGCTCAGTTACCTGGGCGCCGAACGCGCGGTGCCCAACTACAATGTCATGGGACTGGCGAAGGCCAGCCTCGAGGCCAATGTCCGCTACATGGCACAGGCCCTGGGCCCGGAAGGCATACGCGTCAATGCCATCTCGGCCGGTCCCATCCGCACACTGGCAGCGTCCGGCATCAGCGGCTTCCGCAAGATGCTCGACCATGTCGAAAACAATTCGCCATTGCGCCGCAACGTCACCATCGAGGAAGTCGGCAATGCCGCCGCGTTCCTGTGCTCCGATCTCGCCTCGGGCATCACCGGCGAGATCACCTATGTCGATGCCGGCTACAACACCATCGGCATGACCATCGACGAATGAGCACGGTAAATCCCTGACTCACCTGTCGAGATCGACACGGAGGCCACAGAGACACGGAGTCACAGAGGAGGGGTGACGGTTTTACTGAGTATCGAGTCGCCCGATGTTTTATGTAATATCGCGACGAAACAGCAGCGTATTCCCAGCCCTATGCTTCGCGCCTGGGCAGATCGTCAGTCATTTTTCTTTTGGTTACAAACTTTAACCCGGATATTGAACTATCATACTCTGCCAGAAAACACAGGAAACTGGCAGGGCAGCAATAATCGCCCGATCTTTCTCCGTATCTCTGTGACCTCCGTGTTCAATTATCACTTTTGGAAGCATGATCTCTGGTCTTGTCGGTCAGGATCTCGTGTTCGCCTTCCAGACGGCCAATGGTGACGGCGCCACAGGTGTCGCTGAACACGTTGACCGAGGTGCGGAACATATCGAGTATGCGATCGACGATGAGAATAAGGCCGATGCCTTCGGCCGGAACGCCGATGGTGGCGAGGATGATGGAAATGGCCACCAGACTGGCGGCCGGCACGCCGGCCACGCCAATTGAGGTCATCAGGGCCACCAGCACGATCAGGAACTGGGTGCTGAAGCTGATATCGATACCATAGGCCTGGATGATGAACATTGCCGCGACACACTCGTAGAGGGCCGTGCCATCCATGTTCACGGTGGCGCCCAGCGGCAGCACAAAGGATGCGGTCTTCTTGGAAACGCCGGCGTTGCGCTCTACGCATTCCAGGGTCAATGGCAGGGTGGCCGATGACGAGGACGTGGAAAAGGCCGTCAGCAATGCGGGCGCCACGGCGCGATAATGACGCAGCGGATTGACCCTGGCGACGAATCTCAGGATCAAGGGCATGGTGATGAAGGCATGCACTGAAAGCGCCAGTATCACGCTGACGAAGAACAGGCCAATCGCCGATGCCCCCTGCTGCAACTGGCTCATGTCCAGCCCCGCCATGACCCTGGCGATCAAACCGAACACACCGATTGGCGCGAATCGAATGATCAGATCGGTGATCTTCATCATGATCTCGTACATGCCTTGCCAGAAATTGTACTGGGCTTCGGCGTACGGTTCCTGTATGCGGGTCAGGAAGAAACCGAACAACAGGCTGAAGACGATAATGCCCAGCATCTGTCCATTGTCGGCGGCAGCGGCCACAATATTGGTTGGAAACATGCCGAGAAACACATCGGCGATGGTGCCGGCGTCACGTCCGCCAATCTTGTCCAGCGCGGCCTTGGCCTGTTCGCTGCTGAGTCCGAAGAGTTCCTTGACCGGCTGACCGTCGATGATGCCCGGCTGAAGCAGATTGACGATCACAAGCCCGGTGAGAATGGCCAGCAGGCTGGTGGCCATGTAGTACAACAGGGTCTTGAGCCCAAGCCGGCCAAAACCGCTGGTGCCACCGATACCCGCCATGCTGGAGATGATCGACGACGCAATCAACGGCACGATGACCATCTTCAGCGCATTGAGGAACAGCGCACCAATGAAGCCGAAGATGGCGTAGTAACTGATACCGAAAATCGACGCCTGCTTGCCCGCCGCCAGACCTGCGACGACAGCCAGGGCTATCGCGATGAGAATCTGCCAGTGGAGCTTCAGGCGTGGCATGCTACTTGCCGGTAATGACCTTGTCGTTGATCTCGATCTCGGCGCTTTGACGCAACTGCTCCACAACCTGATCGACCAGTTCCTCGCTGATCAGGCTGGAGAGTGACATGCGCAAGGACTGGCGTGCGATATCCGGCAGCTTTTTCGGATCACCATCCTGCACGCGTTTGAGCACGATAACGGCATATCCCTTGCGTACCGCCAGACCATCGATGGTTGGCTTGCCCTTGCCTGGCACCGGCATGCGCATGGCATGGCTGACCAGCAGCGGATCATGCTTGCGGTCACGCCGGCCGATGAGACCGGTATCGACAACCTTGAGCTGGTTGGCGATGGCGATCGCTCCCAGTGACTTGCCGGCCTTCAGTTCTTTGATGATCTTGCTTCCCAGCGCCTCGGCCCTGGCGCGCACGGCCTTGTCCCGCAACAGTTTGCGAATTCTGTCGCGCACCTCGTTCAATGGCTTGATACTGCGCTTGCGGTAGGCCTTCAGGCGCACGACGAAATAGGGATCCGGCATGGTCTTGCGTCCCAGGCGAACCTGGATCAGCTTGCTGTTGACGCTGCGTTTGGGATCACCATTGGCGAAAACATCGCTGCTGAACGCGGCTCTGACGATGGCCGGATAGCGGCCAATGCCCTGACGCGCGCCCTTGCGGGTGATCCAGCCGCTTTCGCGCACCTCGAGACCCAGCGCCTGCGCCGTCTGCTCCAGGCCGGTGGGGTCGTCATAGGTCATGTCGCGCAGTTTTTCGGTCAAGGCATAGAATCGCTCATCGGCCTTGCTCAGACGGTATTCCTTTTCCAGCAGCGGACGCGCCTCGGTGAAACTCATCTGCTTGCCGGGCACCACGCCATCCAGGCGAATGATGTGCAGCCCATACTCGGTGCGCACGGGACCGGCGACTCCCCCGGGCTGAAGCCCTTCCACTGCCTTGTCGAAGGCCTGGCCAAAACTGCCCTTGCCGACCACCCCCAGCTTGCCGCCGCGAACGGCGGAGCCTGGATCCTGGGATTCCTTCCTGGCCAGCTTTTCGAAAGGTTCGCCGGCACGCAGGCGGGCCAGAATCGCCTGCGCCTTCTTCATGGCCGCCTGCGTCTCGGCCGGTTTTGCCTTGCGCGGCAGCCTGATCATGATGTGTGAAAGACGGTAGGCCGGGTCACGCCGATACAGGCGTTTGTTTTTCTCGTACAGCTTTTTCAGCTCGGCGGTATCGACCGGCACTTTCCTGGCCAACTCGGCCATGTCCAGGCGGATGTACTGCAAGCGGACAGCCTCGGGACGAACGAATTCCTGGCGGTGTTTTTCGTAGTAATCGCGCACCGCCTTGTCCGTGATCTTTACCTGACTGGCAAAACGCGAAGCCGGAATGACAACATAGGACAGATCCACCTTGCGGTTCAGCAGACGGACGAGTTCGCTGAACTCACTGTCGGTCACAAACTCGGTAGCTGAAATCATGGAACGCAGCTGGCGGCGAACCATGCGGCGTTGCTGACGGGCAATGAACTGTTCGTGATTGATGCCCAGTCGGCCGAGATAGCGACGATAGATGGCCGGGTCGAACTGGCCATTGCTGAGAAAATCGGGCGCGGTCTGGATCTGACGTTCTATCAACGATGCCGGATACCTGAAACCTGCGTCTTCCAGCGCCTGCGCCACGGCTTCGGCGCGCACCATGCCATCAAGCACCTGGCGCTTGATACGCGCCACCAGTGCAGGATCGTCGATGGGTGCGCGCTGTGTCAGGCGATCGAATTCCGCATTGAGCTGGCTGCGGGTGATCTCGGTGCCATTGACCTCGGCCACGATCACGTCTCCACTGTTGCCCAGATACTGATCCAGGCCCCAGAAGGCGAACGGTATGATGAGGATGATGACGATCAGCCAGGCGAGCCATCCTGTCGCCCTGTCGCGTATTGCTTGCAGCATGGATACGAAACCCTGTTTTGTCTGTAGTATTTTTTCTGCCGCGCCTGGTACGAATCAGGCGCACGCCCAATCATACCCCATAACAGGCTGGGGAAAGAAAAAAAGGGCGCCCCCACTGGAAGCGCCCTTTTTCACCGTATGGCGGAGCGGACGGGACTCGAACCCGCGACCCCCGGCGTGACAGGCCGGTATTCTAACCAACTGAACTACCGCTCCGGATCTGATGGTGGGTGCTGAGGGGATCGAACCCCCGACCCTCGCCTTGTAAGGGCGATGCTCTCCCAGCTGAGCTAAGCACCCCGTCAGAAAGCGCGCTAGTTTACGGCATCTTTTAACGCTTTTCCAGCCTTAAATGCAGGTGCCTTGGAAGCGGCGATGTTGATGGTTTCCCCGGTCTGCGGGTTGCGGCCGGTGCGGGCAGCGCGATCACGGACCAGGAAGGTGCCAAAGCCGACCAGGGTGACCTGGTCGCCGTTTTTCAGGGCAGCGGTGATGGTGTCGAATACAGCATCCACGGCCTTGCCGGCAGCAGCCTTGGAGGTGTCCGTTGCTTCGGCGACGGCATCAATCAATTCAGTCTTGTTCATTAAGCCTCCCCTTCCTTCAGGATGATCTTGAGGGTTGTCGTTTTGTGGAATGATTCGTTTCGTGGCAATAGGGTTGATTTTTTATTGCTGCTCTCGAATCCCTTGCGTCACGGTTTTTATACATTTGCACCCCGGCGCTGTCAATAAAAAGCCTGTAAAACAGGCATAAAAATGGCCGGTTCTCTGCTTGACTTCTCATTGACATACAGTCCGTACCCGTCGTAGCGGGCATTCCCTATCAACAAGGCCGGATGAGATTCATGCGCTAAGCCGTTGGCAAGAGAGGAAAACACATGACAAAAAAGGCCGGGCATGCCCGGCCTTTTTCGGTACGGATCATGATCAATGCGGACGGATGCCGCTGCCCTTTTTGCGCGTGGTCTTTTTCTTGGCCACGGGCACGTCCTCGTCATCCTTGGACAGCGGTACCGGCATGCGCGTGAGCGCCACTTCCAGCACCTCGTCGATCCACTTGACCGGTTTGATCTTGAGCGCGCTTTTGATGTTGGCCGGGATCTCGGCCAGATCGCGTTCATTCTCGGCCGGGATCAATACCGTGCGGATGCCGCCACGATGCGCGGCAAGCAGCTTCTCCTTCAGACCGCCGATCGGCAGCACCTCACCACGCAGCGTGATCTCGCCGGTCATGGCCACATCGGCACGCACCGGGATATCGGTCAGGGCCGAGACCAGCGCGGTACACATGGCTATACCGGCACTGGGCCCATCCTTGGGTGTGGCACCTTCGGGAACGTGGATATGGATGTCCTTTTTCTGGTAGAAATCCTCCTCGATTCCCAGCAGGGCCGAACGACTGCGCACCACCGTCATGGCCGCCTGAATGGATTCCTGCATGACATCACCGAGCTGGCCGGTATAGGTGAACTTGCCCTTGCCGGGCACCAGCGCCGCCTCAACCGTGAGCAGTTCGCCACCCACCTCGGTCCACGCCAGACCGGTGACCTGGCCGATCTGGTCCTCCTCTTCGGCAATACCGAAACGGAAGCGCTTGATCCCCAGGTATTTCTCCAGGTTGCGCGGTGTGACATGGGTCTTTTTCCTGGTCGGCTTGAGCAGGATGTCCTTGACCACCTTGCGGCAGATCTTGGAGATCTCGCGCTCAAGGTTGCGCACCCCGGCCTCGCGGGTGTAGTAGCGGATGATGTCGCGGATGGCATTCTCGGATACCGCGATCTCCTCATCCTTCAGGCCGTTGGCCTCCATCTGCTTGGGCAGCAGGTAGCGCTGCGCAATACTGACCTTCTCGTCCTCGGTATAACCCGGAATGCGGATCACCTCCATGCGGTCGAGCAATGGCGCGGGGATGTTCATCGAGTTGGCCGTGGCCACGAACATCACGTCGGACAGATCGAAATCGACTTCCAGGTAATGGTCGGCGAAGGTGTGGTTCTGCTCCGGATCCAGCACCTCCAGCAATGCCGACGACGGATCACCGCGAAAGTCCATCGACATCTTGTCGATCTCGTCGAGCAGGAACAGCGGATTGCGGGTTCCGACCTTGGCCAGGTTCTGGATGATCTTGCCAGGCATGGAACCGATGTAGGTACGGCGGTGGCCGCGAATCTCGGCCTCGTCACGCACGCCACCTAGCGCCATACGCACGAACTTGCGATTGGTTGCACGCGCCAGCGAACGCCCCAGCGAAGTCTTGCCCACGCCGGGCGGACCAACCAGACACAGGATCGGGCCCTTGAGTTTGCGTACGCGCTGCTGCACGGCCAGGTACTCGAGAATGCGCTCCTTGACCTTCTCCAGACCGTAGTGATCCTCTTCCAGCACTGCTTCGGCCTTGGCCAGATCGTTACGAATCTTGCTGCGTTTCTTCCACGGCAGACCAACCAGTACGTCGATGTAGTTACGCACCACGGTGGCTTCGGCGGACATTGGCGACATCTGCTTGAGCTTGTTGAGCTCCGACATGGCCTTCTGGCGCGCCTCCTTGGGCATGCGCGCTGCCTCGATGCGCTGGGTCAGTTCCTCGATCTCGTTGGGCGCATCCTCCATGTCACCCAGCTCCTTCTGGATGGCCTTCATCTGTTCGTTCAGGTAATACTCGCGCTGGCTCTTTTCCATCTGTTGCTTGACACGCGAACGGATGCGTTTCTCGACCTGCAACAGGTCGATCTCGCCCTCGATCAGGCCAAGCAGAAATTCCAGGCGCTCGCGCACGCTCTCGATCTCGAGGATGCGCTGCTTCTCTTCCAGCTTCAGCGACATGTGCGCGGCAATGGTATCCGCCAGGCGCCCCGGCTCGTCGATGCCGGACAACGAGGTCAGCACCTCGGGCGGCACCTTCTTGTTGAGTTTGACATACTGGTCGAACTGGGTGGTCAGCGAGCGCATCAGGACCTCGAGCTCGCGCTCATCCTCCGGCTCGTCGGATGTCATCAGCGCGATCTGGGCCGAGAAATGGGATTCGTTGGCGAGAAAGTGCACTACCCGCGCGCGATGGTTGCCTTCAACCAGCACCTTGACGGTTCCATCGGGCAGCTTGAGCAGCTGCAGAATGGTGGACAGGGTACCGATACGATTGATGTCGCCGGCTTCAGGATCGTCGGTATCGGCGCTCTTCTGCGCCACGAGCAGGATCTGCTTGTCCCGGGCCATGGCCGATTCCAGCGCCTCGATGGATTTCTCGCGGCCCACGAACAGCGGGATGACCATGTGCGGATAGACCACCACGTCGCGTAACGGGAGTACCGGTACCGACTGGGTCTGTCCTTCTACGATTTCGGATGTCTTGTCGTCGTGATCCATTATTTTCCTCGAATGGTATGAGGTGATGTGACGGCGGCGCATGACGCCCCGTGCACTACGAGATAAGGTGCGCGGCGGCCGGTTTCAAGGATGCCGGCAAAATAACTGATAAAAATACTCAGGATCCGGTCAGTCAGATCCGGCTGCCTGTTTTTCGCCACTGGCGTAGATGATATAGGGTTTGGCCTCGCCATTGATGACCGCCTCGTCGATGACGACCTTGGTGGCATTCTCCATCGACGGCAGGTCGTACATGGTGTCGAGCAGCACGTGCTCGAGGATGGTGCGCAAACCACGCGCGCCGGTCTTGCGCTCCATGGCCTTGCGGGCAATGGCACGCAGGGCATCTTCGCGGAATTCCAGCTCGCAGCCTTCCATCTCGAACAACGTGGCGTACTGCTTGGTCAGGGCATTTTTCGGTTCGGTGAGGATCTGCACCAGGGCGTCCTCGTCCAGCTCCTCGAGCGTCGCGACCACCGGCAGGCGACCGACGAACTCTGGAATCAGGCCATACTTGACCAGATCCTCGGGTTCCACGTCATACAGTGTTTCGCCGATGTTGATGTTCTCGTCCTTGCTCTTGACGCTGGCCGAAAAGCCGATGCCACCCTTCTCGGAACGATCCTTGATGATCTTTTCAAGGCCTGCGAAGGCGCCACCGACGATGAACAGGATGTTGGCGGTATCGACCTGCAGGAACTCCTGTTGAGGATGCTTGCGGCCACCCTGCGGTGGTACCGAGGCTACGGTGCCCTCGATCAGTTTCAGCAGTGCCTGCTGCACGCCCTCGCCCGAGACATCACGCGTGATGGACGGGTTCTCCGACTTGCGCGAAATCTTGTCGATCTCGTCGATATAGACGATGCCGGTCTGTGCCTTCTCGACATCATAATCACACTTTTGCAGCAGCTTCTGGATGATGTTCTCGACATCCTCGCCGACATACCCCGCCTCGGTCAGCGTGGTGGCATCGGCAATCGTGAACGGCACGTTGAGCAGCCGCGCCAGGGTCTCGGCCAACAGGGTCTTGCCCGAACCGGTGGGGCCGATCAGCAGGATATTGCTCTTGGAGATCTCGACATCATTCTTCTGCTGACTGATCTCGAGACGCTTGTAGTGATTGTACACCGCAACAGAGAGCACCTTCTTGGCGCGTGCCTGACCGATGACATACTCGTTCAGGGTTTCGTTGATCTCGTGTGGCTTGGGCAGGCTGCTGACATCGGTACCCGCGTTCTCCTGCATTTCCTCGCGAATGATGTCATTGCAAAGCTCGACACATTCATCGCAAACGAATACCGACGGACCGGCAATCAGTTTCCGCACCTCGTGCTGGCTTTTGCCGCAAAACGAACAATACAACAGCTTGCCGTTGTCGTCGTTCTTGCCGTTGTCGTCATTCATAACCTGTACCTCGGTATTCTTTCAGTATTCCTGTCAGTCAACAATGCATCACCACCGTGATGATTTCAAGTAACTTGCAATTCTCGTACCAGTTACAGGGTTTTGATCATTCAAAAGTCCCTTGATTCCATCATGGCAGCGCCAGGGCCTTCTGACAAGCTCAGGTCGCCGTCTTGTCTCCGGGCTCGCGGTGGGTCAGCACCTCGTCGATGAGACCGTATTCCAGGGCCTCATCGGCACCCATGAAGTTGTCGCGGTCGGTGTCCTTCTTGATCGTTTCCAGATCCTGCCCGGTGTGTTTTGCCAGAATGCGATTGAGACGCTCGCGGATGGCGAGGATCTCACGTGCATGAATGTCGAAATCCGAGGCCTGACCCTGAAACCCGCCCAGTGGCTGATGGATCATGATGCGTGAGTGGGGCAGGCAGTAACGCTTGCCGCTGGCGCCGCCAGCAAGCAGGATAGCGCCCATGCTGGCTGCCTGACCAATACACATGGTACTGACATCGGGCTTGATGAACTGCATGGTATCGTAGATTGCCATGCCGGCGGTGACCGCGCCGCCCGGTGAATTGATGTACAGGTGTATGTCCTTGTCCGGGTTCTCGGATTCGAGGAACAACAGCTGCGCCACGATCAGATTGGCCATGTGGTCTTCGACCGGGCCCACGGCGAACACCACACGTTCCTTGAGCAGACGCGAATAGATGTCGTAGGCGCGTTCACCGCGCGGTGATTGCTCGACCACCATGGGCACCAGCCCCAGGCCCTGGGGTTCCATTGCGCCACCATTTCCATGCATATCGTTCATTTCGGTTACCTTATTGTTCCTGGCCGCCTGCGGCATCACTGTTCATGACCTCGTCGAAACGCTTGTTCACCTCTTCGACCTGCAGCTCGCCGAGGAGTTTCTCGACCACCTTGTCCTCGAGCACCAGCCCGGTGATATTGCGCATCAGTTGCGGGTTCTTGCGGTACTGTGCAATGACCTGTTCCTGGTCCTCGTAGGTGGCCGTGATATCCCGCAGCTTGGCCTCGATACTTTCATCATCGGCAGAGATGTCATTTTTCTTGATCACTTCGCCCATCAGCAGCCCCATGGCCACGCGTTCGCGCGCCTTGTCCTCGAACAGGGAAGGCGGCAGATTCAGGCTGCTGTCGCCGCCGACCTGTTGCTGCATCTGCTGCATCAGCAGTTTGATCTCTTCATCCACCAGCGCCTTGGGCAGCTGGATGTCGTTGGCGCGGACCAGCGCTTCGAGCACCTTGTTCTTCAGGTCGGTACGCAGCTTGTTGTCCAGCTCGCGCTGCATGTTCTCGCGCACCTCGCGCCGCAGCGCCTCGACCGTACCCTCTTCGATGCCCAGGCTTTTGGCGAACGCCTCGTCGATCGGCGGCAGTACCGGCTCGGCCACCTCGCGCGCCGTGACCTCGAAACGCGCCGCCTTGCCTGCCAGCGCCGTGTTGCCGTAATTATCGGGGAAGGTGACCTCGAGGGTACGCGACTGACCCGCCTCGATACCGGTCAGTTGTTCCTCGAAACCGGGGATCATGCTGCCGGAGCCCAGTACCACCGGCACACCCTCGCCCTTGCCACCCTCGAAAGGCTGGTCATCGACGAAGCCTTCGAAATCAATGGTCACCTGGTCGCCTTCCTGCGCCGGACGTTCGACCGGATTCCAGGTCACGCGCTGTATCTGCAGTTTTTCCAGTGTCTTTTCGACATCTTCGTCAGTGATCTCGGTGACGATCCGCTCGACCTTCTCGTTCGCCAGCGACACCAGTTCGATCTCGGGATAGACCTCGAACGTAGCAGTGTATTCCAGCGCCTCGCCGGGATTCATCGACACCGGCTCCACATGCGGTCCGCCTGCCGGATGCAGGTTCTCCTGCGCAATCGCCTCCTGCAGGCTACGGTCGATGACATCACCGATGACCTCGCTGCGCACCTGGCTGTCGTATCGCCGCTTGACCTCGCGCAACGGCACCTTGCCCGGACGGAAGCCATCCAGCCTGACCTTTTTCGCGAGCGATTTGAGTCGCTTGTCAACCTCGTTCTCGATCTGTTCCGGCGGCACCTGGATGGTCAGCTTGCGTTCCAGATCACCAGTGCTTTCTACAGAGACTTGCATGTGTGTTCCTCGGTTCTTTGGATTTTCGAATTCCTGCCCACGGCATATTCACCGCCGATAGTGGTGCGAAAGGAGAGACTCGAACTCTCACGGGTTTCCCCACTGGAACCTAAATCCAGCGCGTCTACCAATTCCGCCACTTTCGCATCCTGGCAAATCCTTGATTATATAGCCATGCGGTGGCCGGATGACAGCTTTTTGCGGTGTTGGCGGGGATTTTCACATTCGGGACGAAGGGAGAAGGAAGAATGGTGGGCCGTGTAGGACTCGAACCTACGACCAAGAGATTAAGAGTCTCCTGCTCTACCAACTGAGCTAACGGCCCATGCAAAACCCGGCCTGAGCCGGCTACCTCGCCAGACTGCCGCAAGCGTGTCGAAAGACACGCCGGCCGCGCTGCATATATCCGGCGACCGGGCCTGTAGTCTGACAACTGGGGTGGCTGATGGGACTCGAACCCACGACGACTGGAATCACAATCCAGGGCTCTACCAACTGAGCTACAGCCACCATCATACTGTCATTGGGGCAAAATGTTAAATGGCGCCCCGGGGAGGATTCGAACCCCCGACCCACTGCTTAGAAGGCAGTTGCTCTATCCAACTGAGCTACCGGGACGAAATCCTGCCACCATGTCCTGCCATCCTGGCCGGGCTTTTGGGTCGGGAGGCCCGCGGCCCTCTTTACTGCCAACCGGTCACATTCAAATGACCTCCAGCAGACCTTCCTGCCCTGCCGCCGGGAAAACTGGTCGGGGTAGAGAGATTATTCGGGCTTCGCCCTCACCCCTTCGGGGCCGCCGTCGGCATCTTCGATGCCTCCAGCGTTCTGCGCGGCTTCGCCGCTTGTCGAACTCGCCTGATCGAAACGTCGGGAGTTCGAACCTCTCTACTGCCAACCGGTCACATTCAAATGACCTCCAGCAGACCTTCCTGCCCTGCCGCCGGGAAAACTGGTCGGGGTAGAGAGATTCGAACTCCCGACATCCTGCTCCCAAAGCAGGCGCGCTACCAGACTGCGCTATACCCCGAATTTCCGGGTCCGACGCAGCTTGTCGACCGGACAAGGCACGCGATTCTACCTGCTGTGCCGGTAAGCGTCAACGCTGCTGGCCCCGTAGCGGGAATTATAGCAGCCCCGGCGTATCGTCCCAAGCGCTTGTATGGTCGGAGGCTGGGTGCGAAAATGTCGTTACTCGAAATCACCACAAGGTTGTTCCCCGCCGATGAGCGCAAAGATCCTCGATGGCAAGGCCCTCGCCCATTCAATCCGCCAGACGATCAAGAAACGTGTGGAAGAGCGCAAATCGACGGGGCAACGCGCGCCGGGGCTGGCGGTGATCCTGGTCGGCGACGACCCCGCTTCGGAGATCTACGTACGCAACAAGCGCAAGGCCTGTGACGAGGTCGGTTTCGTCTCGCGTTCGTTCGACCTTCCCGCCTCCACCAGTGAAGCGGAACTGCTGGCGTTGATCCGTGATCTGAACGCCGACCAGGCCATCGATGGCATCCTGGTGCAGTCACCCCTGCCGGCCCACATCGACGAGGAGACCGTTATCGAGACGATTCAAACCGACAAGGACGTGGACGGTTTTCATCCCTACAATATTGGGCGTCTGGCGGTGCGCAAACCCGTGTTGCGCTCGTGTACGCCCAAGGGGGTGATGCGCCTCCTGGAGACTACCGGCATCGACCTGCATGGCAAGGAGGCCGTGATCGTTGGCGCCTCCAACATCGTTGGCCGGCCAATGGCGCTGGAGCTGTTGCTGGCTGGCGCCACGGTTACCGTCACCCATCGGTTCACGCGGGATCTGGAGGCGCATGTTAGGCGCGCCGAGGTCCTCGTGGTCGCAGTCGGCAAGCCGGGCATCGTCAGGGGGGAATGGATCCGGCCTGGCGCCATCGTCATCGACGTCGGCATCAACCGGCTGCCCGAGGGACGCCTGGTTGGCGACGTGGATTTCGATGCGGCCAGCCAGCGCGCGGCGGCGATCACGCCAGTGCCGGGCGGGGTCGGACCAATGACCATCGCCATGCTGCTCGAAAACACCCTGGAGGCCGCTGCCCGGCACTAGCAGCCAGTCGGACGCAGGGAATCGTCGCGAGCATGGTGGGAACGCTATGACAAATCTTTCCGGTTTCGAGCACTACGCAACGAGTAAGCGGGAAAAATTACACCGTGTTCCCGTCAGCACAGTAGATGCCTTCCAAGTCCGACAGGCTGCCAAAACATGCAGTGACGGTTTTTCTGCAACCGGTCAGTGCGGCATGTAGTGCATGCTCACCTTGGGCGGCATGTTGTGCATGCAGGCCTTGTACAGCGGTGATTTCATCAGCCTGGCCACATCGGCGTCGTCACCTTCCAGGTCATCCTCGAACAGGCGGAAACTCACTTTCTTGCCCTTGTAGGTTCCCTCACAGGTCTCGTAGGTGCGATCGCCACTGGCGTCGAACTGACGCATGCCGTGAACGCCGTCCTTGTAGGTATGCAGATTGATCAATGCCTGCACCGGGGCATTACGATAGTCGGGCAGGAACGAGACGGTATAGTCACGTACCACGCGGCCCTTGTCGTCGTAAACATAGACCTCGATGCTGTGGATGTGCTGCGGATTCTTAAGCTCCCACTGGATCTTGCTCAACAGCAGGTTGCGTTTGGCATCGTAATAATTGACCTCACGATAGAATGCCGGCCGGCCGACATAGCCTCCCACTTCGGAGGTCTTGCGGATCTGCCGCCCCATGAGCTGCTTCTTGTGCAGGTTGAACACGTTGCGGGCAAATTCGTTCCACACTTGCACGTGGGTCTTGTCTTCCTTCATGCCACCACTGCTTTCAGTGCCGGTGGCGACGCCGGCCGTGATCAGGCCAGTGATCAACAGCGCCATTAGCTTGCCTTTCATGGGCAGTCACCTCTTCTCTGATGGTATTACAACATAATATATTTATTGGAATAATCGGTCGGGCAACCCCTTGCCATGCCTTGGGGCTCACAATCCTCTGACCCCATAATGCGTCGCTGGTTCCGACAATACAAGTCGGCTCACGCCAACGCCGGCCGGGATTCCTCAGATCCTGCGCCAGCTTGTCCCGTCGGGTCCGTCTTCGAGGACGATCCCCTGTTCGAGCAACTGATCGCGAATCCGGTCCGACTCGGCCCAGTCCCTGTCGGCGCGCGCCTGCGCGCGCTGCGCCACCAGCGCCTCGATGGCCTCGCGATCCAGCCCGCCTGCCTGCGCACCGGTGAACCAGTGTTCGGGATCGTCCTGCAACAGACCCAGCAACTCGCCCAGACGCACCAGCACCCCGGCCAGCCGCCGAACCTGCGCGTCCCCGCCCGCCTGGCGGGCGCGATTGAGTTCATGACGCAACTCGGACAGCACTGCCAGCGCCCCGGCGGTATTGAAATCGTCATCCATGGCCTCACGGAAGCGTGCCTCGAATTCACCGCCGTCGGCGTCGATGTCAGGCCTGATACCCCGCAAGGCTGTGTAAAAGGCATCCAGCGCCGCATGCGCGGTATCCAGCTGGGTGTCGGAAAAGTTCAGCGGACTCCGGTAATGACTGCTGATAACGAAGTAGCGAACCACCTCGGGCCGGTAGCGTTCCAGTATCTCGCGCACGGTGAAAAAGTTGCCCAGCGATTTGGACATCTTTTCGTTATCGACACGCACAAAACCGTTGTGCATCCAGACATTGACGAACTTTTCGCCGGTGGCCGCCTCGGACTGCGCGATCTCGTTTTCGTGATGTGGAAACTGTAAATCCATGCCCCCACCATGGATATCGAAATGATGCCCCAGGCAATGCGTGGACATGGCGGAACACTCGATGTGCCAGCCGGGTCTGCCCCTGCCCCACGGAGAATCCCAGCTCGGTTCATCCGGCTTGGCCGCCTTCCACAGGGCGAAATCCAGTGGATCGTCCTTGGCCTCATCAACCTCCACGCGCGCGCCGGCCTGCAGATCCTCGATCCGCTTGCCCGACAACTGGCCATAGTGCTCGAAGCGGCTGACGTCGTAATACACATCACCATTGCCAGCGCAGTAGGCGTAGCCCTTGTCGATCAGTGTCTGGATCATGGCGATGATCTCGCCCATATGGGTCGTGGCGCGCGGTTCCTGGTCCGGCGGGAGCACGCCCAGTGCCTCGGCATCACGGTGCATCTCGTCGATGAACCGCCGGGTCAGTTCAGAAAAGGGTTCATGACGTTCGTTGGCGCGCGCGATGATCTTGTCGTCGATGTCGGTGATGTTGCGCACATAGGTAACGTGCTCCGGGCCGTAGATCATGCGCAGGTAGCGGTACACCACGTCGAACACCACCAGTACCCGCGCATGACCAAGGTGGCAGTAGTCATACACCGTCATGCCGCACACGTACATGCGTACATTGGCAGGATCAATGGGCGTAAAGACCTCTTTCTTGCGGGTCAGGTTGTTGTAGATTTCCAGCATATCTGTAGCGCCTGCGGACCGCTGTTTTTCCATGAAACCGCTATGGTAACGGAAAGCGCGCATGGCCACAAAACCGCCACCGGAGGCTGCCGGACGATGCCGGAAACGGCAAAAGTCATGAATTTTTGCGAAATTACCGCTTTTGACGCCCCGCCAAACACTATATCATGGCACCCCGGCCAGGCATTGAACCGGCAGGGAACCCCGTTGTCAAACGGGGCCGAAACGACTCAAGAGGTATTCTATGAAGGCATCAATACAGACCAGCCATGGACCCATCATTCTCGAACTGGATGAAGAAAAGGCGCCGAAGACGGTGGCCAATTTCGTCCAGTACGCCCGCGACGGCTTCTACAACGGCACCATCTTCCATCGCGTGATCCCCGGTTTCATGATCCAGGGCGGCGGCTTCGAACCAGGCATGCGCCAGAAACAGACCCGTGACCCGATCGAAAACGAGGCTGACAACGGCCTGCGCAACAGCATTGGCACCGTCGCCATGGCACGCACCCCGGATCCCCATTCGGCTACGGCCCAGTTCTTCATCAACGTGGCCGACAACGACTTTCTCAACTTCAAGAGCGCCGATATGCAGGGCTACGGCTACTGTGTATTTGGGCGCGTTGTCGAGGGGATGGACGCGGTCAACGCCATTGCCAAGGTAAAGACCACCTCATCGGCCGGCCACCAGGATGTGCCGGAGGAAGATGTCGTCATAGAGAGCGTGACCATCATCGACGAAAAGGACGACGAGGAAGGCCGGGATTGAGACGGGAAACCCTGTTCATTTCCGATCTGCATCTCGACCCCGACAGGCCGGCACTGACCGGCCTGTTCTTCGACTTCCTCGCCGAATACGCAACCGCCGCCGAGGCCGTGTACATTCTGGGTGATCTGTTCGATGCGTGGATCGGCGATGATGACGACGGTGCCTTGGGCAATGAGGTAACACAGGCGATCAGGAAGGTCACCGAATCAGGTACGCCTGTTTTCCTCATGCACGGCAACCGCGATTTCCTGATCGGTGAGACCTTTGCCCGGCGCAGTGGCTGCACACTCATCGACGATCCATTGCGTATCGATCTCTATGGCACCCCCACCCTGTTGCTGCATGGCGACAGCCTGTGTATAGACGACCACGACTATCAGCGATTCCGTGAACAGGTGCGTGCCCCGGACTGGCAGAACGAGTTTCTCGCCCAGCCGCTACAGCGTCGGCGCGAGATCGTCGCCGATCTGCGCCGGCGCAGCCGTGAAGAGACGGCGCGCAAGCGTGCCGATATCCTCGATGTCAATACCGCCGAGGTCGAGCGTGTGATGCGGGCCTACGGTGTCAGCCAGATGATTCACGGACATACTCACCGCCCGGATATTCACGACCATTTCATCGAGGGCGAACCCGCCGTACGCATCGTGCTCGGCGACTGGGGCGAGCGCGGCAGCGTACTGCGCGTCAGCCGCAATGGCTGTATGCTGGAAAGCATCTGACATGCCATCCTGACAGTGGTTATCAACCACTGGGAACACGTGTTTTCAGGTCATTGAAAACCATGCCCCACACCCTGACCGAAGGCTGAAATGCGGGAAACTCCGCCCGAACAGCGGGTAGCCAACACAGAGGTCACAGAGACACGGAGTCACAGAGGTGGAGTTGGAAAGGCCTTTCAAGACACCACAAGAATTTTCTCCGTGGCCCTGTGCCTCTGTGTGCTCCGTGTTTGGTTCATGCCGTTTGCCAGCACCAGCCGCAACACAGCCAGCGCTGTCCAGAATCGGTCAGAAACGTGGCCTGCATGCAGGCCACAGAATTCGAATCGGCTGATGAAACAACTGCTCTAGCTCGTGGGTTCGTCACGCATTCCCTGTTTGCCGACGGTGTATCGGCGGTAGCCCGGTGGCAGCGTGAACAGGCTGTCGAGCACCGGATACTGCTCGTTGTAGTCCACCAGCAACCGGGTGCTGTCGTTGTTTTTCCATTCCTGTATGGGCAGCCCGTATTGCAGTTTGCGCTGCGAGGTGAACACTTCGTCCTGAAGGAAGCACGGGTCCTGCAATCCGACCGGTGTCTTGGAGATATTGGCAGCCAGCTTGCCGGCCAATACGCGGCGGAATTCCTTGAGTGCCTGCACGGCCTCGGGCAACATGCCGGGCACCACGTACATGCGCCGGCACACCTTGCCGTTAACCAGCAGACGCACCCTGCGGGTCTGGTGCCCGCCGATACGCGGCGCGGCCTTGTCGATACTGGTGTCGATGCCGGGTTTAAGAACCACCGGTGAGACCTCTGTGATGCGGCGATCATGAACGACGAGAATCGCGCGGTTGTCGTGCCCGACACTGTAGATGGTGCGCAGCTTGCGATCGAACAGCACATAGTCGCTGTCGTCCTTGTCGTCGTCGAAGCGCACGAAGCGTGGCGAAATCAGTACCCGCGTCACATACGGATCGACGCCGGGTTCGCTCTCCTGGTATTTGAGCATCAGTACCATGCTGCGACCGGTGGTCTTGGATGCAGGTGTGCCGGCGGCATTGGAAGGCTTGCCCTCACACCCTGCAAGCAGGGTGACCAGTGATACCAGCATGGCAACGATGACGTATCTGCTTCTCATGGTTTTTCTCCGTTACCTCTGGCGTGTCGTTTCAGTCTGTCCATCTCTGCGTCGCTGAAACCGGCGGCCTTGCGGGCCTGTTCGTGGAAGGGTTCGCGGATGTGCCCCTGCATGTATTCGTCGATCAGCGCATCGAAGGTGTCTTCCGGATCCAGGCCGCGCTGTTCGCAGCAATAACGATACCACGTGGTACCGATGGCGACATGTCCGATTTCGTCACGCAGGATGATTTCCAGAATATCCACCGTGGCCTGATCGCCACAATGGCGTAATTTTTTCATCATCCCGGGTGTCACATCAAGACCCCGTGCCTCCAGCACGCGCGGCACCAGCGCCATGCGCACCAGCACGTCATGCGCGGTCTTGCAGGCCATCTCCCACAGGCCATTGTGGGCATCGAAATCACCATAATCATGGTCAAGCTGGCGCAGGCGTTCACGCAGCAGGCGAAAATGCAGCGCCTCTTCATCGGCCACCCTGACCCAATCATCGTAGAACCCGGCCGGCATGCCACGAAAGCGGTACACGGCATCCCAAGCCAGATTGATGGCATTGAACTCGATGTGCGCAAGCGCATGGATCAGCGCCGCGCGGCCGCGCGCCGTGCCGAGCTGGCGGCGGGGCACCCGTGCTGGTGGTACCAGTACCGGTCGTAGCGGACGACCGGGCACCGGCACCGGATGCACCGGCCCGCCCCCACCGGCCACCAGCCGTCCCGCACGCCAGGCCTGCGCCACTTCGCCGGTCAGGACCAGCTTGGCATCCGGATCGTCGCACATGAGACAGGCCAGTGCCTGGTCATGCAGGCTGGGTATGACGGGTTCCACCGTGCCTTTCACAGACCTCGCGCGATATCGGCCTGGATATCGTCAATGGATTCCAGGCCCACAGCCACGCGCACCAGACCGTCACCAATGCCCGCCTGAAGGCGCGCTTCGGGACTCAGGCGGCCGTGCGTGGTGGTGGCCGGATGGGTGATGGTGGTCTTTGTGTCACCGAGGTTGGCCGTAATCGACAACATCCGGGTGGCGTCGATCAGGCGCCAGGCGGCCTCCCGGCCACCGGCCACATCGAAGGCCACGATGCCGCCAAAACCACTCATCTGACGCTCGGCCAGACCGTGCCGGGGATGCGAAACCAGACCCGGATAATAGACACGTTCGATCTGCGGCTGCTGCTCCAGCCATTGCGCCAACGCCAGGGCGTTCGCGCAATGCGCCTGCATGCGCAACGGCAACGTCTCCAAACCCTTTAGAAACACCCAGGCGTTGAACGGGCTCATGCTCGGTCCCGCGGTTCGCAGGAAGCCGTACACATCCTCACCCACCAGTTGCGCGTCGCCGACCACGGCGCCACCGACGCAGCGCCCCTGGCCGTCGAGATACTTGGTGGCCGAGTGGATGACGATGTCGGCGCCCAGCGCCAACGGCCGTTGCAAGGCCGGGGTGCAAAAGCAGTTGTCAACCACCAGCAGGCAATCACGCGCATGGGCCAGCTTCGCCAGCGCTTCGATGTCGGCCATCTCGGTAAGCGGGTTGGATGGCGTTTCGACGAACAACAGTCCGGTCTCCGGCCGGATGGCGGCATCCCAGGCGTCGAGATCGTCGATCGGGACATAGCTGGTCTGGATACCGCAACGCGACAGATACTTGTCGAACAACACCACGGTGCTGCCGAAGATCGAACGCGACGAAACAATGTGCTGTCCCTGTTCGAGCAGGCCCAGACAGGTGGCGAGAATGGCGGCCATGCCGGATGCAGTGGCCACACAGCGTTCACCGCCCTCGAGCGCGGCCAGGCGTTCCTCGAAAGTACGCACCGTGGGGTTGGTGAAACGTGAATAGATGTTGCCCGGCTCATCGCCGGCAAAACGCGCCGCCGCTTCGGCGGCGCTGCCAAACACATAGCTGGACGTGGGAAAGATCGGTTCGCTGTGCTCGCCCTCGCCCGTGCGATGCTGGCCCGCCCGCACGGCAAGGGTTTCGAGAGCGTAGCCGCTGTCGTCGTTGTCGTTCATGCCCGTTACTCCCTGTGTTGATCCGGGCGGGCACAAAAAAACCCGCTCGAGCATCGGCTAAAGCAGGCTGACCTCGCTTTAGCTGTATTTGTATCGCGCCCGCAAGCTGAAACTCAAATCGGCGCCTGAATACAGGCTAGCCAACCGAAGGAGTCATGTCAACATTCGTAAGGAATGATTTAACGAGACTATGGTCACTTCATGTGCGGTACCAGGCAATCAAAATACCTGGAGCCGGTGTTTTGTCTCTTCGTTGAAACCCGCCCTATCGTGAGTTGTGGATATCAATCGGACCACCACTCTCGCTCAGGTCGAGGATCGCGCTTTCCCGCTTTGCCTTGGCGTTGTCGTTGCGCACCTGTTGCAGATGGTCGAGATAGCCCTGATCGACGTCGCCGGTAACGTAGTAGCCATCAAACACCGATGAATCGAAATCGGTGATGCTGTCGTTGCCCTTGCGCACCGCCTGCTTGAGATCGTCCAGATCCTGATAGACCAGCCAGTCGGCGCCGATCGCGGCGGCTACTTCTTCCTCGCTGCGGCCGTGCGCGATCAATTCCTCGGCGCTGGGCATGTCGATGCCGTAAACATTGGGATAACGCACAGGCGGCGCGGCCGAGGCGAAATAGACCTTGTTGGCGCCGGCGTCACGCGCCATCTGGATGATCTGCTGCGAGGTGGTGCCGCGCACGATGGAATCGTCCACCAGCAGTACGTTTTTGCCCTTGAATTCCAGTTCGATGGCATTGAGCTTCTGGCGCACCGATTTCTTGCGCTGTGTCTGCCCGGGCATGATGAAAGTGCGGCCAATGTAACGGTTCTTGATGAATCCTTCCTGGTAGTTGACGCCCAGCCTGTAGGCCAGTGACAAGGCTGCGGTGCGGCTGGTATCCGGAATCGGGATCACCACGTCAATGTCATGATCGGGCCGCTCACGGGTGATCTTGCTGGCAAGCGTCTTGCCCATGCGCAGGCGAGCCTTGTAAACCGAAACCTCGTCGATGATGGTGTCGGGCCTGGCAAAATAGACGAACTCGAACAGGCATGGCGCATGCCCCGGGTTGCTCGCGCACTGACGTGTGAACAGGTTGCCCTCCTTGTCGATCACCACCGCCTCTCCAGGCGCGACATCACGAATGAGCTCGAATCCCTGTGTATCCAGGGCCACGCTCTCGGATGCGATCATGTACTCGACCTGCCCGTCATCGGTCTCGCGCTTGCCATACACCAGTGGACGAATACCATACGGGTCGCGGAAGCCGACGATACAGTAACCGGTGATCATGGCCACCGCCGCATAGCCGCCACGGCAACGCTGGTGAACACGCGCTATGGCTTCGAAAACATCGTCCTCGTTGACGCGCAGCTTGCCCTGGCGCTGTATTTCGTGGGCAAACACGTTGAGCAGGATCTCGGAATCGGAATCGGTATTGATATGGCGCAGATCTTCACGAAACAGGTCGCGCTTGAGCTCGGCGGCGTTGGTGAGATTGCCATTGTGCGCCAGTGAAATACCGTATGGAGAATTGACATAGAACGGCTGCGCCTCGGCAGAGCTCGAACAGCCGGCCGTGGGATAGCGTACATGACCGATGCCGATGTTGCCTCGCAGCCTGACCATGTGCCGGGTATGAAACACGTCGCGTACCAGGCCGTTGTCCTTGCGCAGATACAGACGGCCTTCGTCGTCGCAGGTCATGATCCCGGCGGCGTCCTGGCCACGGTGTTGCAATACCGTCAAGGCATCATAGATGGCCTGGTTGACCGGTTTACCGGAAACGATCCCGACAATGCCGCACATGCTATCTACCCCTGCTTGCCTTGGTGTGGCGAGGCGCCATTATACGACGATTCCCGCCATACTGCCGCATTCATTTGAAGACGAAGTTGCCAGCCACGTCGGCCGGAAGAAAGCCCCTGATCCAGACCGCCAGATCCTGAAAATATGGCAACAGTGCCGACTGTTCCCACCAGGGTTCCTTGGGCAGGCCGGTCAGCCCCGCCAGCAGTACCAGGATACCGATCACCATGATGCCGCGCGCAATACCAAATATCACACCCAGCATGCGGTCGGTCCCGGTCATGCCGGTCTTGCGCACCAGTTGAGTGACCAGGTAAATGACCAATGCGCCTATGATCAGGGTTGCGAGAAACAATACCCCGAAGGCCACACTGAGCCGCACGTTGGGCGACCTGATGCTGTTCTCCAGCAAGCCCGAGAGGTCGTGTGCGAAGCTGATGGAAACCCAGATCGCCAATACCCAATTGGTCAGTGACAAGGCTTCGCGTACGAAACCACGCCACAGACTGATGACTGCGGACAATACGACAATGGCGAGAACAGCGATATCGATCCAGTTCATGCAGTGCTCCCGGGCCGACCAGCGTGGCGTCCTTGCAAACAGAAATGGTCACATCCGCTGCCAGGCTGGTCTGAAACGCAATCAGACACGCGGCAACCCGGATGAGACGTCGCGCAATCCGGGGATACACACGACGGGATCAAACGATATTTGCAGCGTGATTCACGGGTGGCTGGTGATGAAACTCTTGGCATAGTCCTTGTTCCTGCGCAGGCGTTTGAGCGCCTGCTGTGCCTGGCGCCTGACGGCGAAGGGGCCAATGCGGACACGATACAGGCGCGCCGTCCCCTGACGTGTAAGAACATCGACGAAGGCATGCAGTTTCATGCCGCGCAGGCGGTCCCTCACGGCCAGGGCGCGCGAACGGGTGCTGAAACTGCCAACCTGGATCACCCACGACGGATTGGATGGTGACGCCTTGGCGGCGGGTTGAACAGCGGAACCGGCCGTTGATTTGGCCACAGGTTTGCTGGCCGGCTTGTCGGTGGACTTGCTGGGCGCGGATGGCCTGGCCGGACTGCGTTCGACCTTGCCGCTGGTTCTGGCGCGTACCTTACCGTCAGACACGCGTTCGTGCTTGCGGGCCGTCCTGTCCGGTCCCCTGCCAACGATGGACGGTCTTTCACCGGCATCGGGAACCGGCTGTTCACGGATGATGCCCTTGTTGGCCGGTCCGCGCACCTCGGGCATTTCCGGTATCTCGCGTATGCCCTGCTGGCCCTTGCCCTGGAAGATCATCGGCAGCACGATGACCGCCAGGGCGATGATAACGGCTGCGCCGACCAGTCTCTGTTTCAACAAAAGCTCCACCCGTTTTTCCTTGCCGACCGCTTCATGCGCCGGATCCGACTGCCCGTATTATAAGCACGCCCGCCTTGCCTGCGCTACGGTATGAAACGATCCAAACACCAAAATCCGTTCATCTTCCCTGGCATTCGCCATTGCCGAGCGTGCCGCGTCGGCAACCGTGCCGCACACCGTGATACGCTCGTCATCGACAACCGTGGAAAGCCGCCGGGCCAGGGTATCACCGTCCAGGCCACGCGCCACGTCGAGACCGGCCACAAACCAGTGATCGATGTCGTCCGCCAGTACTCGCACCGATTCCTCGAGAGACTTGTCGGCCAGCATCGAAAACACTGCCAGGGTCCGGCCGTTACAGGCGTGCAGGGCAAGATTCTCGTGCAATACCGCAAGCCCGTCGCGATTGTGCGATACATCGAAAATCCATGTCGGCGGGCCGCTCACAACCTCGAAACGGCCCGGCAGACGCGCATGCTGCAAACCTTCACGCACGGCCGCCTGATCAACCGGCAGGCGATCCACCAGCGCCTCCAGCACCGCCAGCACACCGGCCGCGTTACCAAGCTGTACGCGTCCACGCAGGGCCGGCAGCGGCAGACCCGGGCGCCGGAGACGCCGACCCCGCCAGTCCCAGCCATCTGCCTGCCGTTGATAGCCGAAGTCACGCCCGGCCCGCCACAGATCGGCACCGATCGCCATGGCATGCGCCACCACACTGGCCGGCGGATCCAGGTCGGCGCAGATGGCGGCCTGCCCGGTACGGAACACGCCGGCCTTCTCGTGACCGATCTGTTCACGCGTATCGCCCAGCCAGTCGGTGTGATCGATGCCAATGGATGTCAGCAGCGCGACGTCGGCATCCACGACATTGACCGCGTCGAGCCGGCCACCCAGGCCGACCTCGAGGATGACGATGTCCGGTCTGGCATGTGCAAACAGATACAATGCCGCCAACGTGCCGAACTCGAAATAGGTCAGCGGAACCCCATCGCGTGCGGCATCGACGGCTTCGAAGGCCCGGCACAGCGCATCGTCACTGGCCTCGGCGCCGTCGATGCGAATGCGTTCGTTGTAACGCCACAAATGGGGTGAGGTATAGCAGGCGGTCCGGTAACCGGCCGCGCGCAGGATGGCATCGAGCATGGCGACGCTGGAACCCTTGCCATTGGTGCCGGCCACGGTGACGACCGGGCATCCAATGCCTTCAGGATGCAGCCGCCGCCACACCGGCGCAATCCGTTCGAGGCCCAGCTCGATATCTTGAGGATGCAGGCGCTCCTGCCAGCACAGCCATTCCTTCAGGGTACGGAAACGCACGCTCCTACTGGATGGATGGCTTTTGCTGCATCATGGCCAGCAGGTTGGCCAGCCGGTCGCGCATCTCGCGCCGATCGACGATCATGTCCAGGGCGCCGTGTTCAAGCAGGAATTCGCTGCGCTGGAAACCGTCCGGCAGGGTTTCACGCACGGTCTGTTCGATCACCCGCGGACCGGCAAAACCGATCAGGGCGTTGGGTTCCCCGATATTGATGTCACCCAGCATCGCAAAGCTGGCAGACACGCCGCCCATGGTCGGGTCGGTGAGCACCGAAATGAAGGGAATCCCCCGTTCACGCATGCGCGCCAGGGCGGCGCTGGTCTTGGCCATTTGCATCAGCGAAAACAGGGCCTCCTGCATGCGTGCGCCGCCACTGGCAGAGAAACACACCAGCGGGATACCACGCTCGATACAGGCCAGCACTGCGCGGGTGAACTTCTCACCCACGACCGAACCCATGGAACCGCCCATGAAGGCGAACTCGAATGCCGCGGCGATGAGCGGCAGACCCTTCAATTGCCCTTCCATGACCACCAGCGCATCCTTCTCGCCGGTCTTCTTCTGTGCCTGGCTGATGCGATCCTTGTATTTCTTGCTGTCGCGAAACTTGAGTATATCGACCGGTTCCAGTGAGGCGAACAGCTCGGTACGCGGTTCAGGATCCAGGAACAGTGACAGGCGGCGCCGCGCGCCAATGCGCATGTGATGATCGCATTTCGGGCAGACGTCCATGTTTCGCTCGAGATCGGCACGGTAGAGCACCGCGCCACAGCTGTCGCATTTGCTCCACAGCCCTTCCGGCACACTGCGTTTCTCGGCGCCGCCCTGAATCCGTGACGGCATGAGTTTCTTGAACCAGCTCATGACAATTCAATCCTCTTTCAGTCGGTCATGGTCTGTGTGTCCATGGCCTTGCGCATGGATGCCAGCAACCCCTCGACCTGCAGGCGCGCCTCTTGAGGAGCGTCCCGATATTGTTCAATCAGTCTGACGATGGCGCTGCCGACCACCACCGCATCGGCCACCCGCGCCACACGTCCGGCACTGTCCGCGTCCTTGATACCAAAGCCCACGCCGATGGGCATGTCGGTATGACGCCTGATCGCAGCCAGTTTTCCGGCCACCGAATCCACATCCAGATTGGCCGCACCGGTGACCCCCTTCAATGAAACATAATAGACGAAACCGCTGCCGCTGGCGCAAACCTTTTCGATACGCTCATCGGTACTGGTCGGGGCGAGCAGAAAGATGCAGTCGAGGCCGGCCTCGCGCATCAGCGGAATGAACTCGTCACCTTCGTCCGGCGGCAGGTCCACGGTCAGCACACCATCCACCCCGGCCGCTGCCGCCTCGCGTGCGAAGGGCTCGTAGCCCATGGCCTCGACCGGGTTGAGGTAGCCCATCAACACCACCGGCGTATGTTCGTCGCGCAAACGGAATTCTCGCACCATGTCGATGACATCGTGCAGACTGACATGATGTTCCAGCGCCCGCTCGCTGGCCGCCTGGATCACTGGCCCGTCGGCCATGGGATCCGAGAAGGGCACGCCAAGCTCGATGATGTCGGCCCCGGCGCGCACCATGGCGTGCATCATCGGCAGGGTCTCGGACGGATGCGGGTCACCGGCGGTGATGTAGGCGACCAGCGCCTTGCGCTGTTCGCCGGCCAGGCGTTCGAAAGTCTGGGCGATGCGGCTCATGGTGTCTGTCCTCAAACCTCGATGCCATCCAGCGCGGCAACGGTGTGGATGTCCTTGTCGCCCCGGCCCGACAGATTGACGATCAGAATCGCATCACGGTCCATGGTCGGTGCCAGTTGCATGGCCCAGGCCAGCGCATGACTGGACTCCAGTGCCGGCATGATGCCTTCGATGCGGGTCAGTTCATGAAATGCGGCCATGGCCTGCTCGTCGGTCACAGCCACATAGCGGGCGCGGCCGGTGTCCTTGAGCCAGGCGTGTTCCGGGCCGACGCCGGGATAGTCCAGTCCGGCCGAGATCGAATGGGTCTCGATGATCTGCCCGTCCGGATCCTCCATCAAATAGGTGCGGTTGCCGTGCAATACGCCGGGCCGGCCGGCACACAAGGGAGCGGCGTGCCGGCCGCTGTCGAGACCATCGCCGGCCGCCTCGACACCGTAGATCGCTACCCCGGTATCGTCCAGAAACGGATAGAACAGGCCAATGGCGTTGGAACCACCACCCACGCAGGCCACCAGCGCATCGGGCAGCCTGCCCGCCTGTTCGAGAATCTGCGCGCGCGCCTCACGGCCGATCACGGCCTGAAAGTCACGCACCATGGCCGGATACGGATGCGGACCAGCCACGGTACCAATGATGTAGAAGGTGTCGTCCACATTTGTGACCCAGTCGCGCATGGCCTCGTTGAGCGCGTCCTTGAGGGTCCTGGAACCCGACTCCACCGCCACGACCTCGGCGCCCAGCAGGCGCATACGATATACGTTCAGCGCCTGACGCCGGATGTCCTCTGCGCCCATATAGACCACGCACTGCATGCCCAGGCGCGCAGCCACGGTGGCGGTCGCCACGCCATGCTGACCGGCACCGGTCTCGGCAATGACCCGTGTCTTGCCCATGCGGCGCGCCAGCAGCGCCTGGCCGACGGTATTGTTGATCTTGTGCGCGCCGGTATGGTTGAGATCCTCGCGCTTGAGAAAGATGCGTGCCCCACCCAGATGCTCGCTCCAGCGTTCGGCGAAATACAGGGGCGATGGCCGTCCGACATAGTGGGCCAGATCGGCATCGAACGCGGCCTGAAAGGCGGGATCGTCCTTCATCGCGTCGTAGGCCTCGCGCAGCTCGCGCAATGGCGCCATCAGCGTTTCCGAGACAAAAATGCCGCCATATTTGCCAAAATGGCCGCGATCATCCGGCATTTGCATATAAGATTCAACTTCTTGCATAATTATCCAGCCTCTTGTCCCACCTGCTCACGCCGTGGGCGCAATCCCGCAACGATGAAGCCGGCAGCCTGATGATTGGCGTATCACGCCGCCCACACGGCACGCACGAACCGGGTCATCGCGTCCGGATCCTTGATGCCCTTTTCACGTTCCACCCCGCTGCTGACATCGACCGCCCACGGCCGCACCCGGTTCACGGCCTCACCGACATTACCGGCATTCAGTCCCCCGGCCAGGATCAACGGACGGACAGGATCCGCCGGCAGCAGATCCCAGTCGAACCGTTCGCCGCTGCCGCCCGGCAGTTCCGGGTGCCAGGCATCCACCAGAATACCGGCCGCCGCGGCATATTCGTTCATCACCGCAGCCAGATCCACACCCTCGCGCATCGCCACGGCCTTGATCCAGGGCCTGCCGAAACCCTCGCAGTCCTGCGCCGGCTCGTGACCGTGAAACTGCAGCAGATCCACCGGCACCGCATCCAGCACCTCGCGGACACGTTCACGCCCGGCATCGACGAACAACGCGGTCACACTCACAAACGGCGGCATCGCAGTGGCGATGGCCCGGGCCTGCTCGATATCCACCGCCCGCGGACTGGGGGGGTGGAAGACCAAGCCAATCGCGTCCGCCCCGGCGGCCGCGGCCGCCAGGCCATCCTCGATGCGGGTGATGCCGCAGATTTTAACACGGGTGCGCATGATACCGCCCTTCTGCCAGACCGCGACAGGATACCAGAAATAAGCCGGCTTGTAGCCGGCAGCCAAGCACACCCGTTTCAGACCTGGCTGGCCAATGACCGGACTTCCCGCGCCACTGGGTCACGTGGCATCGCCCTGGGCCATCCCGAATACCGGTGGGCTGCCCTGTTGCGGCAGATGAAAATTGCCGGGATATTCAACATTGACCAGGTACAAGCCAGCGGCTGGCGCGGTGACGCCGCCCAGTGAGCGGTCTCGCACTTCGAGCAGTTCACGGGTCCACTCGGGGTCACGCTCACCGCTGCCGATCTCCATCAGTACACCGGCGATGTTGCGCACCATATGGTGCAGGAAGGCGTTGGCAACGATGTCGATATGAATGAAACATCCCAACCGCGTGACCCGCAGTTCATGGATCTCGCGCACTGCGTGACGGGCCTGACAGGCCAGTGCGCGGAACGAGGTGAAATCATGCTCGCCGAGCAGATGCCTGGCCGCAGCCTGCATGCGTTGCACATCGAGAGGAACGTGTTCCCAGCAAACCCGTCCGGCAAGGATGGCCGGCCGGGTAAAACGGTTGAGAATCACGTAACGGTAGCGCCGCGACCGGGCCGAGAAACGGGCATGGAAATCCTCGCTTACCTCATGGGCCCACAGCACCGAGACATCATCGGGCAGGTTGGCATTGCTGCCCAGTATCCAGGAACGCTTGCGTCGTTCGGCCTTGGTATCGAAATGCACCACCTGTTCGACGGCATGCACACCGGTATCGGTCCGCCCGGCGCAGACCACCTTGATCGATTCATTGGCCACGAACGACACGGCACGTTCGATCTCGGCCTGCACGGTACGATTGCCGTCCTGGCGCTGCCAGCCACAATAACGGCTGCCATCGTATTCAATGCCCATGGCGACGCGCATTGATCAGTTCCCCGGAACAGGCAGGCGCGCCAGCCACCACAGTGCCAGGCCAAGGCCCAATGGCCACGACCACTGCCACCATGGCGGTGCGGATGGCCGCGCAAACCGGATTGGCCGCAGCCGCACCCGATCGGCCCGATCAAGGCAACGCCGGTAGAGCACCGCCAATGTCCCGGCAAGCCGGCTCATTCGCCCGCCGCTGGATGCTTCACCAGAAGACAGGACGGCCGGATCCAGATCACGCACGATCTCGAACACCAGCAACAGTCGCACCACCAGACGCTCACGCAGCCTGCCGGCCCAGCCCAGGGGCCACATCAGCTGATACAGGGCGGCAACCAGTTGCTCGCGCCGCATCGACAGCACGATGATGCGTGCAGCCAATACCAGCACCAACAGGTAGCCCAGCCGATAGAGGCCCATGGCCATGCCATCACGGCTGGGCGAGAACATGCCCTTCCATAATGGCTCACCGGGCGTCAGCCAGCCATACACCACCAGCAACGACAGACACAGCCATTTCAGGCGCCATAGCATGCGCCACAACTGGCCCAGACTCGGTTCGGCAAGTATGAGCATTGTAACCAGCGACAGCAGCCCCACGGCCAGCAGCGACCAGACACTGCCGGCCCACAACAGCGCGGCGATGACAAAGTAACACATCATTCTGACCAGGGGATCCATGACGCCATTATGCCACTTCCTGTGTGCCTGGCACGAATACGGCATCAGTATCATTTGACCGGCGGTCACGGTTCGTCACAGAAATCACAGAGGCATGGTGTCACAAAGAACTGCCGCCATGGTCCTGTATCTCTGTGTTCTCCGTATTGAATGGGTACCGTGTGTCACGCGAACAAACAAAGGCGCCAGAAGGCGCCTTTGCCGGATACAATCGGAAGGGGTTCAGATCCTGCCCATAAGCTCCTCGGCTTCCTGCTTCTGGGCATCGTTGCCCTCATCGAGTACTTCCTCGAGGATACTCCGCGCACCATCGGGATCCCCCATGTCGATGTACGCACGCGCCAGATCAAGCTTGGTGCCAACCTCGTCGAGCTCGGCCTCGCCCGCTTCAGCCTGCTGTTCTTCTCCGGCGGGCTGCGTTGCGTCGGTGGTATCCATGGTCTCGGCAATCTCGCTGAGTTCTTCAGCCAGTTCGCCGGCCAGTTGCTCGTCGCTTTCCTGCGCCTTCTCGACCGAGGCCTCGATCTCGTCGAGATCGAACGCCAGATCAGCGGCCGGTGATTCGCTCGCGGCCGCTTCTCCACCGGCATCGCCCAGATCGAACTCCAGCACCCCATCCTTGTCGCCTTCCTGCTTTTGCTCGGCGGCCAGGTCCTTGAGCTCGGCCTCCAGTTCCTCGGCCGCGGGCGTCTCGGCCTCCGGCACCTCGAACTCACTGAACGTGAATTCCGCATCTTCACCGCCCTCGGAGGCAACGGCATCGGCGGCCTCGCTGAACAGCGAACTGGTCGGGTTCAATTCACGCCCCATCTCGACGGCATGACGCCAGTCGTCACCTCCCTCGGCCGACAATGCCTCACGGAAGGCCTCTGCGTCACGCTCGAAGCCCTCGACATTCCTTGCCTGGTAGTGGATCTCGAGCAGCTTCATCTTCAGGTCGTTGCGTTCCGGTTCGGCAGCGATGGCCTCGCGAATCATGGCCTCGGCCGGCTCGAAACGGCCATAGGCGAGGAACACGTCGGCCTCGGTGAGCGGATCGGATTCGGACACATCGCTATCCAGCGCATCCATACCGCTGACTGTGAAATCACTGAGATACGAAGAAGCCGCCTGTTCCGGCTCCGGTTGCGGCTCGACTTCCGGCTCGGGCGATTTCTCTTCTTCCTCGACTGCCGGGACCGCGGCGGCCGCCGCCGCTGTCGAGGCCGTGGCGGCGGAAGTGGCAGGCTCGGCAAGGATGCTTTCCTGGAAACCGGCAGCGGCATTACGCCGGCGTATGATGAGCAGAATCAACAGCACCAGCAGCAACAACGCACCACCGCCGACGATCAGTACCATCATGCGGTTCTGTTCATAGTACCGGCGCGCCTTGTCGATCAGTGATACCGTTGCCGCGGGCGGCTTGCCGGCAGGACGGCTGACAGCGGGTCTGACGAAAGGATCGGCCGGAACCGGCGCCTTGGGCAGTGATTTCAGATCAACCGGCTTGTAGCCTGAGACCTTGTTCTGGTTGATCGGCGTACCGGCTGGCGCAACCTTGGCCGGTACGTACTGATAGGTCTTTTTCGCCGGCCTGACAGGCGCCTTGACCTCTGGCTTTTTGGCCACGGCAGGTGTCCCGGGCTTGGCCGTGGGTGACAGCGGCTTGACGACCTCGGGCTGCTTCGGCGCCTCGGGCTGCTTCGGTGCCTCGGTCTTCGTCGCCGGGGTTTTCTTGCCTTGCAGTTCGGCCAGTTTGGCCTGCAGCGCCGCAAGCTGGTCATTGCGCAGCTTGGCCAGTTTCTTCATGTTCGCCAGTTGCGCCTCTAGCGCCTTGACGCGCTCGGCGAGCACGGCCTTTTCGCGTTCGCTGGCCTTGGCGGCCTCACGCGCCTTGGCCAGCTCGGCATTGGTGGTGCCAGCGCCACCCCCCTTTCCACCAGCACTGCCGCCAGTACCGGTTGCCGTTCCGATACGCGGTGCCGTGACCTTCAGACGGCCGGTGGCCGGCTTGCCGGCAGGCGTCTTCGCCTTGACGGTCCGGGCCGGTGCCGTACCCGTACGCGCCTGTTTCCAGACCTGGTACTGGCGGCGCACCTCGGCGCGTGCCTGGCGGTGGTCGATGGCGTTAATGACATCCCGCGCCGGAATCGTGAGCACCACGCCACGGCGCAGGCGATTGATGTTATTGCCGATGAAGGCGTGCGGATTCCTGCGCTGCAACGCGATCATCATCTGTTCAACTGAAATATGCTGATCCGGGCGGGTCTTGCTGGCGATCGTCCACAGGGTCTCATTGCGGCCGACGGGACCGTAGGTTCCGCCAGTTCGGCCGGCCACCTTCGTCTTCGGAGCCTTGTAGTCCTCCAGCGGAATACGCGGATAACGGTCGTCCTCGATTGTCTTCGCGGACCGGCTGCGTGATTGCGGACGCGCCGCCGGCCGTGCCGGCGCACTGACGGGAGCCTGGCTGACGGCGGCCGGGCGGGATTTGACGATCCCGGGCGGATCGACCAGTACAGTGTACTCGCGCATCATGCGGCCATTGGCCCAGCTCAGTTCCAGCAACACGCTCAGGTAGGGCTCGCGGAAAGGCTTGCGGGTGCTGATCACGACCCAGGCTGCGCCGTTCCTGCGCTCGATACGAACCTGGAGTTGCGACATCACGTAGGTATAGTCGATACCGGCGCGGGCATGCTCCTGTGGTGAGGCCAGACGTATCTGCAACTGGCGCACATGACGGGCCGACAGTATCGGAATGCGCGCCTCGAGTGGCTGGTTGAGGTATGACTTGAGTTCGATATTACCCAGACCGAGCGCCAACAGCTGGGCTGGCAGCCAAATGAAGATGAGAACCACGATTCCGGCCAGTTTCCGCGCCATGCTTACTCCCTACCTTATTCTTATAGCCGTACGGAGCCTCTGGCTCCGATTACCGTCCGATGCTAACACAATTTTTAGCTGTCTGCGGTAGCTGTTTCATAAATAATGAAAATTCCATATCGGGTTAAATATAGATGAATTTGCGGCAAAAACCAAAGCCGGACGCCTGTTTTTGCCGCATGGAAATAAAAAATTCCGTCTCAGGCCTGTTGCAGGATACCCAACATGCGCCGCAACGGCTCAGCCGCTCCCCACAGCAGCTGGTCGCCCACGGTAAAGGCCGACAGGTACTCGCCACCCATGCTCAGCTTGCGCAGACGACCCACCGGCACTGCCAGGCGCCCGGTCACGGCCGCCGGGGTCAGTTCGCGCATGGTGACCTCGCGCTCGTTGGGGATCACGCGCACCCAGTCGTTGGCGCCGGCCAGGATCGATTCGATCTCGTCCAGCGGCACGTCGCGCACAAGCTTGATGGTCAACGCCTGGCTGTGACAGCGCATGGCGCCGATACGCACGCACAGGCCGTCGATCGGCAGCGGGTCGCTCTCGCGCCCGAGAATCTTGTTGGTCTCCGCTTCGGCCTTCCATTCCTCACGGCTCTGGCCACTGTCCATCGGCACGTCGATCCACGGGATCAGGCTGCCGGCCAGCGGCACGCCGAAGGCCTCGTGCGGGATGCTGTCGCTGCGCAGATAGTCGGCCACGCCACGGTCGATCTCGAGAATCGCGCTGGCCGGATCATCGAGCAGATCACGCACGCTGTCCTCGATACCACCCATCTGACGGATCAGCTCGCGCATGTTGCGCGCACCGGCACCGGATGCCGCCTGATAGGTCATGGGCGTGACCCACTCGATCAGATCCGCGGCAAACAGGCCACCCAGCGCCATCAGCATCAGGCTCACCGTGCAGTTGCCGCCGACGAAGGTCTTGACGCCGTCATCCAGCGCACGGTCGATGACATCACGGTTGACCGGGTCCAGCACAATGACACTGTCATCGGCCATGCGCAGGGTCGAAGCGGCATCGATCCAGTAGCCTTGCCAACCTGCCTTTCGCAATGCGGGATACACTTCCTTCGTATAGCCGCCACCCTGGCATGAGACGATGACATCCATCTGCGTCAGTTCGTCGATGTCATGTGCGTCCTTGAGCGCCGGCACCGCGCGGCCGATGTCCGGGCCAGGCTGGCCCAGCTGCGAGGTGGTGAAGAACACCGGCTCGATGCGGGCAAAGTCATCCTCCTCCCGCATGCGCGCCATCAATACCGAGCCGACCATGCCGCGCCAGCCCACGAATCCGGTCTTCATCATCATGCCTTCTCCTATGCCCGTAGCGCCGCGACGATGGCGTTGCCCATGCCTGCGGTTCCAACCTTCTGTGTGCCTTCCGACCAGATGTCCTCGGTACGCAATCCGTCATCGAGCACCTGTTCGACGGCGGCCTCGACACGCTCGGCCAGCTTTGCGTGGCCAAGCGAGTAACGCAGCATCATTGCCACCGACAGAATGGTTGCAATCGGATTGGCGATATCCTGCCCGGCGATATCCGGCGCCGACCCGTGGATGGGTTCGTACATACCCTTGCCATTCTCGTCCAGTGACGCCGATGGCAGCATACCGATGGAACCGGTCAGCATGGCCGCGCAATCGGAAAGGATGTCGCCGAACATATTGGTGGTAACCATGACATCGAACTGCTTGGGCGCGCGCACCAGCTGCATGGCGGCATTGTCCACGTACATATGGCTGAGTTCGACCTTTCTGTAATCGGCAGACAGCCGTTGCATCACTTCACGCCAAAGCTCGGTCACCTCGAGGACGTTGGCCTTGTCCACCGAGCACAAACGGCCGCTGCGTTTCTTCGCGATTTCGAAGGCCACGCGCCCGATGCGTTCAATCTCGGCCTCGTTGTAAACCAGGGTATTGAAGCCCTCGCGCATGCCGTCATCCAGCGTGCGAATGCCACGCGGCTGACCGAAATAGATGCCACCGGTCAGTTCGCGCACGATCATGATGTCCAGCCCCGAGACCACCTCCGGTTTGAGGGTCGAGGCGTCGGCCAGTTGCGGATACAGGATCGCTGGCCGCAGGTTGGCGAACAATCCCAGCCCGGAACGCAGCCCCAGCAGACCCTTCTCGGGGCGAACCGAGATGTCCAGTGACTCCCACTTGGGACCACCCACGGCGCCTAGCAGCACCGCATCGGCCTCTTGCGCCAGACGCAGTGTCTCGTCCGGCAGCGGCGTACCGTACTCGTCATAGGCACTGCCTCCGACCAGGGCCTGCTCCATTTCGACATCGAGGCCGAAATCCTCACGCAGGCAATCGAGAACCTTGACGGCCTCGGCGACGATCTCCTGACCGATACCGTCACCGGGAAGGATGAGAATCTTTTTCATATGCGTGTTTCCTGTTGCCGGCGCTCGGCCGGGTCAGCCCAAATCGGTGAACAACCATGGCGCCTGCTCGCGGCGCCGCTGCTCGTAGGACCTGATATCTTCCACATGCTGCAACGTCAGGCCGATGTCATCCAGACCGTTGAGCAGACAATGCTTGCGGAAATCATCGACCTCGAAGGAGATCACCTCGCCCGACGGCGTGGTGATGGTCTGGGCTTCGAGATCCACCGCCAGCCTGTAACCCTCGTTCGCCGTTACCTCGTCGAACAGGCGATCCACGACCGCCTCGTCCAGCACCACTGGCAGAATGCCGTTCTTGAAACAGTTGTTGTAGAAGATATCGGCAAAACTCGGCGCAATGATGACGCGAAAACCGTAATCCAGCAATGCCCAGGGTGCGTGTTCGCGTGACGAGCCACAGCCGAAGTTCTCGCGCGCCAGCAGGATGGTGCCGCCCTGGTAACGTGGCTGGTTGAGTACGAAATCCGGGTTCAGCGGCCGCTGGCTGCAGTCCTGTCCCGGTTCGCCATGATCGAGATAACGCCATTCATCGAACAGGTTGGGGCCAAAACCGGTGCGTCTGATCGACTTCAGGAACTGCTTGGGAATGATCGCGTCGGTATCGACGTTGGCGCGATCGAGCGGTACCACGATGCCTTCGATATGGTTCAGTTTCTGCATGTCTCATACCTCGCGAATGTCGGCGAAATGGCCCTCGACGGCGGCCAGGGCCGCCATAGCCGGACTGACGAGATGGGTGCGTCCGCCCTGGCCCTGACGCCCCTCGAAATTGCGGTTCGAGGTCGAGGCGCAGCGCTCGCCCGGTTCCAGGCGGTCGGCATTCATGGCCAGACACATCGAACAGCCGGGCTCGCGCCATTCGAAACCCGCCTCGATGAAGATCCGGTCCAGCCCTTCCTCCTCAGCCTGGCGCTTGACCAGCCCCGAACCCGGCACGACCAGCGCCTGACGGATATTGTCGGCCACCTTGCGCCCCTCGACCACGGCCGCTGCAGCGCGCAGATCCTCAATACGCGAATTGGTACAAGAACCGATGAACACCTTGTCAGGACGGATGTCAGTGATTGGCGTACCCGGTGTCAGGCCCATGTAGGCCAGTGCCTGCTTCATGCCCTCGCGCCGCACCGGATCATCCTCCTGCGCCGGGTCGGGTACCCGGCCATCGATGCCGGTCACCATCTCTGGCGACGTACCCCAGGTCACCTGCGGAACGATGTCCGCCGCGTCGATGTGCACCACCCGATCGAACTGCGCATCGGCATCGCTGTGCAACTCGCGCCAGCTGGCCACGGCCTGTTCCCACAACTCACCCGACGGCGCATACGGCCGGCCCTTCACATAATCGATGGTCTTGTCATCCACCGCCACCATACCGGCGCGTGCACCGGCCTCGATGGCCATGTTGCACAGCGACATGCGGCCCTCCATGGACAATGCGCGAATCGCCTCACCACCAAACTCGATCGCATGACCGGTGCCACCGGCAGTGCCGATACGGCCGATGATCGCCAGCACGATATCCTTGGCCGTGACACCCTCGCCGGCCCGGCCATCGACACTGACCAGCATGTTCTTCGACTTCTTCTGGATCAGGCACTGGGTGGCAAGCACATGCTCGACCTCGGAAGTGCCGATGCCAAAGGCCAGCGCGCCAAAGGCGCCATGCGTGGAGGTATGCGAATCGCCGCACACCACGGTCATGCCCGGCAACGTGGCGCCCTCCTCGGGACCGATGACGTGAACGATGCCCTGGCGCTGGTCGCGCATGTCGAATTCGGTGATACCGAACGCGCGGCAGTTGGCGTCCAGGGTCTCCACCTGCAGACGCGAAACCGGGTCACTGATACCCTGACTGCGATCAGTGGTTGGCACATTGTGATCCGGCGTGGCGAGCACCGTGGCGGGCCGCCAGACCTTGCGCCCCGCCAGGCGCAGACCCTCGAAGGCCTGTGGCGAGGTCACCTCGTGCACGAGGTGACGGTCGATATACAGCAGCGCCGTGCCATCGGCCTCGGTGCGTACCACGTGGTCGTCCCAGAGTTTGTCGTAGAGGGTTTTGCCTGCCATCGTGCTTCTCCGTTGGATCAGCTTGCCTGTAGTCTGCGCAATGTTTGGTTTGACTCATGCTAGGCCAGGAACAACTATTACACAAATTCATATTTTTCATATATTCTATTCTATAAAGGAATAGATATAGATGAATATCGACAATCTCAGGGCCTTCATCGCCGTGGCCGAAACCGGTTCGTTCTCGCGCGCCGCACAGCAGCTGTTCATCACCCAGCCTGCCGTCAGCAAACGCGTGGCGGCACTGGAATCCGAACTGGAGACGCGGCTGTTCGACCGCATTGGTCACCATATCGTTCTCACCGAAGCCGGTGATGCCCTGCTGCCGCGGGTCCGCTCGATCCTGCTCGACATCGAGGACACCCGGCGCGAGATCGGCAATCTCAGCGGTCATATCGGGGGCCGAGTGCGCATTGGCACAAGCCATCATATCGGGCTGCATCGGTTGCCACCGGTACTCAAACGCTGTACCCGGCGCTACCCGGAGATCAGACTCGACCTGCGTTTCATGGACTCCGAGGACGCCTGCCAGGCCGTCTGGCATGGTGATCTCGAACTTGGCATCGTCACGCTGCCGTTGCAGCCAGCGCCTGAACTGGTGAGTCTGCCGGTCTGGCCGGATCCGCTGGCGGTGGTCGTGGCCCGTGATCATCCACTGACGCAAGGCCGTCCCGGGCTCGACGACCTGCTCGAACACCCTGCGGTGCTGCCTTCTCACGGCACTTTCACACGCACGGTGATCGAACAGGCGCTCGGCGAGCGCCTCGGCGAGCTACAAGTGGCCATGTCAACCAACTATCTCGAAACCCTGCTGATGCTGGTCAGCGTTGGCCTGGGCTGGAGCATATTGCCATCTCACATGACCGGCACCGACGTGGTCACACTCGACATTGGCAACCTGCGCATGCAGCGAACCCTCGGTATCGTCCATCACCGCGAACGCACACTGTCCAATGCCGCCCGGGCCCTGATCGGCCTGCTAACGGATCAGGCCTGAGGAATACGGGATGATAGACAACCCTGTTATAAAGTAACGCCGCCAGCCGCCGACATACTGAGCAGAACAGGATGATGCCCGGTACCGGCGCCCATGCCCAGAGACAATCCAAACCCGGCTGCCAGCCGTATCCCGCTGCGCGTGCTCGTGTTGGTGGCATTGTTGCTGGCGGCCATACCAGCCGTTCCGGGCGATACCGTATTGCTCACGGAAACCCAGATCCAGGCCATTGGCCGTCAATACGGCAGTGGCGCCGTGCGCCGTCTGCGTCAGTGGCAAACCCTGATGTTGCGTAACAAGCAGCGCAGTGAACGCGAGAAACTGCGTCTGGTCAACGACTTCTTCAACCGCCTGCGCTTCGTCGATGACATCGACCACTGGAAACGGCGCGACTACTGGGCCACGCCGGTCGAATTCCTCGCCACCCGCGGTGGTGACTGCGAGGACTTCTCGATCGCCAAGTATTTCACCCTTCGTGAGCTAGGTATTCCGGCGCACAAGCTGCGCATCACCTATGTCAAGGCGCTGAAGCTCAACCAGGCACATATGGTACTGGCTTACTACCCGTCACCCGAGGCGGAACCACTGATACTCGACAACCTGATTCCCGAGATCCGCAGGGCATCAAAACGCACCGACCTGCTGCCCGTTTACAGTTTCAACGGCGACAACCTGTGGCTGGCCAAGGAACTGACCGGACGAGGCCGGCTGGTAGGCCGCTCGGACAGGATCAGCCTGTGGCGAAAGATGCTGGCGCGCATGCGCGCTCACCGGAGCGCGCCATGACATGCTATTTTGCACAACCCCGGCAACAGATAATGCTAGACTAACCGGAAGGGGAAAAGGAATATCATGAGTCTTTCCAAACAACTCATATCGCTGATCGTCGGCCTGTTCCTGCTGGTGTTCGTCGGCACACTGGCCATCAGCATCCAGAACACCCGCGACTTCCTGTACAAGCAACTCAAGACCCACGCCAGGGATACCGCACATGCGCTGGGACTGCGTCTGACGCCGGCCGTGGCCGGCAAGGACCTGCCGCTGATGGAAAGCACCGTGGACGCGATCTTCGACAGCGGCTACTACAGCCGTATCGTCATTCGTGACATGAAGGGCAAAGTCATCCTCGACCGCAAGCCCCGCATACAACATGAAAAAGTACCGGACTGGTTCATCCGCACCGTCAGGCTCACGCCACCCGAAGCCAGTTCCACGATCACCACCGGCTGGAAGCAAATCGCCACAGTCTCGGTCACCAGCCACCCCGGACATGCCTATGAAGACCTGTGGCGGATCACGGTACAGAATTTCTGGTGGCTGCTGGCACTTGGCGCTGTGGCATTGGTCGCGGTGATTTCCCTGGTCCGGCTGGTGCTCAAGCCTCTGCGCGCCGTGGAAAGGCAGGCGCTGGCCATCTCGGCGCGCGAGTTCCCGATCCAGGAGAGGCTCCCGCGAACCAAGGAACTGCGCCGCGTGGTCAAGGCCATGAACTACATGTCCGCCAAGGTTGAAGACATCATCAACAGCCTCACCCGCCGTACCGAGGAGATGCGCGCCCGCGCCTATCACGACGACGTCACCGTGCTGCAGAACCGGCGCAGCTTCGAGGAGCGCCTGCAACACATCCTGCACACGCATGACGAATATCGCAGCGGTCTGCTGATCATCATTTCGCTCGATGGCCTCAAGGAGGTCAATACCCGGCACGGCTACGCACGCGGAGATGCCATGCTGCAAGAAACCGCCCTGTGCCTGCTGCAGGCCTGCCGGGACAAACCGGGTGCACAGGTCGCGCGCATCGGCGGTGCAGACTTTGGTATCTTCCTGCCCAATATCACCCTTGATGGCGTGCAGCACGAGATCGACGATATCCGTGCGCATGTGGTGGAACTGGATCTGCCGGAACGCTTTGGCGATGGCGTCGATCACCATGCCGGCTGTGCCTGGTACACAGGCATCCAGAGCCTGGCTGAACTGCTGGCCGCTGCCGACACCTCATTGCGCATGGCGCAAGAGCGTGAGCCGGGCCACTGGGAATGCCTGCATTCGGACATGCCCGGCGCCGGCAGGATCCGTCAGGCCAGTGAATGGAAGCAGGTGCTCGACAATGTCATCGAAAAGCGCGCCATCACCCTGCACTTCCAACCGGTTCGTTCACCCGCCGACGAGACATTGCTGCATCAGGAAGTACTCGTGCGTCTGCGGGAAGAAGAAGGTGATCTCGTCAATGCCGCCATCTTCATGCCCATGATCCATCGGCACGACATGCATCTGCGGCTCGACAAGCTCATCGTTGAAACCCTTATCGAAACGCTGCCGCAGTTGCCGGCAGGACGCTATGCGATCAACCTGGCGCCGGCAACCACGCACGACCCGGCGTTCCATCGCTGGCTCGAGGAGCTGCTGACACGCAACAAATCACGCTGCCCACAGCTGATCTTCGAAACCACCGACTACGCGGCAGTCACCGACCACGACGCCCTGCATCGGCTGATTGAAACCGTTCACCGTCTTGGCGCACGTTTCTCGATCGATCATTTCGGTATCGCCTCGACCTCGTTCGGTTACCTGCGCACCCTCAAGCTCGACTACCTGAAGATCGATGGCAGTTTCATTCGCCATATCGAAGTCAACGAAGACAACCAGTTCTTCGTCCGCTCATTGACCGATATCGCGCATGGCCTGGATATTCAGGTGATTGCCGAGTACGTCGAACGCGACGAGGAACTGAACACCCTGACTGCCATGCGCCTCGACGGCGTACAGGGATACCTGATCGGCAAGCCGGGTACGCTGAACTAGCCTGTATATAGTCAAATTGCGCCAACCTGACCGGGCTTCGAAAGCACCCGAGCCGATATTTGATTCAATGGCGTCTCCATGATGGAGCGGGGGCCCATACCCTGATCATAAAAAACCCGGCCAGTGGCCGGGTTCTTTCGGTGATCAAACGCGTTCGTCAGCCATTGCGGCGGCGCAGCACACCCAGCATGGTCATCAGACCCATGCCGAACAACAGCCATGTTGAAGGCGCCGGCACTGGTGTGGCCGTGCTCTGCGCGATAACCTCGAAGTTGTCAAATGCAAACAGGTTGCTCGTGGCTGGCAGGCCGGATACGGAAAACTCGACTTTCACCAGATTAACCCAGTTATTGGGCGTGACGCTCTGAAAATCCGGCGAGCCACTCATGCCATCTACCACGCCATCGGGCGTGAACGTCATATTCACGACACTGCCGTCATTGCGTGTGCCGGTGAGGCTCAAAACGCCTTCATACGTATTGCCACTGCTGTCAGCATAACCGGCGTAGTCGAACGCGACCAGCGTGAATAACCCGCCATCGGTCCGCTGAACGACCAAGTCGTCATGGCTGCCAAACAGGGTGGTCCCATTCCAGGGAACCGTGAGGTTGCCAGTCGATGTTGGCGTCGTCTTGTTGTTGTAACCGTGCAGGTCGTTGTAAGTGGATGTATTGTCTGGCCCTGGCTTGAACAGAAAACCATTCTGAATAATCCCCTGGCCATTCGCGGTTGATGCCTCGCCACCAGATGGAACGGTGAAAGGTCCGCCACTTACACCCTCGAGTCCAAAGCTTTCAAAATCGATAATGGTCAGATTGCTGGCCGACAGGGCGACTGCCGGTAACAACAACACAGCCGACAGTATCAACACTGTCATTCGTCTGATAATCATGAACTTCTTCTCCAGATTTTTTTGGTATGCCCGGATTCAGACATTCATTGCTGTCACAACGGCCTACTTAGGTGGGCCATCAGCGGGAACAAACCCACCGCTGCCACCTGGATCTACCCGTGGCGTTGAGGGCGTTGTCGGCACCGGAACGACGACACCCAGCTTGGGCATGCCCTCCTGGGTGATGATCGGATTGGATACGGTGTTGTTGATGACCGGCTGTACGGTCGTACCGCCGGGACCGGCCGCGGTCGGCTCGGTGATCTGACTCGGGTCGGCGCCCAGGAGGATACGCTTGGCGATATCGTCCTCCATCCAGTGCCCCCATTGATAGACCGAATCAGCCTGCGCCACACCCGAAAAGGCGAGCAGGACTGCCGCGATCGTGCCTGATACCCTCTTCATGTTGTTTCCCCCAAGTTCTTGTTACCCGTATCTGAGCAGGATTATTACATAAAATGTGACACCTGTCACATTTTTTCAGGCCATCGAGATGTCAAATATTTGTGACAATTCCCCTGAAAAAACAAGACGTTTTTTTGTTTTGTTCAACTCACTTGAAGCTGCGTTCCAGCGCCAGCGCGGTCTGGGTCCGGTCGTAGTCATAGACCGCCACATTGGCCTTGTTCTCGGTCCGGGTGATGCTGGCACGCAGTGTCCACCCCCGCATGAAACCTTGCGTCCATTTGTGGTCCAGGCCCAGCACATAGCGGTACAGGTCTTCCCTGCGTTCCACGCTCAAGCCTGGCTGGATACCGCTGTAGTCGGCATTGCGGCGGCTCACGCGGCCATAGATCCGGGTGCGGGTGGACGCCCTGTAGCTGGCGCCAATGAACAGCTCGTGGCCCTTGTTGTCGAAACCGGCGCCATCGGCGTTCTCATTGAACAGCCGCAACCCACCCTGAAGGGACAGCTTGTCACCCTCGAACAGATGCCCCAGGCTGACACCCACCGACTGGAACAGGCTGTCGCGCACCTGGTCGATGCTGCGCTTGTAATTGCGGTTCTGCAACATCACATCGACCGTCAGCTCGGTCTTCTGGTTGTTCCACATCCAGGTTATGTTCGGGTTCACGCCGGTGAACAGGGCATAGTCCTCATAACCCAGTCGGACGACATCGGCGCGCAGACCGATACCGGCGCGCCAGCGCTTGGCGGCAATGTACGACGGTCCGGTATTCAGGCTCAGTACAGCCAGATCAAAACCATTCATGGTCTGGTAATCGGTCCAGTAGAGATCGACCTGACTCAGCCACAGGAAGGCCGCGCTGACCTTGCCAAATTGCACATTGCGCCCGGAGGTGTAGCGATGCGAGGCGCCAACATGAACCAGGGTCGCGTGATCGCCGGCCTTGACGTTGTTCTGCGAGATCGGCGCGCCATTGATCAGGACGATGTTGTCCGGCCCGACATTGACGTTGGAATCGTACATGTAACCGATCGAACCCAAGGCTTCAAAATTGTGCTTTTTGCCCGTATTGCGCACCTGGGCGAGAAAACGCTTGATCTTGACCTTGACCGCCTCCGGCGTAGTGGGGTCATTGAGCACCTTTTCCGCCTCGGCAATGGCCTTGTTGAAATTCAGCGCATAGAAGTAGGCCACGGCCAGTTCCAGCCGCGCGCGGCCAAGTTGCGGGTTGTTGCTGAGAATGGTCTGAAAACCCTTGATGGCCTGTTCGTACCTGCCTTCCTCGCGATCCTTCATGGCCTTGTCGAAGGCCTTCTGCGGATCGTACTCGGCCCGGGCCACGACGGGCGCCAGCAGGCATGTGAACAGCACGAACAACCATCCCAGTTTTTTGCAGTCGATCATCATGGTCGGATCCTTGATCGTTTGTTGATTGTTGTTTGCAGGGTCATCCATGGATCTGCTGCGTGACGCAATGGCAGCGGATACCCCCCAGTAGTGGTCCTGTCACGGTGCGCCATAGCCGATCTCACCGCCGTAACCCGGAATGAACTTCCCCTCGGTGGCCCATTCTACTGCCGTCGGGGTAAAATGGTAAAGTGTTAAATTGGGAATTTTTGTTTCGCATTCAACATCTTTTCCATGGCCTTCACTGTGACGTCAAGGATTCGTCACCGGTGCATGACCCCCTGATGGTGCAAGATACCGCGCCATGTGATCACCCAGGCGGTCAGGCCCATGCCGGCCGCCACGAACCAGATCGTCTGCGCCCCGGCGTATTCCCACAGGTAACCACTGGCCAGACTGCCGAAGGCCCCGCCGGCGCCGAAACTGATGCTGCTGTACAGGGCCTGGCCACGGCCCTGGTGACGCCCGGTAAAGGTCCTGTGAATCAGATGGATGGATACGGCGTGCAGAACCCCGAAACTGGCCGCGTGAAGCAGCTGCGAGAACACCAGCACCACGGCCGACTGGACGAATGTGCCGATCAGTAACCAGCGCAGGGTGGTCAGCGCCAGCGCCGCCAGCAGCAGGCGGCGCGCGCCGAAACGCGGAAACAGACGCGCCATGAACATGAACAGCAGGATCTCGGCCACCACGCCCAGCGCCCAGAGCAGTCCGATCATCTGGTGACGGTATCCGGCCGTCTCCAGGTAGCGGGTATAGAACACATAGTAGGAGCCATGACTGGCCTGGGCCAGAAACACCACCAGCAACAGTGACACGACCTCGGGACGGCGAATGATGCTGCGCAACGATTCGTGCTCCGGCGGCTGCTGGGTAACGGCCTGCTCGGGCACGATGAGACTGGCACCCCAGATACCGGCGAACAGGAATACGAGAATCCATGGCAGCAGGCCGATGTCGTAATGGTCGAATACCACGCCGAGGACGGCCACGGCGACGATGAAACCGACCGAACCCCACAGACGAATACCGTTGTAGCGCATCGGGCTGTCGCCAAGATAGTTCATTGTGGTCGCTTCGAATTGCGGCAGCGCGGCATTCCAGAAGAAGCTGAATGTGGCCATCACCAGCACCAGCCACCAGAAACCATTGTCGAGCAGCACCCCGGCGTAGCAGAGGGTGGCCAGCAGCGAGGCCAGACGCACGATACGCATGCGATGTCCGGTATGATCGGCGATCCATCCCCAGACATAGGGTGCAACGATCTTGGTGGCCATGACGATCGCCATCAGAATGCCAATCTGCGCCTCGCCATATCCAAGTGTGGCCAGATACGGGTTCCAGTACGGAACCAGCGCGCCGAGTGCGGCGAAATAGAAGAAATAGAAACCGGACAACCGCCAGTAGGGAAGCGCGCGACTCACCATTCAGCAGGCGGGCTAGCCCGGAATCACCGGGGTGATGGATTCCACACCGGCATTCTGGGCGCGATGACGCATTACGTGATCCATCAGCACGATAGCCAACATGGCCTCTGCGATTGGTGTTGCACGAATGCCGACGCAGGGATCGTGTCGCCCGGTAGTCACCACCTCGACTGGCTGCCCGTGGATATCGACCGAACGCCCGGGCAGGCGCAGACTGGAGGTTGGCTTGAGTGCGATCGAGGCCACGATGTCCTGGCCACTGGAAATTCCGCCAAGCACACCGCCCGCATGGTTCGACAAAAATCCCCCGGGAGTCATCTCGTCACGATGCTCGGTGCCCTTCTGTTCGACACAAGCGAAACCGGCGCCGATCTCCACGCCCTTGACGGCATTGATGCTCATCAGTGCATGCGCGATCTCGGCATCCAGACGATCGAAGACAGGCTCGCCCAGCCCCGGTGGTACACCAGTGGCGACCACATTGATCCGGGCGCCGATGGAGTCGCCCTCCTTGCGTAATGCGTCCATGTAGGCCTCGAGTTCTGGCACCCTGTCCGGGTCCGGGCAGAAGAACGGATTGTCGTTGACCGCGTTCCAGTCGCGCAGTTCACAGCGAATCGGCCCGAGTTGGGAAAGGTAACCGCGGATCTCGATACCCAGTTGCTCGCGCAGGTATTTCTTTGCGATACCGCCGGCAGCAACACGCATGGCCGTTTCGCGTGCCGAAGAACGGCCGCCACCCCGGTAGTCGCGAAAACCGTATTTTTGCTGGTAGGTGTAATCGGCATGTCCGGGCCGGAAACGGTCCATGATGTCGGAATAGTCCTTGGAGCGCTGATCGGTGTTCTCGATCAGCAGCCCGATCGGTGTGCCGGTGGTCTTGCCCTCGAACACCCCGGACAGAATACGTACCCGGTCGGCCTCACGCCGCTGGGTGGTGTGACGGGACGTACCCGGCCTGCGGCGGTCGAGATCGCGCTGCAGATCCGCCTCGCTCAGCGCCATGCCGGGCGGACAGCCATCGACGATACAGCCGATCGCCGGGCCATGGCTCTCGCCAAAGCTCGTTACCGTGAACAGTTTGCCGATGGAATTTCCTGACATGGACACTATTGTAACGGCATCGGCGAAAAACGTCCGCTGTTTTTTCGATTTGATTCATCAATGAATGCCGAAGTGTGACGACCGCGGCTGGTGGCGTGTGCTCAACACAAAGAGACATGGTGTGAGAAACTGGGTGGTAATATCTGCTGGCTTTTCACTTGTATGCTGAATCCCGCGCCTGATTTCACCTCACCCCGGAATCGCTGCGCTGCCTCTATGACCCTGCGTTTATGAAACCCACATGCCCGGAGTGTCAGATCACGCGCGAAAAGCGCTGTGCCGGCTGTTCCCGCAAATGGGCGTCGAAGACCATGCAGACATTGCGGATCAGCAGGCGTCCGGCAGGCTGCACCTCGATACCGGCATCCGTAACCTCCAGCAGTCCGTCGGTCTGCATCACCTGCAGGGCCTCGAGCTCCTTGGAGAAATAGTCACGAAAACCGATCTTGAAGCGTGACTCGATGGCCGCAAAGTCGAGACGGAAGTGACAGATCAGTTGCATGATCACCTCGCGCCGCAGCAGATCGTCGGCATCCAGCAGAATGCCGCGGAACACCGGTAAAAGACCCTGCCCGATGCGTTCGTAGTACTCGTCCAGGGTCTTGACGTTCTGGCTGTAGCTGTTGCCGATACTGCCGATGCCGGTAATACCCATGGCCACCAGGTCACTCTCGGCATGCGTGGAATAACCCTGGAAGTTGCGATGCAACGTGCCGTTGCGCTGCGCAAGACTCAGTTCGTCATCGGGGCGCGCGAAGTGGTCCATGCCGATATAGACATACCCGGCGCCGGTCAGTCGCTCTATGGTCATCTGCATGATGGCAAGCTTCTCGGCGGGCGCAGGCAATTCACTCTCCTTGATCCGCCGCTGCGGCTTGAACAGCTTGGGCAGGTGGGCATAGTTGAACACCGACAGCCGGTCCGGCATGGCATCGATGACCTTGTCCAGCGTAGCTGCAAAACTGGCCTCGGTCTGCAGCGGCAGACCATAAATCAGGTCGATGCTGATGGAGCGGAATCCACAGTCGCGCGCCGCCTGCAGGGCCTGCCAGGTCTGCTCCTCGCTCTGAATGCGGTTGACCGCCTTCTGCACCGCCGGATCAAAGTCCTGCACCCCCAGCGACAACCGGTTGAAGCGCAGGTCGCGCAACAGCCGAATGGTATCCGGCGTCACCTCGCGTGGATCGATCTCGATGGAATACTCGCCGCTGTCGTCATCGAGCAGCGTGAAATGTCCGGCCGTGGATTCCATCAGGGTCGTCATCTGCGCATGTGAGAGAAAGGTCGGCGTACCGCCGCCCCAATGCAGCTGCCCGACCTTGCGCTGATAGTCGAACAGATCGCCCTGCATGGCGATCTCCCTGCACAGGGCATCGATATAAGGCACCGCCTTGTCACGATTCTTCGTGACCACCTTGTTGCAGCCACAGTAGTAACAAACGGTATCGCAGAAAGGAATATGGACATAGATGGACAGCGGTGGCGCCTGTTCGCCGATATTGCTGGCCTCGGCCAGACGCCGGTATTCCGGCTCGCCTATGGCCTCATCGAATTGTAGCGCCGTGGGATACGAGGTATAACGCGGGCCTGTCTGATCATAACGGCGGATCAGTGCCTCGTCGAAAACAACCGTGTTGTCCATGCCTTCCTGTCCGGTGAAAACTGCGTCTATCTTAGTCGCCCGGCAGCTAAAACGGCATGACCTGGATCAATCTTCTTCGACTTCCAGACCCAACCGGTGCGTATCGTTGATCTGGCGCAGCAAGCCCTTGAACGGCAGCAGACGGTCGTCAATGTCCTTGATCAATTCCATAAACTCCAGATCCTCGTTGGCAAACCGGTAGGTGCCATCCCGCATGGCATCGTAAACGGCCCGGATCTGACGGTCGAGCTTGTCAACGAACGGCATTACCTCGCCCATGCTGTCGGCATCGTATTCAGCGGCCAGACGCAGTTCCTCGACCTCGAACATCGCCTGCTTGACGAGATCGACATATTGTTCGGCAGTCTTGGGGCGTTTCATGGACAAAACCTCGCTCATTCGTGAAGGCCGGTATTATAGGGCCATTGGTATGTGGTGAAAAACACCCTGTCAGGCCCGCTCGATGGCCTCGCCAAGACGACCGACCCCGATCACCTCCATCCCGGCCACGGCCCCGCGCTTGGGCGCGTTGGCCTGTGGCACAATGGCGCGCCGGAACCCGTGCTTGGCCGCCTCCTTGAGACGTTCCTCGCCATTGGGCACGGGCCGGATCTCGCCGGCCAGGCCGACCTCACCAAACACCACGGTATCGGCCGGCAACGGCCGGTCACGGTAACTCGACAACACAGCCAGCAGCAACGGCAGATCGGCTGCGGTCTCGGTCACCTTCACCCCACCAACCACATTGACGAACACATCCTGATCATACATCGGGATACCACCGTGGCGATGCAATACCGCCAGAAGCATCGAAAGCCGGTTCTGTTCCAGCCCCACGGTCACCCGGCGCGGATTGCCCAGATGTGATTCGTCCACCAGCGCCTGCACCTCGACCAGCAGTGGCCGGCTGCCCTCGCGCGTAACCATGATCACGCTGCCCGATACCCCTTCATCATGGCGCGACAGAAAGATCGCCGATGGATTGCTGACCTCACGCAGCCCTTTGTCGGTCATCGCGAACACGCCGATCTCGTTGACCGCGCCAAAGCGGTTCTTGATCGCCCGCACCACCCGGTATCGTCCACCCTGTTCTCCCTCGAAATACAGTACCGTATCGACCATGTGCTCCAGTACCCGTGGCCCGGCCAGCGTGCCCTCCTTGGTCACATGCCCGACCAGGAACAGGGACGTATTGTGCTGTTTGGCGAAACGCACCAGTTGTGCCGCGCTCTCGCGCACCTGCGCCACCGAGCCAGGCGCCGACTGCAACGCCGCCGTGTACACCGTCTGAACAGAGTCCACCGCCATCACCCGAGGCCGGTGCTCACGCGCCACGGCCAGCATCTGCTCGACCGATGTCTCGGTCAACAGGTTCAGTGCCCCGCCATCCAGACCCAGACGGCTGGCACGCATACCCACCTGCTGCTTGGATTCCTCTCCAGTCACATACAGCACAGGCATGCGTTCCGAGAGATCTACCAGCGTCTGCAGCAACAGCGTGGACTTGCCAATACCGGGATCGCCGCCGATCAGCGTCACCGACCCGGTGACCAGGCCGCCACCCAGCACCCGGTCAAGTTCCGCCACGCCGGTGCCATGGCGCTCCTCCTGCTCGAAGCGTATCTCGCCCAGTTTCTCCACCCGTGGCGCGCCACCCTCGCCGGCATAACCGGAAAACCGTGGGTGCGGCGTCACCGTCGCGCGCGTCTCCACCAGCGTGTTCCACGCACCGCAATCACCGCACTGCCCGGCCCACTTGGGAAAACTCGCGCCACACTCACTGCAACTGTAAAGGGTCTTTTCCTTCGCCATGCCGGAAATCAGCCATCGCCATCATTGAGACGATGATACCGTCACACCCGACGAAATACACCCGCGATCCTGCATACCCATAAACCGCTTTTCTTGCCACGGGAGCAGGGGGCGCGGGGTATTTGCCGCCAAGACCGGCGCTTGCGATGTCTCCTGCCAGGACATGACATGCCACGGCATCAAGGCTTTCAACACGAAGACCTCGACTGGGAGCACCCATGGATCATGGGCATCAACACGAAGTGCAGGTAGGTACTGAGACGAACACCCTCAATGACCGGTGACCCATTCATGGATCGCCGTGGATCGATGTCATCCCGTCAACGTCTGAGCCACATCCCCTTGAAACCGGACAACATGGAGCCAGGCGTACCCAGAGGAGATTTTGTCGGCGGAACGAGAATGGCGAGACTGTCGGTCTTACCCTTGAGCGGTTTGACAATCTCGAATTCGACCTTTTCATCGACAAATACCGCCTTTAGTTTTGCAACGCCGCTGGAGGGGTTTTCATCCACCTTGAGTATCCGGTACCTGGCCTGATAAAAATTGGGCTTCCCCTTCCCCCAGGTCATCGTGTCAGCAGTTACCCTGAGCACCCGGTTACTGTTCATATCGTAATAGGTGCCGCTCATACCATGATCCTGGCCAGTGCCGCATGCAGACAGCAATACAAGCGCCATGACCATGAAAATCCACTGTGCTTGCGACCACTTCATTTCATTCCCCCTTTATGTGCACTGGAATGACCAAACATGTGGCATATGAGAAGATTTTGCAGCCCCAGCCAGAAGAACGCAAACGGATTAGTCATCAGCCTGTCGGACTTAGGGGATCGTCGCGAGCATGATGGGAACGCAAGAACAAATCTTTCCGGTTTCGAGACGCATGGTGGGTGCTACGCAACGAGAAAGCGGGAAGATTTGCACCGTGTTCCCGGCAGCGCAGTAGATTCTTCCCAAGTCCGACAGGCCATTAACCCGGATATTGCATCAGCCAAACAGAACGGGTGGCGCAAGCCTTTGAAACAATATGTAAAAAGGTCTATATACACCAGATGTTGCCTGGCACCGTATGTTCATCGTTCGGTTCTATATCCCGATGCCCTGTGTTATCACTTGCCGCCCGGCATGCCTTTGAACCAGTCCGACGCGCGTACGAAGAGCAGCCAGCGCCCACGGTACGGAAAGCGCAGTTCTGCGTATTCTGTCAGGCGGTGATCTGGCTTGCGCACGGTGGTGATGATGCGTCCGGTGGGATTGACCTCTATCCAGGCACTGATCCGATCCGGTGTCAGGATCGTAAGCGGCTGCTGCAGACGGCCGGCAAACTGGAACTGGTCGTGGTACTTGCCGATGTGCGCAACCGGTACGTGGTTACGCTGGTAGGTGGCGATCATGCGCGCCGGCAGCGAGATATCGTAGTACGGGGCGGCCGGACGCATGACCGCGAGGATCAGGATCAGCACAACGAGTACGCCATTGACGGCCAGCAGGCGTATATGGCGCTCGGCATCTGCCGCCTGGCCGGCGAGCGGCAACATGGCGGCCAACAGGATCAGCAGAATTCCGCCCCATGCCGGGATATCGGCCACCCAGGCCGGCAGGTGACGTTCGGCCTGCATACCGGGTGCGTTGAGCAGCAACACGCCCAGACCGGCAATCGCCAGCGACACCGGCAACAACGCGCGAACACTGACATCGGGCTGCCGCAACAAGCCGGCGCCGATCAGCAGGGCCAGAGCCGGATACAACGGCAACAGATAATGCAGTTGCTTGCCGCTGATGGCGCTGAAGGCGACAAACACCGGCACGCTCCAGGCAACGATGAAACGCACCCGGCGCGGATCACGGCTCTCATCCGCTGCGCGCAGGCTGCGCCAGGCCGGCCACCAGAAGAACCAGGGGAACAGCACGACAGGCAAAGTGGGCAGATACCACCACCACTCGCGCTGATGGGCGAAGGACTTGCTGATACGCCCCGCGGTCTGACCCCAGAAGATCGCCTCACGATAGGCCGCGCCGCCGTGGATGGCGGCTGGAATGGCCCAGGCCAGGACAAGCGTGGCACCGATGACGATTGCCAGCAGCAGGGCGCCGTACCATCGCATCCGGGCGGCACGCACCCGCTCCGACCACCATGGAGCGAGCACGGCGACCGGGAGGATGTGCAACAACGCAACCGGCCCCTTGGTGAGTGTCCCCAGGCCGATGCCCAGCGCCACCAGCACCCAACCCTTGCGTTCGCCACGGGCGGCCAGCCAGACACCCAGAACCCCGAGCAACACCCAGAAGGTCAGTACCAGGTCGAACATGGTCATGGGCGTGTAGGCGGCCCAGTACAGGCACCCAAGCACGATGGTCGGCGCCAGCCAGGCCACGCGTGCGTTCTCCGGCCACAGACGGCGAGCGAGTGTCGCAGTCAGGAACAGGCTGCCGAGTGCGAACAAGGCCGGCACGATACGAGGCCACCACTCATTGACGCCGAACACGCTCCAGCCAATATGGAACAACCAGAACAGCAATGGCGGCTTGTGGCTGTATGGCAGGCCGTTCTTGAACGGGACGAGAAAATCACCGCGCAGCCACATCTCCCAGGCCACGCCGACATAGCGGGTTTCGTCCACCGGAATCAGGGGGCGGGCATACAATGAAGCCAGCACCAGCGCCAGAGAGGCGGCGATCCAGAAGGCTGGATACGCCAGACGAGAATTCATTGTTCAGTGCTTTCCTGTTGCCTGCGCAGCTCGGCCAGTTCGGCGCGCTCACGGGCAATGAAATACAGGTTACGGCTATAGATGAACAATCCGGTGAGCTGGCCGACGATGAATACCGGATCCTGTTTGTAGATGGCATAGGTCAGCAACGTGGCGCCGCCGGCGATACTGAAATACCAGAACTCCAGCGGAATGACGCTTTTTTTCTGTTTTTCGCTCTTCAGCCACTGCACCAGAAAACGCATCGAGAACAGGGCCTGGCCGGTGAAACCGACAATCAGCCAAATGGTGTGTTCACTCATGTTCCATCTCCCGCGATGCGACCAGACAGTTGCGCCTGCGCAGCCACATCACGCCAAAAATATCGACGATGCCTACCCACAGGCGGTTCATGACACCGTACTTTGACTTGCCGCGCGTGCGCGGACGATGATTGACCTTGACGTTGATGATCTCTACACCGCTGCGCCGGAAAAGGGCTGGCAGAAAACGGTGCATGTGGTCAAAATGCGGTATGGCGAGAAAGGTCTCGCGCTCAAACAGCTTGAGCCCGCAGCCGGTATCCGGCGTCCTGTCCCTGAGCAGGGCGCCGCGCACCTTGTTGGCGATGCGAGACGAGATGCGCTTGAGCCAACTGTCGTTGCGGCGTGCACGCCAGCCGGCAACCATTTTCAGCTCATCATCGCCCGCATAGGCATCGCGCGCGGCGATCAGGGCCGGAATGTCGGCGGGGTCGTTCTGGCCATCGCCGTCCAGTGTGGCGATCCAGTCCGCGCGTGCGTGCCTGACACCGGTGAGCACCGCTCCGCTCTGCCCGCAGTTTCGTTCATGACAGATCACGCGCAGGCGTGGATGCGACCCCTGCAAGGTACGCAGCCTGGCCACGGTATCGTCACTGCTGGCGTCATCGACGAACAGCACCTCATACACCAGTTTGCCTTCGAGGGCCTCGGTAACCTCCTGCAACAATGGTTCGACATTGTCGGCTTCGTTATAGACAGGAATGACGATGGACAGATCCATTTTCAGCGCGTGACTCCGGGAGCAGGCGGTATGAATGCGGCGCTACGCACGGCAGCCCCGAAAATCACCATTATATGCGTAAACACCGCCCCTTGGACAGCGATACGAATGAAAAACACGCATGACCGGTATCTCGATCTGTTCAGGATCTTGCCGTGCCAGAATGGACAGAGATGCCGCGCAGATCACGCACACGCAGCAACAGCAGCCATTTGCTGCGAAAATGCATATGCGCGGCGGCCACGCTGGTCAGCCTGGCATCGGGACGGCGCAAATAGATCAGCACATAGCCATCGGGGTGAGCGATCATCCAGCGTGCCAGCCGCGCGGGGGTAACGGTCGATATCGGCTTCAGCAAGCGGCCGGGGAACTGGAACTGATCCTGGTAGTTGCCCACATGCACAAGTGGGAGGTGACGATGCGCGACCTCCGCCACCTTGTGACTGAAGACATCGATGTTCTGGTCACGGGTCAGCGGGTGGATCACGAACAGCAACATGATGACAATGAAACCCACGCCCGCAAACTGCAGAAAACGGGCCTGTCGCAAGGGCTCACGGGCACTGCCCGACACCAGCACAATGGCCAGACCAATCAGCGAACCACCCGCCAGCGGCGGAATCAGCGCCACATCTTGCGGTATCCGGCCACTGCCGGCCTGCCCCGGCAGCCACAGCAGCACACCACCGATGACGGCCAGCATCAGCGCCGGCAACAGCAGCGACCGGGCCCGCGCGGGCAGCGGTGCCTGCAGGCCGCGCGCAAGCAACAGGGCAAAAGCCGGAAACAACGGCAGCAGGTAATGCGCCTGTTTGCCGCTGATGAGCGAGAAGGCCACGAACACCGGCGCCAGCCACGCAAGCAACAGGCGCACACCCGGCTCGTGATGATGTTTGCACGCCTCACCCAGCGCCCGCCAGCCATTCGGCCACAACGACCAGGGAAACAACATAAGCGGCAACAATGGCAGGTACCACCACCACTCACGGCGATGCGCAAAAGATTTGGCCACCCTGCCGGCAGTTTGACCCCAGAAAATATCGTGTCCATAAACCGGGCCGCCTGCGATGGCGGCCGGAATGGCCCAGGCCAGCACCGTGGCAACCGCCAGCAGCAACGCCCCGCCCAGGGCCAGATACCAGCTGCGCCATCCCGAGCGTGGCGGTTGCCCTGCCCACCATGGGGCGAGCACAGCCAACGGCAGTACATGCAGCAGGATCACCGGACCTTTGGTAAGCATCCCGGCGGCCAGGGACAACGCCAGCCATCCCCAGCCCGCGCGTTCACCCGCCAGCATGCGCAACAGACCATGGATGCCCAGCAGGACCCAGAAACCGAGCAGAATGTCGAACATCAGGGCGGTGGAAAAGAATAGCCACAACAGGCTGGCCAGCAGAATGCCCGGTGCCAGAACGGCAATGCGATCATGCGCCGGCCACAGGCGGCGGGCGATGGCCGAGGTCAGCAGCAGGCTGGCAAAGGCGAACAACGCCGGCAGCAGGCGCGGCCACCATTCGTTGACACCGAATATCGACCAGCCGAGCTGAATCAGCCAGAACAGCAGCGGTGGCTTGTGACTGTACGGCACACCGTTCATGTGTGGCACGAGAAAATCGCCCCGCAGCCACATCTCCCAGGCCACGCCAACATACCGGGTTTCGTCAATCGGCAACAGCGGCCGGGCCCACAGATTCAGCAGGGCCAGACCAAGCAGTACAGCCAGCCAGACCGCGCGTTGTGTCCACCAGGACGTGTTCATTGGCGCATCTGCCGGCCATGAGCGGCAAAAAGCGGGCTACCGACGTGTTCCATGGCGCGGGATTGGAAAGACGAACGATGAAACAATGACAATCCCGGCCTCCTGTGCAAGCAGTGAAAAACGAGTCGGCATTATATCAGATGGATGCGCCGAAGGGTGTCAAGATCGGTTACACGTCGCAAACAATCGCCAACATGCGCCAAAAAACCGGGAATCAGACAACCAAGACGAATCCGGCGCCACAACGTTGGCAAATGCCGCCGCTGCTGGCGAGACTGACGCCTTGTTCGTACCGGTCAATCCACAAATCTCGCTACCCGGCCGGTTACCTGACACATCAACTCATAGGCGATGGTGCCGGCATGCCGGGCAACCGTATCGATGGGCAGACGAGGACCCCACAACTGCACCGGATCACCAGGCGCGGCATCCGGCACACTGCCCAGATCAACGGTGATCATGTCCATGGAAACGCGCCCGATCAACGGCACCTGGCGGCCATTGACCAGTACCGGTGTCCCGGCCGGCGCATGGCGTGGATAGCCGTCACCATAACCGATGGCTACCACGCCGATAAGGCATTCCCGCTCACTGGTCCAGGCGGCGCCATAGCCGACCGGCTCGCCCGCTTCGATCCGGCGCACGGCGATCAGTTCGCTGTCCAGGCTCATGGCCGCCTGCAGCCCCAGATCCGGGCCGATACTTTCCTGCAACGGGCTGGCGCCATAGAGCATGATGCCCGGACGCACCCACCCCCGGCGCGTGGCCTCGAGCCGCATCAGCGCCGCCGAATTGGCGATCGAACACTCGCCATCGAGGCCGACCACGGCGGCATCGAAAGCAGCCAGCTGGACCTGATTGCGTGGATGCGCTGGCTCATCGGCACAGGCCAGATGGGTCAACAGCCCGATCCGGCGCACGCAGGAACAATCCTGCAGGCGGGCATGAAAGGCGCGTGTTTGCGCCGGCGCGATGCCCAGACGGTGCATGCCGGTGTCGATCTTCAGCCACACATCGAGACTGGCCGGCCCGGTCTGGGCCGCCAGCCATTCGAGCTGACGCTGATCGTGCACCACCGGCTGCAGGCCGTGCACACGCACGGCATCCAGCTCGGTGGCCGAGAACACGCCCTCGAGCAGGATCACCGGTTTGCCGCAGCCCGACTCGCGCAGTTGCACGGCCTCTTCGAGGCTGGCCACAGCGAACGCGTCGGCGTCTTCCAGGACGGTGGCGACATCAGTCAGTCCATGGCCATAGCCATTGGCCTTGATGACCGCCATGACGCGCGCCTCGGGTGCCAGTTGCCTGGCGAGGCGAAGATTGTGGCGCAAGGCGCCGGTATGGATGGTCACCCGTGCCGGCCGGCTCACGCGCCACCTTCGTCCGGGTAATAGTCGCTGGTGAAATTCTCGAACCGGGTGTACTTGCCGAGGAAGGTCAGGCGCGCGGTGCCGATGGGGCCGTTACGCTGTTTGCCGATGATGATCTCGGCCACACCCTTGTCGGCGCTCTCGGGATTGTAAACCTCGTCGCGATAGATGAAGACGATGACATCGGCATCCTGCTCGATGGCCCCGGACTCGCGCAGATCCGACATCACCGGGCGCTTGTTGGGCCGCTGTTCCAGACTGCGGTTGAGTTGGGAAAGCGCAATCACCGGCACGTTCATTTCCTTGGCCAGGGCCTTGAGCGAGCGCGAGATTTCGGAGATCTCGGCGGTGCGGTTGTCGGCCTTGCCGCTGCCCTGCATGAGCTGCAGGTAGTCGATCACGATCAGGCCCAGACCATGTTCGCGCGACATGCGCCGCGCACGGGCACGCAGTTCGGTAGGGGTCAACGCCGGCGTATCGTCGATATACAGGGGCGCCTCGGTGAGAATACCCATGGCCGAGGTAAGGCGCGCCCAGTCCTCGTCATCCAGCTTGCCGGTACGCACCTTGTGCTGGTCGATACGGCCCAGCGAGGACATCATGCGCATCGCAAGCTGCTCCCCCGGCATCTCCATGCTGAATACGGCCACCGGCTTCTTGTACTTGATGGCCGCATTCTCGGCAATATTCATCGCGAAGGTGGTCTTGCCCATGGATGGGCGGCCGGCAACGATAATGAGATCCGAGTCCTGCAGGCCCGAGGTCATTTCATCGAAGTCTGTAAAACCGGTGGCGATGCCAGTGATCGGGTCGTCCTGCTGGTACAGGGTATCTATGCGATCGACCGCTTTGGCCAGCAGGGTTCTGATATCCTTCATGCCACCCGAACCACGCTGGTTCTGCTCAGCGATCTCGAACACCTTTTGCTCGGCGCGATCGAGCAGCTTTTCGGTTTCCATCCCCTCGGGCTGATAGCCACTGTTGGCGATCTCGGTGCCTACGGCGATCAACTGACGCAGGATGGAGCGGTCACGCACGATCTGCGCGTAGGCCTTGATGTTGGCGGCGCTGGGAGTGTCCTTGGCGAGCATGCCCAGGTAGGCCAGCCCGCCCGCTTCGTCCAGCGTCCCGTCGCGTGCCAGGCGATCCGCCAGCGTGACCGCATCGAACGGCTCGTTGGCCTCGGACAGATCATGCACGGCGCGAAAGATCAGACGATGGCTGTGGCGGTAGAAATCGGTCTCGCTGACAATGTCGGCAATCTGGTCCCAGGCCTGATTGGAAAGCATCAGTCCGCCCAGCACGGCCTGCTCCGCCTCTTCGGAATGCGGCGGCACGCGCAACGATTCGGTTTCCATATCGGGCGGTGGTGTGGACAACAGTTCGGGCATGGATCAGCAATCCGGTTGCACAGGCTGACAGGCAATCTATCATGCACCAGCCCGCGCCGGTGAACAATAGGGAGGAATGAAAAATCGCCAACAGCCCATGAAAACGCCGCACCGGGAAACCGGCGCGGCGGGGCAGTCAGGATAAGGTGCGGCGTCAGCGCCACCGCACAGCCGTTCGTCAGGCTGTGGAGAGACCTCGCCAGAAGGCTTCACGCAAGGCGCACGCGGCACAACGACGAGACAGGGCAGAAGACAAACCGGCGGAAATACGGGCAGCGCGTCACAACACAGCCGGGCCTTGCTGCCGGTTTCTCAAGCGCCAGTTATTCGGCCTCGACAATGACCTTGATGGCCGCATCCACATCGGTGTGAAGGTGGAAGGTGATGTCGTATTCGCCAATCATGCGAATCGGGCCTTCCGGCATGCGCACTTCCTTCTTTTCGACCTGGACACCGGCGGAGACTACGGCCTCTGCGATGTCGATCGGCCCGATGGAACCGAACAGCTTTCCTTCGTCACCGGCCTTGGCGGTGATCGTGATGCTCAACGCCTCGAGCGCCTCCTTGCGGGCCGTGGCGGCATCCAGGGCCTCCTTTGCGGCCTTTTCCAGCTCGGCGCGTCGCGCCTCGAACTCGGCGATGTTGGCCTCGGTAGCCGGTTTGGCCTTGCCCATGGGAATCAGGTAATTGCGGCCATATCCCGGCTTGACGTTGACCTTGTCACCCAGATTGCCCAGGTTTTCGACTTTTTCCAGCAGAATGACTTCCATCTTGACTACCCTCTGTCGTTGATATGTGACACCTCAACCGTCATCCCCATCTTGCGGGCGGCGGCGTTGTCTGAAACCTGCCCAGCTGTCGCTCAAACCCAGCAGCGCCAGCATGAACACCATCATGTGGGGCACAAAAAACAGCAACAGGTAGGTGGCGATCAGCCAGCCCATACCCGTACTCCCCATCCGCGCCAGCCCGTGGATCACGGCCAGCCCGGGAAACACCCAGGCCACGATCAGCACCGTGGCAAGATTCAGCAGCAGTGGCAACTTCACGAACCAGGCCACAGCCAGTATCACCAGGGTCAACAGGCCGAAGCGGCGCGAAAAACCCAGGTTCGAAAACTCCTCGCCAAAACCGCCGGGCTGCGATACCAGGCTCTGCCACAGCCGCCCCAGCAGTAACGCGAACATCGCGCCCAGCACCATCAACATGACCTGAAAACCGGTCATCAACGGCGCGATGAACGTGATCATCGCGCGCAGGTGTTGTTCGTCGCTGGCCTGACCAAGCCTGCTCATCAGTTGAGCCAGATCGGTGCGGTTGTTCCACAACTGCTTCTGCCAGTACGCCACCGGATCGCCCAGTACCAGATAGATGATACCGATCAACAGCAGACCCGACAGCACTACGGTCTGCATGCCCCAGGCCATCGGCCCGCCGATGCGCATCATCACGGCGCCAAGCCAGACACTGGCCAGCATCCAGACCACCGGCCATTGCATCGTCAAAGGCAGGCCCACCAGTTTTACCACGATGGCATGACCGACCAGGGCCATGATCATCACCCTCAGCGCCTGCGGGATGCCGATCTGCAACGTCACCAGGGCAACGAAACTTGCGCCCAGATAGGCCAGCAGGCCCATCAACGGTGTCGGCACCAGGCCCGCAGTAATGAATGCGAACACCAGCGACGCTGCCGGCCAGGGCCCGGACAGGAGCAGGGCTATCAGACTGCGCATGTTCTGGTGCCTGTGGCGCTCATCACCCTCTCCCGCTTGCCATGCCCACCCCGTTGGTAACGGGTGCCGGCTTCTTGCAGATCAGTGCTGATCCGTGTACGGCAAAAGGGCCAGAAAGCGGGCGCGCTTGATCGCGGTCGCCAGCTGGCGCTGATACTTGGCCTTGGTACCGGTGATCCGGCTCGGAACGATCTTGCCGGTCTCCGAGATATAACCCTTTAGCAGGTTGATATCCTTGTAATCGATCGTTTCTATGCCTTCCGCGGTGAAGCGGCAGAATTTCTTGCGGCGAAAATAACGAGACATCGTGTATTCCTCTTGAATCTGTTGTCAGGCGAAACCCGGATCAGGCATCGGCCGGCGCGCTGTCGGCATCATCCTCGACCTCGGCGGCAGGCTGTTCCGCAGCCTGTGCCGGCTCAGCGCTCTCGCTTCGACGGCTGGCCTCCTTTTCCTTCTCGTTGCTCTTGGCCATCGGAGAAGGCTCGGTCACGGCCTCGTCCATCTTGATGATCAGGTTACGCAATACCGCATCGTTGAAGCGGAAGGCGTTTTCCAGTTCGTCCAACGCTTCCTGATTGCATTCGATATTCATCAGAATATAGTGCGCCTTGTGCAGCTTCTGGATCGGATACGCCAGCTGACGACGGCCCCAGTCTTCGAGACGATGGATCTTGCCGCCCTTGCCCTCGATACCGGCACGATAGCGATCGATCATTGCGGGGACCTGTTCGCTCTGGTCAGGATGGACCAGAAACACGATTTCGTAGTGTCTCATGTATGCTCCCTGTGGTTTGTAGCCTTCCAACCCTGTGGTAAGGCAAGGAGTGAATCGGATTGTGCTGGCCCATTGTGGCCAGAACGCGCGATTATACTGGCTACCGGGCGGCTTTTCAATTCATCATGGCCGCAAGCGCTGACGCAGGGCCTCGAACAGCACCACCCCGGTAGCGACCGAGACGTTCAGGCTCTCGATCAAACCGTGCATGGGAATACGTAACAGAAAATCACAGGTCTCGCGGGTCAGGCGCCGCAGACCCTGCCCTTCAGCGCCCATGACGACCGCCAGCGGCCCGTGCAGGTTGGCCTGGTAGAGGGTTTGTTCAGCCTCGCCGGCCAGACCGGCAAGCCAGATGCCCCGCTGCTGCAAACGTTTGAGCGTCCGCGCCAGGTTGGTAACCTGAATGAATGGCACCGTCTCGGCCGCACCGCAAGCCACCTTGGAGACAACGGGGGTAAGGCCGGCCGAACGATCCTTGGGAACGATCACGGCGTGCACGCCGGCGGCATCCGCAGTGCGCAGACAGGCGCCCAGATTGTGCGGATCGGTCACGCCATCGAGCACCAGCAACAGCGGTTCCTCGACCAACGTATCGAGCAGCGCAGTCAGCGACGATTCATCTCCGGCCTGGGCAGGCGAGGCCTCGGCCACCACACCCTGGTGACGTGCGCCACCGGTCAGCTCGTCGAGCGCCTTGCGCTCGGCCTGCACGACAGCGATGCCCGATTCATGCGCCAGGGCCAGCAACTCGTCGAGTCGCCGGTCACGACGCCCGCGCGCAATCAGCAAGCGGCGGATACGCCGGGGCTCGCGCCGTAGCACGGCCATGACCGCATGGATACCGTGGATGGTGCCGTCACTCATCGACGCCCGCGTGCTGTCTTCGTGCCGGCCACCTTCTTCCGTACCGCCGTTTTCTTCCTGGTGGCAGCCGCTTTTTTCTTCTTCACGGCTGTCTTCCTTTTCACGGCGGTTTTCTTCGTTGCCGCCTTCCTGGCCACTTTCTTTTTGCCTGCACTCGCCTTCTTCACTGTCGAGCGCTTACTTGTCGTTTTCTTGCCAACGGCCTTTTTCTTGCTGGCCTTTTTCTTGCTGGCCTTCTTCCTGCTGACAGCCTTCTTCCTGCTGACAGCCTTCTTCTTGGCCGCCGTCTTCTTCTTGACCGTGGCCTTCTTCTTGCCGGTTACCTTTTTCCCGCTGGCCTTCTTCTTGCCGCCGGTAATCCTTTCAGCACTGGCCCTGACCAGTACGGCATCATCCGGCGCCGACGCGGTCTGTTCCTGCTTCAATGACGCCTCGGGTACCGGGTCGGTGGCGGCGCGGCGGCGTGTATCACGCCGTCGTTGCGAGCGGCTGCGCCTGCCCGGTCCGCGCGCCTTGCGCGGCTCGGCCTCCACGAGTTTGTCGGGGTGCGCATAGGCTGGCTGCTCGGCGGTCAGTTCGAAGTCGATCTTGCGATCGTCCAGCGATACCCGGGCAACCTGAACACGCACCCTGTCACCCAGACGGTAGATACGGCGCGTACGCTCACCCATCAGCCGGTGGCCGACCGGGTCGTAGTGATAATAATCGTCGGCCAGTCCGGTAACATGTACAAGGCCCTCGACATACACGCCATCGAGCTCGACGAAGATGCCGAACGAGGTCACCGAACTGATGGTGCCCTCGAACACCTCGCCCACCTTGTCGAGCATGTACTCGCACTTGAGCCAGTTGACCACGTCGCGCGTGGCCTCGTCGGCACGGCGGTCGGTCATCGAGCAATGATCGCCGATCACCAGCATGTCCTCATGGGTGTAGGCAAAATCCCCGGTCTTGCGCCGGGCCAGCACATGACGTATCGCGCGGTGCACGAGCAAGTCGGGATAGCGCCGGATCGGCGAAGTGAAATGCGCATAGGCTTGTTGCGCCAGACCAAAGTGACCGAGAAACTCCGGGCTGTAACGTGCCTGCTTCATCGAGCGCAGCAAAACGGTCTGTATCAGGTGCGCATCAGGCCGCCCTTGCGCCTGTGCCAGCACCTCGGCGAAATGACGTGGCTCGGGTTCATCACCGCCACGCAACTGCAAACCCATCTGGGACAGAAAGTCGCGCAGTTCCTGGATCTTGTCGCCATCCGGGGCTTCGTGGATGCGGTACAGCGCCGGGATCTCATGTTCATGCAGGAAACGCGCGGCACAGACATTGGCCGCTATCATGCACTCCTCGATCATCTTGTGGGCATCGTTGCGCTCAACCGGCACGATCTGCTCGATCTTGCGTCCCTTGCCGAACACGATGCGTGTCTCAACGGTATCGAAATCGATGGCCCCGCGGCGGTCACGCGCCTTGCGCAATACCTGATAGAGCTCGTGAAGGTTTCGCAGGTGCGGCATCAGTGCCGCGTGCCGTCGCGCCAGTGCCGGCTCCCTGCCATTCAGCATGGCATACACATCATCATAGATCAGACGCGCATGTGAGCGCATCACAGCTTCGTGAAACCGGAACCTGCCGATCCGGCCACGGCTGTCGAGCCGCATCTCGCACACCATGCAAAGACGATCGACATCAGGATTGAGCGAACACAGTCCGTTGGACAACACCTCGGGCAACATGGGAACCACACGCTCGGGAAAATACACTGAATTGCCGCGCTGATAGGCCTCACTGTCCAGGGCCGAACCGGGAGCAACATAATGCGACACATCGGCGATGGCCACGAACAGACGCCAGCCATTGCCATCGCGCTCGCAATAGACGGCGTCATCGAAATCCCTTGCATCGGCGCCATCGATGGTTACCAGAGGCAAATCACGCAGATCCACGCGGTCCTTGACCGCATCGGCCGGAATACGGTCGCCATAGCGCGCTGCTTCATCCATGACCTCGGCCGGCCATGTCCTCGGCAGGCCGTACTGACGAATGGCAATGTCGATCTCCATGCCCGGCGCCATGTGCTCGCCCAGCACCTCGGTGATACGCCCGACCGGCTGGGTATGCCGGGTGGGCTGTTCGACGATCTCGGCCACCACCATCTGGCCCGGTCTGGCGCCATCGCGGTTCTCGGGTGGAATGAAGATATCCTGGGTGATGCGCTTGCTCTCGGCAACGACAAAGCTGATGCCGCTCTCCTCATGGTAACGCCCCACCACCTCGTGGTTGGCGCGCTCGATGATCGACACTACTGATGCTTCACGCCGGCCCTGACGATCGATGCCGACCACCCGCACCAGCGCAATATCGTTGTGCATCAATGCGCGCATCTCGCGCGGGTAGATGAACAGGTCCTTGCTGCCATCTTCCGGCACCAGAAAACCGAAACCATCCGGATGGGCGACCACCCGGCCGCGCACCAGGTCCAACTTGCCTGCCGGCGCATAACCCCGGCGGCGGTTGAGGATCAATTGGCCGTCACGCACCATGGCCCGCAGGCGGCGACGCAGCGCCTCACGCCGCTGGTCGTCGTCCAGACCCAGGCGAGCCTCGAGCTCGTCCTGGCGCATCGGCCGGCCCTCCTGCTCGAGAAGCTCCAGAATGTATTCGCGACTGGGGATGGGTTGTTCGTAGGACCGGGCCTCTCGCTCGGCGTAGGGATCATCGACAACAGGTGACCCTGTCTTTTTTCGGCTCATGAAATTTTCCTTGTCATATCGTGGCTTATTATATCGGTTTCCTCCATGCGGCGCATTGACAAGATGCCGGGCAGCGGGTAAAGTTCGCGTCTCGCTGTTCAGCGGAGCACCATGCCGAGGTGGCGGAATTGGTAGACGCGCTAGCTTCAGGTGCTAGTGGGGGTGACCCCGTGGAGGTTCAAGTCCTCTCCTCGGCACCATTTCAATCATCTTTTCCGGTTCTGAAAACATACACAACGCACTGATTCTGCCGCGTTTTCCAGACTGGCCCGCACACATCCCCTCACTTTTGCCCATCTCGGGAAATACGGATATAATCACCGGCCGCCGGAGAGGTGCCGGAGCTGGCCGAACGGGCTTGACTCGAAATCAAGTGTGCCCTCGCGGGCACCGTGGGTTCGAATCCCACCCTCTCCGCCATACTCCGCAAACCGTCTCACCGTTCGCGCCACGCCGGTTCCGGCAGCCTCACCAATTCGCCTGACGCCAGTATTCGCAATATTTCAGTGGTGTCTCGTTTGATATCCGCAGGTCAGCGCGCGATACGCGGCTTGTAGTTGTGCAACCAAACGATGAAATCCATGGCCGGTTGCGGACGCAGGATGTGATAACCCTGGGCGACATCGCATTTGAGCTGACGCAGCTTGCGCAGAACATCATCGTTCTCGACGCCTTCGGCCACCACGCGCAAACCCAGGTTGTGCGCCAGCTCGATGGTGGAATGGACGATGATGGCGTCATTTTCGTCATGCAGCATGTCTATGACGAACGAGCGGTCGATCTTGAGGTCGTTGACAGGCAGCAGTTTCAGATAACCCAGGGACGAGAATCCGGTACCGAAATCATCCACAGACAAATTGATCCCCATCTCGTTGAGCGCCATCAGCACCTCGCGCGCGCGTACCGGATCGGTCATCATGGCGCTCTCGGTGATCTCGAGGGTCAAATAGCTGGGCGATACATTGTAGTAATGCAGCCTGTGACGGATCATTTCCGGCAGGGCCGGGTCTTGCAGGTTCCAGGCTGAAAGATTGATGGAGATATTGATGGAACGCTCCGGCATCTGGAAACGGCAAGCGTCGGCCAGCGCGGTATCGATGACCCACTCTGTCAGCCGGCCTATCTGCCCGGTATGCTCGGCCATGTTGATGACGCTCTCGGGCGACACGAAACCATACTCGGGGTGTGGCCAGCGCAGCAGAGCCTCGACAGAAACGACCTCCCGGCTCATCAGGTCGATCTGCGGCTGATAATAGAGCTGCAAGGCAGTGGTCTTCTCCAACTCCCGGTGCAGATCACCGACCAGGGCAAGCTGATCGGCGCTCACATTGCTCTGGCTCTCGTCATAGATCGCAAAGCCCTGATTACCACCCTTGGCCACATACATGGCAATATCGGCGTTGCGTATCAGACTGACGGCATCTTCACCATGCTCGGGAAAGATCGCCACGCCGATACTGACACCGACATAGAGATTCTGGCCATCGATATGGAACACTTCCTCGATGGACTGGACGATCTTTTCGGCGAATTCAGCGGCCTGGCCGGCATCGGTGTTCGGCGCGACGATGGCGAACTCATCCCCTCCAAGACGCGCAACGGTATCCGACTCCCGCAGGATTGCCTCGAGACGCTGACCCACCAGCTGCAACAGGCGGTCGCCGACCAGGTGGCCGAGCGCATCGTTGACATCCTTGAAGCGGTCCAGGTCGAGCAGTAACAAGGTCATCGGCGCATGGGTCCTGCGCATGATCTGGATGGCATTTTCGAGCCGGTCATGCAGCAGCGCACGGTTGGGCAGACCGGTGAGTGAATCATGCAGGGCCTGGTGTTCCAGCGCCATCTGTCGCTGATGTATCTGACGGCGCATGGTATTGAATGCCGATGTCAACTGCGCGATCTCGCGGCTGCTGTTGTCCTCCAGCATGAACTGGGCGCCCTCGTTCTCGAGCTGACCGGCCATGCGCGCGACCGGACCCAGCACCATGCGATCGAGCATGAGATAGATCAACACGATGAACAACACGCCAATCCCGGCGAACCCCCACAACATGAAACCCAGTTGGCGCGAGGTATTGCGAACCTTCTCGACGTTTTTGCCTGACCAGTTCTCGATGCCGCCCTCAACGTCCTGCAAAATGGCATAAACGCGTTGCTGCAAGGGCCGGATCAGGGTATCGAGAAAATGGATATCACGCCGCCAGATCGTCGAACGGCGAATCTTCTTGATCATGTTCCAGTTTTGGTCCCATGCACGTGCGGCTTTGCGCATGGCGATGACGGCTTCTTCGGACTCCAGATCCAGCTTGCCCTGTTTGCGTAACCGTTCCAGTTGTCGAAGACGCTGGTCGATCAGCTCGATGAGCTGATCGACATTCCTCTCCTGGGGGGTGGCATCGACCCGGCTAAGGCCGGAAAAACGGATGATGACAGCACGGAAATCAAGGATCTTGCGCCGCCAGAGGCTACGCAACTCCGCAAACCGGCCATACAGCGGCGAGCCATAGGGCCGTCCGTCGTTGTCACTGATCTCGCCCAACGCCTGTTCCACGGCCCTTTCGAAATCAAGGTTGGGCTGATACAGACGGGTGGAAAGATAAGGCAGTACCGGATAGACCCAGTTGGGATCGGCGCGTTTGAGCAGCAGCTCGCGGGTACGTTCGATCAGGCGGCCAATCTTGTTGAACAGTTCGTTGATATCGCTCATGATGCCGGCGCGACGCACATCCTTGCGACGCACGAGCGATTCCGCCAGTTCGCGTGCCTGGCGCAAATTATTGAGAACCCGAAGCGTGAAACGGTCACTGGGTGAGATCAGCAGACCATTGAGGGCCACATCGGCCTGACGCAGCTTGCGGCGAATCCCGGAAGTCACGCGATTAACCTCGTTGCGCAACTGCAAGGCGACGATGTTACGCTCGTTGACCTGCTGGATATAGTTGTTGCCAAACCATGCGCTGATCACAACCAGGCCCGCGACGAGACCCGAAAACAGGATATACCGGCTACGCAGACTGCGTTGTGTCAGCTCACTCATATCATCTAGGTCATGAAATCCGCCCCATCCTGAGCACGCGTTCAACCAATTTTCCGCCTCCGGCAATCCTGCCGGCAGCTCACGGGCTATCACCTTTGATATATATCATCATTTAACGGCTCAACGCTACAAATCCTTATCTTTCTGGTTTTTTTTCGCTGCAATCGATGACAAGACACCCGATCATCGCGCCATACCACGAAAATTTCATGGAATTCTTCCTATGCATGCGTTTGCGCCCAATGACACCATGAATACCCAGACTTGCTCATCGTCTTGACGGCAGGCGGCGTGGCGGTTTTCGATTTCTGCAACGGCTTCCGCGATACAACCCGACATGGTAGCCACGACATCGCCTCACGCATCGTTTTACCCCTGGTGGTCATCGGGTTGGTGTGCCTGTTTACCTTCCTTGGTCCGCTGCCTGTGGGCCTGGCGGTAGCCGATACCGCAAGCGCCTTCGTTGACGCCAGTGCTGTCACGCCGATAAGCGGCGGTGTGATAATACTGGCCGCCCTGCTTACGGCTATCCGTACAACGACATCAAGCAGATTCCGGTGCACATGGATGTCATCACATAATTGCGCGATGTAAACGCTTGCATATTGGAGCCAACACACTGGAAGACCTGGCGATCATGGCCTTCTGATCTCTACCACCTGTTTCTTTTTGGGCATGCCGTAAACTCCCTCCATACGCAAAAACCGGTAGGTCAGCATCTTCACGACATCGTTGATCAGGAACCAGACCAGGGCATACCCCCACACAAACAATGCCGCCTTCCATCCAATGGGCGTAACCATGAAACCATATACGGCTACCAGCGTACCGATCAGCTCGGTACCCGTAGTTGCCCAGAACAATACCGGCGAGGGCCAGGGGCGCTGCCAGAACCAGCCTTCGGAACGAGTGATATACAGGGTGCTGTGGCCGGCAACAATCAACTTGAGGAAAAGCACGGTCTGAATGAAATCCAGCGGGTAGCCTTTCTCCTGCATGATGAAGAACAGCAGAAACGATGATATGACGCCACTGATACCGAGTACGCTGGCCACAGTGATCAGCTCGGGCATCTTCCAGCGCACTGGTTCAGTGTGTACACGCGTATGATCATAGGCAATGGCCAGGATGGGGATATCATTGAGCAGCGCGAGCATGATGATCATCAACGCGGTGATCGGATAGAAATTGAAGATGATGATGGATAATGCCATAAACAGAATGATGCGTATGGTTTCGGCGATACGGAAAATGGCATAGCTCTTCATACGCTCGAAAGTAATGCGCGCCTGCTCGACGGCATGACCGATGACCGACAGACCAGGCGCCGTCAGGATGATGTCGGCAGCGGCACGTGCGGCATCGGTGGCATTGGAGACGGCGAAGCCACAGTCCGCCTTTTTCAGTGCAGGGGCGTCATTGACTCCGTCACCGGTCATGGCAACGAAATGGCCACCCTTCTGCAGGGTATCGACGATCAGATATTTATCCTCGGGCACGACCTCAGCGAAGATATCGACCATCTCGATCATCTCGATGATGGCGGACTCATGTGTATGAATGAACTCGCGCTCCAGCAGGCTGGTGTCGTACAGCTCGGTCAGTGTTTGCATGACATCGTGGGCAAATCGTTTTGCCTCACGCATGGATACCTCGCCCTTCAGTCGTCTGTAGATGGCCGTTGCCAGCGCCTCCACCAGTGCCAGCAGCTCACTGGATGCCGCGCCGGTGAGCTGCCGTGACTGTATGGCTTTGTGTTGCAGACCCAGCAGCTTGCCAATCTCGCGTGCAATCGCCAGGTTGTCGCCCGTGACCATCTTTACCTGGATGCCATAATCACGCATCTGTTCGATGACCGCCGCTGAATCGTCACGTGGCGGGTCGTACAATGGGATCAGCCCGATAAGTTCCAATGGACCATCGCCACTGCGCCGCCCGACGGCTAGCGTCCGGTAACCTCTCGAGGCCAACAGTTCCACCGTGGTTCCGATCTCGTTCGCCAGGCTATCGTCCAGTTCCGCCATCTCGATCAATACCTGGGCCGCGCCCTTGACGGCGACGAAACGACCATCCTGTGATTCTATCGTGGCCTCGGTACGCTTGATGATCGGATCGAAGGGTACGAATTCAACCTGCCTGTAGGCGCTGGTATCGAGACCGCCCAGACGTTCGTCTGCATAATGGAATAGTGGCAATTCTATGGGATCACGGTTTTCAAGGCGCGAGGCCAGGATAGCGATCAGGAACAACTCACGTTCGTCATGCCCCTCGAACACCACCGGTTCGGCCACTTGCATCTCGTTGTGCGTCAATGTGCCGGTCTTGTCAGAACACAGGATATCGACACCGGCCAGTTCCTCGATCGCCGTAAGATGGGAGACGATGGCCTGTCTGCGCGCCAGGTTCATGGCACCCACCGCCATGGTCACAGACAATACCGCAGGCAATGCCACTGGTATCGCCGCCACCGTCAACACCAGCGAAAAACGCGCAATCTCGATGAAATTCTCGTGCCGGAACAGGGCTACGATCAGGATTACGACGACCAGAAAAGCGGTAACCAGAATCAGGAAATTGCCGATCTGGATAACCATCTTCTGGAAATGGCTGCGCTCACCTGTCTGGGCCGCGGCCACCAGGGAGACGACATTGGAGAAATTGGTGCGCGAACCGGTGTTGACGACGACACCGGTCATCTCACCCTGCTTGACAACGGTATTGGCGTAAACGACCTCGTTGATCTTCCTGCCCACCGGCAAAGACTCACCGGTCAGTGACGACTGATCAACGAGCAGGTAGTCCCCATCGAGCAACTGGATGTCAGCCGGCACGATATCGCCAATCCTGAGCCTGACGATGTCGCCTGGCAGCAGTTCACGGGCAGGCAGCGGCTGAAACCGCCCGTCACGCAGAACCATGGCAGAGGTGGCGAGCTTCTGTTTCAACGCCCTGAGCGCATTACGGGCACGTGACTCCTGAAGGAAGTCCAGGCCGGCATTGACCAGCAGCAGCATGGAAATGATGACGAAGTCTTCCCATTTGCGTACCACGGCCGACAGTATCGCCGCGATTTCAATCATCCAAGGGATAGGCCCCCAGAAGCGGCGAAGGATACGGTGCCAGAGCGGTTCTTCGCGCTCCTCTATCTCATTGTAGCCCCAGGTTTTGCGCCCCGCCCTGACCTGTTCGGCGGTAAGCCCGGTTCGCACATCCACGCCGAATGCCGCCAGGGTATCGGAAACCGTTTGGCGACTGTACTCATCGGTCACACGGTTGCGGAGCATGACGGCTACCTCCTGTAGTGATTCACGTGGTCACTTCTTTCCCATGCAGATGCATCGTCGTTGACTGAACAACAGTTCGGCCAGGATCACGACGATATAGATGCCACCGAGACGATACAGGCTATCCATGTTGCTCGAACCCAGATAGACCATCAGTGCCAGCCACGAGGCAAGCGACAGCAACAATCCACCCAGCGGTATCCATGGTGATATGGAGATCATGGCGCGCAAACGCAAGGCCGAGAGATTGATGGCGGCAAAGATAAGCAGAAACGTGGAGCTGGCAAAGGATGAGATGATGGTCAGGTCGGAAAGATTGACGAATACCAGCGTGATCAGGCTGATGATGACCAGACTCACCCACGGTATGTTGCCTGGCTTGCGTCGAAAGCTGAACGCCTGCGGCAGCTCCTTCTTTCTGGCCATCTCCACACCCAGGCGCGCGGTGCCAAACAGCGTGGCGTTGATTGCCGAGGCAGTGGAGAACAGCGCCGCCAGGCCGATCAGCAGGAATCCGGCCTCGCCGAGAAACGGTCTCGCCGCCACAGCCAGCGCATACTCGCCGTAGCGGCTGATGTCCTCCGCTGTCAGATTGCCGACCGCGACCAGCGAAACAGTGGCATAGACAAAGATGGTGATGACGATGGACCACAGGATACCACGCCGAAGATTGCGCTGTGGATTCCGCATGTCATTGACGGCATTGGGTATCAGTTCGAAACCTTCATAGGCGACGAAGATCAGGGCCGCGCCCATCAGCATGCCCGTCATGCCCTTGTCGAAAACAGGCAACAGATGACCGGCGCGGAGCGTTTGCAGGCCCAATACGGCAAAAAGCACCAGGATCAGTACCTTGACGGTCACGATCAGCAGTTCCGCGGTACCCGTCTCGCGCACGCCATAGAGATTGATGCCGAGGAAGGTCAGCAGGATCAGTGATTGCAGCAGGTGGCGAGGCGCGGGATCGCCACCACTGCCGAGCATGGCTGCGCCGTAGCTGCCGAAGGTCCAGGCATACAGCGACAGGGTGCCAATGTAGCCGACCAGTAACAGCCAGCCGCCGATTCCGGCAACGTTATGATTGGGAAACGCGGCCTCGAGATAGGTGAAGCTCCCCCCTTCGGAATGATAACGCAGACCCAGCGCGGCATACGACAGCCCGGTGAGCAGTGCGATCAGGCCGCCAAACACGAACGCCAGTGGCGCGGCGTGTCCGGCCTGGGCAACGGCCAGACCCAGTACCGAGAAGATACCGCCGCCGATCATCGCCCCAACCCCCATGGCGATCACCTGGCGCAGATCCAGCTTGTCGTTGTCTGTCATAACCAGACTGTAACCCGTGCAGAGGTCATCCGCCAGTCACTGTCTATCACGGTCGTGGAATCATCACTGAGTACACGCAAGACACAGGTGTTCATTGGTGGTGATTAAAGCAAAGATACGCTGGCTGCTTGCTATTTTGGCTGCTTGGCAACCACGCACGAATTGATCAGGGCTTCCTTAAATCACGCCCTTTGCGACACCGTGTCTCTGTACACCCGGCATTGCTTTCTCACCCTGCACGCCTACGGGGCAGTCATTCGAAGGGATGACGCAGAACAATGGTCTCTTCGCGGTCGGGCCCGGTGGAGACGATGTCGATCGGGCATTCGACGGTTTCCTCTATTCGCTTGAGATAGGCGCGCGCATTGGCGGGCAGCTGATCGTAGCTGCGCACCCCGACGGTGGACTCGCTCCAGCCGGGCAGATCCTCGTACACCGGCTCACAGACCTCGAAGGCCTCGGCACCGACCGGCGGTACGTCACGCACCTCGCCGTTGTAGCGGTAACCTGTGCACACACGCACGGTCTCCAGACCATCGAGCACATCGAGCTTGGTGATGCACAGGCCGCTGATGCTGTTGATCCGGATGGCGCGGCGCAGCGACACGGCGTCAAACCAGCCGCAACGGCGCGGCCTGCCGGTGGTGGCGCCGAATTCATGACCTTGAGTGGCCATGTGCTCGCCGGCCGCGTCCCGCTTGCCTTCACCATCGAACAGCTCGGTCGGAAACGGCCCGCCGCCTACGCGCGTGGTATAGGCCTTGGTGATGCCGAGGATATAGTCGAAGGCCAGCGGGCCCACGCCACTGCCACAGGATGCGCCGCCGGCCGTGGTGTTGGACGAGGTGACATACGGGTAGGTGCCGTGATCGATATCGAGCAGGGTACCCTGCGCGCCTTCGAACATGATGTTCTCTCCACGCCTGCCGGCGTGATAGAGCAACTCTGGAATGTCGGCAACCATGGGCAACAGGCGCTCGCGCATGGCAAGCGTTTCATCCAGCACCTGCTGGTAGTCCACCGCCTCGGCCTTGAAGTAGTTGACCAGCGAGAAGTTGTGGTAGTCCATGACTTCCTTCAGGCGTTCAGCGAAGTGATCGGTATTGAACAGATCACCGAGACGAATGCCGCGCCGCGAAATCTTGTCCTCGTAGGCCGGGCCAATGCCGCGCCCGGTGGTGCCGATGGCCTTCTTGCCGCGCGCGATCTCGCGCGCCTGATCCAGGGCGATATGGTAGGGCAGAATCAGCGGACAGGCCTCACTGATGCGCAGGCGTGATGCGGCCGGCACGCCGGCGTCTTCAAGTCCGTCCAGCTCGCGCAACAGCGCATCGGGCGCCAGCACCACGCCATTGCCGATCATGCATTGGACATTGTCACGCAGGATACCGGAAGGAATCAGATGCAAAACGGTCTTGTGTCCATCGATGACCAGCGTGTGGCCAGCGTTGTGACCGCCCTGGAAACGCACCACGACCTGGGCCCGATCGGTGAGCAGATCGACGACCTTGCCCTTGCCCTCATCACCCCAGTGTGTGCCAATTACGATTACATTCTTGCCCATTGTCGTGTTTCCGGTACTGCTCTTTGTTGAAAATCCGCTCGCCTCAGCCCTGCGACTGAACGACCACCCATGTCCCGTTCTCTTCCACCAGCCTGCGCGCGCAGGAAGGCGCCGCCTCGTTGCCATCACGATCCGGCAGTGCGCGAATCACCGTCTCGCCGGACTCACGCAAACTGCGAATCGCCTCGTCCAGGGCCGCATTGCCGACGGCCGGCGCAAGGATGGCGTCACTGCGCGGTTTCTCGTCGAGTGCGCCGGACAACGCCACCAGCACCTTGAGATCGGCACTGAAGCCAGTGGCCGGACGCGCACGTCCAAACACCCGGCCTATATCGTCATAACGGCCGCCGCGCGCGATTTCCTGACCATGGCCATCGACGAAGGCGGCGAATACCACACCGGTCTGATAACGGTAACCTCGCAACTCGGCGAGATCGAAGTGCAGGCGTAGCGACGATGTACCGCCACCCGACAGCGCGGCCTCGATACGCGCCAGGCCGTCGATGGCCGCAAGCGCATCGGCAAAGCCCTGCAACTGCGTACGTGCCTGATCGAGCACCTCGCGTCCGCCATGCAGATGCGGCAGAGAGGCGAGCGCCCGACTGACATCATCGGCCAGTTGCCATTCATCCAGCAAGGCGTTGATCTCGGGCACGGCCTTGCGCTGCAAGGCATCGAAGAATCGTGACTCTTGTTCTTCGCCCAGGCCGGCCGCCTGCGCCAGCGAGCGGTACACACCCACATGCCCGAGATCGAGGATCACCTCGTCGAGCCCCGTCAGACGCAGGGTTTCGAGCATCAGGCTGATGATCTCGATATCACTCTCGATGCCGGCATGCCCATACAACTCGGCGCCGATCTGCAACGGTGCGCGCGAGGCGCCAAAGCTGTCGGCGAAGGCGCGCAGCACAGTACCCAGGTAGCACAAACGCACAGGCGTATTACGCTGCAACAGACGCGCATCGATACGTGCGGCCTGCAGTGTCATGTCGGCGCGAAGGCCGATGGCACGGCCACTGAGCGGGTCGGTGAGCTTGAAGGTCTGACGATCCAGATCCTCGCCGGTGCCGCTTTGCAGGGATTCCAGATACTCGATGAACGGCGGCATGACCAGTTCGTAGCCCCAGCCGGCATAGCAGTCGAGCAGTCGCCTGCGCAACGCTTCCAGCTGCGCGGCCTGTGGCGGAGCGAGTTCCTCGATGCCTTCCGGCAACAGCCATTTGTCGTCTATGCCCATGCGTGTGACTGTTCGTGTTTGCGGTTTACCAGCGGGCAAGTTTACCTGTTTTCGGGCCCCCGATCACTCCGGATCAGCCCCTTTTTACCCACATCAACATCAGCAGGCCGGCAATCATGCTTACCAGACCCGCCAGGCGCAGGCTGCGATCGCTCATATGCGCCATTTCTCTCCACAACCGGCGAATCGCTGCCGGACTCAGAAACGGCATGATCCCTTCCAGCACCAGCAGCAATGCCAACGCTGCGAGCAAGTCCTCAGGCATGCGCGTACCCCATGCCGCAAAAGACCCGGTGAACCGGGTCTTTTGCGGACAGGCAACACAATCGGTGATTACTTGTTGACACGTGTATTGCCAAAATATCGGAAGAACTCGGAATCCGGCTCCAGCACCAGGATGTCGTTCTTGCTGTTGAAGGTGTTGCGATAGGCCTCGAGGCTGCGGTAGAAGGCATAGAACTCGGCATTCGCGCCGCCATAGGCCTGGGCATAGATGCGTGTCGCCTCGGCATCACCCTGCCCCTTGATGATCTCGGCGCGGCGGCGGCCATCGGCAAGGATGGTGACACGCTTCTTGTCGGCATCGGCCTTGATGATACGCGCCTCCTTCTTGCCCTTGGCGCGGTGTTCGCGCGCGATACGCTCACGCTCGGTACGCATGCGCTTGAACACGGATTCCTTGACTCCGGGCGGCAGCTCGATCTGCTTGATGCGCACATCGACCACCTCCATGCCGTACTTGCTCATTTCCTTGTTGGCGCGCTCTTGCAGGCTGTCCATGATGATGGTTCTCTCGGCAGAGACCACATCCTTGATCGTGCGTTTGCCAAGCTCGACCTCGAGCCCGCCCTTGATGATCTCACCAAGCCGGAAAGCCGCGGTACGCTCGCCACCACGGAACGAGACATAGAAGGACTTGGCATCAACGATGCGCCATTTGACGTAGTAGTCAACCAGCACCTCCTTCTTCTCGCCGGTGAGCACAGCGGTTGGCTGTGTGTCATGCGTGATCAGCCGTTTCTCGAACTTGAGCACGTTGTTGATGAACGGGGTCTTGAAGTACAGGCCCGGTTCCTTCCTGACCTCGATGACCTTGCCAAGGCGAAGCACGAGCGCGGTCTGGTTCTCGGTCACGGTATAGGCCGAATTGGCGAGCAGAAAACCGCCAATCGCCAGAATGATGATGATGGATAGGGTACGTGTGGACATCAGCGAATCCTCCCACCCGTGTAGCCATTGCCAGTGCCGGGATATCGGGTTGCCTGACCGGCAGCGGTCTCCGTGCTGTTCGTACTGACAGCGGGTTTTGTGCGACGCAGGTCGTTCATGAATTTATCCAGTGGCAGATACAATATGTTGTTGCCCTGTTTGATCTTGATCAGCACCTTGCTCGACCGCGACAGAATGTATTCCATGGTATCCAGGTACATTCGCTTGCGCGTGACCGCAGGCGCACGCCGGTACTCCCTGAGCGTGGCAAGGAAACGGCTGGTCTCGCCACGCGCCTTGTCAACGATCTGCTTGCGATAGGCCTCAGCCTCGCGGATCATGGTCTCGCGTGCACCCTCGGCCTTGGGCACCACGCCACGCGCGTAGGTCTCGGCCTGGTTGCGGTAGCGGATCTCGTCTTCCTCGGCGTTGATCGCATCCTCGAAGGCCTGCTTGACCGCGCTGGGCGGCGCCGATCGCTGCAGGCTGACATTGATGATGGACAGGCCGGTCTGGTACTCGTTGAGGATGGCCTGGATCTTCTTCTTCGTCGCGGCGGTTATCTGCGCGCGCCCGCCACTGAGGAAGTCATCCATCTTCTTCTTGCCGATGACCTCGCGCAGGGCGCTCTCGGTGGCCTCTTCCAATGTACGTATCGGCGCGCGCACACGGAACAGGAACTTCTCCACATCCACGACACGGTATTGAACGACAAGGTCGATCTCGATCAGATTGACGTCCTTGGTCAGCATCTGGGTACTGTGCCGGTGACTGCGCACCTGGCCGGTATTGACCTTGACGACGCTCTCGATCGGATACGGCAGATGCCAGTGCGGACCCGGGCCCACCTTCTCGGTGTACTTGCCGAACCGCAGAATCACGCCCTCCTCGGCCTGATCGACGATATAGATGCCGGAAGCCAGCCACACCAGCAGCGCGATGACGATCAGGGCGCCAAAGCCAAAACTGCCCCCACCACCGCTTGAGCTCCCATTGCCGCCCTTGCGGCCCTTGCCGCCGAACAGGCCGCCGAACTTGTTCTGAATGTTGCGCACGATCTCGTCGAGATCGGGAGGGCCATCCCCCTTCTTGCGCGATCCCCAGGGATCGTTGTCTTTACCGCCACCAGGTTCGTTCCAGGCCATGCGTGGACTCCAGTTGGTTGTCTTGCGTGTGATACGGTTGTCTGCGCCGCCAGTGTACCCCGGCGCGCATGCCAATGTCGCGCTTGTTTCGTCATCTGCGACGGCCGGGCCATTTTAGGGACCCCCCGCCCCCACTGCAAGCGCCCCTTCGGGGGGTTCGACAGTGATTTCGTCTGCATGACGCGCCAGCAGTTGCTCGAAATCTGCCTGCAACATCTGCACGTCCAGTACATAACCGCCTTGCCCGTTCTGGTGTTCGGCCACGACCACGTCATTCTCATACAGCTGTGCGCGCAGGCGCCCGGCCCCCCAGGACAGATGCAGACGGCGATGCACCACCTGTCCACTGAAGAACTCGACAATGGCCCCGCGCAGCATGTCCAGTCCCTCGCCGGTGGCCGCCGACACCCACACCCGGCGAATACGCCCGCTCTCGTCACGGTCGATGCCGGCGCGGGTGCCGGTCAGGTCGATCTTGTTGAATACCCGTAACTGCGGCACCTCCTCGGCACCGATCTCTGCCAGCACCCGCTCGACCTGATCGATGAAGTCGTCACGCTCCTCGTCACCGGCATCGATGACGTGCAGCAACAGGCTGGCGCGGCTGGTTTCCTCGAGTGTGGATTTGAAGGCCTCGACCAGATCGTGCGGCAGATGACGGATGAAACCCACGGTATCGACGAGCACGACCGGTCCAACGGTTGGCAGCTCCAGACGCCGCAACGTGGGGTCGAGCGTGGCGAACAACTGGTCTGCCTCGAACACACCCGCATCGGTAAGGCGATTGAACAGCGTTGACTTGCCGGCATTGGTATAGCCGACCAGCGAGATGGTCGGCACCTCGGCGCGGCTGCGCGCGCGGCGCCCCAGTTCGCGTTGGGCGCTGACCTTGTCAAGCCGGCTGCGCAGTTGCCGGATACGCTGCGCAAGCAGCCGGCGGTCGGTCTCGAGCTGGGTCTCGCCGGGCCCGCGCAGCCCGATACCGCCCTTCTGCCGTTCGAGATGGGTCCAGCCACGCACCAGACGCGTGGACAGATGACGAAGCTGCGCCAGCTCGACCTGCAGCTTGCCCTCGAACGACCTTGCGCGCTGGGCGAAGATGTCGAGGATGAGACCGGTACGGTCGAGCACCCGGCATTTGAGCGCCTGTTCGAGATTGCGTTCCTGTGACGGACTGAGCGCATGGTCGAGCAGGACCAGATCGGCTTCATGGACCTCGATGGCGGCGCGTATCTCTTCCACCTTGCCACGCCCGACGAAATAGCGCGGATCGGGACGCTGACGTGTTCCGGTGATCTCGGCACACACCAAAGCGCCGGCAGCGCGGGCCAGCTCGCGGAACTCCCGCAGTTGTTCGTGTTCACCCTCGGATTGCAGTTCAATATGGACCAGTACCGCCCTTTCGCCGGTACGGGGACGTTCAAACAACGGCGCCCTCCCGGCCTGGCGGCAGACTGCGCATGGAAGCAGGTTCAGTAATTGCCCTGGCCACCGTTACCGTCGTCCGAATGGGCCAGCTTGACGTTGCGTGCCGGCACGATGGTCGAGATGGCGTGCTTGTAAACCATCTGGCTGACACTGTTTTTCAGCAACACGACGAATTGGTCGAAGGAATCGATCTGTCCCTGCAGCTTGATGCCATTGACCAGGTAGATGGATACCGGAACACGTTCCTTGCGCAAGGCATTGAGGAAGGGTTCTTGTAATGACTGCCCTTTTGCCATTTCTTATTCTCCTGAAAATGTTCTAATTGTTCTGCCGCCCGACATTGCGGCGCATGAGAAATCACCACAAAAAGCATGTACGGGCCAATATTGCCGGACTCTTTGTCCGGTTACCACCATGATAAAGACACTCGTGCGCAAAAGTATAGCACATATTCTCTCCCTAACCGCTGCTTGAAACAGCATCTTCTATATATTTCAATAAGTTATTCTGCATTCCCGACACAAAAGGATCACACCGGCGAACATCCGTCTCTGACCGCAGCCAGGTCATCTGGCGCTTGGCCAGTTGCCGGGTGGCGATGATGGCGCGCTCGCGCATCTGTTCACGGTCCAGACGCCCGTCGAGATAGTCCCATGCCTGACGATAACCCACGGCGCGCATCGATGGCATGCCCGGGTCGAGATCGCCCCGCTCGTACAGGGCTCTGACCTCGTCGATGAAGCCGAGTTCCAGCATCTGATCGAAACGTTGCGCAATCCGTGCGTGCAAAACGCCTCGTTCGGCTGGAAACAGGGCAATGCGCAAGGCGCGCCACGGGAATGCCGTTTCGTTCTTCTGACGCTGCAACTCGCTCAGCGGGCGGCCCGTGAGTTCATACACCTCCAGCGCGCGCTGGATGCGCTGTGGATCGTTCGGGTGGATACGTGCCGCGGCAACCGGATCGATCTCGCCCAAACGCGCATGCATGGCGTGCCAGCCCAGCGCCGCCGCCTCGCGCTCGAGCGCCTCGCGCACTGCCGGGTCGGCATCCGGCAATGCTGAAAGACCCTGAAACAGCGCGCGAAAATAGAGCATGGTGCCGCCCACCAGTAACGGGATGCGGCCATTGGCGCCGATCTGCGCCATCACGCGCAGGGCATCTTCACGAAATCGTGCAGCCGAATAACACTCGGACGGATCCAGGATATCGATCAGGTGGTGCGGAAAAGCCGCCAGCGTGGCGGCATCCGGCTTGGCGGTGCCGATGTCCATACCGCGATAGACCATGGCCGAATCGACACTGACGATCTCCACGTCGAACCGCCGCGCAATCTCCAGCGCCAGATCGGTCTTGCCGGAGGCGGTGGGACCCATCAGAAGGATCGCGCAGGATTTGCCGTTGTCACTCGTCTGCATCAGTCACCGCGCCACAGGATGTAAACGAAGTCATGCGGAACCGGTTCACCCGGGCTCACTGCCCGCGCATGAACAGCCGGTCGAGCTCGGCCAGGCTCAATGCCCGCCAGGTCGGGCGACCGTGATTGCACTGGCCACTGCGCTCGGTGCGTTCCATGTCGCGCAGCAGGGCATTCATCTCGGCGATCGTGAGCTGCCGGTTGGCGCGTACCGAGCCATGGCAGGCCATGGTCGATAACACCTCGTTGACGGCCTCGCGCAAACGGCCGCTGGTGCCGTGCGTCACCAGGTCCGAGAGCACATCCCGCACCAGCGCGGCCACGTCGGCGCGCTGCAACAGGTTGGGTACCTGGCGCACCACCAGGCTTTCAGGACCACTGCGGTCGATCTCGAAACCCAGGCTGGTGAACCATTCCGCGTGACTGGCGGCCAGATCGGCCTCACGTTCACTCACGGCAATGGTGACCGGCACCAGCAATGGCTGGGCGCGAATGCCCTCGTGCGTGTGACTGTGCTTGAGGCGTTCGTAGGTGATGCGCTCGTGCGCGGCATGCATGTCCACCACGACCAGCCCATCGGCGTTCTGGGCCAGAATATAGACACCGTGCAGCTGCGCCAGCGCAAAGCCCAACGGTGGAATCTCTTTGTCCTGCGTCGTGGCAGGATCCGGTATAGCGGTTTCGCTGATCCCGTGCAGGCGCTCGTAGCGCTGCATCTGCTCGCGCACGCCCAGTCCCAGGCCCGGCTGGGCGGCCGGCGCCACGCGCTGCGTGACAGACGCAGCAGCCGGCGCCCCCGCGGCTGCCGGCATCAGCGAATCGGGCGGGGTATCACCGGGACGCAAACGCGCCAGCACGTCGCTGACGCTGCGTTGCAGGAACTGGTGCACCAGGCGGCTGTCGCGGAAACGCACCTCGTACTTGGCCGGATGGGCGTTGACATCGACCAGCCGCGGCGGCATGTCGAGAAACAGCACCCAGGCGGGATGCCGGCCATGATACAGCACATCGGCCCAGGCCTGGCGCAAGGCATGTGACACGAGCTTGTCCCTCACCATGCGCCCGTTGAGAAAGAAATACTGAAGATCGGCCTGGGCGCGGGAAAATCCCGGCAGACCGACCCAGCCGCGCAGGCGCATGCCGGCCTGAGAGATCTCCATGAACACCGCCTGCTCGATGAATGCATCGCCGCACAAGGCTGCCACCCGGCGTGCCTGCGCGTCCTGATCGTTGGCTGGCTCGAGCCGGAACACGACCCGGCCATTGTGACGCAACGTGAACGCCGCATCGAAACGGCTCAGCGCCAGGCGCCGCACCATGGTGTCGATATGCCCGAACTCGGTGCGCTCGGCACGCAAAAACTTGCGCCTGGCCGGGGTGTTGTAGAACAGGTCGCGCAACTCCACCGTGGTGCCGGGCGGGTGTGGCGCCGGCTCCGGCTCCGCGAACCGCTCGTGCCCATCGGCGCGGATCAGCCAGCCCTGTTGCTCGCCGGCCGCGCGTGAAATCAGTGTCAGCCTCGCCACCGCGCTCATGCTGGGCAGGGCCTCGCCGCGAAATCCCAGGCTGGTGACGTTCTCGAGGTCCTCCAGCGAGGCGATCTTGCTGGTGGCATGGCGCCCCAGCGCCGCCGCCAGCTCACCGGGCGGGATTCCGCAACCATTGTCACGCACCCGTATCAGGGCCTTGCCGCCTTGCTCGATGTCGATCTCGAGACGATCGGCCCCGGCGTCGAGGCTGTTCTCCAGCAGCTCCTTGACCGCCGAGGCCGGGCGTTCGATCACCTCGCCGGCGGCGATCTGGTTGACGAGTTGCGGTGGCAGGGTCTGGATGGGCATGCCAAGAGGGTACACGATCTGCCGCCCGTGCAGCCAGCCTGACACGGTATTCGACCCCTCTCGGAAACAGGCGCCATCCTCTGCAACCGTCAGGCTCAAGACATCGCGCAAGTGGCCGAAATAGTCTCTGATGATAAAGAAAAACGAAAAAATCGCTATCAGTGACATCCTCGAGGCCCTCGATAACGGGGAACTGGTCCTGCACTACCAGCCCAAGGTATCGATGATCACGGGTGAGCTGTGCGGCGCCGAGGCCCTGATACGCTGGCAGCGTCCTGATGGCACGCTGGTGCCGCCGATGGATTTCATTCCGCTGGCCGAGTCATCCGGTCACATCGGCAAGATCACCCGGTACGTATTCCGTCAGATCGTCATCGACCAGCCCCTGATCGAATCGATACATCCCGGACTGCGGATTTCCTTCAATGCCTCGGGCAAGGATTTCCACGATCAGACGTTGACCGAAACCATCATCAAGGCGGTTCGGGCGCGCCAGATTGAGGCATCCAGCATCGAGGTGGAGGTGACCGAAACGGTATTGCTCGAGGAGGACAAGGCCCGCAAGGCCCTGCTTAGACTGGCCGACGCCGGCATCCAGATCGCCATGGATGATTTCGGCACCGGGCATTCCGGCTTGGTGGAGTTGAGCCGCTGGCCCTTCACGATCATCAAGATCGACCGAAAGTTCGTACGCGACATGTCGGTCTCGGAAAAGGATCGCGAAATCCTGCAGGCCAGTATCCGCATGGCGCACCAGCTCAATATCACCGTGGTGGCAGAGGGCATCGAGAACGAGCACAGCTACCAGGTATTGCAGGAATACGGTTGCCGCGTCGGTCAGGGATACTGGATCTCCAGGCCCCTGCCGCTCGATGGATTCATCGATTTCATTCGTGGCTACGAAAAACTCCCCGCCATGCCCATCGGCCTGCTGTACATGGCACAGCTGGATCATATCCAGTGGCGCAAGACCATCATCGATACCGCCTATTTCCTGTTCACGAGCAAGGAACAGCGTCCGTTGGAGAACATTCGCGGCATACCGGAAATGCAACACACCCGGTGCAAGCTCGGTCAGTGGTACTACGGGCAAGGCAAATGCCTGCAAGGTATCGATGCGTATGAAAGGCTGGAGCAGCCACACGAGGAGTTGCACGACCTGGGCCATCAACTGCTGGAAGTGGCGCGTGGCGATTGCACATCGGCCGAGTTGTCCGCCCTGATCCAGCGTCTGAGCGAGAAATCACTGCTGGTGCTCGAAGCCCTGCAGGAACTCGAAAATCACCTGCACTCGAGACAACACGAACCTCAACCATTCATCCCGAGTATTGAAGCGGCTGAAAGATGACATCTTTTTCCCCGGGCATGTCCAAGTGCTGGCCGTGTCTGACAGGCCGGGTCAGCTGTCGGATGGCGGAATCTTCAATACCTGACCGACCCGCAGACGGTTCCCGCGCAGACGATTGACCTGACGGATACGCCGGGCGCTGACCTGGTAGCGGCGCGCGATGCTGCTCAATGTTTCGCCGCGGCTGATGCGATGACGGCGGTCGAGCCGTGCGCGCAGCGTTCCGGGCACCGGATTGCGTGCGAAATAGAGACGGATGCCGCGCATGATGGATGCCGCCAGGCGCTGCTGATGCCGAGGACTGCGCAGCTTGCGCGCCTCATATGGGTTGGAGATGAACGCGGTCTCGACCAGAATGGACGGGATGTCGGGTGACTTGAGCACCGCAAAACCGGCCTGGTTGACACGCCGCTTGTGCACCCGGCCCACCCGCCTGAGCTGACCGAGCACGTCCTTGCCCAGTTCCAGGCTGGCCTCGATGGTGCCGGTCATGGACAGATCCAGCAATACGGTGGTCAGCAGCTGACTCTTGTCGGACAGGCTCACGCCACCGATGTGATCCGAGGCATTCTCCTTCTCGGCCAGCCAGCGCGCGGTCTCGCTGCTCGCACCGCGCTGCGACAGCACGTACACCGACGCGCCCCGGGCGCGCGGATCGTGAAACGCATCGGCATGGATGGAGATGAACATGTCGGCGCGCGCCTGGCGCGCCAACGTGATCCGGTCGCGCAACGCGATGTAATAGTCGCCGTCACGAATCAGCACCGCCTTCATGCCCGGTGTCGCATTGATCAAACGCGCCAGGCGCCGGGCGATGGAAAGCACCACATGTTTCTCCCTGATACCGCCGTGACCGGTCGCCCCGGGATCCTCGCCCCCATGTCCGGCATCGATGGCAATCACCAGGGGGCGGTTGCCCTTGTTGTTGCGTTGCCGCGGACGGTAGCGCCGGCGCTTGACCACACGCCGGTCATGCAGGTCGATGACCAGCCGGTAACCGTAGTTGCCGCTGGGCTTGAGCACGAAGCTCTTGGGCCGGACGGCTGTTTTGAGGTCCAGCACCACGCGCAGATTCCTGCCGCTGCGGACACCCGTACGGATGCGCCGAATCAGACCCTTGCGCAGGTCCAGTGCCGTCAGACGCTGGCGCAGGCGGGCATTGGCCAGATCGATGACGATGCGGTCGGGGTTTCTGAGCGAGAACAGGGTGTGGTCAACCGGCCCGCTGATATCAAATACCAGGCGGGTGTTGTCGGGCGCGGCCCACAATCGCGCGCCCTCGATATCCACACCACGCGCCGGCGCCGAGACAAGCAGCCACCCACCCAGGATCAGGAACAGTATGATCTTGCCTGTTTTTCTCATGGAGACGGATTCCATGCTTGGCCTTGTCTCCCGAGTCTTGCACAAAAAACAGGAAATGTCTATAGAATCCGAAAGATATAGAGTTTTGTTACATCATAATCTAGAAATGTGTCGCAAGTTGCCTCAAAACTGGCTCACCACGCGGGCTTTTGCTGCGCAGGCGCGCCTCGCGGCCATCTGTTCTATATAAAAGTTCGATCTCCAGATCAGCCGGTGGCAGCATGCCCGTACCACGCCGGGGCCATTCGACCAACACGATGGCGCGGGGATCGCTCAGGTCACGAACCCCCAGAAACGCGAGTTCCTCGGGGTCAGTCAAACGATAGAGATCCAGATGCCAGATATCACGCGCCCCGGCATGATAGGGCTCGACCAGCGTGTAGGTCGGACTGCGCACCGGGCCGGCATGTCCCAGCGCCTGGATCAGGGCGCGCACGAGGCAGGTCTTGCCGGTGCCCATTTCACCCTCCAGATGCACCTGCAGGCCATCCTCGATGGCCGCCGCCAGCGCCTCGCCGAGCCGGCGTGTGGCCTGTTCATCGGCCAATGTCAGATGTTTGTCCTTGCCGTTCATGCCTCACCCGAACCGGCATCATCGACGAGCTGGCGCAACTCGGGCATCAGGTCGCTGGCCAGCAGGCCCCGCATACCGGCTGCGCTGGCCCGGTCGGCGGCCGTGGCATGCAACCATACCCCACGCCGGGCGGCCTGCCCCAGAGACAAGCCCTGGGCAGCCAGTGACGCGATCACACCGGTCAGGACATCGCCCATGCCAGCACTGGCCATGCCCGGATTGCCACGATCGCACAAGCCCGGCGGTGCCTCACCGTCGGCGATCAGGGTGCCTGCGCCCTTGAGCACGCACACGCCGCCAAAGGCTTCGCGGATGGCCTCCGCGGCTGCGAAGCGATCATCCTGGATCGCCGTGCTGTCACTGTCCAGCAGGCGCGCGGCCTCGCCGGGATGTGGCGTGAGCACCCAGTTGTCACGCCGCATGGGATCGTCAGCCAGCAGATTGAGCGCATCGGCATCCACGACCAACGGCAGCCCGGTCTCGATCACGCAACCCAGCATCGCCCGGGCCCAGTCATCCCGACCCAGTCCGGGACCAATGGCGACCATGCTGGCACGTCGCAGCAATGGCGCCAGCCGGGCGGCCGGCTCCACCCCATGACTCATGATCTCGGGCCGCGTAACACTCACCAGCGGGGCATGCGCAGTCCGTGTGGCCACGCTGACCAGTCCCGCGCCGCAACGCAACGCGGCCTCGGCCGCCAGCCGCGCAGCACCGCTCATACCGTGATTACCACCGACCACCAGCACATGGCCGCAGTCTCCCTTGTGCGCATCCGCCGGGCGACGCGGCAAGATATCGTCCAGCGTAATCCGGCACGCCTGCGGCCGGATGCCGGCGAACACCTCCTCGCTGGCACCGAGACTGTCGAAACACACCCGGCCACTGCAGGCCGGTCCGTGCGCGGTGAACAGCCCGGCCTTGAGACCGATGAAACTCATGGTCGCATCGGCGTGGACGGCGATGCCATGTACCGCGCCGGTATCGCTGTCGAGACCGGAGGGGATATCGACCGCCAGCACCGGCGCCCGGGCCGCATCGATGGCCACGATCAGGTCCCGCCAGGCCCCCTCGACCGGTCGATCGAGACCGGTGCCAAGCAGGGCATCGACGATCAGGTCCACGTCCCGCCAGTCGATGTCCGCAGCCGATATCAGGCTGCCGCCAGCCGCCTGCCAGTCGTCGAAGGCCCGACGCGCGTCACCGCGCAGGCGTGCCGGATCAGCAGGACTGATCACCTGCACCCGGCGCCCCGCTTTGCTCAGCAGACGCGCCAGCACATAGCCGTCACCGCCGTTGTTGCCCGCGCCGCAGGCGATAACGATCCTTTCCGCCGCCGGCCAGTCACGCCCGATCAATCGCTCGCAGGCCGCGGCGGCTCGCTGCATGAGGGTATAACCGGCAATGCCATGATCCTCGATCAGACGACGGTCGAACTCGCGCACCTGCTCGGCACGATAGACGGGAAGTGGCAATTCATCGTGGCTCATGGGAGAACAGTATCCTGCCGGCACTTGCAAACGGTCAAGCATGGCAAGGTCTGCTATCGACCCACAATGCGCCATGATGAACTCAACGGCCACCACTGTGTATGCGTGCGCCGGCAGCGCGGGTTCCCCGGCCACTGGCGCACAGGTACACTCAGCCCATGCACACTGATACTGATACCGACATCCGGCAACTGCGCCAGTGGCTGCAGGAACAGGCGCTTGCACTGGGTTTCCAGCAACTGGGCATCAGTCATGTACAGTTGGACAAGGCCGAACGCCACCTGCGTGAATGGCTGGCGGCCGGTTATCACGGCGACATGGACTGGATGGCGCGTCACGGCAGCAAGCGCACCCGGCCGGCAGAACTGGTACCGGGCACCTGCTCTATCATCAGTGTGCGCATGGACTACCTGCCCGAGCCCATGCATCGCATCGAGGCGCAGCTGCAAAAGGCCGACCGCGCCTTCATCTCGCGCTACGCGCTCGGGCGCGACTATCACAAGCTCATGCGCCGGCGCCTGCAGCGGCTGGCGGACGCCATCACTCAACGCATCGGGCCGTTCGGCTATCGCGTGTTCGTGGACAGCGCCCCGGTCATGGAACGGCATATCGCCGAACTGGCCGGTCTTGGCTGGATCGGCAAAAACGCGTTGCTGATCAACGAACAGGCCGGCTCGTGGTTCTTTCTGGGTGAGATCTACACCGACCTGCCCCTGCCGGCCGACGGTCCGGCCGCGGCGCATTGCGGCACCTGCCGCGCCTGTATCGACATATGCCCCACCGGCGCCATTGTCGCCGACGGCGTGGTCGATGCCCGGCGCTGCATCTCCTACCTGACCATCGAATGCCGGGGCGCCATCCCGGTCGAATTGCGCGCGGCCATGGGCAACCGTATCTATGGCTGCGACGATTGCCAACTGGCCTGTCCATGGAACCGCTTCGCCGGTATCACCAACGAAACCGGTTTCCTGCCCCGCCACGGCCTGGACGACAGCGCCCTGGTTACACTGTTCAACTGGGACGAAGCGACCTTTCTGCAACGCACCGAGGGCAGCCCGATCCGCCGAATCGGACACGAACGCTGGCTGCGCAACCTGGCTGTTGCGCTCGGCAACGCACCCTGGTCGGCCACAATCGAACAAGCCCTGCGTGCACGTGCCGATCACCCTTCGGCATTGGTGCGCGAGCATGTCCACTGGGCATTGGCACAAATATCCACCACCCGTTCCTGATTGTTTTTTCTCCTGATGAGGATATATTGTAATCAGGAACCGGGTCCTCCCGGCACCGGGAAGGCCAGCCATGGAAGATTGGCCAATGGCCTGGCATTTCCCACACACATCCACGCAGGTATCGCAGAATGACAGGCAGCTATTTCCGATTCGAGGTTCGTCCCGAAATCCCCGAACCGCTCAAGCGACTCAACGAGCTGGCCAATGACCTGCTCTACAGCTGGGACCGTAACGTGCGTGGCCTGTTCTTTCGTCTCGATCCGCAACTGTGGGAAGCCTGTGGCCACAACCCTCGCGTGTTTCTGCGCCAGGTATCGCAGAAACACCTTGAAGACGCCCTCGAAGACCAGATCTACATGGAGGACTACCAGAAGGTTCTGTTCGTTTACGACAATTACCGCAGTCAGGGCATGCGCCACGACATCGAGGGCCTGACACCGGATCGGGACCTGATCGCCTACTTCTGCGCCGAATTCGGTTTCCACGAGAGCCTGCCCATCTATTCCGGCGGACTTGGCATCCTGGCCGGCGATCACTGCAAGGCCGCCAGCGATCTTGGCATCCCGTTCGTCGCCATTGGCCTGCTCTACCGCCAGGGTTACTTCACCCAGACCATCGACAGCATGGGCAACCAGATCGCCCACTACATGACCACGCGCTTCAATGACCTGCCCCTGACCTTGTTGCGCAACGACGATGGAACGGAACGGCGGGTGTCAGTCCCGGTCGCCGACCACGAAGTCCAGGCACGTATCTGGCTTGCCAGGGCCGGGCGCATCGAAGTCTATCTACTGGATACCGACCTGCCGGAGAACAGCGAACACGACCGGGCCATCACCTATCAGCTGTACGGCGGCGACAACCACACCCGCATACAGCAGGAGATCCTGCTGGGCATCGGTGGCGTGCGTGTGCTCGAACAACTGGGGCGCTCACCCACGGTCTGGCACGTCAATGAGGGTCATGCGGCCTTCCAGGCGCTGGAACGTATCCGACGGCACGTGAGTGACGGCCTGGACTTCGACAGCGCCATGGAGCTGGTGGCAGGCAATACCGTATTCACGACCCACACACCGGTACCAGCCGGTCACGACATTTTCGATCGAAGCCTGATCGAAGAATACCTGGCCGACTACGTGCACGGGCTGGGCATCGACATGGATCGATTCATGACGCTCGGATCCAGCCCCAACAACCAGGGCGGTTTCAACATGACCGCACTGGCGCTGCGCTGCTCGCGTTATCACAACGGTGTCAGCCGCATCCATGGCGGTGTGTCCTCGAGGATGGAAGGCTACATCTGGCCCGAAGTGCCTCACGAGGAAAACCCGATCGGCTATATCACCAACGGTGTCCACGTTCCCACCTTTTTGGCCAAGGAATGGATCAACCTGTTCGACATGCGTTACCGGGAATGGCGCAACGAAATGAACGACGAGCGTTTCTGGGACTGTGTCGATGATATTCCCGACCATCGTTACTGGAGCCTGCGCCAGTCGCTCAAGTCAGACCTGCTGGCCGACCTTGAACGCCGCCTGAAGATCCAGCACCGCCGCAACGGTTGCAGCGAGGCGCAAATCGCGCGCATCACCGCACACATGAACCCGGCCGAGACAGATACCTTGCTGATCGGCTTTGCGCGCCGCTTTGCCACCTACAAACGCGCCACCCTGCTGTTCTCCGATCCCGAACGCCTCAAACGTCTGCTGAAGGATCCAGAACGTCCGGTCGTGGTGATCTTTGCCGGCAAGGCGCACCCTAACGACCTGCCCGGACAGCAGCTGATCAAGACCATCCACGACTACTCCCGCGACCCGGAATTCGAGGGCCACGTCATCCTGCTCGAGGGCTATGACATGGCCCTGGCGCGCAAGCTGGTATCGGGTGTGGATGTATGGCTCAACACGCCCGCCTATCCGCTCGAGGCCAGCGGCACCTCGGGGCAGAAGGCCGGCATCAACGGCGTGATCAACCTCAGCGTGCTGGATGGCTGGTGGGGTGAAGGCTTCACCGGAGACAACGGCTGGGGAATCAACCCGCATGGTGACGAGTTCGATCCCGACTACCGCAACGCCGAAGAGGCGCGCGACCTCATCGACTTGCTCGAAAGTCAGGTCATACCTCTCTATTACGAACGTGACGGGCGCGGTTATCCACAAGGCTGGGTAAAGATCTCCAAGGCCTCGATGCGCACCTGTATTCCACGCTTCAACGCCACCCGCATGGTCAAGGACTACATCGAAAAATTCTACAGCAAGGCCAATCGCCACGCCGCGCTGTTGGGCGCCGGACAAGCCGCCGGCGCGCGCGAACTCGCGGCATGGAAGAAACGTATCGACCAGGCCTGGCCGGCTGTCACGATACGCCGCTGCGAAGGAGCGCCAGAGTCCGTGATCACCGGACAGAGCCTGCCCATCAGCGCCTGCGCCCGCCTGGGTGAGCTGCAAGCCGACGACGTACGGGTCGAATGCCTGGTGTATCGTGAACATGCCAACAATGAACTGGAATTGCTCGAGACCTTCATGCTGGAGGCACAGGGAACTGAGGGTGACGAGACCCGCTTTCATCTCGACATGAGGCCCAACCACGCCGGACTGCTGATCTACCGTATCCGCATGTATCCGTGGCACCGCCTGCTGGCCCATCCATTCGAGACCGGACACATGATCTGGGTCTGAGGGTCATAGTCGGGTTCGGACTGGCAGCCTGTCGGGTTTAGGGGATCGTCACGAACATGGAGGAAGCGAGGACAAATCTATCCGGTTCCAAGGCGCATAGCGGGCACACCGCAATGAGAAAGCGGGAAGATTTGCACCGTGTTCCCATCTGCGCAGTAGATTCTTCCTGAGCCCGACAGTCTGCTAACGTCCGGCCTCGTCGATACTGCGTGCCAGGCGCGCGATCTGTTCATTACCAACCAGTGACCAGTCGAAACGCCAGCGCCAGTTGCCGGTGGTCCGCCCCGGAATATTCATGCGCGCCTCGCTGCCCAGCCCAAGCACATCCTGCATCGGTACGACCGCCATCTCCGCCGGTGATTGCATGGCCATGTCGATGAGCGGCCAGGGCATGTCGGCGTCACTGCCGATATGGCGCAACACATTGGCGCGAACCCGCTCGTCGAGCGAGCGATACCATCCCAGGGTCGTGTCGTTGTCGTGCGTGCCGGTATAGACCACACAGTTTCGCTCATGGTGTTGCGGCAGATAGGGGTTGTTCTCGTCACCGTCGAAGGCGAACTGCAATATCTTCATGCCCGGCAGATGATAACGCTCACGCAGCGCGACGACCTCGCTCGTGATGATGCCCAGATCCTCGGCAATGAAGGGCAGGCGGCCGAATTCGCGCAACAGGTGATCGAACAAGGATTCGCCCGGTACCTCGACCCACTGTCCGTCCACGGCGGTTTCGCTGTCGGCCGGGATCTGCCAGACCGCCACGAAGCCGCGAAAATGATCCACCCGCACGATATCGAACAGTTCCATGTTGCTGCGTACACGATCGGTCCACCAGCGAAAACCGTCCGCCTGCATGTAATCCCAGTCGAAATGCGGATTGCCCCAGCGCTGGCCAGTCTCAGAAAAACAATCCGGCGGCACGCCAGCCACGACCATGGGTCTGCCCTGCGCATCGAGCAGGAAATTACGCCGGTGCACCCAGACATCGGCGCTGTCGTGAGCGACGAAGAGGGGCATGTCGCCAATCAGCCGCATGCCGCGCGCAGTGGCGTGCGCGCGCAGCTCATGCCACTGGCGGTAGAACACGTACTGCTCGAAACGGATACGTGCCACGGCATCCGCCAGTTGGCTGCGTGCCTGCGCCAGTGCCGCCGGCTCACGGTCGCGTAACGGCTGCGGCCAGTCTGTCCAGGCTCGGTGCTCGAAATGCTCGCGCAGGGCCAGATACAGGGCATAGTCTTCCAGCCAGCCGGCATGTCGCGCGACGAAATCCTGGTAGTCGCCGTGATCGGCGGGATCGGCACGGCTCTGAAAACCGTCGAATGCGTCGCGCACGTGCTGGATATGGGCATGATGACTCCCTGCCCTGTCCACCGGACCCAGCCAGCCATGCCGCTGCAGCCACGCGATATCAATCAGCAGGGGATTCCCGGCATGCGCCGAAACGCTCATGTAGGGAGACAGATCCTCGTGCACCGGCCCCAGCGGCAGCATCTGCCACAGTTGCACACCGGCATCACTCATCAGATCGACGAAACGATGCGCATGCTCGCCCAGGGTGCCCTGCATGGCGCTGCCCGGCAGTGATGTCGGATGCAGCAGCACCCCGGCCTGTCTGTCCCTTGCACCGTTTACAGGCTCAGCTTCCACGTCGCATGACACCACCGAGTTGCGGCTCTCCACTGCCATGAGCAAATACATGCGCCAGATACTCCGGTGGCTCGACACCAAGCATCTGGTACAAGGCCGCAAGCTGGAGACGGTACAGGCGGTCGAAATCACTCACCGTGGCAGCAGGATTGTAGTCACCAAACCACCAAAACCAGTCGGAACCCTCACAGATGCCCAGTTGCCGTTCAGCCAGTTCGCGGGCGTGGATATCGAGCCGGTCCGCGGACATGGCCTGGAGGTAACTGTGACGGGCATCGACCAACATCTCCCATGCACGGTTCTTGTCGGGATCACCGATCCAGGTCGAGAATGTGCCATAGACCCAGCTGCCCGCAACCAGCCGTTCGAGACGCTGCGGACTGGCGCCGACAGCCAGGCAGTCGGCAAAGGTAGTCATCTCCAGTGATGGGTGGCTGGATAGCTGCTGGTAGAGACCGCGCAGAAAATGGAAGCCATTTTCGGGATAGTGCTCCCAGGCGTTCTCGCCATCGAGAATGATGGCCACCACCGGCACGATATCCTCCGGCGCCTCCTTGCGAATGGTCTCGAGATGCCCGAGCAGGTTGGCGACCGCGTCTTCCGCGTGCCAGTCGTGATAGGTAAAGCCGATCAGATCCGACAGACCGTCGTCACGAAAGAAGATCGACGGTCCGCCATCGATGGTAAAGGCCTGGTGTGGCCACATGCCCGTCTGGCCACCCTGCTGCAGGCTGTTGTGCAATACGCTGCCACCGCTGGCGACCCAACCGAAACCGGCCTCGGCAAAAACCTTCATCGCGCCGGTACTGACCCCCCCCTCGGAAGGCCAGCAACCGACAGGGCGGAAACCGAAATGGCTCTGAAAGACCTGCAAACCCTTGTCCATATGCCAGCGCGCCCGTTCCAGTCCATCTGGATAGCCGCTCACATGCGGCAGCACGACATCGGGCATGGCCTCACGCGCAGACGCCAGGTCGATCAGCAACGGTACGATGGGATGTGCCCAGGGCGACATGGACAGTTCGATCTGCCCCGATTCGGCCAACGCACGATAACGCGGCACGATCCCATCGAGCAGCTCGCTGAACACTTCCAGCAACAGACGCCGGTCATGCAGCGTGTAGCCATGTTGCTTGTCGATCAATGTTCGTATCTTCTCGTTACCACGTAACACCGACTCACCCAGCCAGATCAAGTGATAACTCACCAGCAGATCGGCCAGAAACTGGTTGTTGATATAGATACCGGCGTCCGGGTGCTCCAACAACCAGTCGGCCATGCGCATGAGCCGGCCCATGGCCGGAAACCTTTCCAGGTAACGCTGGTGATTGAAACGCCGGCAGGCCTTGACCAGCGCAATGCGCGCCTCCTGCTCATGGGGCAGCACCGGTGATGCCAGTGCCGACAACAGTGGGTCGCGGATCACGTCACCATGATCGAGAAAACGGCGTATCTGACGCGCGTAATCGTCCAGTTGCTCCAGCAATACGGGCGCGAAATTGACCACCACGCGCGCCTGCGGCACGGCTTCGAGGTGCGCGGCCATGTCGGTGTAGTCCTTGAGCGCATGCAGGTAGGTCCATGGCAGCATGTAGTGGTCGCTGCCGCAGTCGTAATAATGCGGTTGATGCATGTGCCAGCACAGCACAACCTTGAGTTTGTCAGCGGACATAATGCAGTTTCTGCCCCAGCATCTCGGGCGTCACCAGCACCACACCCTGTTCACTGACGTAAAATCGGCGGCGGTCCTCATCGGCATCCATGCCGATCTGCATGCCATCGGGTATGCGGCAGCCCTTGTCGATGATCGCCCGATGTATGCGGCATCGCTGGCCGATGACCACATCCGGCAACACCACCGAGTCGGTTACCTCCGAATAGGAGTTGACCCGAACATGGGAAAACAACAGGGAATGCCGAATGCAGGCGCCGGAGATGATACAGCCCCCCGATACCATGGAATCCACCGCCATGCCGCGCCGGTCGTCGTCATCGAATACGAACTTGGCGGGCGGCAACTGTTCCTGATAGGTCCAAATCGGCCATTCCTCATCATAGAGGTTCAGCTCCGGTGATACGCCGATCAGTTCCTGGTTGGCTAGCCAATAGGCATCCACCGTGCCCACATCACGCCAATAGGCCTCCTTGTGCACCCCGTCGCCACTGGCATAGAACGGATACGCGAAAACCCGGTGATTACCAATCACCGAAGGAATGATGTCATGACCGAAATCGTGTGAGGATTCTGGATTGTCGGCATCGGCAAGCAGTTGTTCGAACAGGAAACCGGTATCGAAGACATAGATACCCATCGACGCCAGGGCCTTGTCCGGCTTGCCCGGAATACACTGTGGGCACTCGGGCTTCTCGGTGAAACAGGTGATGCGTTGCTCGTCATCGACCGACATGATACCGAAACCCTTCGCCTGATCGACCGGAACCTCTATACAACCCACGGTCAGATCCGCTTCACGGGAAACGTGATAGGCAATCATCGGTCCGTAGTCCATCTTGTATATGTGGTCACCGGCGAGAATGACGACGAACTCGGGGCCGTGGCTGCGTATGATGTCCAGATTCTGGTACACGGCATCGGCGGTGCCCGCATACCATGACGATTCGATGCGTTGCTGCGCAGGCAACAGCTCGACGAACTCGCCGAACTCGCCGCGCAGAAAGCTCCAGCCTTTCTGTACATGCAACAACAGCGAGTGTGCCTTGTACTGGGTGATGAGCCCGATCTGACGGATGCCGGAATTCACACAGTTAGACAAAACGAAATCGATGATACGGAACTTTCCACCAAACGGCACCGCCGGCTTGGCGCGCCACAGCGTAAGCTGCTTGAGACGTGATCCACGCCCTCCCGCCAGAATGAGAGCCAGTGTGTTCCTCGTCAGGCGGCTGATGTGCCGGGGGGTAAAATCAGTGTGCATGGGCCCGATTACTCCGTTATCCTGTTCATGCCCGCCCACAACGCCCGGTTTCTGGCCGTTCGCGGTGGACACCTCTCGTCATGTATCACGTCCGGGAAACGCATACATGCTGTCCATACCCGTCATACTATAGGCCTGCGGAGGCGAAGGATAAACCGTTTTCATGTCACAAAATCATGAACAGTGATCACCGACAACTCGACGACGACACACTGCGGGTACTGTCCTTCCGCCATCACGACCCGTTCTGTGTGCTCGGCCGCCACCAGCAGGGGGATCGAACCATCGTTCGGGCCCTGCTGCCAGGTGCCAGTGGGGCGGAGATCGCCGATATCGGCGAACCGATGCGGCGCCTGCACGATACCGACCTGTTCACCTGGGAAGGCTGCAGGGAACTGCCGGACCGTTATCGCATCCGCTGGATCGACACCGACGGTCAGCCTCACTGTGAATACGACCCCTACGCCTTTTTGCCACAGCTCTCCGATTACGACCTGCACCTGTTCGGCGAGGGGCGGCATTGGCATGCCTACCGGTTTATGGGCGCCCATGCTCACCGGACGGACGACATCGATGGCGTATTGTTCGCCGTCTGGGCGCCGAATGCTCAGCGTATCAGCGTGGTCGGCGATTTCAACGCCTGGGATGGCCGCCGTCATCCAATGCGCGTACGCGGACACAGCGGGGTCTGGGAACTGTTCATACCCGGTATCACACCCGGCGGCCTGTACAAGTACGAGATCCTCACAAACAGCGGCGAACTGCTGCTCAAGACCGACCCCTACGCCCAGTATATGGAGGTGCGCCCCGGCAACGCCAGCCGGATCTGGCAGAGCGATTACCAGTGGCAAGACCATGACTGGCTCGAACGCCGCCGTGTTCACGACTGGCAACACACACCGATGTCCATCTACGAAGTCCATCTCGGTTCGTGGCGGCGTGACGAAAACAATGGTTTTCTCGGCTACCGTGAGCTGGCCGGGCAACTGGTCGCCTACGTGCTGGATATGGGTTACACCCATATCGAACTGCTGCCAGTCACCGAACACCCGCTGGATGCCTCGTGGGGCTACCAGACCACGGGCTATTTCGCGCCCACCAGCCGGTTCGGCGACCCGGATGATTTTCGCGCCTTCATTGACCTGTGCCACCAACACGGCATCGGTGTGATCCTCGACTGGGTACCGGCGCATTTCCCCAGGGACGCCCACGCCCTGGCGCGTTTTGACGGCACCCCGCTGTACGAGCACGAGGATCCGCGCAAGGGTGAGCACCGTGACTGGGGTACGCTGATCTACAACTACGGCCGCAACGAAGTACGCAACCTGCTCGTCTCCAGCGCCATGTACTGGGTCGAGGAATTCCATATCGATGGCCTGCGTGTCGATGCCGTGGCCTCGATGCTATATCTCGACTATTCTCGAGAACCGGGCGACTGGGTGCCCAACGAATATGGCGGCAACGAAAATCTCGAGGCCATCGACTTCCTGCGTGAACTGAACACTGTGGTGCAGAGTCGCCACCCCGGGTGCCTGACCATTGCGGAGGAATCGACATCGTGGCCCCAGGTCTCACGGCCCGTTTGGCTGGGTGGCCTCGGCTTCAACATGAAATGGAACATGGGCTGGATGCACGACACCCTGCAATACATGAGCAAGGAACCGGTCCATCGCCACTATCATCACGACCAGCTGACCTTTGGCCTGCTATATGCCTTCAGTGAAAACTTCGTGCTGCCGTTCTCACACGACGAAGTGGTTCACGGCAAGGCCTCGATGATCAACAAGATGCCAGGCGACGAGTGGCAGCGTTTCGCCAATCTGCGCCTGCTCTACACCTACATGTACTGTTATCCCGGACACAAGCTGCTGTTCATGGGCAACGATATCGCCCAGGGCCGTGAATGGGACCACGACCAGCAACTGGAATGGCATCTGACGGACTATCCGCTGCATGCGGGTATCCGGAAACTGGTCAGCGACCTGAACAGGCTCTATACCACCGAACCCGCCCTGCACCGTTACGACTTCGAAGCCGAAGGCTTCGAGTGGATCGACTGCCACGACGCCTCGCAGTCAGTACTCAGCTTCATACGTCAGGCAGATGGCCGACGGGTACTCGTGATACTGAACTTTACCCCGGTGCCACGCCCCGGCTACCGCATCGGCGTACCCGAGCCCGGCCACTACCGGGTTATCCACAATTCGGACTCTGAGTATTACGGCGGCAGCAACTACGACAGCCCGCCCGAATACGAGACCGAATCCGTTGCCTGGATGGGACGCACGCACTCACTGGTGCTGGACCTCCCACCACTGGCCGGGATCGTTCTCAAGCGTGATGACTGAAACGGTGCTCAGGCGTCGTGAGACCGGCGCGCCAGCGTGAAACAGTCTTCACGCCAGATACAATCTTCCTGATCGCAATAATTGTCCACCGCGGTGGCAAAGCAGTCGAAGTTACCCTCTTGCTTCTGGATCGCACGGACAAGTTGCGTCTTGTTCATGTGTCCAACCTTGATGCCGTGCTGTCTGGCCAGACTCCTGATTTGTGCCAGCTTCATGGTTGTTCCTCCATTAACAGTCGAATACCCCCCGGAAATATCTCCGGCCATGCGCAACGATCTCCCGTCATCGCTGCCGCAGGCAGTACAGCGCCGCGCCATGCAGGCCGGCATCATCACCGGTGATGACACTTACCGGCACCGATTCCAGCAACGCGCGCATCCGCCCCTTGTCATGAAAGGCGTCTGCGAAACGCCCGTCTCCCAGCAAGGGCAGAATGGCCGGCGCGATTCCGCCGGCGATGAACAGGCCGCCCCGCGCCATGCCCAGCAGGGCCAGATTGCCGGCAAACGCGCCCAGCGCCTCGACGAACAACCGCATCGTGCGCAGCGCCAGTTCGTCACCTTGCAGCGCGGCACGCGTAATATGAACCGCCTCCGGACCATTGCCCGTGTCTCCGGCCTGGCTGCGAAAAAAGCCATGGATCGCCTCGATACCCGGCCCGGACAGGACGCGCTCGTAACTCACATGATCGTGACGCGCCTGCAGAAAGTGTAGCAGACGCATCTGTTCCTGGCCGCGCGGGGCGAAATCGGCGTGTCCGCCCTCGGTCGCCACCACACACCAACTGCCACCGTGACGAACCAGCAGGCCCACACCCAGGCCAGTGCCCGGCCCCAGCACCACCCGGTTGGCATCGGCCGCGGCCGGACGGTCGAGCAGGGCCACCAGATCGTCAGCGGCCACACCGCCCGCCACGGCATGCGCAAGGGCCTCGAAATCGTTGAGAATGGTCACCTGACCACAGGCCAGGTGACGGCGCACGGTATCGGCATCGATTCGCCATGGCAGATTGGTCAGTTGTGCCACACCGTCGCGCACCGGACCGGCAACAGCCAGACAGGCGGCATCGAAACCCGTATCGTCACCCAGCTGTGCGGCACACGCTGCCAGCATGGCATCGGCATCCGCATGGTCCGCACTTGCAAGCAACAGACGTCGCTGCTGCTCCAACTGGCCGTCATTCAGCCGAAAGACAGCGAAACGGCTGTGGGTACCGCCGATGTCGCCCGCAAGGATGCGCATGCCGCTGCCTCAGGAACGCCGGTGGCCCAGGTAGTAGTTGATCAGGCCGTTGGTGGACTGACCATGACTGGTCACCGGCTCGCCGCGGGCGATCTCGGCTTCGATACGGCCGGTCAGGTGCTTGCCCAGTTCCACGCCCCACTGGTCGAAGGAATTGACACGCCAGACGATACCCTGGACGAAGACCTTGTGTTCGTACAGCGCGATCAGGGCACCGAGCGATTCGGGGGTCAGCTTGTCGATCAACAGGGAGTTGGTGGGAAAGTTGCCGGGAAACACCTTGTGCGGCAACAGCGCTGCAATCTCATCCTCGCCACAACCCGAAGCGAGCATGTCCTTGCGCACTTCATCGGCCGTGCGGCCGAGCACCAGCGCCTCGGTCTGGGCGATGCAATTGGCGACCAGTCGGTCATGATGATTGCCGATGGGATTGTGCGACTGCATCGGCAGGATGAAATCGGCCGAAATCAGATGCGTGCCCTGATGCAACAACTGGTAGAAAGAATGCTGGCCATTGGCGCCGGCCTCGCCCCAGATCACCGGTCCGGTATGCCATTCCACCTGGGTGCCGTCACGCGTGATGCGCTTGCCATTGCTTTCCATGTCCACCTGCTGCAGATGCATGGGAAGATAGCGCAGATACTGATCATAAGGCATTACCGCATGGGTCTCGGCGCCACAGAAGTTGTTGTACCAGATGCCGATCATGGCCAGGATCATGGGCATGTTGTGTTCCGGCGACGCAGTGCGAAAATGCCGGTCCATCTCCCAACCGCCACGCAGGAAGGCACGAAAACGGTCCATGCCCACCGACAGGGCCACCGGCAGGCCGATGGCCGACCAGACCGAATAGCGGCCACCAACCCAGTCCCAGAATTCGAACATGTTGCCAGTGTCGATGCCGAAGGCCCGCACCGCCTCGGTATTGGTCGATACCGCAACGAAATGGCGTGAGATATCCGCTTCTGCGCCGCCATGTTCCAGGAACCACCGGCGCGCGGTATTGGCGTTGGTCATCGTCTCCTCGGTAGTGAAGGACTTGGAGGCAACAATGAACAGTGTGGTTGCGGGATCGAGCAGTTTCAGCGTTTCGGCGATATGCGTGGCATCGATATTGGAGACGAAATGGGTGCGTATGGATTCATGCGCATAGGGCTTGAGCGCTTCGGTCACGGTCTTGGGGCCGAGATCGGAACCGCCGATGCCCAGGTTGACGACATCGGTGATGCGCATGCCGGTATAGCCGGTCCATTCACCGGAACGCACCCGGTTGCAGAAATCCTCCATGCGATCGAGCACCGCGCGTATATCAGGTATCACATCATGACCATCGACATACACCGGCTCATCGGTCTGCTGACGCAGGGCCGTGTGCAATACCGCCCGCCGCTCGGTGAAATTGATCTTCTCGCCACGGAACATGCGCTCGCGCCACTGCTCGACCTCGCTCTCACGCAACAGCGCAAACAACAGATCCAGGGTCTCCTGCGTGATACGGTTCTTGGAATAATCGAGAAAGATATCACCCACCTTGAGCGAAAAACGCTCGAAACGGTGCGGATCGGCGGCGAACAGATCGCGCATGTGACGCCCCGCCATCTCCCTGCTGTGCTCCTCCAGTCTGCGCCAGCTTTGTGATTCCTTCATGTTCCCATCCTGCGGTTCGTCTCGACTGCCAACCCATGACCGGCCTCTCGTGGCACTTGCCGGCCGCATGCGTATCGTAGCACAGGAACACCAACGGTTTGGTGTAAACTCATGCACATGAAGATACTGTTCGTCACCAGCGAGGCGCATCCCCTGATCAAGACCGGTGGCCTGGCAGATGTCAGCAACAGCCTGCCGCGCGCGCTTTCAGCCCTGAGACAGGATGTGCGCCTGGTGATGCCGGCCTACCGCTGCATCACAACGGACGAACGGCCGCGTCCGCTGTTTTCTTCTCACACGGCGCGTGGCGACAGCTACCGGCTGCTGGAAACCCGTCTGCCGGGCACGCGCATCCCCGTCTATCTGGTCGATATCCCCATGCTCTACGACCGGCCCGGCGGACCGTATGCCGATGAACACGGCCGGGACTGGCCCGACAACGCCCATCGTTTCGCGGCATTTGCCGATGTAGTCGCGCAGCTCACTGGACCCGCGCGCCTGTCGGGCTGGCAACCGGACATCCTCCACTGCAACGACTGGCAGACCGGGCTGGTGCCAGTGATATTGCGCGACAAACCCCACCCGCCAGTGCTGTTCACGATCCACAATCTCGCCTACCAGGGCATATTTGCGCGCGAGTGGTTCGAACGCCTGGGGCTGGATGACACACTGTGGTCCATGCACGCATTGGAGTTCTATGGGAGTTTCTCGTTCATGAAGGGGGGGCTGGTGTACGCCGACTGGATCACCACCGTCAGCCCCACCTATGCCGACGAGATCATGCGCCCGGAATTCGGCTGCGGACTGGAGGGCGTACTGCAGTCCCGTGCCGACCGTCTCAGCGGCATTCTCAACGGCATCGATACCACCGCATGGGATCCACGCCATGATCCACTGATCGCACAGACGTACAACGCCCGCAAGCTGTCCGACAAGCGCGTCAACCGTGATGCCTTGTGCCGGCATTTCGGCATCGAGGTCGGCACCGGCCCCCTGTGCGGCAGCATCGGCAGGCTGGTGTGGCAAAAAGGCATCGATCTGATCATCGACCTGCTGCCGGAACTGCTCACCGAAGGCTGGCGTTTCGTATTTCTCGGCAGTGGTGAAACAGATATCGAAAACCGGCTGTGTGATCTGGCCCGACAATTTCCCGGCCGTCTGGGCGTCGAAATCGGCTATCACGAACGACTGGCACACCTGATTGAGGCCGGCGCCGATATCTTCGTCATGCCCTCGCGCTTCGAACCCTGTGGCATGAACCAGATGTACAGCATGCGCTATGGCACGCCGCCTGTCGTGCGCCGAACCGGCGGACTGGCCGACACGGTAAGCTGCGCCAATGGTGGCGGCGACGGGCAAGACATCACCGGCTTCTGCTTCGACGAACCCAATGCCGACGCCCTGCGCGCGGCCCTGCGTCAGGCGGCCGAGAGCTTCAGCGACCGGCGCCGCTGGCAACAGATCATGCGCAATGCCATGCGCCGCGAGTTTGGTTGGCGCAGCAGCGCGCGGCAGTATCTGGCGCGCTATCAGGCCCTGCTTCGCCAATGACCGGAAAGTTGCCCTATTGGGATGCTTTTTCTTTATAAATACATCAACTTATGTTCAAAATTCGTGATTTTGAACGGTTCCCCGCAATTTCAGGTATAATGGCGCCGCTTTGCCCGGTCGCATAGCAGTGGCGCCAGAGGCCGGGAACGGCCCCGGCTACCCGCAAGCATAAATTCCGGAAAGCCCATTCATCCAGACAGCGCCCGCACAGGGCGGGCGCCAGGACACGGTATTGTCAATGAGTACGGAAAGATCGATCAATCTGCCACGCGACAAGCAGCTGCGCTCTCGCGTGAAGCTGTTCGGCAACCTGCTTGGTAACGTCATCGAACGACACGCCGGCAAGAACACACTGAATGCCGTCGAAACCCTGCGCAAGGGGTATATAAAACTGCGCGAGAACAACGACCCGGCCCTGCATGACCAGCTCGATGATTTCATTCGCAAACTCGACGCCGCTACCGTCACCCATGTTCTGCGCGCCTTCAACATCTATTTCAGCCTCGTCAATATCGCCGAAGAGGTGCATCAGCACCAATCGCGCCGGCGCCAGTTGCGCAGCAACGGTCCGCTGTGGACAGGTTCATTCGACGAAACCCTGACCGGCTTCATTCTCGAGGGCATCGACGCCGGGCAGTTGCAGACCCTGCTCGACCGCCTGGCCTATATCCCGGTCTTCACGGCGCATCCGACCGAGGCCAGACGCCGCACCATCCACGACGCGCTGCGGCGCATCTTCATCGTCGCCGAGAAGCTGGAGGATACCCGCCTCGGACGCGAGGAACGCCGCGAATACACCGAGGCCCTGCAGAACGAGATCCAGATCCTGTGGAAGACCGACGAAGTACGCGTGCACAAGCCCCAGGTCAGCGACGAGATCCGCAATGGCCTGTTCTACTTCCGCGAATGCCTGTTCGCCGCGGTGCCCGAGGTCTATCGCAACCTGGAAAAACGTATCGCCGGTCACTACGGCAAGGACGAGCTGGGGCGCCCGCTGGTCAAGGTGCCAAGTTTCCTGCAGTTCGGCTCCTGGATCGGCGGCGACCGTGACGGCAATCCCTTCGTCAAACCCGAAACCACCGAGCTGGCCCTGCGCATGCAGACCAGCGAGGTATTGCGCCACTATCTGAAACAGGTCGCCGAACTGGGACACATCCTCACCCATTCCGACCAGATGGTGGAAACCACACCAGCCTTCCGCGAATCATTGCAACGTGACGAAGCCCTGTGCCCCGAAGCGTTTGCCGACAAACCACACCGTTACAGCAACGAACCATACCGCCGCAAGCTGCACCTGATGCGCTACCGGCTGCAACAGAACCTCGATACCGCGTTCGCGCGGCTGGATGGCAAGACCATACAGACACCGGCGACGGCCTACCCGTCTGAACACGAATTCCTTGCCGATCTGTATCTGATCCGCGACTCGCTGGAAAGCCACGATGATGGCAACATCGCCGATGGCAAGCTCAAGGACCTGATCCGCCTGGCCGAGACCTTCGGTTTCTATCTCGTACACCTGGACCTGCGCCAGGAATCCACCCGCCACACCGAGGCGGTGAGCGAACTGCTGGCGCGGGAAGGACTTTGCGAAGACTACGATACACTGGAAGAGGAAGCGCGCCTGCAACTGCTGGCCGGACTGCTTCGCGAACAACCGCGTGAATTGACGCTCGACGGCCTCACCGAACCCACGCGCGAGACCATGGAAGTCTTTCAGGTCATGGATCGCATGCGCGCGGAGATCAGTCCCGAGGTGTTCGGCAGCTATGTGATCTCGATGACCCACAGCGCCAGCCATGTCATGGAGGTCATGTACCTGGCGCACCGCGTGGGGCTGGCCGGCCATGACGGCAAGAACTGGTTCTGCAACATCAGCATATCGCCGCTGTTCGAGACCATTGAGGACCTGTCCCACATCGAAACGGTCATGCGCACGCTGCTGGCCAACGACACCTACGCCAGTCTGCTGCGCGCCTCGGGCAACATCCAGGAAATCATGCTCGGCTACTCCGATTCGTGCAAGGATGGCGGCATTCTCGCCTCTACCTGGAACCTGTACGAGGCGCAGAAAAAGATCATCGCCCTGGCCGCCGAGCGCGGTATCGAATGCCGCCTGTTCCACGGCCGCGGCGGCACCATCGGCCGTGGCGGCGGGCCGACGCATGAATCCATCATGGCACAGCCCCCCAATACCGTGCACGGGCAAATCAAGTTCACCGAGCAAGGCGAGGTGCTGTCTTACAAGTACAGCAACGTGGAGACCGCCATCTACGAACTGACCATGGGGGTCAGCGGCCTGATGAAGGCCAGCCGCGGCATCGTTCACGAACTGGACCCGGACCGCAACGACTATATCGGCATCATGGACGAACTGGCCGAGGCCGGCGAACGCGCCTATCGCCAGCTGACCGATGATACGCCCTCGTTTCTCGACTATTTCTACGAGTGCACACCGGTCAACGAGATCGGCCTGCTCAATATCGGATCACGCCCATCGCATCGCAAGCAGGGCAACCGTTCCAAGAGTTCGGTGCGCGCCATCCCGTGGGTGTTCGGCTGGGCGCTGGCGCGCCATACGCTGCCGGCCTGGTATGGTATCGGCAGCGCACTGGAGAAGTGGCGCCGGAACGACCCCAACCGGCTGGCCAAGCTGCAACAGATGTACCACGACTGGCCGTTCTTCCGCGCCCTGCTCAGCAACACCCAGATGGCCCTGTTCAAGGGCGAGATGCACATCGCCAAAGACTATTCACAACTGTGCCATGACCCGCACACGCGCGACACCGTCTATGGCATGATCCGGGAAGAATACGATCGCACCATCGGCCAGGTGCTGGGAGTGTGTGACTGCCACGGCCTGCTCGAGGAAAACCCGGTACTGGCCCTGTCACTGTCGCGCCGCAACCCTTACCTGGACCCGCTCAACCACATCCAGATCACACTGATGAAACGCCTGCGCGAAGACCCGAATGGCGACGACTCGGTGTGGCTGGATCCCATGCTGCGATCGATCAACGCCATCTCGGCCGGGATGCGCAATACCGGTTGAGAGTCTGGCGCAAAAGCCATGAGTTCAACACTGAGATCACAAAGATACACAGCCACAGCCGCGTAGCCCGGATGCAGGCCCGCAGGGCCGGAATCCGGGAACCCGGCCTCGCAGCGGCCACGAAATACAGAGACAAGTGAAAAGATAAAAGTGAAAAGTATGGCTGCCTGCCGGATGCCAGAGCGCCTGACTCCTTTTATCTTTTTTCTTTTATTTTTTCTTTGATCTTTTCTCTGCCTTTATGTCACCCCGGGATCCACTTCGCTGCTACCGGGCTGCATCACTTTTTCTTTTTTCTTGTGTCTTGCATCCTGTTTCCGCATCTACCCTCTGATGTGGTACATGCATCCGGGGTGACACTAACGATGCCGCCACACAAGAATACGGTTGTTGACCGGCATCTCGATATCGGCCTCGAGTGTCATATGATGCCGCGCGGCGAGCGGCAACAGTTCGTCGATGTCACGGATGCCGCTGTCCGGGTCGCGTGTCTTGAGCCACTGATCGAAGCGCGCGTTGCTCGCCGCCGTGTATTGGCCATGATAGTTGAACGGCCCATAGATCAGGAACAGGCCGCCACTACGGATCACGCCGCATACGCCCTCGAACATCCGGCATACCAGCGGCCAGGACATGATGTGGCAGGTGTTGGCCGTGAACACGTAATCACACTGCTCTATTGGCCAAGTCGTCTGCGCCACATCGAGTTCGAGTGGTTCGAGGATGTTTTCACATCCCGAGTCGTCGCGCCAGCGCCGGATACCGGGAAGGTTTTCGGCCACATCCGTCGGCTGCCAGCGCAGATGCGGCAACTCACCGGCCATGCCAGCGGCATGCTGGCCCGTGCCGCTGCCAATCTCCAGCAGCAGGCCGGGTTCGGTCAGCCACGTCTTCAGTACCGCCAGGATAGGCGCACGGTTCTGCTCACAGGATTCTGCATAGGGTTTGCCGTTCATGAGCCCTCCGCCAGTGGCAGACCGGCTGCCAGATCCGGGTATTGCGGCTGGATACCCAATACTTCACGCATAAGACGATTGTCGATACGTTTCGACTCGGCCAGGTAACTGCGCATCCCCTCGCTCAGTTCCTCCGTCGCGCGTGACGGATCGATGCACGGCGGCCGTGCAAGCCCAAGATAGTCGGCCACATGCCAGAAATAGTCGGTCATGGTCGATGGATGACCATCGCTGATATTGAAGATCCGGTTTGCCGCGTCAGGCACGGTCAACGCCGCCACACAGGCCCGCGCCAGATCATGGGCATGGATGCGATTGCTCCATGGTGCATGTTCCGGGCACAACACCGGCTTGCCGCTGCGGATGCGCGCCTCGGGCAGGCGATCCGGCGCATAGATGCCGGGTACGCGCAGGATCACATATTCACAGTCGTGTGAACGGCACCAGTCCTGCAACCGGCGCTCGGCATCCACACGCCGGTATGCACGATCTGCGCACGGGGCCAGCGGACGCCGTTCGTCCACCCATGCGCCCTGACAGTCGCCATATACGCCGGTGGTGCTGATCAACACGATACGTCCTGGCGCTCCGCCCGACCTCGTCAGCGCTTGCAGGAAACGTCCCATGCGCGGGTCTTCGCGCCCGCTGGCCGGGGGTGGCACACTGTAGAATATGTCGCGAAAATCACTCGCCGGAAATACCGGACCATCGACATCGAGATCGAAACACCAGGCCTGGCCGCCATCATCACGCCAGGCTTCGCAGACATCGGCTCGTCGTGTCATCACGACCGGACGCTGTCCGAGCAACCCGGCCACGCGCCGGGCCAGGTAGCCGAACCCCATCAGCAGGATATGTTGCGCGGTCACTGGTCACCTCATGAATCTATCGTAACCAGTCTAGCAGCCTCAAGCGCCGCCCAGGAACAGGGACAAGGCCTCGTGCAGACGTGATTCGCTGTGCTGGTACAGCTCACCCAGATCGTCCCGGCTCAATCCGGTCTCCTCCAGCGCAAACAGATTGCCTTCATCGATCTCCACCGCCAGTCCGGCATCCGGGGTGAAGACCGTCATCAGCCCGGCGATGTTGAGTACCGCCGGCACCCGGTGTGACGGCCCCGGTGCCTGTTCGGGTTCAAGACAGTATTCGATCATACCGCTGATCTGTTCCGGAAACTGCCAGCGGCGGAACAACGCCGCGGAAATCGTCGCATGATGAAAACCAAGGATGTCGAGTTCGGCATGGTGTTGCTGTATGCCCTGACGCCGGGATGACTCGAGAATCCGTGAGGCCAGTTCAGGCAACGCCGTGTAGTACACCAGTTTGCCTACCTGACACAACAGACCACTGATGAAAAGCATGCCAGGCGGTATCTTGCCCAACCGCTCGGCCAGGTGGGCAGCGGTGATCGCCATGCGCGCCGAATCTTCCCAGTGTTTGCGCATGTTCACCAGTGACGGGTCGATGTCATCGAACAGGCGCGTCACCGTCACGGCAAGTGCCAGGCGCGACAACGCAGCAATGCCGATATGTGAGATTGCCTCATCGACCGTCGTGGCCGGACGCTCGCGATGATACCAGGCGCTGTTGGCCATCTCGATGCAGCGCACAGTCAGTGCCTGATCGTATTTGACAAGATTGGCGATCTCATCGAGGCTGGCTTCTTCATGAATCAATCGGTTGAGCCGAACGATGACGTCCGGCAATGTCGGCAAGGAAGGATCTTCCAGTAAAACATCAAGATCCATGCAGGCTCCCTATTATCTATCGTTATTGTCGTTATTTTCACTATTTTTATCATTGTTATAGAGAGCTTTATAAACACTTTCAGAAGGTAACGCAAGTTTTTGAAATATTTTGATAAATACGACATCAAAAACGCTATATTCGATACGCGGAATCGTGACAAATATCAAAAATGACGCCCGAGCTGAATCAACGGTGGGTAAAGCCCATGGGTGCCATCACCGGACCGGGTTCGTACATATCGAGATACAGGATCACCGGCCTGGATATCCCCGGATAGGTCACCTGGTAACGGTCAAGCAGACCGTGCCCGAACGGCGCGCGCGAGGAGCGGAATGGACAGCAATGGCCCAGGCGCCGGTAACTGATCCGTTCACCATTCGGGCCGCGTAGCTTTGCCAGATAAACGTGTTCGCCAGCTGCCATGTAGCCGGTGTGGATGGGTTTCTTCGGCGTATAGCCATACGCCGGATCCTTGCTGACGCCCAGTATGCGAATCCGACGAGTCAGACGACGGTAGGCCAGCAGGCGCCTGGCACGCCGGTGGCCATGCCGTGCCGCAGCTGCGAGATAGGCATCCGCCTTCTGTCTGTCTCGGGGCACACCCTCGCCGGTCGAGTACATCAGGCTCAACACGAACAGTGCATGCGGATGTTGCGCACGAGCCGCAATGCGATAGAGCCGTACTGCCCGGGAATAGTCACGCTCCACCCCGCGTCCCAGCAGGTACATCTCGCCGAGATAGACAAAGGCCTCGGGCCGTCCTTTTTGCGCCGCCTTCCTGAACCAGCGCATGGCCTTGGGGTAATCGGGCGCCTTGCCCAGGCCCCTGTAGTGGAGAATGCCGGCAAACAGCATGCCACGTGAACTGCCCTTCAGTGCCGCCTGTTCGGCCCAGTACAGGGCCCTCGCATTATCGTCCGGGGTACGCATTATGGCATGCAATCTGACGAGCAGCAGTTGCGCCCTGACATCCCCCTGCCGGGCCAATGGTGTCAGTCTGGCCTTGGCGCTGGCGTACCGGCCCTTGAGGATATCTGCGCTTGCATCAGCCAGGCCGTCTGCATACAGACAGGCGCTGAACGACATCAATAACAGAAAAACGAGAACAGACACGAGTTTCATGGTATTGGCTCCGGATAACGGTTTGCCAATCTGTTTCAAGAATGATGCCAACCACCAAACAAGGGAGAATTCCGTATGTCAACGGCAATGCATAACAAAAATAATTGCATACTGCACCCGCGTGATTGGATTATAAAACGCCGGTACATGCGATTACCGGCACATAGGCCAGACAGCTGAAAATGATGTTGGTGCGGCCTCGTCCCTTGCGGTCAGGCAACCTGAACCGGTATCGCGTTGCTGCTGCGCGTGATACGGTTGTCCTCGTCGAGGTAGATAAGCGTGGGTTTGAATGAGGCCAACTCCTGCTGGCTGAGAATGGCGTAGCTGCAAATGATGACCACGTCGCCCGGACAGGCCTTGTGGGCCGCGGCGCCGTTGACCGAGATGATGCCGGAGCCGTCTTCTGCGCGAATGGCGTAGGTCGTGAAACGCTCGCCGTTGGTTTTGTTGTAGATGTGGATCTGCTCGTATTCTGCGATACCGGCAGCATCGAGCAGGTGCCCGTCGATGGCACACGAACCCTCATAGTCCAGCTCCGAGTGGGTCACCCGGGCGTGGTGGAGTTTGGCCTTGAGCAGGGTTCTTTGCATGATTTCGCTGTACAAGTGATCGATTCCGGCTAATTATATCAGGCTTTCGCCCGTGCTTCACAACGCACGCACCGGCCGCGCCGCCTGCCGGCTGTCAGGCCCGGGCATGCCTGCCCAACTGCCAGACCGGTTACATAACCAATTGATTCAAAAGACTATAGAAGAAACGCCTTCGATGGCAACCCGGTCACATGCAGTGGCCGGACGGCACGCGCTGCTTGGGCTACCTGCGGGCGTGATACATGGGCGCGGTGCTGGTAATCCGCCGTCTTCAGCGTTCAAACTCACCGGCGGGGAATATGGGCGCTGGTTCTGAGTTTTCCGCATTCGCGTTTCAACCGGGAAGTTACATCAGAAGACTCAAAAACATACCTGAACGTAGCCATCCGGTACGCCTTCGGGTCCACGATCAACCTGATACCGACACGCCAGCGCCCCAGCTTCATTCCCTCTGCCTGTCCAAGAAAGACCGCGCTGTTTGGCAACACCAGGACGCCTCTCGAAGGATATTCGATATCGGCGTTCCTGATATTGATGAGTCTGAACAGAACACAATGCGGACGCTTGCTGCGGTTGACTGCCCTGAACTGTCGGATACGTTCTATGACCACCCGGTTCCCGGTTGTCGTGAATTTTCTCCGGATGGTCCTTTTCTGGAATTCAACACCCCGGAAGGTCTTCATCTTGCGCCAGGAGAAAGTCGTTTTGGTTGTGCAACCACCCGCTATCAGCACAAATACGGCCATCACCGCCATCAGAAAATACTTGTTCGCCTTCATGGAAAACCTCAGCTTCATTGCAGCAATCCTGCTTTTCGATAACAACAAGGGTCATCAATCACACAGTCCACAGGCACAGACAGACGCTCTGTTTTCTTCGCAAGATGCGTGAAGGAATTTTCGTGGCGGATATTCCTTGCCGCTGCACGAACACCATGCCGTGCGTTTGGCGGACATCATGGAACAGCACGAAGATTGTCCCGGAAATCACGCCGGCCAAAACGAACGGGTGGTTCAACCCACCGAAACAATCTTTAAGGGAACAATATCAGCCAGTCGGCACCGGTCGGTATTTGCTCATCATCCCTTTCTGTCCCGGATCCGGCAGTTCCACCGGGATACGGAATGCTGATCCATATAGTAATATCAGGGAAAGCGATGTTCTGGATGGGCTTGTCAGCCTTATGATTGTTCGACAACGATTATCCGGAATACCGGACAATCGTTCAAGTATAAAAAACTGTCAGCGCCAAGGTCGAAAGATCGCGCCCTTCCCGCAGCCAGTCACAAAAAGTCCAACAGGCGTGGTCCGGTCAGTGTGGATCAAACATCGACTGGCAGGTTGTCGATCAGGCGGGCGCTGCCCAGCCAGGCCGCCGCCAGTATGATCAGTTCATGGTCGGCTGGCTCGGGTGGCAGCAGATCCGTACGCCGGCGGATGCTGACATATTCCGGCCGGAAACCGGTTCTTTCAAGTGATTTCATCGCCATGGCCTCGAGCTTGCCGATGGGCTGACCGGCATGCAGGCCATCGGCCACCTCCTGCAGACAGCGATAGAGTTGCGGTGCGATACGGCGCTCGGCATCGTCGAGATACCCATTGCGCGAGCTCATGGCCAGGCCGTCGTCCTCGCGCACAGTGGGATGGCCGACGATGCGCACCGGCATGTCCAGATCGGCCACCATGCGCCGGATCACGGCAAGCTGCTGGAAGTCCTTCTCACCGAACACGGCCACGTCGGGCTGCACCAGGTTAAACAGCTTGGCCACCACGGTGGCGACACCGGTGAAGTGGCCGGGGCGGTGCTCGCCTTCGAGGATGTCCGACAGGCCAGGCACCTCCACACGTGTCGTGGCCCGGTCGCCATGTGGATAGATCACCTCCACCGGTGGCGCGAACAGCAGATCGACATCCTTTCGCCGCAAGGCCTCGCAATCACGATCCAGCGTGCGCGGGTAGCGGTCGATGTCCTCGCCGGGGCCAAACTGCATGGGATTGACGAAGATACTGACGACCACGCGCCCGGCGAGCTCGCGCGCCCTGTCCACCAGCGCCAGGTGGCCCGCGTGCAGATTGCCCATGGTCGGCACAAAGCCGATACGCCCGCCTGCACGACGCCATTCACCCACCTGTTTGCGCAATGCGTCGGCTGTTTCGATCACATGCATGGGTGACAGCTTATTCGAAACGGTGTTCGGGACCGGGGAAACGGCCATCGTGCACGGCGTTGATATAGGCCTCGACCGCGCCGCGGATGTCGCCGGCATCCCGCATGAAGTTGTGACTGAAACGTGGCGGCTTGCCCGGCGTGATGCCGAGCATGTCGTGCAGCACCAGCACCTGGGCATCGACCTGGTCACCGGCACCGATACCGATCACCGGGATATCCAGCCTGGCGGTGATCTCTGCCGCAAGGCGGGCGGGCACGCATTCCAGCAACAACATGTCGGCGCCAGCCTGCTGCAGATCCGTGGCATCCTGTATCATGCGCGTGGCGGTATCGCTGTCGCGACCCTGCACCCGGTAGCCGCCGAGTTTGTGTACCGATTGCGGCTGCAGACCAAGGTGGGCGCAGACCGGTATGCCCTGGGCCGTGAGCGCTGCGACGATGCCGACCTGGTCGGCGCCGCCCTCGAGCTTGAGGATGTTGGCGCCGCCTTCCTTCATCAGCCGCGCGGCATTGGCCAGTGCCTGCTCGACGGTGGCATGGCTCATGAAAGGCATGTCCACCATCAACAACGCGCGGCGGCAGCCACGCGAAACAGCCCGCGCATGATAGACCATGTCATCCACAGTGACCGGCAGCGTGGTTTCACATCCCTGCACGACCATGCCCAGCGAATCACCAACCAGGATGACATCGATACCCGCCTCGTCGAGCACCCTTGCGAAGCTGTAATCGTAGGCCGTCAAACAGGTAAACCGGCCACCGGCACGTGTATGCTCACGCAGGCCACGGGCGGTTATCTTGCTCATTGTCGGTTTCGCGTACATGCCTGGTTACCGTGCCGGCCTACATGGCGATCGGCAGTGGATTGAAATAGTGACGGCCGCTGCGCAGCCGCCGGATCTGGCGCAGCAGTTGTTCGTAATCGTCGTCATTGTTGACCAGATCGATCTCGGTGGCGTTGACGATCAGTAGCGGCGCGGCGCTGTAGTCATGAAAGAAACGGGTATAGGCCTCGACCAGGCGCGCGAGATAGTCGTTGTCCATACCCTGTTCATGGGGAATGCCGCGCCGGGCGATACGCTGCTGCAGGGTCGATACCGGTGCCTGCAGGTAGATCACCAGATCCGGCCGTGGGGCATCGATGGCCAGCTTGTCATAGACCTGTTCGTACAGATGCAACTCATCCTGATCCAGGGTCAGTTCGGCGAACAGGCGGTCCTTGTCGATCAGAAAGTCGGCCACCCGTACCGGACTGAACATGTCATCCTGTCTGAGTGCCTGCATCTGCTGGGCGCGCTGAAACAGGAAAAACAGCTGGGTCGGCAAGGCGCCCTGCCGCGGGTCGCGGTAGAAGCGTTCGAGAAACGGATTGCTGTCCGCATCCTCGAGCAGCAGTTCGCTGCCCAGCGTCTTTGCCAGGCGCCTGGCCAGGCTGGTCTTGCCCACACCGATGGGGCCCTCGACGACGATGTAGCGCCGGTCCTGCAGTATGTCTTCCGTCATGCTCATTCGACCGCCACCAAGCCGTCAGCCACAACCTGTTCGCACAGAATACGCACCGTACCGCGCCCGGGTATCTCCAGCGACGGCGCCAGTTCACGCAAAGGATACAACACGAAGGCCCGCTCGTGCAGCCCCGGGTGGGGTACCTGCAAATCAGGCTCGTCGATGATCAGCCCGCCATACAGCAGGATGTCGAGATCCAGCGTGCGTGGACCCCAGCGCCGTTCGCGTACCCGGTCATGCGCCCTCTCGATGTCCTGCAGTTCAGCCAGCAGGGCCTGTGGCGCCAGGCCAGTCTCGAGACGCGCCACCGCATTGAAATAATCGGGCTGGTCCTTTGGCCCCATCGGCGGGCTGCGGTATATGGACGAGGCAGCCAGCAGCCGGGTCTCAGGCAGGTGATCCAGTTCGTCAAGTGCGCGGCGCAACTGTGCGAGCGGGTCGGCCAGATTGCTGCCCAGTCCGATCCATGCCTGCTGACGGGGGATCATGCCTGACCATCGCCACCGGATGCGGGCGCCTTCCGCTTGCGTGACCGGCGCCGGCGTCCGCGTTTGCCGGCAGGCTGCACCAGGGCGCGTTGCTCGTCGGCATCCAGGGTCTGGAAGCGCGTCCACCATTCAGCCAGTTCCGGATCGGCCTCGCCGCTTTCGGCACGCAACAACAGAAAATCGTAGGCGGCCCGGAAACGCGGGTGACCAAGCAGGCGTAACGGCCGCGCGCCACGGCGTTGCGCAAACCGTGGCTGCAAGGTCCAGATCTCGCGCATGGGCAAACTGAAACGCTTGGGAATCGACACCCGGCGCAGTTGTTCCGACAGCACCTCGCCACCGGCGATCTGCAGGGCCATGACCTCGCCAAGCCGTTCATCCGCCGCCATCAACGCCTGCATACGCAGCCTGACCGGCTCCCACAACAGCGCCGCATAGAGAAAATACGGCGTCACCGGCTTGCGCTGCTCGATACGCAGATCGGTGTTCTCCATCGCGCGTGCCAGCATCACCCGTGGAAAGCCCGCCTCCTCCTCCGCCAGTGCGCTTTCAGTCTGCGGATACAGCACACCGAACAGGCCGTGTTGGCGCAGCAGTTCCCAGGTCGGGACCGCATAGCCAGACATGAACAGCTTCAGTGTCTCGTCGAAAAGACGCGAAGGCGAGATACCCTCGAGCAGCCCGGCCAGCTGCGCAATCGGCGCCTCGGTATCGGGGTGCATGCGAAAACCCAGGCGCGCGGCGAAGCGGATAGCGCGCAACATGCGCACCGGGTCCTCGCGATATCGGGTGTCCGGATCACCGATCAGGCGCAAGACACCGGCACGCAAATCATCCAGGCCACCGGTGTAATCGACCAGTGAAAAGTCGTCGATGTTGTAGTACAACGCATTGACAGTGAAGTCGCGCCGCCAGGCGTCTTCCTCCAATGTGCCATAGACATTGTCGCGCAACAGGCGTCCGTCGTCGGCGGCCGTGCGTTCACCCTCACCATCCGACGACTGCCCGCGGAACGTGGCCACCTCGATGATGTTGCGGCCAAAGAACACATGCGCCAGGCGGAAGCGCCGACCGATCAGACGGCAGTTGCTGAACAATGCCCTGACTTCCTCGGGCCGCGCGTCGGTGGCGACATCGAAATCCTTGGGTTCGTGGCCGAGCAGCAGGTCACGCACACAACCGCCGACCAGGTAACTCTGGTAGCCTGCCTTTTTCAGGCGATAGAGCACCTTGAGCGCATGCTCACTGATGTGCTTGCGGGAAATCGTGTGCCCGGAGCGTGGAATGATGCGTGGTTCTTCGATGGTTCCTACCTGCTGCATTGGATATGGCCAGCATCATACCATAACCCTGCCCCACTCAGTGATGATGGTGTTCGCTCGTGGAAGGGCCGGATTCGTCGGTGGCAACGGATTGCGCATCACCCGTCAGCATGTCCGCCGCGCGCTGCAAAACCATCTCGGCATGGTCTGCCTCTGTGCCGCCGCCGTAAACGGGCGCGCCGCGATCATCAGGACGGCTGGTCTTGTACTTGTGTCCGACGCTGAAGCCAACCAGACCACCACCGGGAAAAAACCGGCGTATGCTCTCGGCCAGAATACGCGCCAGACGTTCGCGCCCGTCCTCGCTGCGGATCCATTCGGCGTGCTGTGGGTTGCTGGCGAACAGCGGCTCGAGCAGTATCGCGGGCATGCGGGTGTAATAGATGTTGCTGTCACCACGCCCACCATAACCACCGACCATGATACCATCATCACCACCGGTGCGGATGCCGAACTCATCCGCCACGGCCCGGGCATACCAGCGCCCCCATGCCTTACTGGTGCGCGACGCGTTGGAACCGGTGATGACCACCGCGTAACCGGCATCGGGATTGGCGCTGCTGTTGAAATGGTGCTCGACATAGGCCACGCAACCATCGGCGTTGGCCTGCGCCTGACGCTCGCGATAGTCTCCCTTGTAGAAACGCACCTGGTAGCTCATGGCCTTCCCCGCTGGCTGAATGACAAGATGTCACATCGACGAAACGTCTTTCAGTTCCGCCATCACTTCGGTCAAGGAGCCTTCCTCATTATCGACCAGGCATACGAGATTGCCGATACTGCAAACCGACATCCGTTCGCCACGCACGATCCAGCCGCCCGGCGGTGTCCAGCCGTTCATTTGCGTGAACATAGACAACTGGTCGGCGTTGCCCTGTACGATCCGCTTGTAATCATGAGCAAACTTGGCCAATCCCATCATATGTTCTTCGGGCAGCATGCCATAACCCTCGACAAAGCTGCCGTCGTCTCGGAACTCGCAGATGACATTCACACCATCGACTGCCAGCATTCGCTTGATCATGGCAGCACCTATTCGGCCAGGGCGGCATAGGCCGCCTCGTAGTCGGCCTCGCCGTTTTTCATGATGACACCGTGCGAGCCCGTGGCCACGGCCGACCACTCCAGCCCCATCAGCGTAAAGCCATTGATGGGGTAAAAGCCCTGGGCGCCTGTCATGCTCTCCCAGCCACGCGCCTGCATGGTGGCGATGGAGATATTCGCGATACACATGTGGCAAACCAGATCGAGTACGGTATCGTTGAGATTACTTCCCTCTGCGATCCTGCTTTCCTTCAGTTCGCCACGGTCATTGAATTCGAAAGACGCCAGCGCGCCCGGCAGGCTCATCAACTTGTCCAGATCAGGCATGGGTAGTCGCTCCTTTCACTTCACTGTTGTTCTTGTTCAGACAAGGTCGTCTGTCTTGTCGGCCAGTTTTGCCTGCATGAAGGCCATCACGGCATTCTTCGATGCCTGCCGGTTGTCGAGAAACGCAAATACGTTGGTATATACACACACCGTCATGCCGGGGCCGCTGACCATCCAGCCCCGTGACGGCGTCAGGCCACAGTCTTCACAGAAGGATTCGAGAATCTCGGATTGCATGTGCACGCTCATGGTCGTGGCCCTGCACATGATAGATGCCATGCGCGCCTGCTCGGGGTCAAGCTGACCCTGATAGGTGAACCGGTCACCACGGTAGGAATACTCTCCAGCGGCAATGACTCCCGGCATCGAGGCAAGCTCTGATATAATGTCCATAACTCCTCGCTTCAGGTGACGTCTTGTTGTTCTGTATTTAGTGTATTTAGCATAACCAACCCCGAATTAAAACCAAACCGCGGATTAATTATCGTGACATCAGGATCAGAACATTCTATCGACGCCTATCCGGGTCTTGTGCGCCGGCTCGGTGCTCTGCTCTACGACAGCCTGCTGGTACTGGCCATCCTGATGATCGCTACCGCCGTGGCCATGGTCCTTGGAAAACTGGTGGCGGGCACCACGGAACTGCACAAAAACTTCCCGTGGCTGTACCGCGCCTGGCTGGTGCTGTGGGTATATGTATTCTTCGCCTGGTTCTGGACCCATGGCGGACAGACACTGGGCATGCGCGCATGGAAAATGCGCGTGCAGTCACCGGATGGCAGCAACATCGGCTGGATACAGGCCACTGTGCGCTTCTTTTCAGCCACGCTGAGCCTTGGACTGGGCCTGCTGCTGACGCTGTTCGATCCCCGCCGCCAGTCACTCTACGACAAGCTCTCGGCCAGCGAAATGATCATGGTCGACGCCCGCTACGTCCCGCCATCCAATTGAATGCCCCCACAGCGGGTCAGAGCGTGTTTCAACACAAAGAACACAGCGTTGTCTTCCATGGGCAGTGCGACTCGGAACCGGCCGGCCAGTCGAACCGATGATGCATAGCCATGATTTCATCGCTACCCCATCTTCCTCCTGGGTTCTTCACCGGTATCGATGCCTGTGATACGAATCAACATAAAAAGCCCTCTCCGCGTACTCCGCGCCTGTGCGTTCTCCGCGTTCAATCCATGACGCCTGTCGTTGCAAGACTCAAACCCGCTCGGTGCGGCGCATCATCCACCAGGCCGTCAATACCATCAACACAACAGGCGTCGCTGCACTGAGCGCGGCCGGCGCGCCATACACGAGCCCGGTATGGTGTATGGCCTGACTGGCAAGATGAAAACCCATGCCGATCAGCACCCCCACCAGCATGCGCTGACCGGCACCGGTGCTGCGCAACGACCCGAACACGAACGGCACGGCCAGCAGCAACATGGCCATGGCCGTGAACGGCTGCATGAGCTTGACCCACAATGCCAGACTGTACTGCTGCGTATCCAGACTGTTCAGTCGCAGGTAACGGATGTACTGCATCAGTGACCAGGCCGACAGATGCAACGGCTTGACAACCAGCACATCGAGCAACTCGGGTGCAAGAATCGACGACCACCAGGCCTGTTTGCGTACTTCCACATGCGCACCAGCATCACTGAAGCGGGTCTGGCGAATGTCACGCAACAACCAGCGGCCATCGCGAAACTCCGCATGTGGCGCATGTGTGACTGAACGCAGACGCAGCGAATCATCGTAACGGTAGATCACGATGTTCTCCAGACGCGCACCGGGCAGCACACGAGAGATACTCACATAATTCTGCCCGTCGCGCGCCCAGAAACCATGCCGGCTGCGCAACGTGATGGCGCCGGTCATGGCTGCACTCTTCATCTGCTGGGCGTACTGCTCACCGGGCGGTGCGACCACCTCGCCGAGCAGCAGGGCAAACACGCCCACGGCCAGCCCGGCCTTGAGCACGGAAAGCCCGACCCGGGCGACCGACACACCGGCGGCGCGCAACACCACCAGTTCGCTGCTCGAAGCCAACGCGCCCAACCCCATGAGACTGCCCAGCAGCACCGCGGTAGGCAACAGTTCATAGGCCCGGCGCGGCAGACTGAGCAACACATAGGCAATTGCCTTGCCCAGCGTATAGCGCTGGTTGAGATCGCCCAACTGGGCCAGAAAGGTGAAAAATACTGCGATACCGGTCAAAACAAACAGGGCCAGCAGACTGCCGGTGATGACCTGACGGGCGACGTAGCGATCAATGATCCTCATCGGTGCGCTCCACCGCGCAACCAGCGTAACCGTCGGCGGCGCACCAGCAGCACGGCACCCAGACCCGCCACCAGCAGATGCACCCACCACAGGCCGATGGATGGCGGGATCCGCCCCTTCTCGGTCCAGCTCTGCGCCAGCCCCAGCAGATTGACGTACAGAATATAGATCAGAATGGCAACGAACAGCTTCCCGTACTGGCCCTTGCGGGGCGAACTGTGACCCAGCGGCAGTGCCAGCAGGGCCAGCACCAGGACGCTCAGCGGCACCGACAGGCGCCAGTGCAGCTCGGCAATATCACCCGGCTTGCCGGAGGCCAGCAGTTTTTGTGTGGCAATCGAATTTCGCTTGCGCCGCAACGGCCTGCCTCCCTGGATATTGTCGATCAGAAAACCATGCCGGGCGAAGCGCGTGACGCGGTAGTCGGCCCGCCCCGGCTCGCCATCGTAACGGTAGCCGTCCAGCAGTACCAGATATCGGGCGCCGCTGGCGGCATCGGCCTCCAGCACCGCCTGCCTGGCGGTGAGCAGAATGGTCTCACGCCCGGAACCCCGCACGCGTATGAACACATTGCGCATGCGGCGGCCATCGGCAGACACCGATTCGGCATAGACGATCCGCCTGCCATCCGACGATTCACGAAACTGCCCTGCCTGTACCACGCCAACGTCGAGATCCTTGCGCACGTCATCAAGGATCCGGTACTCCACCGCCGCGGTCCACGGAACCGCCTGCAGTGACATCCATCCCAGCAGCAACGCCAGCGGTATGCCGATCAGCCCGACAGGACGGTACAGACGGCCGTAACCGACCCCGCAGGCCTGCAGGGCCACCATCTCGTTGTCACGGTACATACGCCCCTGCACCAGCAGAATGGCGAGATAGAACGCCAAAGGCAGCAACAGGATCAGGTACTTGATGGTCTTGAGCATGACCAGGGTCCAGATCACCCTGGCTGGCAGTTGCCCGGACGCGGCCTGGGCAAGATAGGCCACCACCCGGTTACTGAGGAAAATCACCAGCAGCACAATGGCCACCGCCAGCAGGGTTTGCAGGATTTCCCTTGCAAAATATCGGTCTGTTACCGGCAACATGCCCGGCCGCACCCACGAAACTTGTATTTTTGACTGGAAATAAACATTTTTTAATGTAAACTGGCAAAATATCGTTTTTTATCCAATCGCACAGGAACCGGATTCATGGAATTCAGCGTCAAGAGCGGTAACCCCGAAAAACAGCGCAGCGCCTGTGTCGTGGTCGGCGTGTTCGAATCACGCCGCCTGTCGGCCGCCGCCGAACAACTGGACAAGGCCAGCGACGGCTTCATCAGCAACCTGATCCGGCGAGGCGACCTCGACGGCAAGACCGGCCAGACCCTGCTACTGTACCACGTCCCCAACACCCTGTGTGACCGGGTGATGCTGGTCGGTTGCGGAAAGGAGCGTGACTTCGGCCTGCGTCAATACCGCAAGGTCATCGAGGCCGTAACCCGCGCGCTTGACGAGGGCGGCGCCATGGAGGCGGTCTATTACCTGCCTGAACTGCCGGTCAAGGGGCTGGGCACGGCGATGAAGGTGCGCCAGGCGGTGATCACGGCCGACTACGCCCTGTACCGCTTCGACCAGCTCAAGAGCAAGCAGGAGAAACAGCGCCGGCCGCTGCGCAAGCTCATCCTCAGTATTCCCAGCCGGCGCGAACTGGCCGAGAGCGAGGAGGCGGTGCGCATCGGTCAGGGCATTGCCCGGGGCGTACGCCTGGCACGCGACCTGGGCAACCTGCCCGGCAATGTCTGTACGCCGTCATATCTGGCCGAACAGGCGCGTGAACTGGCCGGAAGCAGCGACAAGGCCAGCATCGAGGTACTGGATGAAGCGCAGATGAAAAAACTGGGCATGGGCGCCCTGCTGTCGGTCTCGCGCGGCAGCCGAGAGCCGGCAAAACTGATCGTCCTGCAATATCGGGGGGCTGGAGAAGACCATAAACCGGTGGCACTGGTCGGCAAAGGCCTGACCTTCGATGCCGGTGGCATCTCCATCAAGCCCGCCGCGCAGATGGATGAAATGAAATACGACATGTGCGGCGCCGCCGCCGTACTCGGCACCCTTCGCGCCGCCATCGACATGGACCTGCCGGTGAACCTCGTCGGTGTGATACCCAGCTCCGAGAACCTGCCCGACGGCGCGGCCAACAAGCCAGGCGACATCGTCACGAGCATGTCCGGCCAGACCATCGAAATCCTCAACACGGATGCCGAGGGCCGCCTGATCCTGTGCGACGCCCTGACCTACACCGAGCGCTTCAAGCCCGATGTGGTGATCGACATGGCCACATTGACAGGCGCCTGTATCGTCGCGCTGGGCAGTCACGCCCACGGCCTGCTAGGCAACCACAAACCACTCGTGCACGATCTGCTCAATGCCGGCAAGGCCTCGGGCGACCGCGCCTGGGAACTGCCGTTGTGGGACGACTACCAGCAACAGCTCGACAGCAACTTCGCCGACATGGCCAATATCGGCGGCAAGGGCGCGGGCACCATTACCGCGGCCTGTTTCCTGTCACGCTTTACGAAAAAGATGCACTGGGCCCATCTCGACATCGCCGGCACGGCCTGGATCAGCGGCGACAAGAAATGCGCCACCGGCCGGCCGGTGGGCATGCTGGTACAATACCTGCTGGACCGCATCGAACACCGCAAATGACCCAGGTAAAGTTCTACATCATCCCCGGCCAGGCGCCCAACAGCCGCGAACTGACCGCCTGCCGCCTGACCGAGAAGATCCTGGGCCTGGGCAAGCGGGTATTCATCCACACAGACTCACCCGGTTCCGCGCGCCGGCTCGACGAAATGCTGTGGACCTTCCGTGCCGACAGCTTCGTGCCACATGGCCTGTACCCGGCCGACGAGGACGACCCTGCACTGCGCGTGCTGATCGGCCATGATACCGCGCCGGAACGCGAGACCGATGTGCTCATCAACCTGACCGATGCCGTGCCCCCCTTCTTCGGCCGTTTCAGCCAGGTCGTGGAACTGGTCAACGACGATGAAACCGTCAAGGCGCAGGGCCGTGAACGCTTCCGCTTCTACCGTGACCGTGGCTACGACATGCAGACCCACCAGCTCCGATGACCGACGAAACCCCACAACCACCGCTGGACGAGGACGGCATCCCGATACTGACCGAGGTCGTTGTGCCTGGCGATGCCGTCGAAATTCCCGAACTGGACGCCCTGAAAGAAGCGGAACCAGCAGCCGAAACCGAAACACCCGCCTCCACGACGCCGGAACTGGATGAAGAGACACTCACCGCCATCATGGCCGAGGTCACCCGCGAGATGCGTGATGCCCTGCTCGACGATATCGACAATCTGGTCCGCACGCGCATCCACGAAACCATCGAGGTCATGCTTGGCCAGTACGAAACCACGTTGCGCGAACACATCCTCGAAGCGCTGCGTCATCCCGCGAATCACGGCAAGGATACCTGACGCCCGCTCCACGGGCCTGTATAATGCGCCCTTTATCCCGTATATCAACAAGGGCGGCCCGGACAAGGCATGGACAAACGATACAACCCCCACGCGATCGAACAACGCTGGTACCAGACATGGGAAAGCCATGGTTGGTTCGCGCCCGACATGAACGCCCCGGGTGAACCCTGGTGCATCATGATCCCGCCCCCCAACGTCACCGGTAGCCTGCACATGGGGCACGGCTTCAACAACACCGTCATGGACACCCTGATCCGCTACCACCGCATGAAGGGCGACAAGACCCTGTGGCAGCCGGGCACCGACCATGCCGGCATCGCCACCCAGATGGTCGTGGAACGCCAGCTCGAAGCAGAAGGCCTCACCCGGCACGACCTCGGCCGTGAGCGCTTCATCGAACGCGTCTGGCAATGGAAAGAGGAATCCGGCGGCAACATCACCCGGCAGTTGCGTCGCCTGGGCTCGTCGCTGGACTGGGAGCACGAACGGTTCACCATGGACGAGGGCCTGTCGGAAGCCGTGAAAGAGGTCTTCGTACGCCTCTATGAGGAAGGGCTGATCTATCGCGGCAAACGCCTGGTCAACTGGGATCCCAAGCTGCACACCGCCGTCTCCGATCTGGAAGTGATTTCTGAGGAAGAGAACGGCCACATGTGGCACCTGCGCTACCCCCTCAGCAACGGCACCGGCCACCTGGTGGTCTCCACCACCCGTCCCGAAACCATGCTGGGTGACTGCGCGGTAGCGGTCAACCCAGAGGATGAACGCTACAAGCACCTGATCGGCGAACTGCTCGACCTGCCGCTGACCGGGCGCCGCATCCCCATCATCGCCGACGAACACGCCGATCCCGAGTTCGGCACCGGCTGCGTCAAGATCACCCCGGCGCACGACTTCAACGACTATGAAGTCTGGCAACGTCACCGCGACGAAAAACCCGTCGCCGAACAGCCACATGGCGGTCTGATCAATATCTTCACCGTCGATGCGACCATTCGCGCCAATACCGACGGGGAAGGCACACTGATCCCGGAAAGATACATCGGCATGGACCGCTACGAGGCGCGCAAGGCCATCGTCGCCGATCTGCAGGCCGCCGGGCTGGTCGAAAAGATCGAAGACCACAAACTCATGGTGCCTCGCGGCGACCGCTCCGGTGTGGTCATCGAACCCTTCCTCACCGACCAGTGGTATGTCAAGGTCGGGCCGCTGGCCAAACCCGCCATTGAGGCCGTCGAACAGGGCCGCATCCGCTTCGTTCCAGACAACTGGAAGAACACCTATTTCGACTGGATGCACAACATCCAGGACTGGTGCATCAGCCGCCAGATCTGGTGGGGGCACCGCATCCCCGCCTGGTACGATGAGCAGGGCAACGTCTATGTCGGCCGCAGCGAAGCCGAAGTACGCGAACAACATGGCCTGGCCGATGACTATCCGCTGCGCCAGGATGAAGACGTGCTCGATACCTGGTTCAGTTCCGCGCTGTGGCCGTTCTCCACTCTCGGCTGGCCCGAGAACACCGAACGCCTGCAGACCTTCTACCCAACCAGCGTACTCGTTACCGGCTTCGACATCATCTTCTTCTGGGTGGCGCGCATGATCATGATGGGGCTGAAATTCATGGACGACGTACCTTTCCGCGAGGTCTATGTACATGGACTGGTGCGTGACTCACATGGCCAGAAAATGTCCAAGTCCAAGGGCAACGTACTCGACCCCATCGACCTGATCGACGGCATCTCGCTGGAAGACCTGATCGCCAAGCGCACCAGCGGCATGATGCAACCGCAACTGGCAAAAAAGATCGAGCGTCAGACGCGCGAGGAATTCCCCAATGGCATCCCCGGCTTCGGTACCGATGCGCTGCGCTTCACCTTTGCCGCGCTCGCCTCTACCGGGCGCGACATCAAGTTCGACCTCGGACGCATCGAGGGCTACCGCAATTTCTGCAACAAGCTCTGGAACGCCGCGCGCTACGTGCTCATGAACACCGAAGGGCACGACTGCGGCCAGCAAGGCGGTGATGTCGAGCTCAACGCCGCCGATCGCTGGATCGTCTCACGCCTGCAACAGGTCGAAGGACAGATCAGTGACGCCATCGAACACTACCGCTTCGATCATGCCGCCCAGATACTGTACGAATTCACCTGGAACGAATACTGCGACTGGTACCTGGAACTATCCAAGATCGTGCTCAACAACGACCAGGCCAGCAAGGCAGCCCTGCGTGGCACACGCCAAACGCTCGTTCGTGTACTCGAGGCCATCCTGCGTCTCGGCCACCCGGTCATCCCCTTCATCACCGAAGAAATCTGGCAACGCATCGCCCCGCTTGCGGGTGTCGAGGGAGAAACCATCATGCTGCAACCCTGGCCGCAGCCTGACGAGACACTCATCGATAACAGCGCTGAGGCCGACATGCGTTGGGTCATGGACTTCATCCTCGGCATTCGCAAGATTCGTAGCGGCTACGACATCAAGCCCGGCAAGCCCCTTCCGGTACTGCTGCAAGACGGCGACGACAGCGACCGCGAACGCACGCAGCGATACCGCCCCTATCTCGAAGGGCTGGCAAAGATTGCCAGCATCGACTGGGTCACAGGAGACGAGGCACCCGAGGCCGCCACCGCGCTGGTCGGCGAGATGAAGATACTCATCCCGCTATCCGGCCTGATCGACAGAGACGCCGAAATCGCCCGCCTGGAAAAGGAGATCGACCGCAAGCAGCAAGAGGCCGACCGCATCCAGGCCAAGCTCGGCAATGAAAACTTCGTCAGCCGTGCCCCAGAAGCCGTGGTTGACAAGGAACGCGCCAAGCTCGCCGAAGCCGAAACCGCACTCGCCGGCCTGCGAGAACAGCTCGACCGCATACGTCAGCTTGGCACCTGAAGCGTCCTGCTATCTTTTGCAAACCTTCATTCTGCCGACAATCTGTGCTTGCGTGCCCTTTGGGCAGCGGCAAGGATAAGCACGATACACATAACGGTTTACCGGACAGTTTGTCTGGGACCGCGATAGTGGACGGCATACCTTCAAATTACCACCAATCGCCTGCACACGTGTCCCGCGCGGACAACGACAACTGTTTCTGACCGATACATAACGGTTTACCGGACAGTTTATCTG
>WFUO01000060.1 GCA_015484945.1 Gammaproteobacteria bacterium | reverse complement strand
TCGCGGGGGCGCGCGAGAAGGTGAGATACATTGCCGAAGATGGCGCGGTAATCAAGCTCGACCACCGATGCCATCGGATCGGGCACTCATATAAAAACCTCTGTGTTTGACTGCCACCTTCTTGGCCGTGGTATCAGCCTCCGCGTGACCTGTTGAAGCAGCCCGTCAGCGGTAGTTGAGGCCCATGGCCTGACGCACCTCATCGAGGGTTTCGCGCGCTACGTCGCGCGCGGCTTCGCAACCTTCAGAGATGATATCCTGCACCAACTTGTGGTCGTTGCGGTATTCCTCGGCCCGCTCACGAATCGGAGCCAGTTCAGCAAGAATGGCATCGATGACCGGTTGCTTGCAGTCGAGGCAGCCAATACCGGCCGTGGTACAACCTTCACGCACCCAGTTGCAAATCTCGTCATCAGAATAGATCTCATGCAATTGCCATACCGGACAACGTTTTGGGTCACCTGGATCGGTACGCCGCACACGTGCCGGATCGGTCGGCATGGTGCGCAGTTTCTTTTCGATCGAGGCCGGATCCTCCCGCAGGGCAATGGTGTTACCGTAGGACTTGGACATCTTCTGGCCATCCAGCCCCGGCATTTTGGATGCCGGGGTCAACAATGCTTGTGGCTCGGGCAGAATGATACGTCCAGAACCCTCCAGATAGCCGAACAGGCGCTTGCGATCGCCCAGGGTGATGTTCTGCTGGCTTTCAAGCAATGCCTTGCCGACTTCCAGCGCCTCGGTATCGCCCTGCTCCTGGTAACGCCTGCGCGCGTCACGATACAGCTTGGCGTTTTTCTTGCCCATCTTCTTGATCGCTTCTTCTGCCTTTTCCTCGAAACCTGGCTCCTTGCCATAGATGTGGTTGAAGCGTCGGGCGACCTCACGAGTCAGCTCCACGTGTGCAACCTGGTCTTCGCCAACCGGCACATAGCCTGCCTTGTAGGCGAGGATATCGGCACTCTGAAGCAACGGGTAGCCAAGAAAACCATAGGTGGCCAGATCTCGCTCCTTGAGTTTCTCCTGTTGGTCCTTGTAGGTGGGTACGCGCTCGAGCCAGCCCAATGGTGTGATCATCGACAACAGCAAATGCAGTTCGGCGTGCTCCGGCACGCGTGATTGAATGAACAGCCGCGCCGACCCGGGGTTGACACCAGCTGCCAACCAATCGACGACCATATCCCAGACATTGGTGGACATGTCGGCAGTGTCTTCGTAGTGGGTCGTCAGGGCATGCCAGTCGGCAACGAAAAAAAAGCATTCATACTCGTGCTGCAGGCGGATCCAGTTCTGCAATACGCCGTGGTAGTGTCCCAGGTGCAAGGCCCCGGTCGGGCGCATGCCCGAAAGGACGCGTTGTTCTGCGCTCATGTCGCTCCTATTTATAGAGTCCCAGTAGATAGAGTACCGCCATCAGCTTGGCGTCCGAGATCCCGGCCACGCCACTGATCAGGTCTAGCAGATAGTATATCGGCGGACCGATGATCTTGCCCAGCACGCCAGTAACCATCAGCACGACGAGAATGATCAGCCCCCATGGCTCGATCTGACTGTACTGGCGCGACACCGATGCCGGCAGCAGGCCATTGACGATACGTCCGCCGTCCAGAGGCGGTAACGGCAACAGGTTCAAGACCATGAGAACCAGGTTGATGAAGATCCCGGCCACGCCGGTGGCGACCAGGAACACCGTCATCATCTCGGAATTGATCATCAGTCCTGCCTTCACTACCAAGGCCCAGAACAGCGCCATCAACAGGTTGGCCATGGGACCGGCCAGGGCCACCACGGCCATGTCACGGCGAGGGCTGCGCAAGTTCTCCCATGTCACCGGTACCGGCTTGGCGTAACCGAACACGAAACCCGTGGTTAGCAGCAGAAAGGCCGGAATCAGGATGGTTCCGAACAGGTCGATATGGCGTACCGGGTTCAGGCTCAGACGGCCAAGCATGCGCGCGGTCGGGTCGCCCAGCAGGTTGGCGATCCAGCCATGCGCGACTTCATGCAAGGTGATCGCGAACAACACCGGTATAATCCAAACCATGATCTTCTGGATGAGGGTGAATTCCATTGTCACAGACCTGGAAACGGTATTAATAACATGATATTAGTCATTGAATTCAAAAAACTTTTAAAAGAATAACCAGGCTGAAAAAAAACAGCATGAACAGGCTGGTCCAAGCTCCGGCCAGGGTCAGGCGCACCGGTTTGCGTTGGGCGCGAATGGCTTGCCAGTTCACCAGCTCGCGCCAGCTCACGCGCCGTTCGCGCAACAGGTCAACGGTCAACAGCCCGTAGTAGCTGCTGGCCATCACAGCGGCGAGAAACAGAAAGACGAGTATCGACATGGATCTATTCTGACAACTGTGACGGGTTTATTCAAATTCGCTGAAGTCCCCCTTTCCTTGGCGCACGACCTGTGGCGGATCCTCGAGCATATTGACCACGGTGGTTGGCTCCAGCCCACAACCCCCGCCGTCGATGACCAATCCCACGTCGTGCTGCAGGCGCTCGCGTATCTCCCAGGGATCGACCATCGGCAGCTCATCGCCCGGCAGAATCAGTGTGGTGCTGATGAGTGGTTCTCCCAACTCTTCGAGCAGTGCCTGCGCAATCCGGTTGTCCGGCACACGGATACCGATGGTCTTTCGTTTGGGGTGCATCAACCGGCGCGGCACTTCACCGGTGGCACGAAAAATGAACGTGAACGGGCCAGGGGTCAGTTTTCGCATAATCCGGTAGGCACGATTATCAACACGCGCATAGGTGGCGATCTCTGACAGATCTCGGCACATCAGGGTGAAATTGTGCCGGTCATCGACCTGGCGGATACGGCGCATGGTATCAAGGGCCTGTTTGTCGCCCAGCAGGCAACCCAGCGCATAGGCAGAGTCGGTCGGATAGACGATCACCCTGCCCGCATGCAGAATATCCACGGCCTGGCGTATCAACCGCGCCTGCGGGTTGTCGGGATGAATCTGGAAGAACTGACTCATACCGCCTCGCGCACGCCAGCCCAATGACGCCAGATCGGTATCACGCCCTCTGGCAACGGCGCGATGCGGCCCATCTCGATCCACGGATTTTCCGGGCCATGATAGTCTGAACCGGCCGAACCCAGCAGACCGGTATCCCTGGCATGACGGGCCATCACCGACACTTCGTCAGGCGAATGACTGCCGGAGACGACCTCGATGGCTTCGCCACCACATTCACGGAACTCACCGATCAGCGTCAGCAGGCGCGTGCGTGTGAGTCCATAGCGCGCAGGGTGGGCGATCACGGCCTGACCGCCCGCGCCGGTTATCCACCCCACCGCCTGTTCCAGCGTGGCCCATTGCCCGGCCACATGGCCGGGACGGTTGCGCACCAAAAAACGGCGAAAGACCTCACGCATGTTACGCGCATGACCCCGCGCAACCAGGAACCGGGCAAAATGGGTACGCCCGACCAGTCCACCGCCACTGAGCGCGCAGGCGCCTTCCCAGGCCCCGTCGATTCCTGCCGCCTGCAGGCGCTCGCCGATCTCACGCGCGCGCCAGTCGCGGAATTCACGCAGTTTGGCCAACCCGGCCTGTAGTGGCCCATGCCCCGGATCGATCCCCAGCCCGACCACATGAATGGTCCTGCGCATCCAGGTTACCGAGATCTCGACCCCGGGCACGAGTTCGATGCCATGCTGCCTGGCTGCGTCCCTCGCTTCGTCCAGGCCGGCGGTCGTGTCATGATCGGTCAGTGCCATGACGTCCACACCCTGCGCGGCGGCATGCGCAACCAGCGCGGCCGGCGTCAGTGTGCCGTCCGAGGCCGTGGAATGGGAATGCAGGTCGTAGCAACGGTTCATCCAGCCATTCTAACCCAGCCGGGTTGTACTCACACCCCTGAATTCACATATAATGGGTATCTGTCCCGACAAACCCTGAAACCCATGAAAATCCTGTTCGACCTCTTTCCCCTGATACTGTTTTTCATTGCCTACAAGATCAGCGGCAGCGATATGTTCGTCGCCACCGGCGTACTGATGGCGGCCACAGTCGTGCAGATGTCCATCAACTGGTGGCGGCACCGCAAGCTGGAAAAGATGCACGTGGTCACACTGGTACTGATACTGGTGTTCGGCGGCCTGACCCTGCTGCTGCACGACGAAAGCTTCATCAAGTGGAAAGTCAGCATCATCAACTGGCTGTTCGGCATCGTGTTTCTTCTCAGCCCACTGTTCCTGCGCAAACCGCTGGTCGAACACATGATGGGTTCGGCCATTAACGTGGCACGCCATGTCTGGGCCAGGCTCAATTTGAGCTGGGCACTGTTCTTTCTCGCTATCGGTTTTCTGAACCTGTACATCATGAAGAACTTCAGCAACGACGCCTGGGTCAATTTCAAGTTCTACGGTACCATAGGCCTGACAATCCTGTTCATGATCGGCCAGTTCATCTATCTGGCTCGTCACATACAGCCTGAAGAAACCGGGGAAGATTCCTGAGATGCTCTACATGATCGTTGGTGTGGATCACGAGAACAGTATTGACAAACGCTTGCAGGCACGTCCCGAGCACCTGCAGCGCCTGCAGGCGCTGCGTGACCAGGGACGCCTGGTGCTGGCCGGCCCCAATCCGGCTATTGATGCCGAGGATCCGGGTGATGCAGGTTTCAGCGGCAGCCTGATCGTGGCCGAATTCGATTCACTGGATGACGCACAGGCCTGGGCGGATGCCGATCCCTATGTCAAGGCTGGCGTGTACCGCAAGGTGACAGTCAAACCCTTCAGAAAGGTACTGCCATGAATGAACAGAGAATCGAGATGATCCGCACACGTCTGACCGATGCACTGTCGCCACAATCGCTGGAGATCATCGACGAAAGCCACAAGCATGCCGGACATGAAGGCGCAAAGGGAGGTGGCGGCCATTTCATTGTTCGTATCGTCGCCAATGCCTTCAACGACAAGAATCTGGTTCAGCGACATCGCATGGTCTATGAAGCACTGGGTGACGCCATGCACAAGGAAATCCATGCCCTTAGCATCGATGCACGCAGCCCCGGTGAATAACCGCCTCCAACATCCATTCCTTTCAATCTGACCGTGATCTGTCGAGATGTGAGCGCAACATATCACTCAAGGGTTCGACGGCTTGCATCCAGACACCCTGACCATAATCAACCCCCATTTGCTTCAGACACTCATAGACAGCCTCATTCTCGACATATTCCGCTACGGTACGTACGCCAATCACATGCCCCATGTGATTGATGGAACTAACCATGGCGAAATCAACCGGGTCGCAACTCACATCCTTGACGAATTCGCCATCAATCTTGAGATAGTCCACATCAAGGTTCTTCAGGTATGAAAACGAGCTGACACCGGTACCAAAATCATCCAGCGCAAACCGGCAACCTTTCTCACGCAGAAATGCAATGAATTCACCCGCCTCGGTCATGTTGGATACCGCAAATGTCTCAGTAATCTCAAAGGTCACGCAAGTGGCAAGGCCTGGATTGCGATCGAACATTTCCGCAATAAAATGCATCATGCCAGGATCGCTGATCGACTGCCCCGACAGATTGATCGAGAAAGTCAGATGTGGCAATACCGGATTGGCCTGGCGGCAGGCGATATAGTCAATGATATGCGAAAAGGCCGATTCAATGATCCATTTGTCAAGATCTATGATCATATTGTATCGTTCTGCCGCGGCAATGAAGGATGTCGGCAGTATTTCCTCACCATTCTCATCCATCATCCTTACAAGAATCTCGTAATGATAGACATCCTCCTTCCGGTTGAGCGGTACTATCTGTTGCACATGAAGCCGAAACCTGGATTCTTCATGTGCCCGGGTAATGCGATGCACCCACTGCATCTCACCATGACGCTTGAGCAGGGCATCATCATCCGACATATAGACATGTACACGGTTGCCACCACGTTCCTTGGCGATATAACAGGCAGAATCGGCGTGACTCAGCGCATCGATAGTGGATATCTCGTCAGATATGATTCGCACCATGCCAATACTGACGCCAATCTCGAAGGTCTTGTCCTCCCATGAAAAACGGTATTTCTTGACCTTGTCTATGATACGCTCGGCCACCTGTTCTGCATCAGCGTACGTATCACAGATCAGGAGAATGCCGAATTCATCCCCACCCAGCCTGGCCAGTGTATCCTTGCCGGAAACCAGCGGCTTGAGCAGACCGGCGATCTGCTTGAGCATGGCATCACCGGCGACATGACCACAAGTATCGTTGACGACCTTGAAACGGTCGAGATCCATGTACAGTACAAAACGTGCTGCCATCTCGCTACCCGCGGTTTCAATCGCATACTTCAACCGCCGCTCAAACTCACGCCGGTTGACCAGCCCCGTAAGCCCGTCATGACTGGCTTGCCACAATAACTTGCGGGACATCTCACGTGACTGACTGACATCCTGAAGAATCAGCACGGTGCCGCTAACGCCTCCATCGAGATCACGAATCGGCGCAATTGACAACGACACGGGTATCTGCTGGTTATTACGGTTGAGAATCACCAGGTTACTTTCCTGCTTGATGATCTTGCCACGCCGGATACATTCGTGCAGTGGGATCTCGTAACGGCTGCGAGACGACTCGTTGACAATGGAAAAGACGATATCCACCGGGGCGCCTCTGGCATCATTGGCGCTCCAACCGGTCATGCGTTCTGCCACTGGGTTCATATAATCAACCCTGCCATCAGTATCCGTTGTGATGACCGCATCGGCAATGGAATACAGTGTAACCGCGGCACGCTCTCTTTCACGGAACAATTCTGCCTGAGCCTTGTGCCGGGCGGCACGGTTTGCCAGTGTCATGCGCAGGATATAATACAGCAGGCCGGTAAACAGCAAGGTGGCGAAAACGACGATCATGATCACGTCAATCCGCAAAATACCAAAGTCGGTTTGACGCGCCATGCTCAGGCGGAACACCTGTCCACCACTCAGCAATTGCCTCTTGAAGTGAAATACCGGTAACAATATGCTCGCAGCCGGCACATTTCCGGCACGATAGTCATACATGATGGCAGATGGCTTGCTGGTACCATCCATCGCTTCCAGCCTGACCGTGCCAAGGCCACTACGATCGTTGAGCCCGGTCATGAGGGTGCGTATGCTGATCGCTATGGCGACTAAGCGCGTGGCGCTTCTGCGCCGCTCGGACAGCTTGTCCGGACGTTCTCCACCCGCATAAACTGCCTGAAACAGAAAATAACCCCGCTCTCCATTGGGTAACATGACTGGTGGCGAAGCAACTGCCTCACCGCTGTTGATGGCCGCATAGATCGACTTGTGAAACCGCGGATCAGAAAACATGTCATGACCCAGAAACTGGACCTGAACCGGCTCGAAAGGCGCCACAAACTTGGTCACGTAATAGATATCGTGCCTGCTCACAGGCTGCCAACGCCTTCCCTTTCTCTCCTTGACATGGAAATCGATATATCCACGCTTGCGCATGTCCGCAACGAATGTCGAGAGATCATTCCTTTTCACCCGCACCAGGTAACGTACCGATCTGATCTGGCTGTTCTGCCTCAGCACTTCACGGCTGAACAGGGCGAACTGCTCATCATCTGGCTCATCCAGCGTGAAGGTCATGGCGCGTATGCTATTGAGTACCGCCACGTTGCTGTTCAGGCGGCGCAGGACACGGCTTGCATAACCATCGGCCATCTGCTCGAACTCGCGCCGGCTATGTACCACATCCTGCCAGATGACAATGCCACCCAACACCAGTGACAGTAACAGGCCGCCAGCTACAAATGCGTAGATCACGCGTGGTGACAGCCTGGCGAGCGGCTTCACTTCCATAGCCTGGCCCGATACTGCATGTGCACTGGCACGCGCATGCCGATCTTTCCAAAAAATGCGGGATTGACCCACATATCCCAGTGTCGGTTGACAACTACCGGTATGTCAGAGGGTTTCAGGCCGGACAGTATCGCCAGCGCTGTCTTGCCTGCCCAGCTGCCCTGCTCTTCTGGCCGCTTGGTCAGGGCAAATGCGCTGTAGGGCATCATCCACTGGTAGAAGCTCACACTCAGACGCTGGGCATTGCCCAGCGCGAAGACGGATATCTCCTTGCTGTCCCAGTCCGTGATCCCGGCATTGTTGCCGATCAAGACAAAGTCGAATTTCTGTGCCTTGAGATAAACCGTCTTCCAGGATGCCATGGAGCTGACGAAAGCGGCATCCAACTGAATACCATGGCTGGAAAAGATGCTGCGAAACCGCTCATAGTCCTTGTGCTCGGTACGTGTATTGCTGGACAAATAAATACCATGACGGACATTGGGTATCAGTACCCGCAAGTGCTTGATCATGGATGCCACAGGCGCAATCTCTATCATGCCTGTGGTATTACGATAAGGATAACCATACTCGTCCGCGCTCCAGTTGATGCCACAAAAGACGAACGGCAGCCTGGCATTGCGATAATACGGCTTGACCAGATAACGGCTGGCATTGTCGTCTGATGCAATGACCACATCCGGTCGAAACATGCCGATGAGATTCTTGGCCCTGATAGCCTGCTGTTTTCCCCATTCCTCACTGGTGTTGCGTTTGGTATCCATGTAGAAAACCTTGAGTTCGCAACGCCCATGCAATTCCCTTCGAACCGCACGTTCTATGCCGTCATTCCATTCGTAGCCTTTGTGATAGGACATCACCAGCAGACATTTCTTGCCGGCCATGACGCTCATGGGCAACAACAGCAACAGCAACAGCAAGCGTTTCATCGTTCACCAATCAGGCTGAGAAAAGCCTGCTCATCGAGTATCTCGATACCCAGATCACGCGCCTTGTCATACTTTGAGCCCGGATTCTCGCCACAGATGACCGCAGTAGTCTTTTTCGACACACTGCTTGTAACCTTTGCACCCAGCGCCTGCAAGCGATCTCTGGCCTCATTGCGGTTCATCGACGACAAGGTGCCTGTGATTACATAGGTATTGCCTGCCAAGGGCTGCTTTCCCTGGCGTGGCGCGGCATCCTCCCATCTCACACCCTGTTCGATCAGACGCCCAATGACCTCACGATTCCGTTCTTCGCGAAAGAAATTGACGATATGCCCGGCAACCACCGGTCCAACGTCCTCAACCTCCTGCAATTCATCGATACTGGCTGTCATGATACTTTCGAGACTGTCAAAGTGCAGTGCCAGTTGCCGCGCGGTGGCCTCGCCGACCTCACGTATGCCAAGCGCGTAAATGAAGCGCGCCAGTGTCGTGTGCTTGCTCTTTTCCAGTGCCCGCAACAGGTTGTCGGCTGACTTGTCGCCCATCCGCGGCATGCCTGCCAACTGTTCATGAGTCAGTTCATAGAGATCGGCCGGCGTTTCAACCAGGCCCTTCTCGACCAGTGCATCGACGAGTTTGTCACCCAGTCCTTCGATATCCATGGCCTTGCGAGAGGCGAAATGCTTGATGGCCTCGCGACGTTGCGCCGGGCACGACAGACCCGCGGTGCAGCGGGCATCGGCCTCGCCCTCGATGCGTTCCACCCTGGCGCCACACACCGGGCAGCGCTCCGGCATGCGAAAACGCTGCAAACCCTTTGGCCGGCGTGACTTGACCACCGAAACGATCTCGGGAATCACATCACCGGCGCGCCGAACGATGACGGTATCGCCAACCCGCACGTCCTTGCGTTCGACCTCGTCCTGGTTGTGCAGGGTGGCATTGGTGACGGTCACCCCGCCAACGAACACCGGACGCAGGCGTGCCACAGGTGTCAGTTTACCAGTACGCCCTACCTGTACATCGATGGCCTCGACCACAGTCATCTCCTCCTGGGCGGGAAACTTGTGCGCCACCGCCCAGCGTGGCGCGCGCGAAATGAAGCCCAGGGTTTCCTGCTCGGCAACCGAATCCACCTTGTAAACGACTCCATCGATGTCGTAGGGCAGACTGTCGCGCAGGTCCAACATCTCGTTGTAATAGCCGAGACAGCCACGCAACCCCGTCACTTTCCGTACATGCGCATTGATGCGAAAACCCCATTCACGAAGCTGTTGCAGCCGCTCCATATGGGTATCAGCGAGCCAGCCGGGACTGACCTCACCGACACCATAATAATAGACCTCCAGTGGCCTTTCGGCGGTGATGGACGAATCGAGCTGACGCAACGAACCGGCGGCGGCATTGCGCGGATTGACAAATTCCTTCTTGCCATGCTCACGTTGCTGGCGATTGAGCGCCTCGAAACCGTCATGCGACATGATCACCTCACCGCGCACTTCGAGCAGGGCCGGCCAGCGCTGACCTTGCAGCTTCAGTGGTACGGTGGGGATGGTGCGTGCGTTGGGTGTCACATCCTCACCGCGTACGCCATCGCCCCGCGTGGCTGCACGCACCATAACACCATCCTCGTACACCAGACTGATTGCCAGACCGTCGAACTTGGGCTCGGCGGCATAGACCACGCCCCCATGTCCCAAACGCTCCTCCACGCGGCGGTTAAAGTCGGCCAATTCCTGCTCGCTGAAGACATTGGACAATGACAGCATGGGCACTACATGACGCACTTCCTGAAAGTCTTTCAAAGGCGCAGAACCGACACGACATGTGGGTGAATCGGGCGTTCGCAGTTCGGGAAAACGTGTCTCCAGGGCCTGTAGCTCACGCATCAAACGGTCATATTCAGCATCAGGTATCTCGGGTTGATCGAGAACATAGTAGAGATGGTTGTGACGATTGATCTCGTCACGCAAATACGCTGCCCGTTCACGTGCCTGTTCAGGGGAAAGGGTATCAGCCTTGCTCATGCCCTGCACCCTTGTCTGGCAGCAACCAACTGCTCACGAATATGGTTGATGGTCTGACGGGTCAGGCTGCTACGGTTGCCATCCAGCAACTGCGCGCCCATAACAAGACTCAACTGATTGGCCTTCTCGACCATGGCGTCGAACACCCTGAGCGTGCCATGTTCGTTGGGGACCTGCATGAACATAACGATGCCACGGGTCTGAAAGGTTGTCAGCCCTTCCATATCGAACCAGCCCGGCTCGAATACGTTGGCAATACTGAACCATGGTTGCTTGTCGGCCATATTCTCACGGTAATGAAAAATACGCATATCGCCATACTCGAAACCCAGCTGGGTCACGGCATGCAGGATCTGGTTGCCACTGAAGGGGGTGTCGTCATGTGCCATCAAATAGAAACTGACGACATCATCAATCTCGACACCGCTGCGTGTAGTCGCCGCGCCGGTATTTGAGCACGGTTCTGCGGTCGGCACATCATCATCGTCAATACGAATCGTGGCGCCGATACGCTGAAGATCATGATCCGTCTGGTCATCGTCCCAAATAAGATTTGCCGGCTTTTCACTTCTGCCGCGGGACGGCTTTTCCTTACCTGAGTTCTCGGAACGGCGGTTGCCAAACATGAATATCAGGCCAAGAATCAACAGACCCAGCAGCAACAGAATCCAGCGAAAAGCGCTCATGTCTTCCATAGTTTACCGGTCTCGCTCATGGAGTGCCCCGGCCGGGCCGCCATCCCGTCACTCAATGCCCTCAGACGGCAACCATCTTTGCGGCTTCCTCGACATCGACGGCCACCAGCCGCGATACACCAGGCTCATGCATGGTGACGCCGGACAACTGGTTGGCGATCGACATGGTGATCTTGTTGTGTGTAATGAAGATAAACTGAACATTCTCCGACATCTCCCGCACCATGTCGCAGAAACGGCCCACATTGGCATCGTCGAGTGGCGCATCGACCTCGTCGAGCATACAGAACGGCGCGGGATTGAGCTGAAAGATCGAGAATACCAGTGATACGGCGGTCAGTGCCTTCTCGCCGCCTGACAACAGGTGGATACTGCTGTTGCGTTTACCTGGGGGACGCGCCATGACGGTGACGCCGGCATCGAGCAGGTCATCGCCGGTCAGCTCCAGGTAGGCATGGCCGCCACCGAACATACGTGGAAACATGGCCTTGAGTCCGGCGTTGACCTTGTCGAAGGTTTCCTTGAAACGCGTACGTGTCTCGCGGTCGATCTTGCGGATGGCGTTTTCCAGGGTCGTCAAAGCCTCGGTCACGTCTTCGAATTGCGAGTCGAGATAGACCTTGCGCTCGGACTGCTCGGCGAATTCGTCGATGGCCGCCAGGTTGATGGGGCCCAGGCGCTGAATACGCGCAGCCATCTTTTCCACCCGTTCCTGCCACATATCGATACTGGCATCCGCCTCGATTTGCTCGAGCAATTCCTGTTGTGAAAAACCGGTCTCGTCCAACTGCTCGCGCAGGGTCTGGCGGCGCACCCTGATTTCCTGAAAGGCGATGCGCGACTGTTCCTGGTCGGCGCGCACCGATTGCACATCCTGTTCTGCCTCACTGCGTTGCTGTTCCAGAGTCCGTACGCGTTCATCGATGTCCTCGAGCCGTTTTCTGGCCTCGCCCAGTTCGGCCTCGACCGTGACCCGCTGTTCCAACAGCGCGGCCAGTTCCTGTTCCTGCGCTGAGATTGGCGCCTGACTGTTCTCCAGTACCTCTTCCAACACCTGCTGGCGCTGACTCAATTCGTCGAGTTGGGATTCCATGCGCGCCAGCCCCTGACGTGTAGCCTCGAGCTGGCTGCGCATGGTCTGCACCTCCAGCGCCATACCGTGCGCCTGCTCACTCGCCTCGCGCGCCTGTTTGCGCGCCTGCTCCAACGCCGACTGCAAACGGTCGCGTTCAGCCATCAGGCCCTCGCGTTCCTGTTCTATACCGGCCATCTGGGCAACCAGCGTCTCCAGGCGGGTACGCGCCTGGCGCGCCTCCGCGGTATCCTGCTCGATCTGCGCACCCAATTCGTCACGCTCGCGCGCGATCGCCTGCTTGCGTTCACGCACCTGCTCGATACGTACATGGATGTTGCTCGCACGGGCGCTGAGCTCGGATTGTCGGCGATGGGCCTGGTTGATCTCCTGTTGCAGTTCCTCGCGCCGGATCTCCAGCGCACGCTCGGCCTCGCGGCTCTCATCGAGCTGCGCTTGCAGACGCTCGGTGTCGGCCGCGAGTGATTCGAGCGCCTGTTCGAGCTGCTTGATCTCTTTCTCGCGCGCCAATACGCCGGCATGTTCGTCGTTGTCTCGCGCAACTCGTAACCAGCCCTTGCCCATCCAGATACCGTCAGCGGTGATGACCGACTCCCGCACGCCCAGGCGATCACGCAAGGCCAGGGCTTCGCCCAGACTATGCGCAACATGGATGCCACCCAATAGGCTGTCCAGTGGCCAGGGGGCGCGAACGTGGTCAAGCAACATGTGCCCCTGACCGGCAGGATCGCGGCTGCCCTGCTGACGGGTATCGAACAGTGTCAGCCCACCTTCCTGCAGCGAGTCGAGGATTTCGGCCAGTGGATCCAGGCCATCGACACAAACGGCCTCGAGGTGTGTGCCTAACACGGTCTCGAGGGCATGTTCCCAGCCGCTATCCACTTCGAGCCGCTGCGCCAGGCGCGTGGCATCGCCGAGACCCTGTCTCGCAAGCCATTCGCTTACCGCACCGTCTCCCTGGCCCAGGGCCGCTTGCTGCAGGGCATGCAGGGAGGCCAGGCGTCCACGCAGATCCTGCATGCGTCCACGTCGTTCGCCAAGTTCGTGCTCGATGCGCTGGCGGGTTTCGCGCTGTTGCTCGATCTCGTCGCGCGTGGCGTCGAGAAGGGACTGTAATTCGGCCACCCGGCTGGCGAGTTCGTCCGCCTGTCCGCCATGATCAGCCGCTTCACGTTCCAGTGTCTCGACGACCAGGCTGCGGTCTTCCTCGTCTAGCTTGTCGAGGCGCTGCTGCAACTGGATGATGTGACGCTCGAGATGATCAATGCGGGTTCGTTCGACCTGGGCGGATTCCGAAGATTCCGCAGAGCGATTGTTGAATGCTTCCCAGCGCTGCTGCCAGTCCTGCATGGCCGTCTCGGCTTCCTGCAGTTGCGTGGCGGCCTGCTCACGCCTCTCACTCAGCTGCGCAAGCGAAGGTTCAGCCTCAGCGAGCCGGGCTTCGAGCTCGCTGACCCGTTGCCGGTCGGCGTCGATATGACTGTCCAGCTCGGCGCGACTGCGCATAATCTGCCGCAGGTCCTCCTGCTGCTTGTGGCGCATGTCCTTGCCATGCTGAATGGCCTGTTCCAGACGCGAGATATCGCTGCCGATACCGTAGAAACGCGCCTGTACCTCGTTGAAGGCATCGGTGGCCTCGACATGCGACGCACGCTGACGTTCCAGCTCGGCCTCGATGGCGCGCTGACGGGCAACCGCGGCCTCGAGTGCCGTCTCGTGCTCGCGGATGACCCTTTCCTGTGCCTCGGCCTCGGTATCCAGGGCTTGCAGGCGCAAGGCCAGCAATTCGGCCTTCAGGCGGCGTTCCTCCTGCTTGAGCTCCTTGTAGCGCTCAGCGGTGCGCGCCTGTCGCTTCAGATGCTGAAGTTGTTTATCAACTTCTTCACGCAAGTCATTGAGTCTTTCAAGATTCTCCCTTGTATGACGAATCCGGTTCTCGGTCTCCCGGCGGCGTTCCTTGTACTTGGAGATACCCGCCGCTTCTTCCAGATAGACGCGCAATTCCTCCGGCTTGGCTTCGATCAGACGTGAGATCATGCCCTGCTCGATGATCGAATAGCTGCGCGGGCCCAGGCCGGTGCCAAGGAAGATGTCGGTGATGTCACGCCGCCTGCAACGCGCGCCATTGAGGTAATAGGTGGATTGCCCATCACGCGAGACCTGGCGACGGATGGAGATCTCGCTGAACTTGGCGTATTCGCCGCCGATGGTCCCGTCGGCATTGTCGAACACCAGTTCCACCGACGCATGGCCGACCGGCTTGCGCGAGCTGGAGCCGTTGAAGATCACATCGGCCATGGAATCACCGCGCAGATGCTTGGCCGAGGACTCGCCCATGACCCAACGCACGGCATCGATGACATTGGATTTTCCACAACCGTTGGGGCCGACGACCCCGACCAGATTGCTTGGCAGGGTGAGCGTGGTCGGATCCACGAAGGATTTGAAACCTGCCAACTTGATTTTGCTTAAGCGCATGAAAACCTTGGATATTTTATCGTTTTACACGAATACGGCCAGTGCGCCGCGCCTCGCGATAGTGTCGGATGAAATGCGATTCGTGTAAAGTATTTTATTCATTGTGTCATCACTGCATCAGCCGACGGAATCACCATGCCCAGTAAACCCAGCAAAGACCTTGAAACCTTTGACAATCCCCATCCGCAACGCGACTACACCATCCGTATCCGGATGCCGGAATTCACCTGTCTGTGCCCGAAGACAGGGCAGCCGGACTTCGCCGAGTTGTTGCTTGAATACGTCCCCGACCAGCGCTGCGTGGAGCTCAAGTCGCTCAAGCTCTATATCTGGTCGTTCCGCGACGAGGGCGCCTTTCATGAAGATGTCACCAACCGCATTCTGGATGACCTGGTACGTGCCTGCGCGCCACGCTTCATGCGCCTGACTGCCGAATTCAAGGTGCGCGGCGGCATCTACACCGACGTGGTGGCCGAATACCGCGACCCGAAATGGCACCCGCCAGAACCTGTGAAATTACCTTAACCTGGATAGTTATCTTACTGTTTAATGGATATTTTTATCGGCATCGACTTTGGCACCAGTGGCTGCCGGGCGGTGGCCATCGATGCCGATGATCGGCTGCTGGGCCAGGTGGCGCTGACACTGCCGCCGGCCCGCTCACGCCAGCGGGAACGCCTGCAGGACGCCGCGCACTGGCGCGAGGCCCTGTGGCGTCTGCTGCGTGAGATGCATACGCGCATCGATCCCCGTGATGTACGCGCCGTGGCCATCGACGGCACTTCGGCCACCCTCCTGCCCCTGGGCCGTGACGGCCAGCCGATCGGGCCGTCGCGCCTGTACAACGACAGCAGCCAGGTCGAGGCGGCGGGTATCATCGCCCGCCATGCGCCGCTGGACAGCCCGGCGCGCGGACCCACGTCCAGCCTGGCGAAGGCGCTCGGCTTCATGCGCCACTACGGCAATGATCTGGCCCGGGTCGCCCACCAGGCCGACTGGCTGGCAGCCTGCCTGCATGGAAAGCAGCCGGCCAGCGACCTCAATAACGCCCTCAAACTGGGTTACGACCCTGCCGCGCAGCGCTGGCCGGACTGGCTGGCAGCCACCGGCCTGCCGATGGAGATTCTGCCCGATGTGCGCGAGCCAGGCAGCGTCATCGGCCGCGTGTCGGCACAGGCTGCCCATGCCACCGGCCTGCCGCGCGACTGCGCGGTCGTGGCGGGTACCACCGACAGCATGGCGGCCTTCATCGCCACCGGGGCGAAGGAATCTGGCGAAGCGGTGACCTCGCTGGGCACCACGATGGTGCTGAAGATCGTCTCACCACGACCGGTCGCCAATGCCCGCTACGGCATCTACAGCCACCGTTTAGGGAACCTGTGGGTCGCGGGCGGGGCCTCGAATGCCGGCGCTGGAGTATTACGCCGGTATTTCAGCGACTCCCGGTTGCGCCAGCTCAGCGCAGGTATCGATCCGGCCCAATCGAGCGGCCTGGACTACTATCCCCTGACCGCGCCCGGCGAGCGTTTTCCGGTCTGCGATCCCGACTACCCGCCCCGCCTGACACCGCGGCCAGACGACGACAGACGGTTCCTGCACGGCCTGCTGGAGGGGCTGGCGGCCATCGAGCGCCTCGGTTACCAGCGCCTGGCCGAGGCCGGTGCGCCATCGCCATCGGCCGTCCATACCACAGGTGGCGGCAGCGTCAATGAAACCTGGCGACAGATTCGCCAGCGCTTCCTGGGTCTTCCTGTCGATACGGCGGCCCACAGTGACGCGGCCTGGGGGGCGGCAATGCTGGCGCGGCAGGGCGTCAGCCCGACCACTGCCAGGCCTTGCGCCTGAATCGGAGGCGCTGGCAAGCGGTCAGTCCGATGGCCGCGGGATGACAGCATCCGACCGGCGGCTGATGCCGATCACATTGGGTACCGGCCAGGCCAGCTTGCCAAACTTGACATTATCGAGCCCAGGGGCTGGCAGACCGGTGAAATGAAAACGTCCGCCGGTGCTGTCTATATAGAGCTGCGCCTGGGGCCCGCCCTCCACGTACATGGCGCGCATGATATCGAGTGGCAGGGTCTGCAGCATGCGGATCAACCTGTGTGTACTCAACGCGGGTCGCGCATGGATGAACAATATCCTTCCCTGGCGATCCTGGGCGATCAAGGCCGTACTCCAGCGCTGTGGCTGCGGCGACCAGACATTGCGGCCCTTGCACGAGATCATGCGAATGCTCTGCACCACCACCCGGTATTGCCGCAGACCCTTGCGGATATCGTCACACTCGCGATCCAGCAGACGCACGTCGGGCAGACGGGGAGAAACAGGGTCAAAGACCAGAAAGCTGTTGTCGCGGCTCAGGCGGGGATTGTTGCGGTAAGCATGCCGACGCATGTAAGCGACACTGGTGCGATGGTCCCGCTGGTACATGCTGGCGTTGATGGCGGCCACCAGACCATGTTTGCGTACCCAGGCCCAAACCGGCAAAGGCCTGCCATCTCTGCTTGCCGCGGCCATCAGCAGATGAAAACGAAAATAGCGTGGCTCGATGCGCAGTACGTTGATCGCCTGATCCCGCGTGGAAGGTGTCAATGGGGATGGCAATACCGCCAGCGACAGACCCCGCTCCAGCCGCCGCCACAGCACTGCCGGCCTTGCCTGCATGCGCAACAGGCGCCCGCTGCCTTGCTCGGCCACATACATACGACCCTGAACGTCCACGCGCAACCCCTGGGGCGAACGCAGGCCTGTGTGGATCACCTGTGAGCGCCCCTTGTGAATACGCCAGATTCGTCCGGGATCGGCATCCTCACTGACAAGGATGTCGCCATTGGCGGCGCAATGAAGCTGATCCGGCTCTGTCAGGCCACCGGCCAGTACCCGCAGGCGCCGCTTTTGCCAGACCAGCACCCGACCGGTCGCGGTTTCGGCGATCGCCAGGCTGCCATCGGCTGCCCGGCACAGTCCCTCGGGCCGGTTCAGGCCGGTGATCACGGTCTCGGGCGTGCCCCCAGGACGCAGGCGCACGACACGCCCCTGGCGCCGGTCCAGTGATATCCACAGGGTCCCGTCGGCGTCCGCAACGATACCCTCGGGATATGCCAGTCTCGCCAGCACCTTCCATTTGCCGGTGCGCAGATCATAACGAATGATGCGCCCATTTCCGACCTCTTCGGTCAGATACAACCAGGGTCCGCGCCGGACAAGCCCATCCGGTCGGTCCAGGCCCGTGATCAGGGTCTCGGCCTTGCCATTGCGGATACGCACCAGGCGTCCGTGCGGCGCGCGGCGCTCCAGCGTGGCATAGACCTCGCCCCTGTCACCCAGCGCGATGTTGTCGATGGCCGTCAAGCCGGAAGCCAGTATCTCGGGCTCGCCAGCCACCGCTACCAGCGGCAGCAGCCATATCAGAAACAGCCTCACGACAATGCCTCCCGTAATCGCCTCACGCCCTCCTCGAGTTGCGCCATGCCAGTGGTCCAGGCAAAACGCACGAAGCGTGACGCCTGATGGGCGCCAAAGTCCAGACCAGGGGTGATCGCCACACCAACATCCTCCAGCAAGCGCTCGCACAGCGCCTGGCTGTCGTCGCTGAAATGACTGCAGTCTGCATAGGCGTAGAAAGCACCCTGCGGGTCGGCATCGATGCCGAAGCCGATATCACGCAACGCCGGAACAAGGAAATCCCGGCGCTGCCGCAACACCTCACGGCGCTCCTCCAACTGGGCCAGCGTATCGGCTTTGAACACCGCGCAGGCCGCATACTGGGCCATGGTCGGCGCGGCCAGAAATATGTTTTGCGCCAGCCGGTCCAGGCCCGGGATCATCGCTTGCGGGGCCACCAGCCAGCCCAGCCGCCAGCCGGTCATGCCAAAATACTTGGAGAAACTGTTGATCACCAATGCCTCATCGGTACAGGCAAGCATGGTCGGCGCCGGTTCACCATAAACCAGCCCGTGATAGATCTCGTCCATGATTACCGTGGCGCCGCGCTTGTGTGCAAACGCGGCGATCTCACGAAGGGTGCCGGCATCCAGTACCGCACCGGTAGGATTGGACGGCGAGGCCAATATCAGCACCCGGATACCAGGCTGCCAGGCCTCCCGCAGGCGTTGCACGTCAAGCCGGAAGCCGTCCGCGGCATCCAGTCTCACGCTTACCGGTTCGGCATCGAACAAGCGCACGAAATTGCGGTTGCAGGGGTAGCCGGGGTCGGTGTGCATGACCTTGGCGCCCGGATTGATCAGCGCGGCCATGGCCAGCAACAGGGCGCCGGAGGCCCCCGGCGTAATCAGGATGCGGGAGGGCGGCACATCGACACCATAACGGTGCGCGTAATAAGAGGCGATCGACTCGCGCAGAGCCGGCAGGCCGGCGGCTGGCGTGTAATGGGTGCGGCCGCGCTGCAGGGCGTCGATGCCGGCGGCCACCACCGCCGCCGGCGACTCGAAATCGGGCTCGCCGATCTCCATATGCACGATGGAACGGCCAGCAGCCTCCAGCTCGCGCGCCCGCGCCAGCAGGGCCATGACCCGGAACGGCTCGATGGCCGCCAGGCGCGCAGCCAGCTCAGTCATCGTCAATCCCTGTGCAGGCGCTCCAGCAGTGGAATGTCCACATGGCTTGCATCACCCGTGTCTCCTGCCAGCACCTCGAAGGGCTGGTCCGGTTCTCCAAGGTGGCTCAGCACCACCACGGCCTCATGGAAATCATCATTGCGCGTATAGTCGTTGACCGTGATCACGGTCTTCAACCCCGCGCCGGTGGCAGACAGAATACCATTGCGCGAGTCCTCGAAGGCAAGGCATTGTTCCGGCTTCAGCCCCATCCGCGCCAGCGCATAGTGATAGATGTCCGGCGCCGGTTTCTTGGCGGGTACGACATCACCGGCGGCGATGACCTCGAACCAGTCGCTCGATCCGGGCGCCAGCGAATGCTCCAGCAGGGCCGTCACATTGGCTGGCGTGGTGGTGGTGGCAATCGCCAGACGCAGGCCGGCCTCCCTGGCCTCACGCAGCAGGCGCCGTACGCCGGGGCGCAGCGGTATCAGGCCTTGCGACAGCATGCCGGTGTAATGACGGGTCTTGGCGGCGTGCAGACCGGCAATCCATTCATCGGCCTTGCCGGGTGGCTCGAACGCCGGCAAATAGTGGTCCAGATAATATCGGATGCGCTCTTTGCCGCCTGTCACCGACAGCAATTCAGCATAGGTGTCCACCGACCATCGCCAGTCCAGTCCGGCCTCGCTGAAAGCGCGGTTGAAGGCCACGCGGTGACCGTCTTTCTCGGTATCCGCCAGAGTGCCATCGACATCGAACAACAGGGCTTGCAGGTTACTCATCGATTCATGTCCGGGTGAAGGAAGTCCGTCAACCCGAACGAGACCGCCGGAACTTCCGAAAAACTGGCGCGTAGGATACTGGGAAACGCGCCGATATTCGACCCGTAATCCGTGTGGGTGATGCTCCCTCAGTGGTTGTAAAATCGCCCGGTTTGTGTAGAATCCGGAGGCTTACCGAATTCCGGACACTGAATCCGTGCGGATATCGGCGATATTCACAGGCAGGAGTGGATGATGCCCAAAGCCAGCAAGAAAACCGCAAAGAAGACGCCAGCCAAAAAGAAGGCTGCCGCCAAAAAGACCGTGAGCAAAAAGGCCGCGACCAGGAAGGCTGTCAGCAAAAAGAAGACCGTGACCAAGAAAAAAACCGTCACGAAGAAAAAGACTGCTGTGAAGAAGAAAAAGGTTGCCGCTAAAAAAGCCGTTTCAAAGAAAAAGAAGACAACCAAGAAAACCACGGTCAAAAAGCGCACCAGCAGTGACCAATATGACGATTTCACGCCCTACAAGGAAAAGAAGGGCGAGGAATACATGAATGAGGCCCAGCGCGAACACTTCCGCAACCTGTTGCTGGGCTGGAAACGCGAGCTGATGGAGGAAGTCGATCGTACCGTGCATCACATGCAGGACGAGGCGGCCAACTTCCCGGATCCCAACGACCGCGCCACGCAGGAATCCGAGTTCAGCCTCGAACTGCGCGCCAGGGATCGTGAGCGCAAATTGATCAAGAAGATCGAGGAATCCTTGATCGATCTGGAAAACGGCGAATATGGATACTGTGAATCCTGTGGTATCGAGATCGGCATTCGACGCCTGGAAGCGCGCCCCACGGCCACCCTGTGCATCGACTGCAAGACCCTGGACGAGATCCGCGAAAAACAGCGCGGCTGAATCATACACGGATATCCCCGGCCGGACTTGAGACCGGCTGCCCGCTTCATGCATACTGCCGCTATCGGGGCCGTTTTGGCATCCCGTCACGTATATGCCGGCCATCATGAAGACACGGGAAACCTCAAGCACACGCTATCGTGGCCGATTCGCGCCATCACCTACCGGGCCACTTCACTTCGGTTCACTGGTGGCTGCCGTGGGCAGCTATCTTCAGGCGCGGGTACGGCATGGCGAATGGCTGGTGCGTATCGAGGATATCGATGAACCCCGCAACGTGCCCGGTGCAGCCGATGACATCCTTGCGAGCCTGGAACGGCTGGGCTTCGAATGGGACGGCGATATCCGCTGGCAATCACACATGCTCGATGCCTACCACGAGGCATTGGGCAATCTGATCGATGCCGGACACTGTTTCACCTGCCTGTGCACCCGCAGCAAGCTGAGACAGACGGCCATCCATAGCCCTGACGGCTTCATCTATCCCGGAACATGCCGCGCGAACACGGTCACGGACCTGACACGTGGCGCGATCCGCGTACGGGTGTGTGACAGCGAGATCACCTTCGATGATGCCTTACAGGGAAACTGTACCCAGCATCTGGAAAGGGATGTCGGTGACTTCGTCGTTCGCCGCGGAGATGGCCTTTTCGCCTACCAGTTGGCTGTGGTCGTCGATGATGCGCAACAGGGCATCACTGAAGTCGTGCGCGGGACGGACCTGCTCGGCTCAACCACGCGACAAATCTACCTGCAACGGCTTCTTGACCTGCCAACGCCCGGTTACCTGCACTTGCCAGTGGTAGTCAACAGCCAGGGACAAAAGCTTAGCAAACAGACCGGTGCCGCAGCACTGGATCTGCGTCGGCCCGGCATGGAGCTGTTTCATGCCTTGCAATTCCTTGGCCAGCAACCCCCCGATGAACTCATGCATGCTGACACTGCTGATATCTGGCACTGGGCCATACATCACTGGGACATTACCCGGATACCCGCCGTCACCAGCCAAGCCATGGGAGCCCCCATCGATGCCAAAGCCGGTTGAACATAACAGCGATTTTGTCACTGCCTTCCGCGGCAGCTTTACCGGTATCCTGCGCTGGCATCAGCTCGATGCCCTGTGGCAGGCACTAAAGGACAGGCATGCCGATTTCTATATCTACGCGGTCGGCGAGACACCTCCTGCCAAACCGGCTTCACGCGAGGATCTGTTGCGTTTCATCGACGAAATCAACAAGCTGTTACGTGCTGAACACCAGGAGGACTACTGCGGCATCGTCTATGTTGATGACCGGGAAAAGCCTTCCTTCATCAAGATCTTTGATCCCAACAACCTCGGTGTCACCTGCGGATTCAGCGACAACCCACCGCTACCCGGCTGGATCGTATCGACGCTGCCTCCCGTGGACCTTCAGGATGCCCTTCCTCAAACCGGCAGCCGCAGGCGCTGGTGGCAGCGCCTTTTCGGCTGACCGGTTGCACGGTTGACAATGACTAACGGCTGGGAAAGTATAGGAAAATCCGATCAACCCATGCACTGGCGAAACCGGCGTCCCGCCCATGGCCAACGGCTACCGTGAGGAGAACACAATCGTGACCGAAAAGCGCTATTCACCCTCCCCCGCCTTTGTCGAACAGGCACACATCGACCAGACACGCTACCAGCAGATGTACCAGAGATCGATCGAGGATCCGGATGGCTTCTGGGCGGAACAGGCGCAAAGGTTTCTGAGCTGGGAAAAGACCTGGGACCGGGTACAGCACTGGGATTTCAACACCGCCGATATTCGCTGGTTCGAGGGTGGCAAGATCAATGTGACGGTCAACTGTATCGACCGCCACCTGAAAACACGCGGCGACCAGACCGCCATCATCTGGGAGTCCGACGATCCGGGCAAGGATCTGAAGATCACCTATCGCGAATTGCACGAACAGGTCTGCAAACTGGCCAATGTGCTCAAGGAACGAGGCGTGCGCAAGGGTGACCGGGTATGCATCTATATGCCCATGATTCCAGAGGCCGCCTATGCCATGCTCGCCTGCGCTCGTATTGGTGCCGTGCATTCGGTCGTGTTCGGCGGTTTCTCGCCCGAATCGCTCAAGGACCGGATCCTCGACTCCGATTGCCGCGTGATCATCACTGCCGATCAGGGCGTGCGTGGCGGCCGCCATATTCCCCTGAAATCCAACACCGACAAGGCCGTGGCCGAATGCCCAAATGTGCATACCGTTCTGACCGTACGACACACCGGCGGCGAAATCGACTGGCATGCGGAGCGCGATGTCTGGTATCACGAGGCCATGGCCACCGTATCGGCCGATTGTCCGCCCGAGATCATGGATGCCGAAGACCCGCTGTTCATTCTGTACACCTCGGGCTCTACCGGGAAGCCCAAGGGTGTGTTGCATACGACCGCAGGCTACCTGTTGTACGCCGCCATCACCCACAAGTATGTGTTCGATTACAAGGATGGCGAGGTCTATTGGTGCACGGCCGATGTCGGTTGGATCACCGGGCACACCTATATCATCTATGGTCCGCTGGCCAATGGTGCCATCACACTGATGTTCGAAGGCATTCCCACCTGGCCCGATGCCTCGCGCTTCTGGCAAGTCTGTGACAAGCACGATGTCGCCACCTTCTATACCGCACCCACAGCGATACGCGCGTTGATGCGTGAGGGCGACACACCAGTCAAGAAGACCTCGCGCAAGTCTTTGCGTCTGCTCGGCACCGTAGGCGAACCAATCAACCCGGAAGCCTGGGAATGGTATTATCATGTGGTCGGCGACGGACGTTGTCCGATCGTGGATACCTGGTGGCAGACCGAGACCGGTGGGCATCTGATCACGGGGTTGCCAGGTGCGGTGGACATGAAGCCCGGTTCGGCCAGCCTGCCCTTCTTCGGCGTCGAACCGGGTATCGTCGATGACGACGGCCGCTTGCTGGAAGGCGAATGTACCGGCAACCTGGTGATGTTGCGCTCATGGCCCGGCCAGATGCGTACCGTGTATGGTGACCACCAGCGTTTCATCGACACCTATTTCAGTGCCTGGCCCGGGATGTATTTCACCGGTGATGGCGCAAGACGGGATGCCGATGGCTACTACTGGATCACCGGACGCGTCGATGATGTACTCAATGTGTCCGGGCATCGTCTTGGTACGGCAGAAATCGAGAGCGCGCTGGTATTGCATCCGTCGGTGGCCGAGGCCGCTGTGGTTGGCTATTCGCATGCGATCAAGGGCCAGGGTATCTATGCCTTCGTAACGCTGATGGCGGGTATCGAGGACAGTGACGAACTGCACAGGGAACTGATCCAGCACGTGCGCAACGAGATCGGTCCCATCGCCACACCGGATGTGATTCAGTATGCGCCTGGCCTGCCCAAGACACGCTCTGGCAAGATCATGCGCCGTATCCTGCGCAAGATCGCCGCTGGCGATGTTGACGATCTTGGCGATACATCTACCCTGGCCGATCCCTCGGTGGTCGAACACCTGCTGGAAAACCGGATCGAACCAGAAAACCGCGCGTGATCGTCCGCAGCCGTTTTCGACCCGCCTGGTGGCTGCCCGGCGCTCATTTGCAGACCCTGTGGGCCGGGCAGTTGCGCCGGATCCAGCCACCCCCTCTGCGCAGGGAACGCATCGAGCTTCAGGATGGCGACTTCATCGATCTGGACTGGCTGGACGGCACCGCATCGTCACCTTTGGTGTTGCTGCTGCATGGTCTTGAAGGCTCCAGCCGCTCACGATATGCCGCCGGCCTGTTGCATGCGTTCAGAAAACGGGGCTGGCGTGCCGTGGTCATGCACTTTCGCGGCTGCAGTGGCGAACCCAACCGCCTGCCCCGCCGCTACCATGCCTGTGACACCACGGATGTCGAAACGGTGTTTCAGAAAATACGACTCGACGAGCCGGATGTGCCGATCGCCGTGGTCGGTATCTCACTCGGTGGCAGCGTCCTGATCAAATGGCTCAGTGATCATGAAAAGCCATTGCCGCTATGCGCTGCCATCGCGGTATCCACACCTTACGAACTCCACAAGTGCGCGGAACGGCTCCGGCACGGCTTCTCGCGCATCTATCAACGCTCACTGATACGCCGCATGGTATCTACCGTGCTCGCCAAGCACCGCGATATTCCGGCTGGGTTCGACCGCGATCGTCTCCGGCGAGCGCGTGACCTGTTCGAGTTTGACGATACCTACACGGCCCCGGTGCACGGGTTCACCGATGTTGAGAACTACTACGCGCATTGCTCGGCCAGGCAATATCTGCGCCGTGTCACGACCCCACTGCTGCTGATTCATGCCCGTAACGACCCCTTCATGTACCCGGACGCGATTCCCGATGCAGACGAATTGTCGGATGTCGTCACATTGGAGCTGTCGGACAGTGGTGGCCATGTGGGATTCGTCGAATCGGCCGGCCTGCTGCGTCCACGTTACTGGCTGGAATCGCGGATCCCGGAAGAGATCGAGCAATGTTGTGTGGCGAATACGCAAACAGGTTAGACAGCGCAGGAATAACTACCTGATACGCTGAAACGGACCAAATGCCCGGCTGTCGAATATCTCGTCAGCACTCCTGGACAGCACTCTGGCCAGTTGCTCGGAGGTATCGGTCAACGTCACGCTGGAGAAGCTGCCCTTGACGACCCCCTTCAGCCTGCCAGACTCGATGAGCGCGCGTAGTTTACGTTGCAGGGGAAAATACAGACTCAAGCCCCTGTCATCGATTGTATATCTCATGATCATGTAGTGGTCAGAGGGTTTTCCATCGACCACGCTCTTGATATTCAGGAAATATATGTTACCAACCCTGCTCGTATGCAACAGGTATTGGCTCACTTTCATCACCCCACGCTCGAAAGACAGCATCACCCCCTGCAGATAGGGCTGCTCGCTGTACCTGGGACCGATATGCAACCAAAGAATGCCCTTGACCCTGCCGGTTGCCTTGTCGATACCCCTCATTCTCCAGCTTCCGGTCAGACGTCTGTCCATTTCGGCGAGCGAGGCCGGGCTCACAGGATTGACGCTCTGACCCAGACAACCCGTCAGCAAAAACACACTCAACAGCACGAGCAATCGACGCATGATCTGTCTCCCAGGACAAGAAAAGGGGTCCGAAGACCCCTTTCTAGCAGATGTCAGCCATTCTGACAAATCATTCACCCACCGCTTTCATGCTGAGGCGAATGCGGCCTTGTTTGTCCACCTCCAGAACCTTGACCTTGATGACATCACCCTCGGACAGCTTGTCACTGACCTTTTCGACGCGTTCGTCGCTGATCTGGGAGATGTGCACGAGGCCGTCCTTGCCCGGCAGGATGGTGACAAAGGCACCGAAATCCATCAACTTGGCGACCTTGCCTTCATAGATCTTGCCGACTTCGACATCCGCGGTGATCAGTTCGACGCGCTTGCGCGCCTCTTCGCCGGCGGCCTTGTCAACGCTGAAGATCTTGACCTCACCATCATCGTTGATATCGATACTGGCACCGGTCTCGTCGGTGATCGAACGAATCGTGGCACCACCCTTGCCGATGACATCACGGATCTTCTCGGGATTGATCTTGAAACTGATGATGCTCGGGGCATGCTCGGACATCTCGGCACGGCCTTCGGAGATAACCTTGTTCATCTCGCCAAGAATGTGCAGACGGGCCTCCCTGGCCTGTGCCAGTGCGACTTCCATGATCTCGCGCGTAATACCCTCGATCTTGATATCCATCTGCAAGGCGTTGACGCCCTTTTCGGTGCCGGCGACCTTGAAATCCATATCCCCGAGATGATCCTCGTCGCCCATGATGTCGGTAAGAACGGCAAACTTGTCCTCGTCCTTGATCAGACCCATGGCGACACCGGCAACCGGTGCCTTGAGCGGTACGCCGGCGTCCATCAGCGACAGGCTGGTACCACAAACACTGGCCATGGAGCTGGAACCGTTCGATTCGGTGATCTCGGACACCACGCGAATCACATAGGGGAATTCGTCATAGCTCGGCAGCACGGCCTGCACGCCACGGCGGGCAAGACGGCCATGACCGATCTCACGCCGCTTGGGGCTGCCTACCCGGCCGGTCTCGTTGACGCAGTAGGGCGGGAAATTGTAGTGCAGCATGAAGGTTTCCTTGCGTTCACCTTCAAGCGCATCGATGATTTGCGCATCGCGGCTGGTGCCCAGTGTGGTGATAGCCAGGGCCTGGGTTTCACCGCGTGTAAACAGGGCAGAGCCATGCGTGCGCGGCAACAGCCCGGTGCGGATGTACAGTGGACGCACGGTGCGGGTATCGCGGCCATCGATGCGCGGATAGCCAGCCAGGATACGTCCGCGAACGATCTGTTTTTCCAGGGTGCCAAAGGCGCCGAGCACGGCCTCTTCGTCATACTGTGCGTCTTCTCCGGCCAGTTTCTCGACCGCCAGCTTGCGCGCCTCGGCGACCTTGTCCTGACGTTCCAGCTTCTCGGCGATCTGGTAGGCAGCCTCGAGCTGCTCGCCACAGACCTCGCGTACCGCATCGATCAGCGCCTCGTCCTTCTCCGGCGGTTGCCAGTCCCAGGCCGGCTTGCCGGCCTCGGCAGCCAGTTCACGAATCGCCTCGATCGCCACCTTGCTCTGTTCGTGACCAAACAGAACGGCGCCCAGCATCACGTCTTCCGGAAGCTGATTGGCCTCCGATTCCACCATCAGGACTGCATGTTCGGTGCCGGCGACGGTCAGATCGAGATCGGAGCGGGCGATCTGTGAAGCTGTGGGATTGAGGACATATTCACCATCGATATAACCTACCCGCGCAGCGCCAACCGGGCCATTGAACGGTATGCCCGAAATCGACAGCGCAGCCGAGGCGCCCAACAGCGCGGGAATCTCTGGATCGACTTCCTTGTTCAGGGAAATGACCGTGGCGATGACCTGCACCTCGTTGGTGAAGCCCTTGGGGAACAGTGGGCGCAGCGGACGGTCGATCAGGCGCGAGGTCAGGGTTTCCTTTTCGCTCGGCCGGCCTTCGCGGCGGAAAAAGCCACCCGGAATCTTGCCGGCGGCATAGGTCTTCTCCTGATAGTCGATCGTCAGCGGGAAGAAGTCGCGCCCCTCGACGGCCTCCTTCTTGCCAACCGCCGTAACCAGTACGACGGTATCGGACATATTGACCACAACCGCGCCACTTGCCTGACGCGCGATCTCTCCGGTTTCGAGAACCACCTTGTGGTCGCCGAACTGAAATTCTTTCTTGATAGGTGATGGGCCCACGGATTTTTCCTTGCAGATGTTCAGTGTCAATTAACGGCGCAAACCAAGACGCTTGATCAGGCTCTTGTAGCGATCCTCGTCTTTCTTCTTCAGGTAGTCGAGCAGCTTGCGGCGCTGGTTGATCATCCGCAACAGACCACGACGCGAATGGTGGTCATGCTTGTGCTGATTGAAATGAGAAGTCAGATGATTGATGTTCGTGGTCAGTAACGCAACCTGGACTTCCGGGGAACCGGTGTCGGTTGCCGAGAGCTGGTATTCCTTGACGACCGCGCTCTTCTGTTCTGCACTCAGTGACATGTGGATAAACTCCTGATGATGTTAGCAATATCGGCGGCATATTGTACCCGCCCAAGGCGCGCGTCACAAGCGCGAATCACCCCGGATACCGCGCTTTTCAGCACTTGAACAGGCGTTTTGGCGCCACCCGGCCGTCGGACTGCACGCTGCCTACACCAATGAAGACGCCACCTTCTTCATACAGGCGCAGCATGCCGCTCACAGGCGCCCTGGGCACCAGTACGGCTTGCCCCTGACGCAGATACCACGCTGAATCCCGATCGAGCCGCACCTCCGGCCAGTCGGCCAATGCGGCATCGACCGGCAGCAGGCAGTCCTGCAGGCTCTCGCCATCCTGTTCGGCCAGGGTTTCCAACTGCGCCAGCGTGACCATGGCCTGTCCATCGGCAAACGGCCCCACTGCCAGGCGGCGCAGCGCTTCCACGTGGGCGCCACAGCCCAGCGCCTCGCCGATCTCCTCAGCCAGGGTTCGGACGTAAGTGCCCTTGGAGCAGGCCACCTCGAGCTCAAGGCTGTGTTCGTCATGCCCCAGCAGTTTCAACTCATGAATGATTACGCGGCGTTTCTCACGCTCCACCTCGATGCCCTGGCGGGCCAGATTGTAGAGTCGCTGCCCCTTGTGCTTGATCGCCGAATGCATTGGCGGTGTCTGCTCTATCTCGCCCCGGAAACCGGCCAGCGCGGCCTCGATACGGGCATCATCCAGTTCGGGCACCGGACGGGTGTCAAGCACCTCGCCCTCGGCATCGGCGGTCGTGGTGGTGACGCCGAGGCGACAGCGCACACGGTAGCGCTTGTCGGCATCCAGCAGAAAGGCGGAAACCTTGGTCGCCTCACCCAGGCAGATCGGCAGCATGCCGGTGGCCAGCGGGTCGAGACTGCCGGTATGTCCTGCCTTGCGCGCCTGATAGAGCTGTTTGACACGTTGCAGGGCGGCATTCGAGCTCAACCCGGCGGGCTTGTCGAGTAATACGATACCGGTAATGTCCTTCAGATGCTTGTTGCGTCGGCCCATGGATCTACCCGTTCAGGAAACATCGTCTTCGTCATCGGCATGACGGGCGCGGTCGGAAGCCACGGCCTCGTTGATCAGGGCCGACATGCGCGCACCGTTGTCGATCGATGTGTCATAGTGAAAATGCAATTGCGGTATGGTGCGCAGAAAGATCCTGCGCCCCAGTTCACGGCGCAGGAATCCAGCAGCCTTGTGCAGCCCCTCGAGCAGATCGTCTCTTTCCTGTTCGGGAACCAGCGATGTGACATACACGCGCGCGTGAGTGAAATCACGGCTCACCTCGACAGCATTGACGGTCACCATACGCACGCGCGGATCCTTGACCTCGTCATGAATGAGCAAGGCCAGCTCACGCTTGATCTGTTCACCGACGCGACGGCTGCGGCTGCTTTGCTGGGGCATCTGTTTATGTTACCTGTGAGGCATGACAATGGCCGGTCCGGATGCCGGATCAGAGTTCGCGCTTGACCTCGACCTTCTCATAGACCTCAATCTGGTCGCCAACCTTGACGTCATTGTAGTTTTTCACACCGATACCACATTCGATACCGGCCTTGACCTCGTTGACGTCTTCCTTGAAACGGCGCAACGATTCCAGCTCACCCTCGTAGATGACGACATTGTCACGCAGCACACGGATCGGATTGTTGCGCTTGACGACACCCTCGACGACCAGACAACCCGCAATGGCACCCATCTTCGGTGAACGAAATACATCGCGCACCTCGGCCAGACCAATGATCTCTTCCTTGAACTCCGGCGCCAACATGCCGCTCATGGCAGCCTTGACCTCGTCGATGGCATCGTAGATCACGCTGTAGTAGTGCAGATCAACACCTTCTTCCTCGATCAGGCGCTTGGCCGCGGCATCGGCGCGTACGTTGAAACCAATGATGATGGCGCTCGAAGCGACCGCAAGGTTGACATCCGACTCGGTAATGCCGCCAACACCGCTGGCGACAATATTGACGCGCACCTCGTCGGTGGAAAGCTTGGCCAGAGACTCGGTCAACGCCTCCACCGAACCCTGAACATCGGCCTTGATCAGCACGTTGAGGGTATGCACGTTACCCTCCTGCATCTGCGCGAACATATTCTCGAGTTTGGCCGCCTGCTGGCGCTGCAGCTTGGTTTCACGGAACTTGCCCTGACGGAAATTAGCCACTTCACGCGCCTTGCGCTCATCCTTGACCACCATTGCTTCGTCACCGGCATTCGGGGTACCTGAAAGGCCCAATACCTCTACCGGAATCGATGGCCCGGCTTCGGTAATCTGTTTGCCGTTCTCATCCAGCATGGCGCGCACCCGGCCATATTCCTGACCGGTGAGCAAAACATCGCCCTTGTGCAGGGTGCCGGCCTGGACCAGGATGGATGCCACGGGACCGCGCCCTTTGTCGAGACGTGATTCAATGACGATGCCACGGGCAGGCCCATCGACCGGCGCCTTGAGCTCCAGCACCTCGGCCTGCAGAAGGATGGCGTCGAGCAGTTCATCCACGCCCTCACCAGTATGCGCGGAGACGTTGACGAACATGATGTCACCGCCCCAGTCTTCGGGAACCACTTCCTCGGCCACCAGCTCCTGTTTGACCTTGTCTGGCTGTGCCTCGGGCTTGTCGATCTTGTTGACCGCGACGACGATCGGCACATCGGCCGCGCGCGCATGCTGAATGGCCTCCTTCGTCTGCGGCATGACACCATCATCGGCGGCCACGACCAGCACCACGATGTCCGTCGCCTTGGCGCCGCGCGCGCGCATGGCGGTAAAGGCCGCATGTCCGGGCGTATCCAGAAAGGTGATCATTCCCTTGTCGGTATCCACATGATAGGCGCCGATGTGCTGTGTGATGCCACCGGCCTCGCTGGCCGTTACATGACTCTTGCGAATGTAATCAAGCAACGAGGTCTTGCCATGATCGACATGCCCCATGATGGTGACCACCGGCGCGCGTGGCTTGAGCTCGTATTCTCCCTGTTCCTGGAGGGTGATCTCCTCCTCGATGGCATTTTCCTTGAGCAGTTTGACCTTGTGGCCCATTTCCTCGACCACGATCGCTGCAGTCTCCTGATCGATGACCTGATTGATGGTGACCATGGACCCCAGGTTCATCATGACCTTGATGACCTCGGCCGCCTTGACCGACATCTTTTGCGCCAGTTCGGCCACAGTCAGTGATTCGGGAATCGTTACCTCGCGCACGATCGGCGCGGTGGGTTTTTCGAAGGCATGACTGCTGTCACCGGACGCTGCGCCACGGCTGCGGACCTTGCCCTTTTTACGCCGGCGGCCACTCTTGTCACCAGAGACATGCAGCTCCTGGCGTCCGTAACGGGTGGTCTTCTCCTTGTGCTTGTCCTTCTTCTCTGCCTTGCGCGGCTCCTTGTCTGGCACTGGCTGGGCCGCGGCCTGCTGAATGGCTTCCTGGCGCAGTCGTTCGGCTTCCTCTCGCGCCTTTTCCTCGGCCTCGCGGCGCGCTTTTTCCTCAGCCTCCTGACGTGCCTGTTCCTCTTCGGCGGCACGGCGCTGTTCTTCTTCACGCGCCTTTTCTTCGGCAGCCTTGCGCTCGGCCTCAAGGCGCGCCTTCTCCTCGGCCTCCTGGCGCTGACGTTCCTCATCGAGCACGCTGCGTTTCACATAGGTGCGTTTCTTGCGAATCTCTACATTGACGGTTCTGCCCGAACTGCTGCGCTGTCCGCTGCCAACCTTGAGAACCTTGCGGCTCTTGCGGCGCAGTGTAATCTGACGGGGGGTCGTGATCTCGGCCTCGCTCTGTTTGCCATGACTCTTGCGCAGGTATTCGAGCAATGTCATTTTTTCATCATCAGTGATCGTATCATCGGGGCCCGCCACCTCGATTCCGGCCTCACTCAACTGGCTCAGGAGCCGGTCCACCGGTACCCCGACCACATCTGAAAACTGTTTTACGGTCACATCTGACATCAACAATTACCCCGAAATTACTCTGCCTGTTCCTGCTGCGGCGCCGTCTGTTCTTCTTGTTCATCTTCCTTGAACCAGTGCGCGCGTGCGGACATGATCAACCCGGAAGCAGCAGCCTCGTCCAGACTGTCATCGATCTCCTGCAATTCGTCGGTTGCCAGATCAGCCAGGTCATCACGTGAAACGATACCCTTGGCGGCCAGCTTGTAGGCCAGGTCTTCGGTCATGCCTTCCAACTCGAGCAGTTCCTTCTCCGGCTTGCTGGAACCAACCGTCTCTTCCTCTACGATGGCCTTGGTCAGCAGCACGTCGCGGGCACGGCCGCGCAGTTCCTCGACGATCTCCTCGTCGAACTCTTCGATCTCGGCCAGTTCACTGGTCGGCACATAGGCGATCTCCTCGATGCTGGTAAAGCCCTCCTGGGCAAGGATCGTGGCGATTTCCTCATCGACATCGAGCTGTTCCATGAACTGCCTGATGATCATCTCTGCCTCGGCCTCGTTCTTCTCCTCGGCGTCACTCTCGGACATGACATTGAGGTTCCAGCCAATCAGTTCACTGGCCAGCTTGACGTTCTGCCCGCCACGTCCAATGGCCTGCGACAACTGGTCGTCGGCAACCGCGATGTCCATGGTATGACTGTCCTCGTCCACCACGATCGAAGTGACCTCGGCCGGCGACATGGCGTTGATCGCAAACTGGGCGATATTCTCGTCCCAAAGGATGATATCGACGCGTTCACCAGACAGCTCGTTGGAAACAGTCTGTACGCGTGAACCACGCATCCCCACACAGGCTCCTATTGGATCGATGCGCTCGTCGTTGCTGCGCACGGCGATCTTGGCGCGCAGCCCTGGATCACGCGCCGCGCCCATGATGTCGATCAGACCCTGACCAACCTCGGGTACTTCCAGCTTGAACAGCTCGATCAGCAGTTCGGGCGCCGTGCGGCTGACGAACAACTGCGGACCACGCGGTTCGGAATGCACATCGTAGAGATAACCCCGCACCCTGTCGCCTGGACGCAGTGCCTCGCGCGGAATCATGTGCTCACGCAGGATCACGGCCTCGGCATGACCACCGAGATCGATATAGACATTGCCACGCTCCACACGCTTGACAACGCCGGTAACGAGTTCACCAACCCGGTCCTGGTACTGTTCGACGATCTGCGCACGTTCGGCCTCGCGTACCTTCTGCACGATGACCTGTTTGGCGGTCTGTGCCGCAATACGACCGAATTCCACAGACGGAATCTGTTCCTCGACGAAATCACCTACCTTGATCTCCGGCTCATCGACCTGCGCGGCCGACAATGTGATCTGGCGCAGCGGGGCATCCTGTTCGAGGTCGTCCTCGACCACTTCCCAGCGGCGAAAGGTCTCGTACTCACCGGTTTCGCGATCGATAGCCACGCGAACGTCGATATCGCCGCCATGCTTCTTCTTGGCAGCGGACGCCAGTGCGGCCTCGATGGCCTCGAAGATGATTTCCTTGTCAACGCCCTTCTCGTTCGAGACCGCGTCCACAACCATCAGGATTTCTTTGTTCATTAAGTAATGCCTCCAACCGTGACCGGTGCGTCAATCAAAATTCGGCACCAGTCTCGCTTGCTGTATATCATCCAGTGACAAACGGACTTCCTCGTCTCCCACTGCCAGAATCACATCGTTACCCTGCATACCCTTGAGTACACCGGTGAACTTGCGCCGGCCATCGACCGGCATCATGACCGAGATCCTCGCCTGTTCACCGGCAAAGCGTTCGAAATCCGCCGCCCGGAACAGCGGCCGGTCCAGGCCCGGCGACGAGACCTCCAGCGTGTACTGCCCGCTGATCGGGTCCTCGACATCGAGCGCCGCGCTCAACTGTTCGCTAACCAACTGACAATCATCGATTTTTATCCCGGATGGCGTATCGATGTAAACGCGCAGCACCCCTCCCTTGGCACGGATGTACTCGATCCCCACGAGTTCGTAACCCAGTGCCTCCACGATCGGGGCCACGATCCTTTCAATCCGTTCCGGCGCCTGATTCATGCCAGTCTCTTGCCTTTTTTGCGGAAACAAAAAATGGGCCAATGGCCCACTCCTCGTCGAACTCCGTTAACTGCGCGTATTATACAATGAAAGCATTATATCGCAAGCACTTACACGCATGTTTTCAGGTCGTCCCGGCATTCATTCGCGGACTATCACCGCTTCTGCCGATTCACTCATGGCCTCGCCGGCGAACACCCCTCCGGCCTGCGCCCCGAAAACAGACCAGACCCCGGGACATGCCCCACAAAAAAACGCCCGCAATATGCAAGGCGTTGATTCAAAAAGCAAGAATTGGTAGCGGGGGCAGGATTTGAACCTGCGACCTTCGGGTTATGAGCCCGACGAGCTGCCAGACTGCTCCACCCCGCAATCGGCAGGGTGAATAGTACAGACCGGCATCGGGCTTTGCAAGCCCCCCCGGCACCCGTTCGTTTCCGGACGCATGGAATCGCCACACTGCTGCGTGACGCCACGACTGCACACGCGCGGTGCCAAACCCACCAGCAGACCACCTTACGATATTAGCACGCTGTGCCCGGCGTGTTCGTTCCTCACCGTGTTCATGGCACCCACAAAAAAACGGGTGCCGAAGCACCCGTTTCCAGAATCAAACCGAGAAACTGGTCTCAGGGCTTGATGTAGGCGTAACCCATCTGCTGCAGGTGAGCCAGCTCGGCAACACCAGAAGGAACGACCTTGGCGTTGAGGTTGATCTTGCTCTTGTCGATCTTCTTGCCACGGATGGTGTTGGCGCAGATATCGAATTGTACGCCACGGTTGGCCAGTGCCTGAATCTGGCTTTCGAAGGTGTGACCCTTCTTGTCGCGCGAACCGTCAACCAGCGTGAAGGCGCCCTTGGAATGGGTGACTACGATGATCTTTACGTTCTTGTCACCCAGTGCGTTCAGGTGGTTCTTGATGTTGCGCAGTGCGCCATAGGCATGGTTGATGTCATTGATGTGATAGACAGCCTTCTGCTGATAGTAGCCATTCTTGGCCTTGACCAGCTTGGGACCGGTGTTGCAGCCAACCAGTGTGGCACTGAGAGCAACTGCACCCGCGACTGACAGTAACTTCTTGGAAAGCATAGCTTCCTCCTCCTAGCGTATTGTTGTAGTCAATTCGATTATACGTGTTTGCAAGTACTATTCCAGGCTTATTTTTATCACTATTTCTTTAAGAATAACAATAAATTATAGAATTTCATTTATTGCTGATATGATGATGGGCGATTGGCTGGTTCTGCATTTTGCAGCATATGCAGCAAGTCGGGATGGTAGATTACAACCTTTTGCCAATTCCGGTCTGTGCATATCCGGCCATCAGCCTCGTTCCTCTTCGTAGCGACGCAACTTGCGCCACAACGTGGTCTTGTCGATTCCCAGGATCTGTGCCGCGCGGGTTTTCTTGCCATCGGCATGCCGTAGTACATGATTGATGTACTCCTGCTCCAGCTGATCGAGTGAAGGAAAACTGTCACTGGGAAAGCTCATGAAATCCGCCGAGCTACCGTCATCGCTTGTGGTCGTCTGGTCGGGCCATTTGAGTATCGGACCATCGGCCAGAATCACGCAGCGCTCAATGGTGTTTTTCAGTTCACGGATATTGCCCGGCCAATCGGCATCATAGAGCCTGCGCATGGAAACGTTGTCGAAACCCTGTATGTTGCGCTCATAGCGTTTGGCAAACATCTCGACGAAATGTTCGATCAATGCCGGGATGTCCTCGCGCCGCTCGCGCAATGGTGGCAGATGAATACTAACGACATTGAGTCGATGGTAGAAATCGTGCCGGAATTCGCCATCCTGAACCATTTTTTCCAGATTACGGTTGCTGGCTGCAATGATGCGCAGATCGATCGGTATAGGAACGGTACTGCCCACGCGGGTGATCTTCTGGTCCTCTATGGCGCGCATCAGTTTCATCTGCATGGCATCCGATATATTGCTGATTTCATCAAGAAACAGGGTGCCGCCACTGGCCTGTTCCATCAGACCGGTCTTGCGCTGGGTAGCCCCGGTAAATGCACCCTTCTCGTGACCGAACAGCTCACTCTCGAGCAGGGTCTCGGTCAGCGCGCCACAATCTATGACCACGAAGGGCGCGTCCTTGCGTGGGCTGTAGTCGTGCAGGGCCTTGGCAACCAGTTCCTTGCCGGTGCCGGATTCACCCATGATGATGATATTGCAGCTGACCTCGGCGACCTTTTCGATTCGGTTGAACAGCTCGCGCATCACCGGGGTGTCACCGATCATGCCGAAACGATTGCGTTCCTGACCCAAGCGTTTTTTCAGTAACTGGTTCTCGGTACGCAGTTTACGCGAATCCAGCGTACGCTGGACGATGATACGCAGTTCCTCGAAATCGAACGGTTTCTTGATGAAATCCGTGGCCCCGAGTTTCATCGCCTCGACCGCGTTCTCGACCGATGAGTAGCCGGTCATGACGACGACCGGAACATCCGGGTCGATCTCACGAATCCGGCTCAATAGTTCAAAACCATTGAGCTCCGGCATGCGCAAATCGGTGACAATGAAGTCCGCCCCGTTATTCTCGAATGCGGATAACAGTTCCACAGGCGATTGGAATACCTCGCAGTCATAGCCTGCCTTGTCACAGTTTCTGCGCATGACAGAACAGGTCACCGGATCGTCATCGACGAAAAGCATTTTAAGACTGGTTGACGGCATCTCTGATCTCTTCCTGGTTATCGTGGTTGTCTTTTTGTTTCTGTTCATGCAAGGGCATGACGATACTAACCTTGACACCACCCTGCTCGCGGTTCTGCAAGGTGATGGTCCCGCCATGCTTGCGGATGATTCCGTAACTGACCGACAGGCCAAGTCCGGTCCCCTTGCCTTCTGCCTTGGTCGAGAAGAAGGGATGGAACACACGCTCGATGTCTTCCTCCCGCACGCCTTCTCCCTCATCGCTGATCGAGATGCATACCGACTGGTCACACTGACGGCTGCTGATGTGTATGGTACTGCCGGATGGCGATGCCTGCAGTGCATTCAGTAATACATTCACCAGGACTTGCTGCAACTGACCCGTATCACCCTCCATCGGTAGGCTCTCCTGGCACTCGTTCTTCAGCTCGATCCCGGCGGTTTCGAAACGATGGCGAAGCAGCAACAGGGTCTCGTTGATCAGTTGTGACATATCGAAATGACGATATTCAGGTGGCGTCTCGCGGGCGAAATTGAGAATACCCTGTACGATGCGCGCACAACGCCTACCCTCATTCTGGATCGCCTCGATGTCTTCATGCAGCTGTTTGTCGTCCTTGGGAAGGGACTGCTGAATCAGCGATGTCAGCGACATGATGTTCATCAGTGGATTGTTGATCTCGTGACCAATGCCCGCCGCCATCTGGCCAATCGCCGCCAGACGCTCGGATTGACGCATCGCCGACTCGGCCTTGTCGCGTTCCTTTTCGGCAATCTCCAGCTTGCGTGTGAGATAGTTGAAGGCCTTGCCGGCCAGACCAATCTCGTCGGTACGCTCACCCTGGTATCTGGCCGCCTTGTCACCATCGGCATAACGGGTGATGATCTGTGCCAACTCGTGTACCGGCATAGCCAATCGTGACGCCACCCAACGAGCGATCAGCAGGCTGATGACGAGCATCACGGCGATCAGGAATCCGATCCAGCTGCGCAGCTTGATCACCGGTGCCAGCACCGTGGACCGGTCGGCCTCGATCATCAACACCCAGCGGGTATCGCGATCCCGGTACGGGGCGTACTTGTTGTAGTAATACATGGCCCCGTCCGCGCCTTCCACCATGCCCTTGTCTGGGCCCTTGCGAATACGCTCCCACAAACCGGCGCCTGCAATTCGATAAAAACGGTAATCGGTCTTGAGCTGGTTGCCAAAACGGTAATCAGCGTTCTTGTGATACAGATAAACACCATCCCGCTGTCTGTCACTGCTTTGCTCGACAATATAAACCTTGCCAGGATAACCACCCAGCGCTGCCTCAACCGTGTGATCCACTCGTCGCCCCCACATGTTGACGATGAGAACACCCTGCAGGGTATCCAGTTCGTCGCGGATGGGCACCGAATAGCGCACCATGGCCGGACAGAAGTTGACCTCTCCGGCCACCTTGCCACGCTCGAAGTCAGATATCGAGATTCCGTCGCGGGTCTTCAGCGCCCACTGGAAGAATGGCTTGTAGGCGATATCCTCGACATAGGCCCTGCCCCTGGCGTCACGCTTGCTGAGCGGCACCAGGTGCCCTTCCTTGATCTTGACCAGGGTCTTGCCAGTCGTGTCGGTAAAGCGGATGGCCTGAATACTCGGCACCGTGCTCTGGTAGTTCAGAAAGAAGGCAGCAAGCTGATTGGCCTTGTTCTCGTATTCCTGGCTGCCGCCAGTCTCGATCAGGCTGGCGAAACTGCGCACGATGGGCACCTTGGCAAGCCCCTGAACGATGGATTTCTGGTTGTTCATCAGGGTGTTGAGTTCCTGCGCCATCTTGTCGAGGGTCTTGTACAACTCCGCCGATGCGCGGTTCTCCAGATCGCGTTCGGTTCGGCCCAATACCTCGAACAGCAGAAACAGCAGTGGCACCATGGCCATCAGGCTGAGAACGATAAAAAGTTTCTGACGTAGCTGCATGGTTGCATAATACCATAGTTGCAAAATGCAGCTACTATTTTTTCAGTGTTTTCAATATATTATAGAATTCTAATACTTGAATGATCCACTAAACTTTTTTCCGCGCCGGTCAGTGACGACGCTGCAGCAGATGACAGTAGATAAAGCCCGGAAACGCGAACACCAGATACAGGCTGAAGGTGATGACGTAGAAGTCCCATTTCTGTTCGTGAATGCCGCCTGTCCAACGTTGTTCAAATCCCAACGCCAGCAGGCCGGTGAGAAAGTAGAAGATCAGCCATTCGAGCAATCGCAACCATTCGTTCTTGCCCCGTGGCAGCGGGATGAACAACAGAAAGCGGGAGGTCAGCCAGGGCAGATTGGCGGTCACGAGTGCCACGACCAGCAGCAGGCCGGTGATCAGGTTCAGGGACATGTCAGACTCTTTTTGTCAGGCAAATGCCAATCGGCACAGTGCGATCAACCCACCCGGGAACAGCCCGAGCAGGAGCACCAGTATAGCATTGCTGCTGACGATGACGCGCGTATCGATACCGGCCTCGATGAGGCTGCCCGATCCGGATGGCTTGTCGAAATACATCAATTTGACCACACGCAGATAGTAGAAGGCGCCGACCACCGAGAACAGCACAGCGACAATGGCGATCCACAGCATATCGACATCGATAACTGTCTGCAGAACCATCAGTTTGGCATAGAAACCGACTGTTGGCGGCACACCAGCCATCGAGAACATGATGAGCAGCATCAGAAAGGCGATCCAGGGACTGCGATCAGCAAGCCCCTTGAAATCATCCAACTGGTCGGATTCGAAGCCCTTGCGGCTTAACAGAAGGATGATGCCGAAAGCGCCAAGCGCCATGATCGCATAGGTGATGGTGTAGAACATCGAGGCCACATATCCCTCACGCGTGCCGGCCAGGATACCCAGTACCAGAAAACCGACATGCGATATGGTCGAATAGGCCAACATGCGTTTCATGTTGGTCTGGGCAATGGCAACAATGTTGCCAATGGCCAGTGACAATGTGGCCAACACCATGAACATCGCCTGCCATTCGGCTGCCAGGCCCTGCATGCCATCCACCAGCAGACGGATGGCCATCGCGAAAGCCGCAATCTTGGGTGCCGTGCCGATATACAGCGTCACCGATGTGGGTGCGCCATGATAGACATCCGGCAACCACATGTGGAACGGAACTGCGCCAAGCTTGAACGCCAGGCCGACGACGACGAATACCAGTCCAAAGGCCAGTATCATCTGTTGTTCCTGGTGGGAGGCGATATAGCTCGCGATCTTGCCGATGTCCAGACTATGAGTGACACCGTAGAGCATCGACATACCGTACAGCAACATGCCCGAAGCGATAGCGCCCAGCACGAAATACTTCATTGCCGCCTCGGAAGCCACGGCATTGTCACGCTGAAAGGCGACCAGCGCATACAGGGATAGCGACAGCAGCTCCAGACCGAGATAGATTGTCAGCAGGCTGTGTGCCGAGACCATGATCATCATGCCCAGCATGCCGAACAGGCCGAGAACGTAATATTCGCCCTTGTCTATGCCGCGCGACTTGATGTAGTCACGCGAGTACAGGAATACCACAGCCGTTATGACATAGATAAACACCTTGAGGAAATCACCCATGGTGTCACGCACGAAGGTGCCGCCGAAGGTCACCACTTCCTTTTCACCGCTATGCATGACTGTGAGTATCAGTGCGCCAAGCAGCGTCAACTGGCTGAGTGAATAGGTAATCACCTTCCTGCGCCCGCTCAGTAACGCGTCGATCACCAGGATCGCGCAGGCCATGCCGAGTACGAACATCTCCGGCAGGACGCTGGCGAAATTGGGCATGACGATGTTCATGACTTGTTCCTCACATGCATGTTCAGTACTTGGGCACGGCGATGTGCTGCAGCAGATTATTGACACTGCTGTGCAATACCTCGGTTATTGGCGCGGGCCACACACCTACCAGCAACACGGCGATGGCCAGCAGTGCGAGCATGAAGTACTCACGCGTACCGATATCCTTCAATGTTGCGACATTGTCGTTGGCCACCTCACCATACAATACCCGCCTGACCATCCACAGCGTATAGGCGGCGCCAATGACCAGGGTCGTCGCAGCCAGAAAGGCATACCAGATATTGGCAGAGAAGCTGCTGATGATGACCATGAACTCGCCAACAAAACCCGATGTCCCTGGCAGACCGGCGTTGGCCATGGCAAACAACACCATGAACATGGCGAACTTCGGCATTACATTCGCGACCCCGCCATAGGCCGAGATCTCCCGGGTGTGCAGCCGGTCGTACAATACGCCCACGCACAGGAACATGGCGCCGGATATGAACCCGTGCGAGATCATCTGCACCATGGCGCCCTCGATGCCCAGGGCCGCCGTCTTGAAACGCGCTGACTGACCAGCAATCTCGGGGTTGGAGAAAATGGCAAACGCAATGAACAGACCCAGGGTCACAAAACCCATGTGCGCGATCGACGAATAGGCGATCAGTTTCTTCATATCCTTTTGCACCAGCGCCACGAGACCTATATAGACCACTGCCACCAGTGACAGCAGAATGATCAACCAGTCCAGTTCACGGCTGGCATCCGGGGTGATCGGCAGGCTGAAACGCAGAAAACCATAACCACCGATCTTGAGCATGATCGCTGCAAGGATCACCGAACCACCAGTCGGCGCCTCGACGTGTGCGTCGGGCAGCCAGGTATGCACCGGCCACATGGGCACCTTGACGGCAAAGGCCAGAAGGAAAGCCAGGAAGATATAGATCTGCTCGGTAAGCGTCAGTGGCAGCTTGTGGAAATCGAGTATCGAGAAACTGCGTGCGGCTGCGGTGTCGCCAGTCTTGAGATACAGGTAGATCAGCGCAACCAGCATGAGAACCGAACCAAGGAAGGTGTACAAAAAGAATTTAATGGTTGCATATACCCTGTTCGGCCCACCCCAGATGCCAATGATCAGGAACATCGGGATCAGCATTGCCTCCCAGAAGATGTAGAACAACACTGCATCAAGCGCGCTGAACACACCGACCATGATACCTTCCATGATCAGGAAGGCGGCCATATACTGTGCGGGACGTTTCTTGATCACTTCCCATGCCGAGATAACGACGATGACGGTCATGAATGTGGTCAGTACAATCAGCGGCATGGAGAAACCGTCCACACCCAAGTGGTAATAGATATTGAAGGTATCTACCCAGGGCCGCTTCTCAACGAACTGCATGGCCGCAGTGCCTGAATCGAACTGGGTCCACAGTGGAATGCTGATCACGAAGGTGGCAACCGAAAACAGCAGGGCCAGTTGCCGCGACCATTTGTCACCGGCGATCAGGATCAGCAGGCCACCGATGACCGGGATCCAGATTGTCAGACTGAGATTTGCTTCAAACATGCAATTTCATCCCTTGCAGACCATTCAGCGCATTATCAGCCAGGTCATGAAGAACAACAGACCCAGGATCATCATGAATGCGTAGTGATACAGGTAACCGGTCTGTACATGACGGACGATGCCCGCAACCCAACCGACCACACGTGCGGAACCGTTGACGATCAGACCGTCGATCAGACGCATGTCGCCAAAGCGCCACAATATACGGCCGATCTTGCGCCCTCCACCGGCAAAGACGATCTCGTTGAATCGGTCAAAACCGTACTTGTCCAGCAAAATCCGGTATATCAGGCCAAAGCGCGTCTTGATCGCATCCGCCAGGTCAGGACGCCTGAGGGTGAAGAACCACGCGGCCAGAACACCGGCCATGGCGAGCATGAATGGCGGCTGTGTCATGCCATGCAGGGCGAAGGCCGCAGCACCATGAAAATCTTTTCCGATCTCGGCCAACACATTCGGTTCCGACACCTTGATCGCATTGCCGAAATAACCGCCGAACAACATCGGCTCGACAGCCAGAAACCCGATAATGGCCGAGGGTATGGCCAGCAGGATCAGTGGCACAGTGACGACCGCGGGGCTTTCACGCAGATGCTCGCGGGTATGTTCATCCATGCGCTCCTTGCCATGGAATACCATAAAGAACATTCGGAAACTGTACAACGCGGTGATGAACACACCCAACAGCACAGCCCAATAGGCAAATGTGGAACCGGCAATGGTCGAATGATGGACCGCCTCGATGATTGCATCCTTGGAGTAGAAACCGGACAGGAACGGAAACCCGATCAATGCCAGCGACCCGATCAACGCAGTCCAGTAGGTGATCGGCATGTATTTCTTCAGGCCACCCATCTTGCGCATGTCCTGTTCGTGATGCATGGCGATGATCACCGAACCCGCACCGAGGAATAGCAGCGCCTTGAAGAAGGCGTGCGTCATCAGGTGAAAGATACCCGCAGCATAGGCGGAGGCGCCCAGTGCCACGGTCATGTAACCCAGTTGCGAAAGGGTCGAATAGGCCACCACACGCTTGATGTCGTTCTGTACCAGGCCAAGAAAACCCATGAACAGGGCCGTTATCGCGCCGATTACCAGCACAACACTCAGTGCGGTGCTCGACAGCTCGAACAACGGTGACATGCGTGCCACCATGAAGATGCCGGCTGTAACCATGGTCGCGGCATGGATCAATGCCGATATTGGCGTCGGACCTTCCATGGAATCCGGCAACCACACGTGTAATGGCACCTGCGCCGACTTGCCCATTGCGCCGATGAACAGCAGGATGCAGGTAACGGTGATCACGTTCCACTCCACACCGGCCATAATCGGCATGGTTTCACTGGCCACTCCCGGCGCGGCCCTGAATACCGTGGCGTAGTCCAGTGATCCGAAATACAGCGCTACGGCCGCAATGCCCAGCAGAAATCCAAAATCACCCACGCGGTTGACGAGAAACGCCTTGAGATTGGCATATACCGCCGAGGGACGCTTGAACCAGAAACCGATCAGCAGATACGAAACCAGGCCCACGGCCTCCCAGCCGAAGAACAGCTGCATGAAGTTGTTGGCCATGACCAGCATCAGCATGGAGAACGTGAACAGGGCGATATAGCTGAAGAATCGCTGGTATCCGGGATCATCGTGCATGTAGCCGATGGTGTATATGTGCACCATCAGCGAAACGAAGGTCACCACAACGAGCATGATGCAGGTCAGCGGGTCGATAAGGAAACCAACACCGAGATGAAGTACGCCGCTCTCGATCCAGGTATAGACATTGCCGTTGAAATCAGGGGCGCCGTCGATGATGTGGTGCTTGAACACGATCAACGACAACACGAAGGCGATGCCGACACCGATGATGGCCGCCCAGTGCGCTCCCGCCCTGCCGATCTGCCGGCCAAACAGCCCGGCAACGATGGCGCCCGCAAGCGGCGCTAGTGGTATGCCCAGGTAGATCGACTGCATGTTTGCGCTCACGTGTGCTACCCCTTCATGGTATCCATGTCTTCGACATCGATGGTGTTACGGTTTCTGTACATCACCACCAGGATCGCCAGTCCGATCGCCGCTTCTGCCGCCGCCACGGTAAGAATGAAGAACACGAAGATCTGCCCATCCACCTGTGCAGCGGCATCCTTCATATAGTGCGAGAAGGCAATGAAGTTCATGTTCACCGCCAGCAGCATCAACTCTATCGACATCAGCAGGATCAGGACATTCTTCCGGTTGAGGAATATGCCCGCCAGGCTCAGGCAAAACAGTATCGCGCCAACGATGAGAAAATCAGACAGTGCCATCGGCTATCCCCGTTATTGTTTCTTCTCTGCGTCCATCTTCACGACCCTCAAGCGGTCCTGCTTGCGCACCCTCACCTGCTCGGAGGGATTCTGATGCTTGGTATCCTTGCGCCTGCGCATGGTCAGGGCAATGGCAGCGATAATGGCAACCAGCAGGATCACCGCGGCAATCTCGAACGCATACAGATACTTGGTGTACAACACCCGTCCAATGGCCTCGGTATTGTTGTAGTCGGCGGCCTTGGCAGCCGGCCTGGCCACCTTGTCGAGGCCGAAGTTGCGAATCATGACGATGGCCATTTCAGCCACCACAACCAGCCCAATCGCCGCACCCAGCGGCAGGTAACGGATGAATCCTGCGCGCAACTGCGCAATGTTGATATTGAGCATCATCACCACAAACAGGAACAGCACCATTACCGCACCTACATAGACCAGCACCAGCACGATGCCAAGGAACTCGGCCTCGAGCAGAACCCAGATAGCAGCGCTGCTGAAGAATGCCAGTACAAGGAACAATGCGGAATGCACAGGGTTGCGCGCCGTGATCACGCGCAGGGCAGCCAGCACCAGGATGGCGGAGAACAGATAGAAAATGATTTTTTCAAATGCCATGGTCTGTTGTCACTCTGTCGGTCCGCATTACCGGTACGGGGCGTCTGCCGCCCTGTCCCTGGCCAGTTGTTCCTCGAATCTATCGCCGATGGCGAGCAGTTTCTGTTTGGTCATGATCTGTTCACCACGCTTTTCGAAGTGGTATTCGAAGTGGCGTGTCTCGACGATGGAGTCCACCGGACAGGCCTCTTCACAAAAACCGCAGAAGATGCACTTGAACAGATCGATGTCATATCGTGTCGTGCGCCGGGTTCCATCCTCACGTTGCTCCGAATCGATGGTAATCGCCAGCGCCGGGCAAACGGCCTCACACAACTTGCAGGCGATACAACGCTCCTCGCCATTCGGATAACGGCGCAATGCATGCAGTCCGCGGAAGCGCGGTGATATGGGCGTCTTCTCCTCCGGGTATTGGATGGTAATCTTGCGCGAAAACAGGTAACGCCCGGTCAGACGCATGCCCTTGAGCAATTCCAGGAGCAGCAGGCTTTTTATGATGTGTTTCAATCTGGACATGCGGACTCCTACGCAAACCACGGCGGCAGCTTGGCCACGATCATGACGCCCACGACCAGCAGCCAGATAATGGTCAACGGAATGAATACCTTCCAGCCCAAACGCATGATCTGGTCATAGCGGTAACGTGGAAACGTGGCCCTGAACCACAGGAACAGGAAGGCGAAGAATGCGGTCTTGGCCAGCAGCCAGCCCAGACCTGGCATCCAGGCAAACCAGTCCTCCATGAACGTACCCTGGAACGGTGACAGCCAGCCACCGAAGAACATCAGCACCGTGAGCAATGAGATCAGGATGATATTGGCGTATTCGGCAAGAAAGAAGATCGCAAACGCCGCGCCGGAATACTCGACATGGAAACCGGCCACGATCTCGGACTCGCCCTCGGCGACATCGAACGGTGCGCGGTTGGTTTCCGCCACGCCCGAGATGAAATAGATCACGAACAACGGCAGCAAAGGCAGCCAGTACCAGTGCAGCACACTCCCCGATTGTTGCAGCACGATCTCCTTCAGGTTCAGCGACGAGGCCGCCATCAGGACACCGACAAGCGCAAAGCCCATCGCGATTTCATACGAGACGATCTGCGCAGCCGACCGCATGGCGCCAAGGAAGGCATACTTGGAATTTGACGCCCAGCCGGCAATGATGATGCCATAGACGCCCACCGAGGTCAGCGCAAGGATATAGAGCAGGCTGGCATTGATATCGGCCAGGACCAGGTGCTCGCCAAACGGCACCACGGCCCAGGCTGCGAGTGCCGGCCCCATGGAGATCAACGGCGCAAGCAGGAACAGATAACGGTTGGAACGCGTGGGAATGACGATTTCCTTGAATACCAGCTTCACGGCATCGGCGATCGGTTGCAGCCAGCCCTTGGGCCCGACACGGTTGGGGCCCAGACGTACCTGCATGTAGCCGATCAGCTTGCGTTCGGCGTAGGTCAGATAGGCCACGCCGACCAGCAGCGGGGCCAGTATCAGGGCGATCTTGAGCACGATCCAGATGACGTCGTAGAACATTTCAAGCATGTCGTTGATCCGTTAGTCGGCCTCCAGTTCCACAGGGCCGTACATCGGGCCCAGTTGCGCACTGCCCTCGCAGGCCGCCGGTACCCAAACACAGTCGTCCGGAATACTGTCGTCGATTTCCAGCGCCATGCTGCTCTGCCGGCCGCCCTGTTTGACCAGCACCCTGACCACATCGCTGAAACCCAGCTTCCGTGCCAGACCGCTGTTGATCCTCACGATGCCCGGTTCGGCGTCATGGGTCTGCTGCAGGGGCGCCGAGCGTCTGACGATGGCATCGACGTTGTGTATGGCCACGGCGGATATCCTTGCCAGCCCGCCCGCCATCTGTGGCCGGGCAATTTCATCCACGACCGCGATCGCCTGGCTGGCGTTGCTGTCCTCGACAAATTCGCGCAGCTCGTTCAGTACATCTTCTGAGGTCTGGTAATCGAAGCCATCGATGTCACACAGGTTGCCCAGTACCCTGAGCACCTTCCAACCGGGCCTGCTCTCACCTAGCGCGCGGCTGGCGCCCTGGAAGCTCTGCCACTCGCCACTGGCATTGACAAAGGTGCCTGAGGTCTCGCTGAACGGCGCAATCGGCAGCAATACATCGGCATATTCCTTCATCGTGTCGCTGACATAGGCGGTCATGACGATGACCGAACCACAGGCACGCAGCCAATCCATGACTGCCCCCGGGTCGGCGCAGTCGTACTCCGGCTCGATGCCGAACAGTACGCAGGCGTCTGCGGGCCGGCTCAACATGTTTGCCATATTCCTGCCCGGCGCGTCGTCCGCGGTGCCGCCCGGATGCCGGTGTGGCACTGCACCAGCAACCCACGCGCCGGCACTGTTGGCGCCGTCGGTAAGAAAGCCGCAACTCGATGCGGTCGCCTCTGCAAGCGCGTTGGCCAGTTGCACCAGGGCCGAATAGCCGGGCATCTGGCTGGCCTGGGTGCCCAGAATCACACTGCTGTTGCCGGCCCCGGCCAGGCTGGTGGCCATGGCCTGGTGTGTGGCCTCGACCTCTATGCCGTCCAGCAGGGCATGCAGATGCGCCGGAGCCTGCCGGCCCGCTGCATCCAGCGCGGCGCGTGTGACGCCGGCAAGATGTTGCACGATCCCGGCATCATGCCCGACGAGGCTGTGTGCAACAGGAAAATTGAGTGGGTATTCGCGGGCATTGATGAACATGACCTCGGCACCCTTTAGTGCCGCCTTGCGCAGGCGATGGGAGATCATGGGCTGTTCCTTGCGCACGTTTGAGCCAACCAGCAATACCGAATCACGCTTCTCCAGTTCGTCGATACCGACACCCAGCAATGGCATCGCGGGCATGGCCTGTTCACCCGTGAAATCGCTTTGACGCAGTCGATGATCGATATTGGCGCCGCCGAGCGCGCGTACCAGCCTGCCAAGCAGATACATCTCTTCGGTCGTGGCACTTGGCGATACCAGAATATCAGTATCTGCGCCGGCTTCACGAAGCTTGCGTGCGGTCATATCCAGCGCGGATTCCCAACTCGTCTCGCGCCATTCGCCATCCAGCCTGACCATGGGCCGCTCCAGGCGCGACTCATGCGTCAGCCCGGCATACGAGAATCGATCCCGGTCGGATATCCAGCATTCATTGATGGCCTCGTTGGTGCGCGGCACCACGCGATTGACCCGGCCACGGAAGGTATGCACGAAGATATTGGACCCAACGCAATCGTGCGCGGCCACACCCTGATGCTGGACCAGCTCCCAGGCGCGCGCCGAATAGCGCGACGGTTTGGCGGTGAGCGCACCGACAGGACACAGGTCGATGACATTGCCGGACAGCTCGGAATCGACTGAGGCCTCGATATAGGTGCCAATGGTGGTGTGCTCGCCGCGACCGGTGGCGCCCAGCTCGCGGATGCCGGCGATCTCCTGACCGAACCGCACACAACGCGTGCAGTGGATGCAACGAGTCATCTCGGTGGCGATCAGGGGACCGATGTTACGGTCACCGACCACGCGCTTGCCTTCACTGTACTGCGACACATCACGCCCATAACCGACCGCGATGTCCTGTAATTCGCACTCGCCGCCCTGGTCACAGATCGGGCAGTCGAGCGGATGGTTGATGAGCAGAAACTCCATCGTGGCCTTCTGCGCAGCCAGCGCGCGCGGCGAACGGGTATGCACGACCATGCCGTCCATGACCGGTGTGGCGCAGGCCGGCAGCGGTTTGGGTGCCTTTTCAACGTCCACCAGGCACATACGGCAGTTGGCTGCCACTGACAGTTTGTCGTGATAGCAAAAACGCGGGATGTCGATACCCGCGGCATCGGCGACCTCGATCAACATCTGGCCGGGCCTGGCCTCGAGGCTGACGCCGTCTATCTCGATCGTGAATGTGACCTCTTCACTCATATCCCGTTCCCGGCCTCATACCATGCATTTGCGATGCTCGACATGGTAGGCAAATTCGTCGTAGTAGTGTTTGAGAAAGCTCTGCACCGGCATTGCGGCGGCATCACCCAACGCACAGATCGTGTGACCCGCGATCTTGCCGGCCACATCGACCAGCATGTCAAGATCCTGCTGACGCCCCTGGCCATGTTCGATACGGTGCACCACGCGTGCCAGCCAGCCTGTGCCCTCCCGGCAGGGCGTGCACTGGCCGCAGGACTCGTTGTAATAGAAGTGCGAGAGGTTGGCGAGCACCTTGACCATGCAGGTGGTCTCATCCATGACGATGACGGCGCCGGAGCCCAGCATGGAACCGGCAGCCGAGATCGAATCATAGTCCATGTCCACATCCATCATCACGTCGCCGGGTACCACCGGCACCGACGAGCCACCCGGAATCACGGCCTTGAGCCGGTGACCGTCGCGCACACCGCCGGCCATCTCCAACAACTCGGCGAACGGGGTACCCATGGGCACTTCGAAATTGCCCGGCTTGTTCACATGACCGGATACCGAGAACAGCTTGCTGCCGCCATTGTTGGGCTTGCCGATATCCAGAAACCACTGCCCGCCGTTGCGCAGGATCTCGGGCACCGATGCCAGGGACTCGGTATTGTTGATCGTGGTCGGGCAGCCATAGAGCCCGAAATTGGCCGGAAACGGCGGCTTGAAGCGCGGCTGGCCCTTCTTGCCCTCGATGGATTCCAGCAATGCGGTTTCTTCGCCACAGATGTAGGCGCCGGCGCCCAGATGCGTATGAATGTCGAAATCGAAACCCGATCCAAGGATATTCTCACCCAGCAGACCAGCCGCGCGCGCCTCTTCCAACGCCGCCTCGAAACGCTCGTAGGGTTCCCAGAACTCGCCCCGGATGTAGTTGTAGCCGACGCTGGCGCCAATCACATACCCGGCAATCGCCATGCCTTCGATCACCGCGTGCGGGTTGTAGCGCAGAATGTCGCGGTCCTTGCAGGTGCCGGGTTCGCCCTCATCCGAGTTGCAGACGATATATTTTTGCCCAGGCGCCTCACGCTTCATGAAACTCCACTTGACCCCGGTTGGAAAGCCGGCACCACCGCGGCCGCGCAAGGCCGAGAGCTTGAGCTCTTCGATGATCTTTTCCGGGGCTATCTTCTCGGCGAGGATCTTCCTCAATGATTCATAACCGCCGTTCAGCTGGTAGGCGTCCAGCTGCCATGGACTCTCGAGGTGCAGATTTCTGAAACAGACTTCGTTCGCCATGCCCTATGCCTCAGTCGAGTTCGTCCAGGATCCGGTCCAGTTTCTCCGGGGTCAGGTTTTCGTAGTAACGCTTGCCGATCATCGCGCACGGCGCGCCGATACAGGCACCCAGGCATTCCACTTCCTTGATCGAGAAACGTCCGTCCTCGGTCACCTCGCCAAGTCCGATGCCGAGCTTCTGCTGTAGATAGTCGAGCAAACGCTCGGAACCGTTGAGCATGCACGAGATGCTGTTACAAATGCAGATCTTGTGTTTACCGACCGGCTTGTGCTCGTACATCGAATAGAAGCTGGCTACCTCATACACCGCGATACGTGGCATCTGGAGATATTCGGCCACCGCGTCCATCAGTGGCTGTGTGAGCCAGCCGCCGTTGTGTTCCTGAACGATTCGCAACGCGGCCATGACGGCCGACTGACGCTGGTCTGACGGATACTTGGCGATCCATTGATCGATCTCGTCACGAATCGGCTGCGACAGCTCGGCCAGCATGATGTCTTTTTCCTGTGCGCTCACCGGTCGATCTCCCCGAATACGATATCCTGCGTACCAATGATCGCAACCACGTCTGCCAGCATGTGCCCGCGTGCCATCTCGTCCATGGCCTGCAGATGGGCAAAACCCGGCGCACGGATCTTGATCCGATAGGGCTTGTTGGCGCCATCCGAGATCAGATAGATGCCAAATTCGCCCTTGGGATGTTCGACTGCTGCATAGGCCTCGCCTTCGGGCAGCGTGAAGCCCTCGGTAAACAGCTTGAAGTGGTGGATCAGCGACTCCATGTCGCCTTTCATGTCGGCGCGGCGCGGCGGCGTGATCTTGTGATCCTCCAGCAGCACCGGACCGCTATTGGCGCGCAGCCACTCGATACACTGCTTGATGATACGATTCGACTGACGCATCTCCTCCACCCGGCACAGGTAACGGTCGTAGCAGTCGCCATTGGTACCGACCGGAATATCGAAATCCAGCCGGTCATAGACTTCATAGGGCTGCTTCTTGCGCAGATCCCACTCGATGCCTGAACCGCGCAGCATCGGGCCACTGAAACCGAGCTGCAGGGCGCGTTCGGGCGAAACCACGCCGATGCCCACTGTGCGCTGCTTCCAGATGCGGTTGTCTGTCAAAAGGGTCTCGTATTCATCCACGTAGCGCGGAAAACGTTCGGTGAAGTCTTCGAGAAAATCCAGCAGGGAGCCCTGCCGGTTGGCATTCAGACGCTCGATGTCCTTTTTGCTGCGGAAACGGCTGGGCTGATACTGCGGCATACGGTCCGGCAGATCGCGACTGACCCCCCCCGGGCGGTAATAGGTCGCGTGCAGACGCGCGCCCGAGACGGCCTCGTAGGCATCCATCAGATCCTCACGCTCGCGGAACGCATACAGGAACACCGTCATGGCACCGACATCCAGCGCGTGCGCACCCAGCCACAACAGATGGTTGAGAATACGGGTGATTTCGTCAAACATCACACGAATGTACTGCGCGCGCTCCGGCACCTCGATACCCAGCAGCTTTTCTATGGCCAGCACATAACCGTGCTCGTTGCACATCATGGACACATAGTCGAGACGGTCCATATAGCCGATGCTCTGGTTGTAGGGCTTGCTCTCGGCCAGTTTCTCGGTCGCACGATGCAACAAGCCAATGTGCGGATCGGCGCGTTCAATGACCTCACCGTTCATTTCCAGCACCAGGCGCAGCACACCGTGCGCGGCCGGATGCTGCGGACCGAAGTTGAGCGTCAGGTTGCGGAATTCAGGCATCGTCCTGCTCCCCGGTCTGTTCGTCTGCATGCTCGTAACGGTGATCGTGACGAATCACCCTGGGCACCAGCACGCGCGGCTCGATGCTTACGGGTTGATAGACGACACGCTGCTTTTCCTCGTCGTAGATCATCTCAACGTGCCCGCTGAGCGGGAAATCCTTGCGGAAGGGATGGCCAATGAAACCGTAGTCAGTGAGAATTCTGCGCAGATCGGGATGCCCCTCGAACACGATGCCGAACAGGTCGAATGCCTCACGTTCGTACCAGCCGACCGAGGCCCACAGACCGGTCAATGAATCGACCACCGGCATGTCATCATCTTCGGCGAATACGCGCACACGCAGGCGCTGGTTGTTGCGAATCGACAGCAAATGGGTGACCACGGCGAAACGCTTGTGGCACGCAGTATCGGGCCGCACGCGCCGCACACCGCGGCTGAAACCCGAACGGGTCGCCGAGTCTGTTTCCCACTCGTCCATGCCCAGGGTGCTGTAGTCCACACCGCACAGGTCGATCAGAACCTCGAATGAGAACGCCGGTTCGTCACGCAGATCACGGAACACTCCCAGCATGTTCTCGCGCGCAACCTCTATGGTCACCTCACCCAGTGACGTGACACAGCTCGATAACCGGTCTCCGAAGTGTGTTTGCAGCGAAGCCGCCAGTGTCTGTGCATCGGCCATTCAATCCACCCTGGCAATGGTGTTGGTACGGCGAATCTTGTTGTGCAGCTGTAAAATGCCGTACAACAGCGCCTCGGCCGTAGGCGGACAACCCGGTACGTAGATATCCACCGGCACGATGCGGTCGCAGCCCCGCACGACGGAATAGGAATAGTGATAGTAGCCACCCCCATTGGCGCACGATCCCATGGAGATCACCCAGCGCGGCTCGGGCATCTGGTCGTACACCTTGCGCAATGCCGGGGCCATCTTGTTGCACAGGGTTCCGGCTACGATCATCACATCGGACTGACGCGGGCTGGGGCGAAACAACATGCCGAACCGGTCGAGATCGTAACGCGATGCACCCGCCTGCATCATCTCAACGGCACAACAGGCCAGTCCGAAGGTCATCGGCCACATCGAACCGGTACGCGCCCAGTTGATGAGCTTGTCAGCACTGGTGGTCAGGAAACCCTCGCGAAATACGCCTTCTATTCCCATTCGAGCGCACCTTTTTTCCATTCATAGATAAAGCCGATGACAAGGATCCCGAGGAACACAAGCATGGCGTTGAAACCGAACCAACCCAGCTCGTTCAGTACCGTGGCCCATGGAAACAGGAAAGCGATCTCCAGATCGAACAGGATGAACAGGATCGCCACCAGGTAATAACGCACATCGAAAACCTGGCGCGAGTCCTCGAACGGTTCGAAACCGCACTCGTAGGCCGACAGTTTCTCGGCATCGGGCTTGTGCGGGGACATGACGAAACCGGCGATCAGGAACACCACCCCGAAAAGGACGCCAATGGCGAGGAAGATCAGGATAGGCAGATAGTTTTGCAGCATATGGTTGACTCCCACAGCGCCCGAGTTTCGTCCAGGTTGAACTTCAGGTGACCCTGGGTCCGGTTGTTCTTATCGTTATCGTTTGTCAGCTTCGTTATTGTTGCGTGCAAACACTGTCAGGCAGTCTAGGGCAGTTCGGCGACGGGTGTCAAGTTTGATGCCATGTGATTACTTATTTTAAAACAATGAGTTAAAAGATTTTTGGGGCCATAAAAAAACGGTATGCACAGGCCTTGTGACAGCTTGTCGCACTGTGCACGCCAACCACGGTGCCAACAACGGCAGGGCAGCGGGGAAAAGCGGGATAAGAAATGCGATTCAGGTATGGTGCCGATGGCCGGAGTCGAACCGGCACGGCTTGCGCCACTGCCCCCTCAAGACAGCGTGTCTACCAATTCCACCACATCGGCAATAGTCGCACCTGTCACCTGAAAAAATTGTTACTGGCTGCCAGCCTTGTCCTTGGCCGGGGCTGGTGGCACGCTCTGCTTGCCAGTCTTTTTGATCTCGCCAGCAGGCTTGGCTGGCACCACCGGCACACCGTCCTTGAGCTTGACGCCGGCCGGCTGCTTGCCCTTGGCGGGCTGTTTCCTGGCCGCACTGGTCTTGCTCAGGCCGGCGGTATTGGCCTTGCGATAGGCCAGGGAAGCCAGCACCAGGCTGATGACGAAGAACAACGTGGCCAGCATGGCTGTGGTGCGGCTCAGAAACGACGACGAACCACGCGCGCCGAACACTGTCGATGAAGCGCCGCCTCCGAATGCGGCACCGGCTTCGGCACCCTTGCCCTGTTGCAGCAGGATCAGCGCGATCAACGCGATGGCGACCAGTACGAGAACGACGAGCAGTACAGTTTCCATGAAATTTCGTTTACCTGTTCAGCTGGCGGCCTTGCAGATCGCCAGAAAATCATCCGCCTTCAACGACGCGCCACCGATCAGTCCACCATCGATGTCTTCCATCGCCAGAAGGTCGGCCGCGTTACCCGGGTTCATGCTACCACCGTACTGGATCACCAGCTTGTCGGCAATGGCCTGGTCGAGCCCGGCGATCTTGCCGCGAATGAAGGCATGTACCTCCTGCGCCATCTCGGGTGTCGCGGTCTTGCCGGTTCCGATGGCCCAAACCGGCTCGTAGGCGATCACGGCGCCATCGAACCCGGCCACACCCTCGACGGCGATGACGGCGTCGATCTGACGCGCGACCACGGCCTCGGTAGTACCGTTTTCACGTTCCTCGAGTGTCTCACCCACACACAGTATCGGCACCAGGCCGTTGCGTCGCGCAGCGGCAAATCGCGCGGCGACCAGCTCATCGGTCTCGCCATACAGGCTCCGGCGTTCGGAGTGACCGACGATCGCATATTTACAGCCACATTCGGCCAACATGGCACCCGAGATCTCGCCGGTGAAGGCACCGCTGTCCTGATCACAGACATTCTGCGCGCCGACCTCAACAGGCACGCCATCGAGCATGCCAGCGACCTTGGGGATGTACACGGCCGGAGGGCAGACGGCCACATCACAGTTCACGCCATCCAAGCCGTTTTTTATACCCTCGACGAGAGTACGGATACTCTCGCGATTGCCGTTCATCTTCCAGTTACCTGCTACCAGCTTGCGTCGCATGCCGCCTGACTCCTGAATATTCGTTCAATGCCGTGGAAAACGCCGGCAAGAATACCGGTCATGCGCCAATAAATCAATCGGATATGGGGAAATACGCCAAAATCCGGGCAATACTCAGGCCAATGCCGTCTGTACCGCATCGGCGATCCGACGCGCCAGGGATTCGACCAGCCGCGAATCCCTGCCCTCGACCATGACCCGCACCAGCGGTTCGGTGCCCGATGGCCGCAAAAGCACCCGGCCTTGTCCGTCGAGCTGTTGCTCTGCCTCGCTGACCACGGCCTGGATATCGGCGTGACCGTCGAGATCGAGTTGTTGCGCGGCCGGCACATTGATGAGAATCTGCGGATACTTGCGCATCCCAGACTTGAGTTCATGCAGCGGCTCGCCGGTCTCACGCATGGCGGCCAGCACCTGCAGGGCGGCAATGGTGCCATCACCGGTCGTGGTGCGGTCCAGGCAGATGATATGCCCCGAACCTTCACCACCAATGACCGACCCGTTGGCGTGCAGGCGTTCCATCACGTAGCGGTCGCCGACCCGGGCGCGTTCGAAACCGATGCCCAGCGCTGCCAACGCATGTTCGAGACCCAGGTTGCTCATCTGTGTGCCAATCACCTTGCCAGGCAGCTCACCCCTGGCATGGCGGGCGCGCGCAATGATGAACAGCAGTTCGTCACCATCCACGACCTGGCCTTGTGCATCGACCATGATCACCCGGTCGCCATCCCCATCCAGTGCCACGCCTACATCGGCCTGTTCGCGCACCACAGTCCCGGCCAACGCTTCGGGACTTGTGGACCCGCAACCCTGGTTGATATTGAGCCCGTCGGGGCTGGTGCCGGTCTCGACCACCTCGGCACCCAGCTCATGGAATACCTGTGGCGTGATGTGATAGGTGGCGCCATTGGCGCAATCGACGACGATCTTCATGCCACGCAGATCGAGACCATTCGGTACGCTGGCCTTGCAGAACTCGATATAACGCCCGGCCGCGTCAGCCACGCGCTGTGCCTTGCCGAGATGACTCGAATCCACCGTGGTCATCGGGCGCTCGAGATATTCCTCGATGGCATTTTCCAGTTCGTCATCGAGCTTGGTGCCGGCCGATGAGAAGAACTTGATGCCGTTGTCGTAATAGGGATTGTGCGAGGCGCTGATGACGATCCCGGCGTCCATGTGTAACGTACGGGTCAGATACGCGATGCCGGGGGTCGGCATCGGACCTAGCAAATGGATATCCACCCCGGCGGCCGACAGGCCGGCCTGCAAGGCGGATTCGAACATGTAGCCGGAGATGCGCGTATCCTTGCCGATCAGCACACGTCCACCATTGCCGCTCGCCAGCACCACACCCGCGGCCCAGCCAAGCTTGAGCATGAAATCCGGGGTCACCGGGTGTTCCCCCACCCTGCCACGGATGCCGTCTGTGCCAAAATATTTTCTCATCTGCTCGCCAGTTCTTTATGCTTGGGCATCACCGACCGCTTCCTGTTCACGCAAGGCCTCGACCACCTTGAGTGCATCCAGCGTGGCGGCGACATCGTGCACCCGTACGATAGCCACACCAGCCTGAGCCGATATTACCGCAGCCGAGACACTCGCGTACAGGCGGTGGTTCACATCCGCGCCATGCAGTATCTCTCCCAGCATGCGCTTGCGCGATATACCCGCCAGCACTGGCAGGCCAGTGGCAACGAAACGGTCCAGCGAGGCAAGCAGGCGCAGGTTCTGCACAAGGGTCTTGCCGAAACCGAAACCGGGATCGATCACAATGCGTGTACGGTCTATTCCCGCAGCGCGGCAGACCTCGACGCGTTGTTGAAGAAAATTCAGCACCTCACCGACGACATCATCATAGCGTGGATCATTCTGCATGGTACGTGGCTCGCCGAGCATGTGCATCAGGCAGACGGCCACCCCACTTGCGGCAGCCACATCCAGCGCACCCGGCTCACGCAGCGCACGCACATCGTTGATCATGACCGCGCCGGCATCCACGGCCGCGCGCATGACCTCGGCCTTGCTCGTATCCACCGACACCGGTATCTCATGATTGGCGCACAGTTCCTCGATGACCGGCATCACGCGCGCCAGTTCCTCATCGGCCGAAACCGGTTCAGCACCCGGACGGGTGGACTCGCCACCGACATCGATGATATCCACCCCTTCGTCGATCATCGCCTCGGCATGACGCAAGGCCGCATCCCTGACGGCGAAACGACCACCATCGGAAAACGAATCCGGTGTCACATTGAGAATACCCATGACATGGCAGCGCCCCGCCTCGAGCCGGATGTCGCCGAGCTGCAAACCTGGATGCACGTCATCCATCTCTATTTACAGATGATGCGCCTGAATGAAGGCGATACATAGGAGAACCAGAATCAATTCAGATACAGTTACCAGGCAACCGGAATAACCATATCTGTCCATCATGTACAGATACCCGCCCGGCTTCACCATGGAGAACGCATTCAGTTAAACCGCGCCGAAATGACGCGGCAATGCCTGAGAAACGGACATTGCCTTTGTCTATCGGGCCTCATACCGCAACCAGCGGCGTAAGATCAGTGCTCTCCAGCCGGACCACCGATTGGCCCCTTGCCTTTCCCGGGTTGCTCGCCGGCCTGCCCGGCCTGATCTCCGGTGCCTGCGGTCGGCTCGTCATCACTCCATTCCGCCGGCGGACGGGGCGGCTTGCCCTGCATGATATCGTCGATCTGATCGGTGTCGATGGTCTCGTACTTGATGAGCGCATCTGCCATCAGGTGCAGCTTGTCGATATTGTCTTCCAGGATCTTGCGTGCACGCGCATAGTTGCTCTCGATGATATGCCGCACCTCGCTGTCGATGTCGTGCGCCGTTTCGTCAGAGATGTTCTTGTGACGCGCCACCGAATGACCAAGGAACACCTCACCCTCGTCCTCACTGTAGGCAAGCGGTCCAAGCTTCTCGGACAAGCCCCATTTGGTAACCATGTTGCGCGCGATCTCGGTCGCGCGCTCGATGTCGTTGGAGGCGCCGGTGGTTACCTTGTCCTCGCCGAAGATCAGCTCCTCTGCGATACGGCCACCAAACAGTGAACAGATTTGGCTGTTGAGGCGCTCCTTGCTGTAACTGTAGCGGTCTTCCTCGGGCAGGAACATGGTCACGCCCAGCGCGCGGCCACGCGGAATGATGGTGACCTTGTAAACCGGATCGTGCGACGGTACGGACAGGCCGACGATGGCATGCCCGGCCTCGTGATAGGCGGTAAGCTTCTTTTCATCGTCGCTCATGACCATGGACTTGCGTTCGGCGCCCATCATGATCTTGTCCTTGGCGCGCTCGAAGTCGTCCATCGTCACGACCCGTTTGTTGGCGCGTGCGGCGAACAGCGCGGCCTCGTTGACCAGGTTGGCCAGATCGGCGCCCGAAAAACCGGGCGTGCCGCGAGCGATGATGGAAGGTTTCACGTCGTCACCCAGCGGCACTTTTCGCATGTGTACCTTGAGAATCTGTTCGCGCCCACGCACATCCGGCAACGGCACGACCACCTGACGGTCGAAGCGTCCGGGACGCAACAGGGCCGGGTCGAGCACATCCGGGCGGTTGGTCGCGGCGATGACGATAACGCCTTCGTTGCCCTCGAAGCCATCCATTTCAACCAGCAGCTGGTTGAGGGTCTGCTCGCGTTCATCGTGTCCGCCGCCGAGGCCGGCACCGCGATGACGACCCACGGCATCGATTTCATCAATGAAGATGATGCACGGTGCGGTCTTCTTGGCCTGCTCGAACATGTCGCGTACGCGCGAGGCGCCTACACCGACGAACATCTCGACGAAGTCGGAACCCGATATGGTAAAGAAAGGCACCTTGGCCTCGCCGGCGATGGCCTTGGCCAGCAGGGTCTTGCCGGTACCCGGGCTGCCGACCATCAGCACGCCGCGCGGGATCTTGCCGCCCAGCTTCTGGAACTTGCCCGGATCACGCAGAAATTCAACCAGTTCGGCCACCTCTTCCTTGGCTTCCTCAACACCGGCCACATCGGCAAAGGTGACCTTGACCTGATCTTCTCCCAGCATGCGCGCGCGGCTCTTGCCAAACGACATTGCGCCGCGGCCACCGCCGCCACCCTGCATCTGGCGCATGAAGAAGATCCACACCCCGATCAGCAACAGCATCGGGAACCAGGAGATGAAGATCTGCGCCCAGATCGATGTCTTTTCCGGCGGCGTGGCGATCACATTGACCTTGTGATTGAGCAGGTCTTTCATCATCGCCACCGTATCGCCGGGCGGCGCATAGGTGAGGAAGCGTTCATTGGTGACGCTGATGCCGTGAATCGTGCGTCCGTCGATCTTGACCTCGCGCACCTGGTTGCTGCGCACCGCCTGGATGAACTCCGAATAGCTGTACTTCCGTGCCGGCGTACCGGGCCCGAAATGATTGAACACGGACATCAGGATGACTGCAATGATCACCCACAGAATCAGATTTTTGGCCATATCGTTCAATTCTTTACCTGAAAATTCAGTCAACGCCGGCTGGTGACCGGACCGGGGCAGGAAATCCGTTGATCGGGGTCAGCTGACATCCGCGAATCTCTGCATGAAACATTACACTATTATAATACCCCAGACCAGCGTCAAAGTTCAGCCTCGAAAGCCCTTGCCAAGCGCATAGACCTCACGGCTGCGGGGTCTGGAGGCCCTGGGCTTGCGGAACATCACCTTGTCGAATCGTGCCCGAAGCTGTCTGGCATAGTCATCGAAACCCTCGCCCTGAAACAGCTTGACGATAAAATCACCACCCTTTTTCAGTACTTCGTCAGCCAGCGCCAGTGCCAGCTCGCACAGATACATCGCGCGTGGCTGATCGACCGCGCTCATACCACTGATATTGGGTGCCATGTCTGACATCACAAGGTCGGCCCGGTGATCGCCCAATGTTTCCAGCAAGCGGTCGAGCACCTCCTGTTCGCGGAAATCCCCCTGGATGAATTCCACCCCGTCGAGCGGTTCCATTCCGAGGATGTCGAGGGCGATGATCCTGCCCTTGCCGGCAAGCCTGCGCGCCGCGTACTGCGACCAGCCACCGGGAGCGGCGCCCAGATCCACGATCGTCATGCCGGGCCGGATCAGACGATCCTTCCCGTCGAGTTCCATGAGCTTGTAAACCGCGCGCGCGCGGTAGCCCTCGCTCTGCGCGCGCTTGACATATTCGTCACGAAAATGCTCGTTCAACCAACGGTTGCTGCTCTTGCTACGCGCCATTTTCCCGCTCCTGGCGCGCGACGATACGCCGTGCGCGCCATATCAGCCAGATGGCGCCCAGTGCCCCGGCGCCGGCCAGGGTCACGATCTGCCACACACGGCCTGGCACCAGCCGGTCAACGGTCAGCACGAGCAATACTCCCAGCAACAGAATGACACCCAGATCCAGTTTGACCGTATTCAACGGGCTGGCCGGCACACTGAATCCGCGCCGGCTTCGTGTTACACTCTGGCCCCCTTCATCCGGACCGCCATGTTGTGATTGTGTCATGAAACTCACCGAACCCCAGAAGCGTCATCTCAGAAAACTGGCTCACGCGCGCAAGCCCGTGGTACTTATCGGGCAGCATGGCTTGAGCGAAAACGTCATGCGCGAAATCGAGCAGGCCATTGCCCATCACGAGTTGATCAAGATCCGCATCAGCGGTGCCGAACGCGAGGAACGCAAGGCCATGATCGGGAAAATCTGCGCCGAGGTCAACGCCAGCCTGGTTCAGCAGATCGGTCATGTCGCGGTGCTTTTCCGGCGCTCGCACAAGGCGCGGATCCGTTTTCCGGGCAAGGAAGACTGACGCAGGACCTCAGTTTTCGGACAAACCGCCGGAAGACGAAAAGACGACCAGCCCCAGCCCCAACAGACTGTTGAACAGAAACAGCGATGAAGAGATGCCATGCAGAAGGGCAAACTGTGTGGCGGCTTCACTGCCTTCAGCAATACCCGCAGCCTTGAGCTCGGCCATCATCGGTTGCAGCACGAACTGACCAACCAACGTGACGAGCAGCATCAGCAACACCGTGATCACACGCCCGTCGCGCCACCGCACACCATTACGCACCAGCAGGGCGACCAGAATGATGACACCACACGCCAGGCCCAGATAACTCATGATCGTGAACAGACGGCCGGCGATCTCACCGGCCAACGTCCGGTTGTCATCGAGCACCGTGAACAGTGTGGGCGCAACGATATAACCGATCACCCACATGCCACCCACCCACAGGGTCAGGGCGATGCGTTCCGCGCCACTGCGCATCTCGAATCTCATCAGATGTATTTGACCTCGACGATCTCGTACTCGCGGTCGCCACCCGGGGCCCTGACAACGGCGATATCACCCTCGTGCTTTCCGATCAGGGCACGCGCGATCGGCGAGGTAACCGAGATCTTGCCTTGCTTTATGTCGGCTTCGTCCTCGCCAACGATCTGATAGCTGACCTCATCACCGGTCTCTTCATCTGCCAGTACCACAGTGGCGCCAAAGATGACCTTGCCGTCGGCGTTCATCTTGGTGACGTCGATGATCTGCGCATTCGAAAGCTTGGCCTCGATATCCTTGATGCGGCCTTCGATAAAACTCTGCTCCTCACGTGCAGCATGGTATTCTGCGTTTTCCTTCAGATCACCATGTTCACGCGCCTCGGCAATGGCTTTGATGACTCGCGGCCGGTCCTCGTTTTTCAGGCGCTTGAGTTCTTCCTTGAGTTTCTCCGCGCCACGCAATGTCAATGGCACCTTTTCCATCAAGAGGCCTCCTTGTGAAGTTCCTGCAGGCTGATGACGGTCTCGCCATCCAGCTGTCCCAGGGCCAGCGCCATCGCGCGCGCGCCGGCCATGGTCGTAGTATAGGTCACCTTGTGGTTCAGGGCCTCGCGGCGGATGGTGTAGGAGTCGGCGATGGCCTGCTTGCCCAGCGTGGTGTTGACGATCAGGCTGATCTCGCCGTTCTTGATCATGTCCACGATATGCGGCTCGCCCTGATAGACCTTGTTGATCACCTGGCATTCGAGACCGCTGTTTTTCAGTGCCCGGGCCGTGCCATCGGTGGCGATGAGTTCATAACCCAGCGCCTGCAGGTCACGCGCCACCTCGATCGCGGCCTCCTTGTCGGTGTCCTTGACGCTGATGAAGGCCTTGCCGCTGCGGGGCAGTTCAACCCCGGCACCATACTGGGCCTTGGCAAAGGCCTCGGCGAAGGTGGCGCCCACGCCCATGACTTCGCCGGTCGATTTCATCTCCGGGCCGAGTATGGAATCTACACCCGGGAACTTGATGAACGGGAATACCGATTCCTTGACCGCGTAATAATCCGGCACGATCTCTTCGAGCACGCCCTGCTCGACCAGTGTCTTGCCAACCATGCAGCGTGCGGCGATCTTGGCCAGCGGTCGTCCTGTGGCCTTGGATACGAACGGTACCGTGCGTGAAGCGCGCGGGTTGACCTCGAGCATGTAGATCTTGTCGCCCTGAATGGCGAACTGGGTGTTCATCAGCCCCACCACATCGAGCTCCAGCGCCAACTCGCGGATCTTGCGGCGCAGGCGATCCTGGATGTCACGGCTGAGCGTGTACGGTGGCAGCGAGCAGGCCGAGTCACCGGAATGCACCCCTGCCTCCTCGATGTGCTCCATGATGCCGCCGATCAGCACATCCTTGCCGTCGCAGATGGCGTCGATATCGACCTCAACGGCATCGTTGAGGAACCGGTCAAGCAACACCGGTGATTCGTTGGAAACCTGTACCGCCTCGGTCATATACCGTTCCAGGTCTTCCTCGTTGTAAACGATCTCCATGGCCCGGCCACCAAGCACATAGGACGGTCGCACGACCAGCGGGTAGCCGATCTCGCGCGCCAGCAGCACCGCCTCGTGCGCATCGCGCGCGGTACGGTTGGGCGGCTGCAGCAGGTTGAGCCTGGCCATCAGTTTCTGGAAGCGCTCGCGGTCCTCGGCCAGATCGATGGAATCCGGCGACGTGCCGATGATGGGCACGCCCGCCGCCTCGAGATCACGCGCCAGCTTGAGCGGCGTCTGGCCACCATATTGGACGATCACACCGGTGGGTTTTTCCCTGTCAACGATCTCGAGAACATCCTCAAGCGTCAACGGCTCGAAGTACAGCCGGTCGGAAGTATCATAGTCGGTGGAAACCGTCTCGGGGTTGCAGTTGACCATGATGGTCTCGTAGCCATCCTCGCGCATCGCCAGCGCAGCGTGCACACAGCAGTAATCGAACTCGATGCCCTGACCGATACGGTTTGGTCCGCCGCCCAGAACCATGATCTTTTCACGGTCTGTCGGCTCGGCTTCGCACTCTTCCTCGTAGGTGGAGTACATGTAGGCGGTATCGGTGGCGAATTCCGCCGCGCAGGTGTCCACGCGCTTGTACACCGGGCGTATGCCAAGTTTATGACGATGGCTACGCAGACGCTTTTCATCGATCCCGAGCAGTCTGGCCAGCCGCCGGTCGGAAAAGCCCTTGCGTTTGAGTTCGCGCATCAGTTCACGGTCAATCTCCTTCAGCGCCTTGCCGCGTATGGATTCCTCGGTACGGATCAGATCCTCGATCTGGGCCAGGAACCAGCGATCGATGCTGGTCATGGCGTGAATCTCATCCAGCGAGAATCCGGCGCGGAATGCATCGCCGATATACCAGATGCGATCCGCGCCGACCACGGTCAGCTCGCGGCGGATGATCTCGCGCGCATCGTCCCGCGCAAGATCGACCTTCTCGTCGAAACCGTCGGAACCGACCTCGAGACCGCGCAGGGCCTTGTGCAAGGATTCCTGCTGAGTGCGGCCAATGGCCATGACCTCACCCACCGACTTCATCTGCGTGGTCAGGCGCGCATCGGCCTGAGGAAATTTTTCGAACGTGAAACGCGGAATCTTGGTGACTACATAGTCGATGGAGGGTTCGAACGATGCCGGTGTCCGGCCCCCCGTGATATCGTTCTGCAGCTCGTCCAGCGTGTAGCCGACCGCCAGCTTGGCCGCCACCCGGGCGATGGGAAAACCGGTGGCCTTGGAGGCCAGCGCCGACGATCGCGACACACGCGGGTTCATCTCGATGATGATCATGCGGCCATTATCTGGGTTGATCGAGAACTGGACATTGGAACCACCGGTATCGACACCGATCTCGCGCAACACCGCCAGTGAGGCGTCACGCATGATCTGGTATTCCTTGTCAGTCAGTGTCTGTGCCGGTGCAACGGTGATGGAGTCGCCGGTGTGCACACCCATGGGATCGAAGTTCTCGATCGAGCAGACGATGATGCAATTGTCCTTGCGGTCACGCACCACCTCCATCTCGTATTCCTTCCAGCCGAGAATGGATTCCTCGATCAGCAATTCGTTGGTCGGCGACAGGTCCAGCCCACGCTCGCATATCTCGATGAACTCTTTCTCGTTGTAGGCAATACCACCGCCGCTGCCGCCCATCGTGAATGATGGGCGTATGATGGTCGGATAACCCACCGTCTTTTGTACCTCGAGCGCCTCTTCCAGCGAATGAGCCACAGCGGAACGCGGCATGTCGAGACCGATATTCTGCATTGCCGAGCGGAAACGGTCACGGTCCTCGGCCTTGTCGATGGCGTCCTCGCTGGCCCCGATCATCTCCACGCCGAACTTCTCCAGCACGCCCTCGTGCGCCAGATCCAGCGCGCAATTGAGCGCGGTCTGTCCGCCCATGGTCGGCAGCAGGGCATCCGGCCGTTCTTTTTCGATGATGCGGGCCACGGTCTGCCAGCGGATCGGCTCGATGTAGATCGAGTCGGCCATGTCCGGATCAGTCATGATGGTGGCCGGATTGGAGTTGACCAGCACCACCCGGTAGCCTTCCTCGCGCAGGGCCTTGCAGGCCTGGGCGCCGGAATAGTCAAACTCGCAGGCCTGGCCGATGACGATCGGCCCGGCGCCGATGATCAGAATGCTGTGTATGTCGGTTCTTTTTGGCATGGTCTCTGGTTCAGTCTCCGAAACTGGCGCTGTTATGTTCAGCCCTGTTGCCGGTGGTTGTCGATCAGCTCGATGAAATGGTCGAACAGAGGCGCCACATCATGCGGACCCGGACTGGCCTCGGGATGCCCCTGAAAGCTGAACGCCGGACGATCATTGCGATGCACGCCCTGCAGCGATCCATCGAACAGCGAGACATGGGTAGCCTGCATATTGTCCGGCAAGCTGTCCTCGTCCACCGCGAATCCGTGATTCTGGCTGCTGATCATGACCCGGCCGGTGGCCTTGTCCAGCACCGGATGGTTGGCGCCATGGTGGCCGAATTTCATCTTCACGGTGCGCGCGCCACTGGCCAGCGACAGCAACTGGTGACCCAGGCAGATGCCGAATACCGGCGTGCCGGTATCGACGATCTCGCGGATGGCCTCGATCGCATAGGTGCAGGGCTCCGGGTCACCTGGCCCGTTGGACAGGAACACGCCATCGGGCTGCATGGCCAGTACTTCGCTGGCCGGCGTCTGCGCAGGCACCACGGTCACATGACAACCGCGATCGACCAGCATGCGCAGGATGTTGCGCTTGACGCCGAAATCATATGCCACGACCCGATAGCGCAGATCGGCCGGATCACGGCGTGAGTGACCGGTATTCAGGTGCCAGGTGCCCTCCAGCCATTCATAGGCATCATCGGTCGTGACCTCTCGCGCCAGATCCATGCCCTTCAGACCCGGGAACTCGCGCGCCCGTGCCAGCGCGGCCGATTCATCGATGTCGTCCCCGGCCATGATGCAGCCATTCTGCGCCCCCTTCTCGCGCAGGATGCGCGTCAGGCGGCGGGTGTCGATATCACAGATACCAACCACGTTATTGCGGGTCATATAGTCGTCCAGCGATTCGCTGGCGCGCCAGCTGCTGTGCAGCAAGGGCACATTGCGCACCACCAGGCCGCTGGCCGCAATGCGTACCGATTCCTCGTCCTCGGCATTGGTGCCGGTGTTGCCGATATGGGGGTAGGTCAGAGTGACGATCTGCCGGGCATAGGAAGGGTCGGTGAGAATCTCCTGATAACCCGTGATGGCGGTATTGAAAACCACTTCGCCGGTGGTCTGGCCATCGACGCCAAACGACCTGCCGTGGAACACACTGCCATCTTCGAGCGCGAGTATTGCGGGTTTACGCAAGACGACCTCCATAACGCAGATGTACAAAGCGGGAGTCCCGCCCCGGGACTCCCGCTTGAAAGAATGTCTGGTCGAACCTGTGTTTCAGACCAATATGATTGTACTGTATCACTCCCACCTTGCAAAGCCGGAATTGAGCGGCACACCCACGCCGGGGCAAATCATGTCCACGACAGAAGTCCCTGTGGGCCCTGTAAATTCAATGGCATACGCGAAACGAGGGCGGTTCGTTATCCTTCGTGTAACAAAAAAAGCCCGCGGACATGAATGCCCGCGGACCATCTGCTATCCAGGCTGCCAGATTACCTGTCACCGATGCTGGTGAGGTATCTTGCGGCAAACCTTTCTACTGCCAACCCGCTTGCGTTTGCAGACCTTCCGGCCAGGACGCACGACCACGCGCTTGCAAACCCTGCGCACGACCGGACGGCCCTGACGGCAACGGCG
>WFUO01000059.1 GCA_015484945.1 Gammaproteobacteria bacterium | reverse complement strand
GGCACCCGTTTTTTGCCTGCCACCAAGGCGTCTCCAAAAGAGATGCTGCCGATCGTGGACAAGCCGCTGATCCAGTATGCGGTGGAGGAGGCGGTGGCCGCCGGGATCGAGGAGCTGATTTTCGTGACCAGCAGCAGTAAGCGGGCGATCGAGGATCATTTCGACAAGAACTATGAGCTGGAAGCGGAGCTAGCGGCCAAGGGCAAGCACGAGTTGCTCGAAACCGTCCGCAATGTGGTGCCTGGGGGTGTGAGCTGTGTCTATATCCGCCAGCCGGAGGCGTTGGGTCTGGGTCATGCGGTTCTGTGCGCCAGGAGCGTGGTTGGTGACAATCCTTTTGCGGTGATACTGGCTGATGATCTGATCGATGGCAATGGTCATTCCTGCCTGCAGCAGATGGTGGATATCTACAGTTACGAGAATTGCAGCGTCATCGCCGTTGAGGAGGTGCCGCGGGACGAAACCGACAAGTACGGCATCGTGAGTTGCCGCGGTTTCGATGATGACAAGGGGATGCTGGAGAGTATCGTCGAGAAGCCGCGTCCGGCCGAGGCGCCGTCGAATCTGGCAGTCGTGGGACGGTATATCCTGAGTCCGCGGATCTTTGCGCTGCTGGAGGATACGCCGCGCGGGGCTGGTGGCGAAATCCAGCTCACCGATGCGATTGCCAGCCTGATAGGGGAGCAGAAGGTGATGGCCTATCGTTACCAGGGCAGGCGTTATGATTGCGGCAGCAAGCTGGGTTATCTGCAGGCGACCGTGGAGTACGGTCTGCGTCATCCGGCGCTGGGGGCGGATTTCCGGGAGTATCTCAATGGCTTGTCGAACATCGTCGATTTCCCCGCTGGGAGGCAATCCGGCACTTAGATGAACTTAGCTAACCTTTTGATTTTTCAAAAAAAACCCGACGCATGCGTCGGGTTTCTTGTGGATGGCTCCCCGGGCCGGGCTCGAACCAGCGACCCAATGATTAACAGTCATTTGCTCTACCAACTGAGCTACCGGGGATCTGTTCAGGCGCGCTAATATACTGATTGTATTGCGCCCGGTCAATAGCTTGTCGGCGTTTTCATGGGCATTTTAACGGTTTGCCGTCGGGTCTTTTATCTGCCGTACGCGGGCGTCCGGTATTGGACAAAATGATGGCTTGCGGGGCGGCGCGTGACCCACAAATGGTGATGGTGAGATTGGTGCCGCCAGCCATGCCGTTGCTCTGGTAAACGATCTTGTTCCGGTAGCGGCTGGAGGTCATGGTGACGCCGGGCAGGGCTTTGCGGAACCGGATGACGCGTTCGTCCGGGTCCGGCTTGCGATTGCCGTTGTTGTCGTCGAACAGCATGAATCCGTGGTGCCATTCACCACTGCGCAGACAAGTCCTGCCGTCGTTACTGGGGCACAGGATGGCGCGATAGCGGTTTTTGATGGCCTGTGAGCGGGCCAGGTGGATATGCGTGACGAGTTCGTTGAGGCTGGCGCTGATGCGATTGCGGTCGATGAGATCGAGCATGGCCGGTACCACGGTCACGCCGAGAATGGCGGTGACCGTGAGTGTGACGAGCAATTCGAGCAGGGTCAATCCGGCCTGTCTGGCCGGTATTCGTGGCTGGAAATCCATATCCATTCTCCCGTGGGTCCGGTGGCCCTGTTTCGGGCCTGTGAACTTCCCTGGGGATGTTGTTGTACCTTCCGTGGCGCAGGGCAGTATAGGGCAGACCTTGTCTGCATAGCTGTCAGACAGGTCTGAAGATCGTGTAGGATTTTTCTGAATGTTGCTGGGATGCGTGTCAGTAGCGAATGGGAAGTCCCTTACCCACAGTCCCTCTTTACCGGTATGGGGAGAGGAGAGCGATGTCTTGGGCGCGTATGAGAAGGCCTCTCATCACCAGCTACACTCTCCCAGCATCGGGGAAGGGGACGATGGTGTTGTCCATCGTCTCTGCGGGCTTGACGGCTTCCGTGTCCAGGCCTTGTTACATGTCGCTAGCGCAATATCGTGGCGATGCGCGAGACGGCCTGTTCGAGGTTCTCCATGCTGGTGGCGAACGACAGGCGCACATGGCCGGGTGTGCCGAATGCGGAACCCGGTACCAGCGCCACACCGGCGTGCTGGATCAGGTGTTCGCAGAAGGCGACATCGTCGTCGATGCCGTCGATCATGCGTATGGCATCGGAGACATCCGGGAAGCAGTAGAAGGTGCCGTCGCCGGCCAGGCAGCGGATGCCGGGCACGGTATTGAGTGCCTCGACGAGATAGTCGTGCCGTTGCCTGAAGGCCTCGAGCATGACGTCAATGCAGGACTGGTCGCCGTTCAGTGCCTCGACTGCAGCGGCCTGGGAGATACTGGTCGGGTTGGAGGTGCTCTGCGACTGGATCTTCTTCATGGCGCGTATGAGTTCGACCGGGCCGGCGGCGTAGCCGATACGCCAGCCTGTCATGGCATAGGCCTTGGAGACACCGTTGAGTACGATGGTGCGCTCATGGAGGTCCGGGCAGGCCATGAGTATGTTGCAGAACGGTTCCTGCGCCCACAGTATGTGTTCGTACATGTCGTCGGTGGCGACGAGCACGTGCGGATGCCTGCGCAGCACCTCGCCCAGCGCTTCGAGTTCGGCGTGGGTATAGGCCATGCCCGACGGGTTGGACGGGCTGTTGATGACGACAAGACGGGTGTGTGGTGTGATGGCAGCCTCGAGTTGCGCGGCCGTGATCTTGTATCGCTGGTCGGCTTCGGCGGGGACAATGACCGGCTTGCCGCCTGCCAGCAGCACCATGTCGGGGTAGGAGACCCAGTATGGGGCCGGTATGACCACCTCGTCGTCTTCATCGAGCAGGGCCTGGGCGAGGTTATAGAAGCTCTGCTTGCCGCCGCAGGAGACCAGGATCTGGTCAGCGTCATAGTCCAGCCCGTTGTCACGCCGGAATTTGTCGATCACGGCCTGTTTCAGCGCCGGGGTACCGTCCACAGCGGTGTACTTGGTCTGCCCCTGCCGCAGGGCCTCGATGGCCGCCTGTTTGATGTGTTCCGGGGTGTCGAAATCAGGTTCACCGGTGCCGAGACCGATGATGTCCTTGCCGGCGGCGCGCATTTCCGCTGCGCGGGCGGAAACGGCGAGTGTCGGGGATGGCTTGATGCGCTGAACGCGGGCTGAGAGTTTGATGGTCAAGACGCGATTTCCGGTAATGTGTTCGATATCCGTATAATACTGGAAATCATGCCGGACAATAACCCCATGCATAAACCCTTCAGGATCCACTCTTCCTACCAGCCGGCCGGCGATCAGCCGGCCGCCATCGACGCCCTGGTCGGGGGGCTCGAGGATGGCCTGCTCCACCAGACCCTGCTGGGCGTGACCGGCTCCGGCAAAACCTTCACGATGGCCAACATCATTGAGCGCACCCAGCGGCCCACGATCATTCTTGCGCCCAACAAGACCCTGGCGGCACAGCTTTATGGCGAGATGAAGGCGTTCTTTCCGGAGAATGCGGTCGAGTATTTCGTTTCGTACTACGATTACTACCAGCCCGAGGCCTATGTGCCATCATCAGATACCTTTATCGAGAAAGATGCGTCGATCAACGAGCACATCGAGCAGATGCGACTGTCGGCGACCAAGGCCCTGCTGGAACGGCGTGACAGCATTATCGTGGCGTCGGTATCGTCGATCTATGGTCTCGGTGATCCCAAGTCCTACCTGGGCATGGTGTTGCACCTGGACCGTGGCGACCGGATCGGGCAGCGCAAGCTGCTGCGCCGCCTGGCCGAGCTGCAATACACGCGCAACGACGTGGAGCTGCACCGGGCGACCTACCGGGTGCGCGGTGACGTGATCGACATCTATCCGGCCGAGTCCGACCGCGAGGCGGTGCGCATAGAGCTGTTCGACGACGAGATCGAGTCACTGGCGTTTTTCGACCCGCTCACCGGCGAGGTCATCAAGCGGGTGCCGCGCCTGACGATCTATCCCAAGTCGCATTATGTCACACCGCGCCAGGTGCTGCTGGATGCCGTCGAGCAGATCAAGGTGGAACTGAAGGAACGCCTGCAGGAACTGGAATCAATGAACAAACTGGTCGAGTATCAGCGTCTGGAACAGCGTACACGCTATGACATCGAGATGATCCTGGAACTGGGCTACTGCTCGGGGATCGAGAACTATTCACGCTATCTTTCAGGTCGCCAGCCGGGCGAGCCACCACCAACGTTGTTCGACTACCTGCCTGATGACGCCCTGCTGTTCATCGACGAGAGTCATGTCACGATTCCGCAACTGGGCGGCATGTACCGTGGCGACCGTTCGCGCAAGGAGACCCTGGTCGAATACGGCTTTCGGTTGCCGTCGGCACTCGACAACCGGCCGTTGCGCTTCGACGAGTTCGAGCGTCTGGCGCCGCAGACCATCTTCGTCTCGGCCACGCCCGGCCCGTACGAGAAGGAACATGCCGGGCAGGTCGTCGAGCAGGTCGTGCGTCCGACCGGTCTGGTCGATCCTGAGGTCGAGGTGCGCCCGGCCACGACCCAGGTCGATGACGTGCTGTCCGAGATCCGCCAGCGTGTCGAGGCCGACGAACGGGTGTTGATCACGACCCTGACCAAGCGCATGGCCGAGGATCTGACCGAATATCTGGCCGAGCACGACGTGCGCGTACGTTACCTGCATTCGGATATCGATACCGTGGAGCGGGTCGAGATCATCCGCGACTTGCGTCTGGGAGAGTTCGATGTGCTGGTCGGCATCAACCTGCTACGTGAGGGACTGGACATGCCCGAGGTCTCGTTGGTGGCCATTCTGGACGCTGACAAGGAGGGCTTTCTGCGTTCGGAAGGCTCGCTGATCCAGACCATTGGTCGCGCGGCGCGCAACATTCACGGCAAGGCCATTCTCTACGCCGACAAGGTGACCGGATCGATGCAACGAGCCATCGACGAGACCGAACGGCGGCGTGCGAAGCAGATCGCATATAATGAACAACACGGCATCACGCCCAAGGGTGTCGAGAAACGTATCGCGGACATCATGGAAGGGGGATATGCCGGCGTGCCGGGTTCACCGAAACAGTTCGCCAAGGTAGCGGACGAGATGGCCGAGTATGCCGCTATGGCACCGGGCGAGCTGGCAGCCGAGATCAAGCGGCTTGAAGAAAAGATGTACGAACATGCCCGTAATCTCGAATTCGAGGAGGCCGCGAAATTGCGTGACCGCATCGGCCGCATACGTGAAGAAAGCCTGGGTGTGATGGCCTGAGCCGTAAAATTTCGCTGATTTCGGGCTTGAACTAAAGGATGTTTTTCCGTATCTTACGCGCTCCGGAAACAATAGTCGCGTAGCTCAGTTGGTTAGAGCACCACCTTGACATGGTGGGGGTCGGTGGTTCGAATCCACTCGCGACTACCATTTCCTTACTCTAGCCCGGATATTGCACCAGCCGAACCGAACTGCGGGTATAACCAACTGAAGCAATGTATAAAATGGACAATGATGGCATTTATCACTGGATGCAGTTTGTTCACCGTTCGGTTCTATCCCGATTGCGGCGGTTTCTCGCTCGCTGTGCCTTGGTTTTCGCTCTACCCGTAGCGATGGCTATGGGTTTCGCTCCAAACCGGCGCCACAGCGGCTGCGAATTCCGCCGCCTCTCGGGATGCTGATGCAATATCCGGGCTGGCTCCGAATCATGTGGTCTCTCGTATGGATCACCACTGAAAGAAGGTCTTTTGCATGCCTGTCATCACACTGCCTGACGGCTCCACCCGCGAATACGATCATCCCGTTACCGTCCACGATGTAGCCGCCGATATCGGCCCCGGTCTTGCCAGAGCGGCCCTGGCCGGCAAGGTGGACGACAAACTGGTCGATACTTCGTACACCATCGATCACGATGTCCGGCTCGGCATCGTCACCGAGCGTGACGAGGAGGGCCTGGAGGTCATCCGTCATTCGACCGCGCATCTGCTCGCGCAGGCGGTCAAGGAACTGTTTCCCGACGCCCAGGTTACCATCGGACCTGTGATCGAGGACGGCTTCTATTACGATTTTGCGCGTAAAAACGGCTTTACCCCGGATGACCTGAAGGCCATCGAGCAACGCATGAACGAACTGGCCAAACAGGATATTCCGATCGAACGCACGGTCATGGACCGCGAGGAGGCGATCGAGTTCTTTCGCAACATGGGTGAGGAATACAAGGCCGAGATCATCGAGTCTATTCCGAAGGGCGAGGAATTGTCACTCTACCGCCAGGGTGATTTCATCGACCTGTGCCGTGGTCCGCATGTGCCGAGCACCGGCAAGCTCAAGGCCTTCAAGCTGACCAAGCTGGCCGGTGCCTACTGGCGTGGCGATGCCAGCAACGAGATGCTGCAACGCATCTACGGTACTGCCTGGGGCGACAAAAAGGCGCTAAAGGCCTATCTGCATCGTCTGGAGGAAGCCGAGAAGCGTGATCACCGCAAGCTGGGCAAGAAGATGGATCTGTTCCACACCCAGGAAGAAGCGCCGGGCATGGTGTTCTGGCACGACAAGGGCTGGCAGGTCTATCTCACCGTTGAGAACTACATTCGTGACAAGCTGCGCCAGCACGGCTACCAGGAGATCCATACTCCACAGGTCGTGGACCGCTCATTGTGGGAAAAATCCGGGCACTGGGACAAGTTTTCGGAGATGATGTTTACCACTCATTCCGAGAACCGGGACTACGCGGTCAAGCCGATGAATTGCCCGTGTCATGTACAGGTCTATAACCAGGGACTCAAGAGCTATCGTGACCTGCCGTTGCGCCTGGCCGAGTTCGGTTCCTGTCACCGCAACGAACCGTCCGGTACGCTGCACGGGTTGATGCGTGTACGCAACTTCGTTCAGGATGATGCCCATATTTTCTGTACGGAAGAACAGATTCAGCCGGAGGTTTCGGCCTTCATCGACCTGCTCTATGAGGTCTATGCTGATTTTGGTTTCAATGATGTCATCGTCAAGCTTTCCACCCGTCCCGAGCAGCGGGTCGGATCGGACGAGGTCTGGGACCGGGCCGAGCACGCGCTGGAGCAGGCCCTGAATGAAAAGGGCCTGGCATGGGACCTGCAGCCTGGCGAGGGCGCCTTTTACGGCCCCAAGATCGAATTCTCGCTCAGGGATTGCATCGGCCGTGTCTGGCAGTGTGGCACCATCCAGGTCGATTTCTCCATGCCGGGCCGCCTGGATGCCCAGTACGTGGCCGAGGATGGCAGCCGACAGGTGCCGGTGATGCTGCATCGCGCCATTCTGGGCTCGCTTGAGCGTTTCATCGGCATTCTGATCGAGGAACACGCCGGCGCATTTCCGGCCTGGCTGGCCCCGGTGCAGGCGGTGCTCATGAATATTACCGACGCCCAGGCCGATGCGGTGAAAAAAGCCGAAGAATTCCTGAAAAAACAGGGATTCAGGGTCAAATCGGACTTGAGAAATGAGAAGATCGGCTTTAAAATTCGCGAACACACGATTCAACGTGTTCCCTATCTGCTGGTGATCGGCGACCGGGAACGCGAAACTGGCTCTGTGGCCGTGCGCACGCGTAGCGGTGAGGATCTGGGCAGCATGTCGCTGGAGGCATTCAGCGAACACCTCACCAAAGATATCGCGAGCCGCGGCCTGACTGTTTTGGAGGAATGAAACATCGCCACTGCAAGAAAAGACAATACCCGACTGAATGAACAGATCACGGCGCGCGAGGTGCGCCTGATCGATGCCAATGGAGAACAGGTCGGTGTTGTTCCGATCGAGAAGGCACTGGATATCGCCGCTGATGCCGGGCTCGATCTGGTTGAGGTTTCACCCAATGCCGAACCGCCGGTTTGCCGGGTCATGGACTACGGCAAATACAAGTTCGAGCAGAACAAGAAACAGCAATCTGCAAAGAAGAAGCAGAAACAGATCCATGTAAAGGAAATAAAGTTTCGCCCAGGGACGGAAGAAGGGGACTATCAGGTAAAACTACGCAACCTGATACGTTTTCTTAGCGCAGGCGACAAGGCCAAGGTGACCTTGAGGTATCGCGGGCGCGAAATGGCTCACCAGGAGCTTGGTTACAAACTACTGCAACGCGTGGAAGCGGACCTTGCCGACTACGGCACGGTGGAGCAGAGACCCAAGATGGAAGGCCGGCAGATGGTCATGGTCTTTGCGCCGAAGAAACAAACCGTGTCGAAAAAAGGCAAGTCCGGGCCCACCGGGCAGTGACCAGGCCTGGATTTTAATTATTGATTGAATGCGGAGTTGATCATGCCGAAAATGAAGACCAATCGGGGCGCCGCCAAGCGCTTCAAGAAGACGGCGTCTGGCGGGTTCAAGCGTGCCCAGTCACATCGCCGGCATATCCTGACCAAGAAGAGCACCAAGCGCAAGCGTCATCTGCGCGCCGGTGAAATGATTCACGACAACGATACCCGCAGCATACGCCGTATGTTGCCGTACGTGTAACGGGAGGATATTGCCATGCCAAGAGTCAAACGCGGTGTCACCGCTCACGCCAGGCACAAGAAGGTCCTGAAGAAGGCCAAGGGTTACTACGGCGCACGCAGCAAGGTTTACCGGGTCGCCAAACAGGCGGTCACCAAGGCGGGTCAGTACGCCTATCGTGACCGTAGGCAGAGAAAGCGCCAGTTCCGCGCCTTGTGGATTGCGCGTATCAATGCCGCCGCACGAGAATGCGGTCTGTCATACAGCAGGCTGATCAATGGTCTCAAGAACGCCAACATCGAGGTCGATCGCAAGGTGCTGGCCGATATTGCGGTGTTCGACAAGGCAGGTTTTGCGGCCCTGGCTGAAACCGCCAAGGCCAACCTTTCTGCCAACCAGTAAGGCCTTGCGCACGCGCGCGTGCATGTATGGCTGATTTGACAGAGAAGGGAAGGCCTCCTGGGCCTTCCCTTTCTATTTTGTGGCAACCGGCATATGCCGGTATCACACATGATCGGGGATGACCTTGGAAGATCTTGACCAAATGCTTGAACAGGCGATGTCCAGGCTGGAGACTGCCGGGGACGCGCAGGAACTCGAACAGTTGCGTGTGGAGTACCTCGGCAAAAAGGGCCTGTTCACGTCGCAGATGAAGATGCTGGGCAAGTTGCCCGCGGAGGAGCGGCCGGCTGCCGGGCAGGCGGTCAACCAGGCACGGGAACAGTTTCAGTCACGTCTGCAGGCGCGCAGGCAGTCCTTCGAACAGGCAGCCCTGAACGAAAGGCTGCGTAGCGAAACCATTGACGTGACCTTGCCGGGCAGAGGCAATGCGCCGGGTGGCCTGCATCCGGTTACACGCACGCTGGAGAGGGTAGAAGCCTATTTCACGCGCATCGGGTTTACGGTCGAGACCGGGCCCGAGATAGAGGACGACTACCACAACTTCGAGGCCCTGAACATTCCTTCGCATCATCCCGCCAGAGCGATGCATGACACTTTCTACTTCGATGCCCATCACCTGCTGCGCACGCATACCTCACCGGTTCAGGTACGTACGATGGAGCGCCAGCAACCACCATTGCGGGTGATCGCGCCGGGGCGTGTCTATCGCTGTGATTCGGATGTGACCCACACGCCCATGTTTCACCAGGTCGAGGGACTGCTGATCGATGAGGATGTCAGTTTCGCCGATCTTAAGGGCACACTGGACGACTTTCTGCGCCACTTTTTCGAGCGCGATCTGAAGACGCGATTCCGGCCTTCATACTTTCCGTTCACCGAACCGTCGGCCGAGGCCGACATGGAATGCGTGATCTGTAATGGTGACGGCTGCCGGGTGTGCAGTCATACCGGTTGGCTGGAGGTGCTGGGTTGCGGCATGGTGCATCCAAAAGTGTTTGAGATGGTCGGTATCGACAACGAGCGCTACACGGGCTACGCCTTTGGTGTCGGCGTCGAGCGTCTGGCCATGTTACGTTATGGTGTCGATGATCTGCGTCTGTTCTTCGAGAATGATCTCAGGTTCCTGCGGCAGTTCCGGTGAACAGGAAAGAAAAAAGATAAAAGAAAAAAGTCTGGCGGCGCGGCGTATGCGAAGGTATGACGAATCCGAAAGAAAGGCATACTTTTCTCTTTTATCTTGCAACTAGTATCTGGATTTATGAGATTTAACGAAAAATGGTTACGTGAATGGGTCGATCCGCCGGTGACGGCCGAGATCCTGGGCGAGCAGCTGACCATGGCCGGGCTTGAGCTGGACAGTATCGAACCCGCGGCGCCAGCCTTTAGTGGGGTGGTCGTGGCCGAGGTACTTTCCGTGGAGCCACATCCCGATGCCGACAAGTTGCGTGTCTGTCAGGTCGATGCCGGTACCGGTGAAACCCTGCAGATTGTCTGTGGTGCTGCCAATGTACGTGCCGGGCTGAAGGTGCCCGCGGCGTTGATAGGCGCGCGCCTGCCCGGGGATTTTCGTATCAAGAAGGCAAAGCTGCGCGGTGTGGCCTCGGCGGGCATGCTGTGTGCCGAGGCCGAACTGGGCTTGGCCGAGAGCAGTGACGGCCTGATGGAATTGCCGCAGGATGCGCCAGTTGGCGCTGATATCCGTGAGTTTCTTGACCTCGATGACAAGGTCATCGAGATCGATCTGACGCCCAATCGCGGTGATTGCCTGGGCATCGCCGGCATTGCGCGCGAGGTCGGGGTGCTCAATCGCTTACCGGTACAGGGCCCTGAGATCGGCGACATCGAGCCAGCGATACCGGATACCCTGGATATCCGGGTCACGGCGCCGGTCGCCTGTCCCCGTTATCTGGGCCGTGTTTTACGCGGTGTGGATGCTCGCGCACGCACGCCCCTGTGGATGCGGGAGCGGCTGCGCCGCAGTGGCATTCGCAGCCTGGGACCGTTGGTCGATGTGACCAATTACGTGATGCTGGAGCTTGGCCAGCCCATGCATGCCTTCGATCTGACGCGAATTCATGGCGGCATCGAGGTGCGCATGGCGCGTAATGGTGAGAAACTCGTCCTTTTGGACGGCAACGAGCTGACACTCGATGACGACACGCTGCTGATCTGCGATGCCGACAGGCCACTGGCGCTGGCGGGTATCATGGGCGGCGAAGACTCCGGTATCGGTGACGATACCCGTGATGTCTTTCTCGAATGCGCCTTCTTCTCGCCGTTGGCCATTGCCGGACGGGCACGCCGCCATGGATTGCAGACCGATTCGTCGTTCCGTTTCGAGCGCGGAGTTGATCCACAGTTGCAGCATCGCGCCATGCAGCGCGCCACAGCCCTGTTGTTGGCTATTTGTGGCGGACAGGCAGGTCCTGTGATCGAGGTTGCCAGTGATGCCGATCTGCCCGTGCCACCACGGATCATGCTGCGTGAGGCGCGCTTGCGCCGTATGACCGGCATTGAAATCGGTGCCGGTGAGGTAGGGGAGATCCTTGAGCGCCTTGGCATGGATGTGAGCCGCACGGATGCAGGCTGGGAGGTCATCGCGCCGGCATTTCGCTTCGATATCGCCCTGGAGGCCGACCTGATCGAGGAGGTCGCCCGTATTTACGGCTATGATCGTCTTCCGACCCGTGTGCCGCAGGTACGTCTGCGGCCGTCATCCATGCCGGAAGGGCGCCTCGATCTTTCTCGGATACGCGCCTGCCTGGTTGATCGTGGTTATCATGAGGTGATCACCTACAGCTTCATCGATCCCGCGCACCAGGCGCTGATCGATCCACAGGTCGAGCCCCGGGCATTGGCCAATCCGATTTCCAGTGAAATGGCCGTCATGCGCACCAGTCTGCTTCCCGGACTGCTGAACACCATCGCCTACAACCAGAAGCGCCAGCAGGGGCGTGTCAGAATCTTCGAGTCAGGTCTTAGATTTATACCGCAAGACAATGATTTACAACAAAAAGAAACCTTGTCAGCGGCCATCAGCGGAGATGCATACGATGAACAGTGGGGACTGTCCGCCAGGCCGGCCGACTTCTATGATCTGAAGGCAGATCTCGAGGCCCTTTTGATCCTGACAGGCCGTGAGAAGGACTTTCGATTCGAGTCCATGACACATCCGGCGCTGCATCCGGGCCAGTCGGCCGCTGTGTTCGATGGCCGCGAGCAGGTCGGCTGGGTCGGGAGCATTCATCCGCAAGTAATTGAAAAATTGGGGCTTTTATCACCAATCGTAGCCTTCGAGATGGATCTGGACGCGCTTGGACAGGCCAGGATTCCTTCATTTCGACCACTGTCGAAGTTCCCGTCGATTCGTCGCGACCTGGCCATCGTCGTTGATGAGACGGTGTCGGCGGCACGAATCGCCGAGGTCGTGCGCCAGGCGGCGGGCGAACGCCTGCAGGATCTGCTGCTGTTTGACGTCTATCAGGGCGAGGGTATAGATTCAGGGCGAAAAAGTATCGCTTTGGGCTTGATTTTACAGGATTATTCGCGCACTCTTACGGATAGAGACGTAGAAGATACCATCACCCCCGTCTTGCAGGCATTGCGGGATGAACTCGATGCAACGCTGAGAGAATAATAATGGCACTCACAAAAGCTGACATGGCTGAACGTTTGTTCGAGGAGCTGGGGCTCAACAAGCGCGAGGCGAAGGAACTCGTGGAGATGTTTTTCGAGGAGATTCGCTCTTCGCTGGAAAAGGGTCGCCAGGTAAAGCTGTCCGGTTTTGGCAATTTCGATCTGCGCGACAAGAACCAGCGTCCCGGAAGAAACCCCAAGACTGGCGAGGAAATACCGATCACGGCCCGCCGTGTCGTCACTTTCCGCCCCGGACAAAAACTCAAGGCACGTGTAGAGGCGTATGCTGGAAGCAGCGAACAATAACGAATTACCGGCCATTCCGGGCAAGCGCTACTTCACCATTGGTGAGGTCAGTGAGCTGTGCGCCGTCAAACCGCATGTGCTGCGTTACTGGGAGCAGGAATTTCCCCAGCTCAAGCCCATCAAGCGGCGCGGTAACCGGCGTTACTATCAACGCCACGACGTGATCATGATCCGCCAGATCCGCAGCCTGCTCTACGAGCAGGGTTTCACGATCGGTGGCGCGCGGCAGAAACTTTCAGGCGAGGCGGCAAAGGACGATCAGAACCAGAGCAAGCAGATCATCAAGCAGTTACGTTCCGAACTCGAGGACATTCTCAAGATCCTCAAAAGCTGAGACGGCTTTTTCTCTCCCGCTGCTTCCTGTAGAATCACACCTCTGTTCCAATCGGCGTGTAGCGCAGCCTGGTAGCGCACTTCAATGGGGTTGAAGGGGTCGGAGGTTCGAATCCTCTCACGCCGACCATTCTCCACTAGCCCGCGAGAAAAACGCCCTTCAACGACGGGTCAAAGGGTTCTGAGGATGCAAATTCTCTCACGCCGACCATTTTCCCTCTGGATTCGACGAATTCAACACGGAGGGAGCACTCGAAGATTTTCACGAAGGTCACAGAGGGAGGAAATGATATTCCCCGTGATAATACCGTTTATTTCCTCCGTGGCTCTGTGACTCTTTGATCTCCGTGTTGTTTTCATATCCAGCCGGTTCGCCGCCATCTTGCCTCTGCCTTCATGGGTATTGTTTGACGCGGGCTTATCTGTAGAATGGCCAGACAGCCCGGAACCACCAGGCGGGCGACAGGGAGTGAACATGCCGAAAATTCTGATATTGGCCACATTGGCGCTGATACTGGCCGCCTGTGGGCCCAACAGCCAAAATACCCGTCAGGCCGGAAGCCGGTCAGCGGCATCCGCCCAGGTCAATGGCAGGATCGTCGTCACGCCGGGCAATCTCAAACGCCTGTTTCCCGACTGGCCCAGGCGCAAGCGTTTCATCGCAGCGAGCCTTGGTCCCTACAGCTTTGTTTACCGTGAATGTGTTTATTACAAGGCCACCCAGTTCGATCAGGGCGGGGATATTGTCGAATTGATCGAAAGGGCGCAGGGCAAATGTGACCGGTATCTGTTTTTGGTCAGGCGCTGGATAGATACGATAAGCCGTAAATCGCGTATCTATTATCTCAGTCCCGCCTACCGGCGTGTGCTGGTGCAGGCGGTTCGTCTGGCATCCTTCAGGAACGCCAGTAAACTGCTGCGCAACAAGCGCCGCGGGATTCCGGTTCGTTCGCCGCGCAACCCCGACGAACTGCTCGAGAAACTGAAGAGAAGACTGACTGGTGAACGCGCAGCCTGAGGCCGGGCAGCCGGCCGTCATCCGCCTGCAAGACTATCGTCCGCCTGCTTTTGAGGTTGACGATTTGCATCTGCATTTCGAACTCGACCCCGGCAATACGCTGGTGACGGCCACTTCGCGCATACGCAGGGTCAACGAGGCGGCCGATACACTGGTGCTCGATGGCCAGGACATGAAACTGTTGTCGGTGGCCATAGACGGCGAGGAGCTGCCGCCGTCCGCCTGGCTTGTGGACAGCGAGTCCCTGACTCTGAACGGCGTACCGGACGAGTTTGAACTCAGGATCACCACCAGCATCGACCCCGATGGCAATACCGCGCTCGAGGGTTTATACCGTTCCAGCGGCATCTTCTGCACCCAGTGCGAGGCCGAGGGCTTTCGCAAGATCACCTATTTCCCCGACCGGCCGGATGTGATGACCCGCTATACGACCACCATTGTCGCCGACAGTAAGTTGTGCCCGGTGATGTTGTCGAATGGTAACCTGGTCGAACACGTGATGATGGAAGATGGGCGGCACCGGGTCGTGTGGCAGGATCCGTTCAGGAAACCCAGCTATCTGTTTGCTCTCGTAGCCGGTGATCTGGCCTGTATAGAGGACCGGTTCACGACCCGTTCAGGCCGCGAGATCGACCTGCGAATCTATGTCGAAAGGGAAAACATCGACAAATGTGGCCATGCGATGGCGTCTCTGAAGAAGGCAATGAAATGGGATGAGGATACCTACGGGCTGGAATACGACCTCGATACCTACATGATCGTAGCGGTCAACGATTTCAACATGGGCGCCATGGAGAACAAGGGGCTCAATATCTTCAATTCCAAGTATGTGCTGGCCCGCGCTGATACGGCAACCGACTGCGATTACGAGGGTATAGAGAGCGTCATCGCGCACGAGTATTTTCACAACTGGACAGGCAACCGGGTGACCTGCCGCGACTGGTTTCAGCTCAGCCTCAAGGAGGGGCTCACGGTCTATCGTGACCAGGAATTCAGCGCTGATATGAATTCCCGGCCTGTTTGTCGTATCAAGGACGTGCGTGTATTGCGATCCACACAGTTTCCCGAAGATGCCGGGCCCATGGCACACCCGGTACGGCCCGAGTCCTATGTCGAGATCAACAATTTCTACACCGCCACGGTCTATAACAAAGGCGCCGAGGTGGTGCGCATGTACGAGACCTTGCTCGGCAAGGCGGGATTTCGCAAGGGCATGGATCTGTATTTCGAGCGCCACGATGGTCAGGCTGTTACCACCGACGATTTTCTGGCTGCCATGGCCGATGCCAATGGCGCCGATCTTGCGCAGTTTGCGCGATGGTACAGCCAGGCAGGCACGCCGGTCGTGGATGTGAGCATGTCGCATGATGCCGGCAAGCGTCAGCTCATACTGGACATTCGACAATCCTGCCCGCCCACACCCGGACAATCCGACAAACTGCCGTTTCTGATTCCGTTTGCGATCGGTTTCATAGGCCGTGATGGCAAACCTGTGCCGGTAAAGCTGTGTAATGGCGAACATGCCGATGATACTCTCGTGTTGCGAATCACGGATTCCGAACACCGGTTCGTTTTTGAGGATATCGTCGAAGCGCCGATACTCTCGCTCAATCGTGGTTTTAGCGCCCCGATCAAGACCGAGCATGACTACAGTGACGAGGATCTGGCCATTCTGATGGCGCACGATACCGATCCGTTCAACCGCTGGGAGGCCATGCAACTGTTGGCAACGCGCATCATGCTGGTGCTGGTCGAGACGCACCAGCGCGATGGTGTTATGACATTGCCTTCGCTGTTCATTGACAGTGTCGCCAGGCTGTTCGACGCCGAGCACGACGATGCGTTACTGGCCGAATCACTGCATTTGCCTGGTGAGAATTATCTGGCCGAGCATATGGAGGTCGTGGATGTGGATGCCATCCATGCCGCGCGTGAATTCATGCACGCCGAACTGGCTCGCCGTTTGCGTGATATCCTGCTGGACCGTTATATGGCCAGAAAGGATATCGATGCGCTTGCGCATGATGCCAGAACCATCGGCGCACGCAGCCTGAAGAACATCTGCCTGCACTATCTCGTGCGCCTGGACGAATCAGCGGTTCATGAACTGTGTTTGGCGCAGTTTCGGCAGGCCGGCAACATGACCGACGAGATCGCGGCGCTGGACGCGCTGGTCAACTCATCGGCACCGGGCAGGATGCTGGCGTTGCAGGATTTTCACAACAAGTGGAAACACGATCCGCTGGTGATGGACAAGTGGTTCAGCCTGCAGGCCACTTCGCGCATGCCGGATGTGCTCGACAGGGTGGCAGACCTGCTGAAACATCCGGAATTCGATATCCGCAACCCCAACAAGGTACGCGCCCTGATCGGGGCCTTCAGTCATGCCAACCCTCGTCATTTCCATGCCGTGAGCGGGCGCGGCTATGTCATGCTGGCCGATCTGATCATCGAACTGGACCCGCTCAATCCCCAGGTTGCCGCGCGCCTGCTGGGCGCCTTCAGCCGCTGGCGGCGCTACGATGAGCGGCGCCGTACGCTGATGCGGTTACAGCTTCAACGCATTCTGGACACCCATGGCCTTTCGCGCGATTGTTATGAAATCGCCAGCAAGTCACTGCAGGATGACTGACGGATTGACACCTTGTTTTCCTGTCGGTCGGCGTGGTGTGATCGTTTCTCCGGGTTCTCTGGGTCGTTTGTGACCAGAACAGCAATCAGTCACCACAGTCGTAGTCGTCGTCAGTAACTTGCTTGCGTACCAGCGCCAGATTAAAGACCAGTTGCTGTTGCAGGCTGGCGCTGGCAATCATACCCGCGTGTGCAGGCCGATGTCCCCATGCGATGCTCAGTACACACAGGATGATGATCAAGGCAAGATTTTTCAGGTAATCGGTCATGGCTTTGCTCCCGCCCAGTTATTTCGTCCATTGGGGCGGAAACTTGAGCGCTCATGTGTGCGATTGTGCTTGACAAGCCGGCAGGCATGCCGTAACCATGAAAAGAATAATGAAAAAGGAGGGGGAAGGCATGGATAACAGAGGGCTTCCGGCGGGCCGTTTGGGGCTGGCATTGTCGGGTGGAGGGTTTCGCGCCTCGTTCTTTCATATCGGCACACTGGCGCGGATGGCGGAAATGGGGATGCTGCGCCATGTGGAAATCATCTCCACGGTTTCGGGCGGCTCCATTGTCGGCGCTGCCTATTACATCCTGCTAAAACAACTGCTCGAGAACAAAGCTGACAGCGACATTACCGACCAGGATTATGTCGAGCTGGTTCAGCGGTTGGAGACGCATTTTCTCACCAGTGTTCAGAAGAACCTGCGTCTTCGCACCTTTGCGAACCTGTGGAAGAACATCCGTATGTTTTCCAGCCGGTATTCACGCTCTGATGCCATCGGCGAACTCTATGATTTCTACATCTATCGCGAACTATTGGGGGCCGACGGCCCGATCATGATGACCGATCTGCTGATCCACCCCGATGGTGATGCCGATTTCCATCCGCTCGACAAGGAGCGTGGCAACTGCGTGCGCCGCTGCAAGGTTCCAATCCTGGTGCTCAATGCCACCAGCCTGAATGCCGGTCACAACTGGGTGTTCACGGCCACCAGTATGGGTGAGGTACCGCCGCGCAATCTCAATTTTCGTGATCTGGACAAAAAGGATCGCTACCGTCGTGTACGTTACGACCAGATCACCACCCGCTTGCCCAACTTTCCGCTCGGCAAGGCCGTGGCGGCATCCGCCGGGGTACCGGGCCTGTTTCCGCCCATGGCGGTCTCGGATCTCTACAGTGATCGCACCGTGCAACTCGTCGATGGCGGAGTGTACGACAATCAGGGGATATCCGGTCTGCTGGATCCGGACCATGTCTGTACAGATCTGGTCATCAGTGACGCTTCGGGGCAAAGCGATGCGATCGACCAGCCCAGGACCGATACCCTGGGGGTGCTGTCGCAGGCCAGCGCCATCATGATGGGACGGGTGCGGGAGGAGGAGGTCAACTGTATCGAGCAGAGCATGCAGGGTCATGTGGCCTATTTTCATCTCAAGCGCGGCCTGTTCGCTCACGATATCGAGTACAACAAGCAGGGCGTGAGCAAGGAACCCGGCCGCTACATGCGTGACGGCATTGTTTCATGTAGCCAGGCCTATGGCGTGGATCCCGAGATTCAGAATGCCATCTCCGAGATCCGCACGGATCTGGACTCGTTCAGCAGGCTGGAGGCCGGCACCCTGGCGGCGGATGCCTGGCTGATGTCCGCGGCCGAGCTGGAGAAGCTGCCACAAGCCTATCGTGCGCAAGTGTGTGTCGAAACCGACTGGTCGTTCCGGCGCTGGATACCCGCAATGCAGCAGGGTGACAGTACCGTGCTGACCCATCTCAAGGTAGGCAAAAACCGGTTTCTCAAGCCCTACCGGTTGATGAAAACGGCTGGTCTGGCCGTTTCAGCCGGTCTGCTGCTGCGCAGCCTGCCGGTACTGCTGATCCTTATCCTGTACGTGGCCGGTTTGATCGCAGGCGGGGTCTGGCTGTGGCACAACGAGGCATTCATGTCCCTGCGGTTGTCGGATTTTGCCCCCCAACTGGCGAGTGCGCTCGCGTGGCTGGCGGCCTATGGCCTGCTGGAGCAGTTTTCACGTGGTACGGCCCGCTGGGTGAGAATGATTCGACAGCTGTTCCGCCTGCCTGTTTGGCTGCTGGGTTTCGCATTGCGCAACATCATACTGCCTTTTCTGTTGTTCTTGCCGATCTACACCTATGTTCACACGGTGGATCCTTACTTCGTTCGACGGGTCGGCGAGATTCAGGATTGACCTCTCTCGCCTTACGGATGCGTCGATCTTACCCGTATTATCCGTGTGGATTTGGGCGGCCGGTGTTTACTTGCACAGCAGGTAGAGGCGGGGGCCGCTGCCGTGTGAATCAAAACGCTGGTGGTCGGGATGTTGCGCCATCCATCGATGTACCGCGCGTGCCTCACGCGCGCCCTGTTCGTGCCCGGGGTAGGCCATGACGCTGAGCATGCCACCCGATCGCAGCAGTGTCATGGCCTGGTCGAGCGCCGCCAGCGTGGTATTTGCCCGTGTCGTGATGCGCTTGTTACCCCGGGGCAGATAACCCAGATTGAACATCACCACTGTTACTTGGCCACGGATATTGGCCGGCAGGCTGGTGAGCATGTCGGCATGGCTGGTCAGGATCAACTCGAAGTTCATCAGACCGGCCTCGCTCAGGCGTTGACGGGTGGCTTTGATGGCGCCTGGCTGGATGTCGAACCCATAGACCCTGCCACTGTCACCGACCCGTTCAGCCAGAAACAGGCTGTCGTGTCCATTGCCGATGGTGGCATCGACGACGATATCGCCTGACGTGATGGTCCCGGCAAGACGTTCGTGGCACAACCGGGTCAGGGGTTTGTTCGCCGCTTCAGGCATCGCAACGCGCAATATCGGCATCGGCCGGCAGCTGCCGGTCATGCAGCAAATGATCGGTAAAGACCCGGGAATACCACGGGATCATCATGCTGCCACGTGAGCCGAAGCCATTGAAGATCCACAGCCGTGGATGTTGCGGATGCCGGCCAAGAAAGGGAAGTTTGTCGCGCGTGTTGGGGCGCACGCCACTGCGGTGATCGAGTACATCGGCATCAGCCAGGCCGGGCGCCAGGCGCTTGAATGCCTGAAGCAGTTCGTCGCGGCCTTTGGCGCTGGGCCCGCTGTCGAGCTGTTCACGATCATAGGTAGCACCGAAGCGGAAACGGTGGCGGCCCAATGGCAACAGCCACTTGCCGGCGTTGATCATTTCCCGTGGCAGTGTTTTCTCACTCTCGAGGGTGAGGATCTCGCCGCGTGTGAGCTGGAAGGGCAGCCAGGCAAAGAACGGGTTGGCGGTGGCCATATGTCCCTCGCAGAAGATCACCCCATCGGCGCGCAAATGGCGCCAGCGTACCGTTTTGTCTCCGATATCGAGCGATCCGTGTTCGAAATGCTCGCGGAGCAGGACCCCGGCGCTATCGAATCTCTGGCGCAGGTGATCCAGCAGTGCTGTAGTATCCAGCCAGCCGGTATGCCGCTGGTAAAAACCGCCCAGTGGCGCATGCAGGCCGGCCGGTATGCGAATGTGATCCACGGCCTCGTCGATGAAGTCCCGATAGCCGCTGTCGCTCCGGCGTTTGCGCCAGTCTGCTTGTTGCCCCGTAGATACGAACAGGCGCAACAGGGGGGTCTCGTGATAGAAGGGGCGGCCGGCCTCGTCGGCCAGCCGTCCGTACAGGCTGCGTGCGGCTTCCAGGCGTTCGTGGGCATGGTGGATCAGGAACAGCCGCCGGCCGGCCAGGGGGTTGACCAGACCGGCCGCGACTCGCGAGGCCGTGTCGAGATCGCCCGGATCGATGATCGCGATTCGCTGGCCTGCCTCGAGCAGCCGCCAGGCCAGCAGGCTGCCGGCCAGTCCCTGACCGACGATGAGAAAATCGATCCGCTGGTCCTCAGGCATGCTGGCCGGGCATCGTGACGAAACAGGGTCAGAATTCCGAGGGGTCGAAACCGGCCTGTTGGTAGAGTTCGCGCGCCTTCTCTTCGTTTTTTTCGACGCCACGGCCCTCCTGGTACATCATTGCCAATGTCGCGGCCGAGCCGGTCATGCCTGCATCGGCGGCCTTCTGGAACCAGCGTGCCGCCTCGGCTTCGTCCTTTTCCACGCATTCGCCTTCCAGGTACATGAACCCCAGGCCATGCATGGCCAGTGGATGTTCCTTCTCTGCCGCGGCGCGCATGAACTTCAGCGCCTCGGCGTCGTTGCGTACCGTGCCGAGGCCGTTCTGGTACATGATGGCCATGCGGAACTGCGCCTCGACCTCGCCACGCTCAGCGAGCGGCGACAACAGCCGCAGGGCGGTGGAGAAGTGCTTGCTCTCGAAGGCCGAGATGCCGCTGCTCAGGTCCAGGTTTTGGTCGAAATCTTCACTCACGGGCGGTCTCCATTGTGATGGCCGACAGGGCCTTTGGCTGATGGGCGGCCAGTATAGGCTCACTCACCGGCATCTAACACCCCGCCATTGTACGGAAAAGTCAAAAAATCATGAAATCCGGCGGCAAAACAGGGTATGATACCGGGCTTTATCGGCGCCATGCCGCACGCTTGCCAGAACATGAAATATCAGCAGTTGAACAACGTCAATGTGATTTCCCAGGACCTGTTGCCCACCCCGGAGCAGGTCAAGGCCTCGTTGCCAATGACGGATGAGGCCATGCAAACGGTGCTCGCCGGACGCGGGGCGTTGCAGGACATCCTCGACCGCAAGGATCATCGCCTGTTCGTTGTCGTGGGCCCGTGCTCGGTACACGATATCGATGCCGCGCTCGACTATGCCACAAGGCTGAAACGGCTGGCCGACGAGGTGTCCGACACCCTTTTCATCGTCATGCGGGTCTATTTCGAGAAACCGCGCACGTCGATCGGCTGGAAAGGCTTGATCAATGATCCTTACATGGACGATTCCTTCCATATCGAAAAAGGCCTGCACAAGGCTCGCAAGCTGCTCCTGGATCTGGCGGAAATGGGTCTGCCGACGGCCACCGAGGCGCTGGATCCGATTACGCCGCAGTATCTTTCCGATCTCATCAGCTGGACAGCGATAGGTGCGCGTACCACCGAATCACAGACCCACCGCGAAATGGCCAGCGGGCTTTCGACGCCTGTGGGTTTCAAGAACGGTACCGATGGCAGTCTTGATGTCGCCATCAATGCGCTGCATTCGGTCTCACGCCCGCATCATTTCCTGGGAATCAACCAGCAGGGTCAGTGCGCGGTGTTTCATACCCGGGGCAACCGCTATGGTCATGTCGTGCTGCGCGGTGGCGGGGGTATGCCCAACTACGACTCGGTTCATATCGCCGTATGCGAGAAAGAACTGGCCGATGCCGGCCTGCCTGGTAATATCGTCGTCGATTGCAGCCATGGCAATTCTCTCAAGAATCATCGTCTGCAACCCCTGGTGCTCGAGAATTGCACCAATCAGATTGTCGAGGGTAATCGTTCGATCGTCGGCATGATGCTTGAGAGCAATATCCATGAGGGCAACCAGCCGGTGCCAAAGGATCTGTCACAACTGAAATACGGTGTCTCGGTCACCGATGCCTGTATCGACTGGGATACGACTGACCGCATTCTGCGTGAGACGCGCGATCGCCTGGTGGAGATTCTGCCGCAGAGATGATTCAGGATGACAGGCAGGCGCTGGCATGCAGTACCAGCAGACCGTGGCCGCGTGTTGTGTCGCCACCGACGAGTGGCAGCTCGTGGTGTTCACACAGGTAAAGGAGTTCATCGCTGAACGCTGACAGCCAGTCCTCGTCGATGAATGGTAATGTCAATGACAGTGTGCACCACATGAATCGTGGTGATGCCGGTTGGATCTTTTTCAGGCAACCGTTGACCAGGCGCGATGCCACCTGTTGTGGCTTGTCTGTTATCGCATAATCGTCAGGCAGGCTGTAGTACTGACACGCAGACATTATCTGTGCGCAGGCAGAGACATCGATGAGTGCCGCATCATCACCGATGTCCAGGCGAACGTGTTCAGCAGTTGCCGGGCGGGTGAAAAAGGTTTCAATGAGACTGAATTCATCAGTAGGCATGACATTATTATAACAGCGCGGGTATGACAGTCAGCCAAATGCCCGCGTTGATATGATCGGGAGAAAGACGTGACATTGAACGTAACCGGGCATCTTCGCAAACTCAAGGTCGCACATGACAAGCCCGTCCGCTACGAACTGCGGTTGAATGATGACGGCTATCCTCTCAACCCGCTGATCGGCAAAACGGTAAGTCTGACACACACCGGCAATATCCACTGCATACACTGTGGACGAAAGACATCGAAGAGCTATGCCCAGGGCTACTGTTTCAACTGTATGCGCAGCTTGCCGGAATGCGATATCTGTATCGTCAAGCCGGAACAGTGTCATTATGATGAAGGCACTTGCCGGGATGCTGCCTGGGGTGACGAACACTGTATGCAGCCACACTATGTCTATCTGGCCAACTCATCTGGAATCAAGGTTGGAATCACACGCGCGCCACAGATACCTACGCGCTGGATAGACCAGGGGGCCTCGTATGCGCTGCCGATCTTTCGCGTGGCCACGCGTTATCAGTCCGGCCTGCTAGAACAGGTAATCAAGGCGCATGTGGGCGACAAGACCAACTGGCGCAAGATGCTGAGCAATGATGTTCCCGAGGCAGACCTGGAGAGGCGCCGCGACGAAATCTTCGCGGCCTGCGCGGACGAGATAGCTGTCCTGCGCGATCGTTTCGGCCCGGATGCCATTGTCAGCCTGCCGGGTGAGGAGGTCATGTATATCGAGTATCCGGTACTGGAATATCCGCGCAAGGTCAGCGCGCTGAACTTCGACAAGACGCCATGTATTGAAGGCACGCTGATGGGCATCAAGGGTCAGTATCTGATCCTGTCCACCGGGGTGCTGAACATACGCAAGTTTGCCGGTTACGAGATCGAATTCAGGGCTTGAAGCCTGTCTCAGTCACCCGGCCGCCAGATGCCGAAGGCCTCCTGGCCAGGCGGGATGGCCTGATCCTGCGGCAGATTGTCCTTGAGCACATGTTCAGTAAAGGCATTGAGCTGGCCGAGTATGTGCAGTTTCTGTTCGTTGCTGCCGGGGTAGTGCGACAGCATCAGTCCCTCGATGGCGGCCAGGTACTGGATGGCGATACCGATGTCTTTTGCCTGCTCGTCGTTGGCGATGAGCAGTTTCTGGATGTCGTCGATCAATTGATCGCTGATTTGCAGGCTTGCCATCTCTTTGTTTCCTCGTTGAAGCTGACGTGTAGTCGGGGCAGGCGATTATATGTCATACCGGCTTACTAAGGAAAGTGCGTATGCTTCCGGGCCAGTTTGCGCACTGACCCCGGCTGGCCGTCTATTCGAACTGCTTGCGGAAGGCATCGATGAATTCGGTTAGCCTGTCGTCCGGCAGTTCGTTGATGCCCGCGGCGCCCTTGCGTCCGCCTCCACCAGGAAACCGCCGGCAAAGTTCGTCGGCGCCTGTAGGATCGTCGAGAGAGGCGCGCACGCTGACGAGCCAGCCGCCTTGCTCGCGGCGTGTCAGCAATGCGTGCGCGCGTTGCGGATTGGCGCGTGCGAGCATGTTGGCATAGACGCCGCCGATGCGTCTGGCCCAGGGCGCGTCTGGCAGCAGATAGACCGCGGCGCGTGGACCGAGATACTCCGCTTCGAGCGATGCCGCCTGCTGGATGTCCGTTTCATAACGTTCCCGCAGAATCTCCATGATGTCGGTTTCGGCTATGAAATCGACCGGATTTTCGTACGGCGCGACCCGACGGTAGAGATCTGCCGGATGGAAGCACAGATCCTCCAGCCTGGCGCCATAGCCGTTGTAGTTGAGCAACATGCCCAGTTCGGCCAGCTGGTTCTGCAATTCAATATCGACACCATGGGTTTCGGCCAGCCGGCGCGCGCTGTCATGCAGATTGTCGCCGAAGGCACCGGTAATGGCCCACAGGTAATGCCGGCCGGACAGGTGTCCGTTGACCAGCAGGCTGGTACAGACATCCGCAGAGGTGTTGATATGGGCGGTGAGTCCTGGATGTTGTGGAATTTCGCCGGCAAAATGGTGGTCGAACCAGGTCACCGTGGCGCCGGCATCGAGTATTCTTTGCAGGCTCGAGTGGTTTCTGTCGAGGGAGATGTCCAGCACCATGACCTGATCCGTTTCGGCTGCGTCAACCTTCTCCAGCAGGTTGATATCGCGTTTTACGCCGGTAACCAGGCATGAATCCACCGCCTGGGACAAGCGCAGTTGGTGCAGAGCGCAAATGCCATCGGCATCACCATTGAAAACGTCTATGTACTGCATGTACCGTTTACCTGCTCATCGACCGGCCGTCATGATAACCTATCTGTCTCGGGCCGAATACTTGCAGGGCGCAAAACTGCCCGATCCGGGCCTCATTATCATTGACGTCTGGTATATCAATGATATAGTAAGCCGATGAATCAATGAGGATGATGCTGTTGATACGGGCGTCAGACCGGTATTTCCCGAAAGATTCGCGGGCGGCAGCAAGATAATGACAATACCCTGCCACGGGGCATATAAACTAGAGGATCTAGCCATCATGATGAAAAAACGCATCGCATACCTGTTCGTTGCTTTCCTGGTTCTGGGCCTGGTCGCCTGTTCGGGCAAGAAGATCGACGGCACCTATCATGCGGATATGACCACCTTGAGCAACATCAGCGAGAAGGACAAGGCCAAGGCCAAGCTGATTGCCGCGATGATGAAGCTTTCACTGACCTTCAAGGGTGATGATGTGAGCATGAGTATTTTCTTCATGGGGCGGAAAGAGTCCAAGAAGCTCAAGGCCACTTACAATGGTAACGAGGTCAAGCTGGAATTCTTAAAGAAGAAATTCAAGCCCATTGTACTGGTTGCCAAGTCTTCCGACCGCCTGGAGTGCAAGGTGTGTCCGAAGAATTTTCCGGGGGTATGGAAGAAGGGTGAGCCCGGCAAGTAAGCCGTCTGCATATCTGACTGAACCGGAGTCCCGTCTGTTCGCTTGTCGGACAGACGGGATTTTTGCATGATATGAACGAAAAACGCTGTCTCATACTCGAATCATCCATCCTTTACAGTGGTTTTCTTACCATCGAGGCGTTGAGGCTGAAACACTCGTTGTTCGCGGGCGGAGACAGCCCTGAGTTGCGTCGTGAACTGCTGCGGCAGGGGCATGTCGCTGCGGTTTTGCTGTATGATC
>WFUO01000058.1 GCA_015484945.1 Gammaproteobacteria bacterium | reverse complement strand
TGCTCCACAGGCGCCAGTCGTAGGTGAACGCGCGCTCGATGCGCGAGCCATCGGGAAAATTGAAATGGATGTGACACAGCATCTCGCCAGTGATGGGGTTGTACTTCGCCTGATCCCAGACATAGGTGAAGCTGTCATCATCGACCTCGCGTTCCTCCTCTACTGTGTCGATGGCTTCGGTACCGCCGTATATATCCAGAAACAGCACCCCTTCATCATTGAGGTTGTTGCGCGCGGCGCGAAAATATCCCAGTAATTGCTCACGCGTCTTGAAAATGTTGTAGCTGAAATTGAAGGCGCAGGTAATGTCGCATTTGCGTGAATCACTGTCGAGCACATTGCCCTCGATCAGGGTCAGACGCTTGCCGATACGCCCGGCCACCGGCTGCAGATTGTTGCGCCTGCCCCACTCCAGGGTTTCATGGCACAGATCGACGCCAACGGCGGTATGCGCCGGGTCTGCCAGACACCAGGCCACCGACAGATAGGCCGTGCCACAGAAATCCTCGCGCAACGATACCGGTTTGCGGCCGCGCAGTTCGAGGTATTTCTCATTCATCAACTCGATTTCCGCTTCAGGTTCCTGCACCGATTTCTGATACAACACATGGCGGTCAGCCTGCTCGGCCAGGGTAGTCTTCTTTTGTGACTGCATGAAATGCCCTTGTCGGTTGCGCTTGCTGGCATCGATTATACACGCCGCGCCATGGATCACGACAGCCCCACAAACGGCATGCGCCGCATCTCACAGAACGAACACGACAGCCACCGCAAAAAAAAGCGTATGAATCTCATGAATAACGGAACTGTGCATCAGTCCTCAGACCGCCACACAACCTTCAACAATACTGTACATTAAAGCTACAGACAGGACAGATTGAATGAACACCGACAGACTGCTGAATGGCCTTTCGCCTGAACACCCGGACCATGATCATGCAAGCACATGACCTGCATGTCTCATTGCATGAACTGTCACGGCTTCCGCTGTTTCAGGACAACGACCTGAACGAGCTGGAATGGCTGCTGGACTACTGCCATGCGCTCAACATCGGCGCCGGCACGGTATTGATCAATCCCGAGACGTGGAATGACGCCCTGTACCTGATACTGAATGGTCAGGTCGATGTTGAAATGGCACTCGAAGGCCGCCAGACCGTCACCACGCTGGGACCGGGAAACTGCATTGGCGAACTCTCGGTCATCGAGCAGACCTTGCCGCTGGCCACCGTGCGCACACGCACCCGTTGCCGCCTGCTGATGATCGACAGCGGCGTGATCCATTCACTGATCAATCGCTCGCACATCATCGTACAAAACCTGCTGACCCTGCTCAGCCAGCGGCTGCGTCACAATACCCTGGAACTGATCGAGGCGCGGCGGCAGAAACTGATCTATGAAAACAACTCCAACTTCGACGCCCTGACCGGCATCTACAACCGCCGCTGGCTGGACAACGCACTACGTTCATTCATCAGCCGCTCAGTGGTCGAGGCAAGCCCTCTGAGCCTGCTGATGCTGGATATCGACCACTTCAAGCGCTACAACGACGCGCATGGCCACCTGCACGCCGATCAGGCATTGACGGCCACCGCGCGCGCGATCGCCAGCCATCTGCGCCCCGATGATGTGGTGGCCCGCTATGGCGGCGAAGAATTCGTCGTGGTCCTGCCCAACACCGGCATCGAGCGGGCGGCCAATCTGGCCGAACGCCTGCGCCAGGCCATCGAGGACAACCACATCACCGACAAGACCGGAAACACCCTGCCGGGCGTGACGATCTCGGTGGGTGTGGCACTGCACCGTATCGACCAGGACATGCACGAATTCCTGCATGCGGCCGATCAGGCCCTGTACCGGGCCAAACATGCCGGCCGTAACCGCGTGGCGACCTGAATGACACCCCACGCAGAACGCGACCTGGCCGTATCCTGTGTAGCCCTTCAGGCTTGATCCGGCAAAGCGAGAATACAAAGAAGGTCTGTTTAATTCGTGTACGGTTGCTGAACGGCCAGCGGTCGCAGGTGCTGCCAGATCAAACCTGAAGCAATACCGCTCATTCCTTGTGATAGATCTCAGCGCCCTGGCGCCGGAACTGTTCGGCCTTTTCCTTCATGCCCTCTTCCATCGCCAGCTGCACGTCGATACCCTTCCCGGCGGCATAATCGCGCACATCCTGGGTGATCTTCATGGAACAGAAGTTGGGCCCGCACATGGAGCAGAAGTGCGCCGACTTGTGGGCATCCTTGGGCAGGGTCTCGTCGTGGTACTCGCGCGCGCGGTCCGGGTCCAGCCCGATGGCGAACTGGTCCTCCCACCTGAACTCGAAACGCGCCTTGGACATGGCGTTGTCGCGGATCTGCGCGCCCGGATGACCCTTGGCCAGATCGGCGGCATGCGCGGCCAGCTTGTAGGTGATGATGCCCTCCTTGACGTCGTCACGGTTGGGCAGGCCCAGGTGCTCCTTGGGGGTCACGTAACAGAGCATGGCGGTGCCGTACCAGCCGATCATGGCGGCGCCGATGGCCGAGGTGATGTGATCGTAACCCGGCGCGATGTCGGTGGTCAGCGGCCCCAGGGTGTAGAACGGCGCCTCCTGGCAGACCTCGAGCTGCTTGTCCATGTTGGCCTTGATCATGTGCATGGGCACATGACCCGGGCCCTCTATCATGGTCTGCACGTCGTGTTTCCAGGCGATCCCGGTCAGCTCGCCCAGGGTCTCCAGCTCGGCAAACTGGGCCGCGTCGTTGGCATCCGCGATGGAGCCGGGGCGCAGGCCGTCGCCAAGCGAGAAGGCCACGTCGTAGGCCTTCATGATCTCGCAGATCTCCTCGAAATGGGTGTAGAGGAAGTTTTCCCGGTGATGCGCCAGGCACCACTTGGCCATGATCGACCCGCCGCGCGAGACAATGCCGGTGACGCGCCTGGCCGTGAGCGGGATATACGCCAGGCGCGTCACCGGCATTGTCTCGCGCGGCGGGTCGATCATGGCCAAGTGGTGCCTGGCGCATCACCGGGAAAACTTCCTCTACACCCATTTCGAGGAGATCTGCGAGATCATGAAGGCCTACGACGT
>WFUO01000057.1 GCA_015484945.1 Gammaproteobacteria bacterium | reverse complement strand
GCATAATCCATGCGACAAAGGCGCAGAAGGAGTTGTGCAATGAGTACCCTGGGTAATATCTACGATCCGCATTCCGGCGTCAGCCGCAGTTTCCTGCGTGGTTTGGAGAAACTGAGCATCCGTGATCTTGACAGCGCATTGGTGTTGTTCCGCGACGCCGAAGAGAACGCGGATGAGCAAGACTCATATATATATGTCTATATGTCCTACCATGGTATGGTTGCCTGCCAGCTGGGTGATGAGACGGGTCTGGCCCGCTGCCGGCGGGCAGCGTATTTCGAGCATTTCGATGGCGACGTATTCCATAACCTGGCCATTGCCGAACTGCGGCATGGCAACCGCCGCCAGGCCATTGAAGCGATTCGCAACGGCCTGCGTGTCGAGCCTGGACACAAGCGGCTCCAGCGCCTGCGTGAACGCATCGGCTCGCGGCGTACGCCGGTGCTGGGTTTTCTGTCCCGCGACAATTTCTTCAATCGCGTGCTGGGCAAGATAAGCTGGCGATTTTCACAGCGCGGGCGGCAGCGGCGCGTGCGCAGTTCGAGCTGATCACTGTTTGGATCGTTCACGCACCTGTCCGGCACTGGTGAAACGGCCCGGCTGGATGCTACACTGGGGTCGGAGTCGGCCAGACAGCCGCTGTGGTTGCGGCCACAGAGGAAAGTCCGGGCTCCACAGGGCAGGGTGCCAGGTAACGCCTGGGGGGCGCGAGCCCACGGAAAGTGCCACAGAAAACATACCGCCGATGGCCCCGCCACCAAATCGACCCCGATCAAGCCTCAAAGGGAGGTTGTCCCGACGACGGGCCGATTTGGTGGCGGGGCACAGGCAAGGGTGAAAAGGTGCGGTAAGAGCGCACCGCGCTCGTGGCAACACGAGTGGCAGGGTAAACCCCACCCGGAGCAAGACCAAATAGGGGAACGACAGGTGTGGCCCGCACCGTTCCCGGGTAGGTCGCTAGAGGTGCATGGCGACATGCATCCCAGATGAATGGCTGTCCACGACAGAACCCGGCTTACCGGCCGACTCCTTTCTTATATGGATCAGGAAAAGTGACAAGATAAAATCGCCTGATGGTCGCCATGCAGACATGATGGCCAGGCTTCGTTTTCTTTTCTCTTTTAAGGCTCCTCTTGTATCGGCGCTTGATGTTCATCACACTTTCCGCCGACAAAAACCACACAAAAAACAAGTCATATAGCTCATATTTCACAATAAATACCCATCGCAAGCTACTGATTTTTCAGGCTATCCAGAATCGTTTCCGCACCCCGGGATGCGCGCTAAGTGCTTGTCGGCAAAAGGATTATCAGGCTTTTTGCGCTTGACATGCCGGGCAAGTGGTACCAATATGTAGAGAAGTGGTTATTTGTGGATGATTGTGGTTTTTTGTGGGGCATTGACAGATGCCAGGAGCGGCAGGTGTTTAGAGGGGTCAACGTTCTCAATCTGGATGCGAAGGGGCGACTTACGATGCCGGCCCGGTATCGTGAAGCGTTGCAGGCGCAGTCCGGCGGGAGACTGGTGGTCACGGTCGATCGTGATCACTGCCTGTTGATCTATCCGCTGGGTGAGTGGGAGGAGATCGAGCGCAAGCTCGTGCGCCTGCCCAGCTTCAATCGCCAGGCCCGCAGCCTGCAACGCCTGCTCATCGGTCATGCCACCGAATGCGAGATGGACGGCAACGGTCGCATCCTGCTGACCCCGCCGTTGCGCAGTTTTGCCGGGCTCGACAAGCGCGTGGTGCTGATTGGGCAGGGCAACAAGCTGGAGTTGTGGGACGAGCAGGCCTGGAACAGTCAGTGTGACGACTGGCTCGAGGCGGGTGCGCTTGACGAGGCTGAACTGCCCGCCGAACTGGAAAGCCTGTCGTTGTAAACAGGGATGACACAGACACACGCACATCGGCCGGTACTGCTCGACGAGGCGGTAGCGGCCCTGGCCGTGAAGCCGTCCGGCCTCTATGTGGATGGCACCTTCGGCCGGGGTGGACACAGTGGCGCCATCCTGGACAGGTTGGCAGAGGGCGGGCGCCTGCTGGCCTTCGACAAGGACCCGGATGCGGTTGCCGCGGCCCGGGCCCGGTATGGACAGGACAAGCGATTTTCTATCGTCAGAGGAAGCTTCGCCATGTTGCGGCAAGTGGTCGAAACGCAGGACCTGAGCGGAAAGGTCAACGGTCTGTTGCTGGACCTCGGGGTTTCGTCACCCCAGCTCGACGACCCCCGGCGCGGCTTCAGCTTCCAGCACGAGGGCCCGCTGGAGATGCGCATGGATCCCGACAGTGGCGTGTCGGCCGGGGAATGGTTGCAACAGGTATCAGAAGAGGAGCTCTCGCGAATCCTGCGCGACTATGGAGAGGAACGTTTTCATCGGCGTATCGCACGCGCCATCGTCGAAGCCAGGCGCGAGGCGCCGCTGCACAGCACCACCCGACTGGCCGACGTCGTGGCCGCGGCGGTGCCGCGGCGCGAGAAACACAAGCATCCGGCCACGCGCACGTTTCAGGCCATTCGCATCCATCTCAACCGTGAACTCGAGGATCTGCGCACTGTGCTCGATGCCGTGCCCGATGTGCTTGCGATCGGTGGACGCCTGGTGGTGATCAGTTTTCATTCGCTCGAGGATCGCGTGGTGAAACGATTCATACGTGCGCAGCAAAAGGGTGAGCTGGACGAGCTGCCGCCTGGGCTGCCGGTTGCGAGCGAGCCGTTTCGCACCCGCCTGCGTGCGATCGGCAAGCCGGTGCGCGCCGGCGAGGCCGAGGTGCGTGACAATCCGCGCGCGCGCAGCGCCATCATGCGCATTGCGGAGCGGGTATCGTGAAGCGGACAGGGTTGCGCATGGGCGTGGTGCTGGTGCTGGTGATCGGCAGTGCGATAGCGGTGATCGACGCCAAGCATCGGAGCCGCAAGTTGTTCAGCCAGCTGCAAGCACTGAAGAAACAACAGGATGCCCTCGACGTGGAATGGGGCCGGTTGCAGCTGGAACAGAGTGCCTGGGCGCGGCATGAGCGCATCGAGCGTATCGCGCGCACCCAGTTGGAGATGAAGATGCCCGAGGCTGGTGACATCGTGGTGATCAAGCCGTGAAAGAGCAAGGCCACAACATACCGGTGACACGCATGCGGCGTTTCATCGTCCTGGCGTTGCTGGCCATGGGCGTGGTGTTGCTCGGCTGGCGCGCGGTGTATCTGCAGGTTTTCAATACCGCGTTTCTCAAGAGCCAGGGACAGTCGCGCCATCTGCGCAGTATCGCGATTCCGGCGCATCGTGGCGTGATCACCGACCGCAATGGCGAATTGTTGGCGATCAGTACGCCGGTCAGTTCGGTGTGGGTCAATCCGCAGGAGCTGATCGCCTCACGCGCGGGCATTCCCGCGCTGGCGCGGGTGCTGGATCTCGCCCCCGATCGGGTTCGGCGTCTGCTGGCGCGCTACAGCGGGCGTGAATTCGTGTATCTGAAACGGCACGTGAATCCGGATGTCGCCGCCAGGGTCAGGGCATTGAAGCTCCCCGGCGTTTACCTGATGACCGAATACCGGCGTTACTACCCGACCGGCGAGGTCGCGGCGCACGTGGTCGGCTTTACCGACATCGACGATGGCGGCCAGGAAGGCATGGAATTGGCGTTCAACAAGTGGCTGACCGGTGTTCCCGGCCGCAAGCGGGTGATCAAGGACCGGCTCGGGCGCACGGTCGAGGACGTGGAGCGCATCCGCGCCTCTCGTCCCGGCAAGGATTTGCGGCTGAGCATCGACAAGCGCTTGCAGTACCTGCTCTACCGTGAGCTCAAGGCCGCAGTGATCCGCCATCGTGCGCGTTCCGGTTCGGCCGTGATCCTCGACGCGCGTACCGGCGAGGTGTTGGCGCTGGTCAACCAGCCATCCTACAACCCCAACAACCGTCGTCACTTGCGCGGTGATCGCTACCGTAATCGCGCCGTCACCGACGTGTTCGAGCCCGGTTCGACCATCAAGCCCTTCACGGTTGTCGCAGCCCTGCAGAGTGGCAAATACCGCGCCGGATCACTGATCGACACCTCGCCCGGTTATATCCGTGTCGGGCGCAATACCATCCGTGATCATCGCAACTATGGAGTGGTGGACATGACCCACCTGCTGTCCAAGTCCAGTAACGTCGGCGCCACACGCCTGGCACTGTCGTTGCGGCCCGAGCAGCTGTGGGGTGTTTTCACGCGTCTCGGTTTCGGTCAGGTCACTGGCAGCGGTTTTCCCGGCGAGGTCGGCGGCTTGCTGATGCACTACCGGCGTTGGCACGAGATCGAGCGCGTGACCATGTCTTTCGGTTATGGTCTGTCGGTTACGCCGCTGCAACTGGCGCGTGCCTATGCGGTGCTGGCCAACGATGGCCGTCTGGTGCCGGTGAGCTTCGTGCGTCGCGAGCGGCCGGTGCAGGGCCGCCAGGTGATACCCGTCCACATCGCGCGTCAGGTGCGGCGCATGCTCGAGGCTGTGGTCAGCCGTGATGGTACCGGTCATCGCGCACGGGTGCCAGGTTACCGGGTAGCCGGCAAGACCGGTACCACGCACAAGTCCACCGCTGGCGGCTATGCCGAGGACCGTTACGTATCGGTGTTCGCCGGGATGATTCCGGCCTCGCACCCGCGCCTGGTCATGGTGGTGATGATCAACGAGCCAACTGCCGGCGAGTATTACGGTGGCGCCGTGGCGGCGCCGGTATTCGCGCGTGTGATGACCGGCGCCATGCGCCTGCTCGATATCCCGCCCGACGATAACGGCGTGATCGAGACCCGGGCGCGTCGCGCGGGGAGGCATTCATGATGGCCGCCGCGCACATGCCGGCAAGACGCCTGAGCCAGTTGCTGGCCGGGCTGGCCGAGGTTGCGCCGGCGGACGATATCGAGATCGCCGGGCTGGCCATCGACAGCCGCGAGGTCGAACGCGGGGATCTGTTTCTGGCCTGTGCCGGCGCCACCACGCATGGAGCCGAACACATCGACGACGTGCTGGCGGCCGGCGCGGCGGCGATTGCCTGGGAACCGGATACGCGTTTTCCCGCGCACCGTCCGCCGCGAGCGAAAGGGGGGGTGCCGTTGCTGGCGGTCTCTCGTCTCGGTCAACAGGTCGGCGTCATCGCCGACCGTTTCTATGCGCAGCCCTCAAAGGCCATGACCGTAGTCGGTATCACCGGCACCGATGGCAAGACCTCATGCAGCCATTTCATCGCCCAGGCCGTGCAGGCCCTGGGCAGGCGTTGTGGCGTGATCGGCACGCTTGGCTATGGACTCTATGGTGACCTGCAACCCGCAACCCACACCACGCCGGACGCCTTGCGCGTCCATTCGCTGATGCACGCCATGCGCGAGCAGGGTGCCGAATGGTGCGTGATGGAAGTTTCTTCGCATGCGCTGGAGCAGGGGCGTGTCAATGGCGTGCATTTCAACAGCGCCGTGTTGACCAACATTACGCGTGACCACCTCGACTATCATGGCGACCTGGCGGCCTATGCGGCTGCAAAGCGGCGACTGTTCGACATGCCGGGGCTGGCGGCGGCGGTAATCAATCTCGATGACGATGGCAGCCGTAAGATGCTCAGGCATCTGGATACGGCCATGCAGCGTATCGGATACAGTCTGGCGCAAGGACCCGCCAGCGACCGGATCGTCGCCGACGAACTGCGGTTGTCCCTGGACGGTTTCACGATGCGGATACTTTCACCCTGGGGTAATGCGACGCTGCGCAGCACCCTGCTGGGGCGTTTCAACGCCGGCAATCTACTGGCCGTCATTGCGGTGCTGTGTCAGGCGGGTGAGGATTTCGACGCCGTCATCGATGCGGTGGCCGGCGTGCAAACCGTACCTGGGCGAATGGAACCCGTCGCGCGTCCGGGTCTGCCGCTGTTCGTGATCGATTATGCGCACACACCCGGCGCCCTCGCGCAGGTATTGCGTTCGCTGCGCGGACATCTGCCCGATGGCGGGCGTCTGATCTGCGTTTTCGGTTGCGGCGGCGATCGTGACCGCGGCAAGCGGCCGGTGATGGGCGAGACCGCCAGTCTGCTGGCCGACGTGGTCATTCTCACCAGCGACAATCCGCGCAGCGAGGAGCCGCGTTCGATAATCGACGACATCGAGGCCGGCATCGTGCCTGGTCGTGAGGTCGAGACCGTCATCGATCGCGGCGAGGCGATCTCGCGCGCGGCGCAGATCGCTTCGCCAAACGATATCGTCCTGGTGGCCGGCAAGGGCCACGAGCAGGTGCAGATCGTGGGTGAAAACAGCATCCCCTTCAATGACCGCGAACAGATCGAACGCCTGCCGGGAGGTGCCGCATGAAGTTGATGCTGTCCGAGATCGTCACCGCCGTGGGCGGAACGCAGCAGGGCGACAACGTGCTGGTGACCGGTGTCAGTACCGATTCGCGCAGTATCGTTCGGGGCGAGATGTTCATCGCCCTGCGTGGCGAACATTACGATGCACACGATTTCATCGAGCATGCCGCCCGGCGCGGCGCGGTCTGCGCGCTGGTCGAGCGGGCCTGCCCGTCGAGTGTTCCGCTGGTGGTCGTTGACGATACCCGTGCGGCGCTGGCGCGCCTGGCCGCCTGGTGGCGCCAGCGTCTTGGCACCCGTCTGGTGGCCATTACCGGCAGCAACGGCAAGACCACGGTCAAGGAGATGACGGCCGCGATTCTGACACAATCTGGCGAGGTGCTGGCCACGCGCGGCAACCTCAACAACGAGATCGGCGTGCCGCTGACATTGCTGCGCCTGCAGACGCAGCATCGATTTGGCGTCATCGAAATGGGTGCCAATCATCCCCGCGAGATCGCCTTTCTCGCCAATCTCGCGCGCCCCAACGTCGGGGTGGTGACGAATGCCGGCCCCGCGCATCTCGAGGGTTTCGGAGATCTCGACGGGGTGGCGGCCGCCAAGGGCGAACTGTTTCAGGCGCTGGGCCGCGGTGATGTGGCGGTGATCAATATCGACGACGTGTATGCCGGTGTCTGGCGTGAGATGGCGGGCGATGCCGATGTGCTTGGTTTCGGTCTCGACGATCATGCGGACATCACCGCCACCTGGGAACCGGTCGAAGGCGGCAGCCGTGTGCACATGCGCACACCGCTCGGCGCCATCGACTGCACGCTGGCGATCCCCGGCGAGCACAACGTACGCAATGCGCTGGCGGCCACCGCCGCGGCCGTCGCCATGGGTGCCCGGGCCGAACACATCCGTACCGGGCTGGATGGCTTCAGCGGTGTGGAAGGGCGCCTGCAGATCGTCTCCGGCCTGCCCGGCATGCGCATCATTGACGACAGCTACAACGCCAATCCGGCCTCGCTGCAGGCTGCGCTCGACGTGTTGTCGTCGATGCCGGGCGAAAGATGGCTGGCGCTCGGCGACATGGGCGAGTTGGGCCCCGATTCACAGGCCATTCACGAACGCGCCGCGCAGATGGCGCGCTGCGCCGGGGTCGCGCGCCTGTACTGTCTCGGGCCTCAGACGCGTCATACCGCGCAATCCTTTGGCGGGCAGGCCCGGCACTTCGACAATGCCGAGGCGCTGGCCAGGCAACTGGCACAGGACTGGAAGGGAGAGGGCGTGGTTCTGGTCAAGGGCTCGCGCGCGATGCGCATGGAGCGCGTCGTCGCCCTGCTGGGCGGTCATGACAAGCAAAACGACAACAGGCAGGCAGGCAACGGAGGAGGTGTCTGATGCTGGTATGGCTGGCGGAGTATCTGGCGCAATACAACAGCGGCTTCAATGTCTTCCAGTACCTGACCCTGCGGGCTGTGCTGGCGGTCATCACCGCGTTGGTGATCTCGTTCATCATCGGGCCGTTCATGATCCGGCGTCTGAATGTGCACAACATCGGCCAGACGATACGTGACGACGGACCGCAGACACATCTGAGCAAGGCCGGCACGCCGACCATGGGTGGCGCCATGATCCTGATCGCAGTGACGATCTCGGTATTGCTGTGGGCCAGGCTCGACAACCGCTTCATCTGGATCGTGCTGGTCACAACCTTGCTGTTCGGCGTCATCGGCTGGATCGACGACTACCGCAAGCTGGTCAAGCGCGACCCGAACGGCCTGTCGGCGCGCGCCAAGTTTCTCGCCCAGACCGTGGTTGGCCTGGCTGTGGCGGGCTGGTTGTATGTTACCGCTTCGAGCGCGGCCGAGACCCAGCTGATTGTGCCGTTCTTCAAGAACGTGGTCGTCGATCTGGGCTGGATATACATTCCGTTGACATTCTTCGTCATCGTCGGTTCCAGCAACGCCGTCAACCTCACCGACGGACTGGACGGTCTGGCCATCATGCCCACGGTGCTGGTGGCCGGGGCGCTGGGCGTGTTCGCCTACGCCAGCGGTCATGCGCAGTTTTCGCAATACCTGCAGATTCCCTCCATACGCGGTGTCGGCGAGGTGGTGCTGTTCTGTGGCGCGCTAGTCGGGGCGGGGTTGGGATTCCTGTGGTTCAACACCTATCCGGCACAGGTGTTCATGGGCGATGTCGGCGCCCTGGCGCTGGGTGCCGCGTTGGGTGTCGTGGCCGTGGTTGTGCGTCAGGAACTGGTATTGCTGATCATGGGTGGCGTATTCGTCATGGAAACGGTGTCGGTGATCCTGCAGGTGGTGTCGTACAAGCTGACTGGACGGCGCATCTTTCGCATGGCGCCGCTGCACCATCATTTCGAACTCAAGGGCTGGCCGGAGCCACGCGTGATCGTGCGTTTCTGGATCATCACCGTGATCCTGGTACTGATTGGTCTGGCGACACTAAAGATACGATGAGGGGCATGCGTACTCGATGAATGGCACTCGCGACAGGGACAGGGTCATCATTGTCGGCCTGGGCAAGACCGGGATGTCCTGCGTGCGTCATCTCGCCGCGCGCGATGTCGAACTGGCAGTGATTGACAGTCGTGAGCATCCACCGTGTCTGGACGCGTTGCGCCGCGACTACCCGGACATCGCCTTCTTTCCGGGCCCGTTCGATGCCGGTCTGCTGTGCACGGCGCGTGAACTGGTCGTCAGTCCCGGCGTGGCGCCCGGCGAGCCGGCCATCGCCGAGGCAGCCAGGGCCGGGGTTGCCATCGTTGGTGACGTGGAACTGTTTGCGCGCGAGGTTGCCGCACCGGTGATCGCCATCACCGGTTCGAATGGCAAGAGCACGGTCACCATGCTGCTGGCCGCAATGGCGCGCGAGTCAGGCATGCAGGCCGCCGTGGGCGGCAATATCGGCACCCCGGTGCTCGACCTGTTGAATGATGTTGCTCCCGACTGCTACATCGTCGAGCTGTCCAGTTTTCAGCTCGAAACCACGTCGTCGCTGAACGCGCGCGCGGCCACGGTGCTCAACATCAGCGCCGACCACATGGACCGCTACCCGGATATCGATGTCTATGCAGGGGCCAAGCGGCGTATCTTCAGCGGTGACGGGGTCATGGTGCTCAACGCCGATGACGAACGCGTCATGGCCATGCTCGAACCACGGCGCAAGCATGTGCTGTTCGGACTCGGCCATCCGCAGCGTGCGTGCGACTTTGGCGTACGGGTGGACGATGACGGCCTGTGGTTGGTGCGTGGAGACCAAGCGCTGATGCCGGCGGCCAGCATCCAGATGCCCGGGCGACACAACATCGCCAATGTTCTGGCGGCACTGGCGCTGGGCGAGGCCGCGGGGCTGGAGATGGATGCGATGCTGGCGGCGGCGCGCCATTTTCCGGGTCTGCCGCACCGAACCGAATGGGTCGCGGAGCACGCCGGTATCCGCTGGTACAACGATTCCAAAGGCACCAATGTCGGCGCCACCATCGCCGCCATCGAGGGGCTGGGATGTCCGGTGGTGCTGATCGCCGGGGGTGACGGCAAGGGCGCGGATTTCACAGCCCTGCGTTCGGTCATGCAACGGCATGGACGTGCGGCAGTGCTGATCGGGCGCGACGGCCCGCTCATCGGGCAGGCATTGAAAGGTGTGGTGCCGGTGGTGCAGGCGCAGACCATGACCGAGGCCGTGCAGCGCGCGGCGGAACTGGCGCGTCCCGGTGATTGTGTGCTGTTGTCACCCGCCTGTGCCAGTTTCGATATGTACGACAGTTACATCGAACGCGGCCAGCACTTCGTCGAGACGGTCAGGAGGCAGGTGGCATGAGCGCGGCAAACACATTGCAGGTCGGCGTGACGCGTCAGCGTGCTCGGCGCCGAACGCTGATGGACGCCATCGACAGACCGCTGTTGCTGGCCGTTATCGCGCTGCTCAGCATCGGTGTGGTGATGGTGGCTTCGGCCTCGGTGGCCCTGGCCGACCGACAGAGCGGCGAGGCGTTTCATTATCTGTATCGCCAGCTGATCTACATCGGCCTGGGTGTGAGCCTGGCCTGGCCAATGCTGTACCTTCGTCTCGATCTTCTCGAGAAGGCCGGTCCGGTGCTGTTGCTGATCGGCCTGGGGCTGCTGGTGCTGGTGCTGGTGCCGGGCGTGGGTCGCACCGTCAACGGCAGTACACGCTGGTTGTCGCTGGGCGTGTTCAATTTCCAGGTCTCCGAACTGGCCAAGCTGTTCGTGCTGATCTACCTGGCAGGTTATCTCGTGCGGCGCAACGACGAAGTGCGCAGCCGGGCCTGGGGTTTTCTCAAGCCTATCCTGGTACTGGTGCTGGCCTGTTTGCTGATGTTGCTGGAACCCGACTTTGGCGCCGCCGTGGTACTGATCGGCGCCGCGCTGGGTATGATGTACCTGGCCGGGGTACGCTTCTGGCAGTTTTTCGTCTTGTTGTTGCTGGCCGCTGCCACGCTCTACAGCCTGGCCTATTTCTCGCCTTACCGCTGGGCGCGAGTGGTCTCGTTCATGGATCCGTGGGCCGATCCGTTCAACAGCGGTTTCCAGCTCACCCAGTCGCTGATTGCCTTCGGCCAGGGCGAGTGGTTCGGTGTCGGCATTGGCGGCAGCATCCAGAAGCTGTTCTACCTGCCCGAGGCGCATACCGATTTTCTGTTTGCCGTGCTGGCCGAGGAACTGGGCGTGGTCGGCACCCTGACGGTAATCCTGCTGTTTGCGATCGTCATCCTTCGCGCCTTCGTCATCGGCGCGCGCGCCGAGCGCGCCGGGCAGTTCTTCGCCGCCTGGCTGGCGTACGGGATCGGCTTGTGGTTCGGCTTGCAGGCCTTCATCAATATGGGGGTCAACATGGGTGTGCTGCCGACCAAGGGGCTCACACTGCCCTTGATGAGCTATGGTGGCAGCAGCATGGTCATGAGCCTGGTGTTGATCGGGCTGCTGCTGCGTATCGGTCTGATCCGGCCCGACGAGACCGGTATGGCACGCAAACGGAGGACGCGCGCATGAACGCCGGTACGCACCCGGTTCTGATCATGGCCGGTGGCACCGGCGGGCATGTGTTTCCGGCGCTGGCGGTGGCGCGTGAGCTGCAACGGCGTGGCGTGCCGGTGGTATGGATGGGAACCCGCGCGGGTCTCGAGGCGCGGGTGGTGCCCGAGGCCGGTATCACCATCGACTGGATCGACGTAGGCGGCTTGCGCGGCAAGGGACTGTGGCGCCGCCTGCGCGCTCCGTTCATGCTCGTGCACGCGGCCTGGCAGGCGCTGGGCATCATGCGCCGCCGCCGGCCGCGCTCGGTGCTGGGCATGGGCGGCTTCGTCGCCGGGCCTGGCGGACTGGTGGCGCGTCTGAGCGGCAGGCGCCTGTGCATACACGAACAGAATGCCGTGCCGGGGCTGACCAACCGCGTGCTCGCGCGCCTGACCCGCTGCGTGATGGCGGCCTTCCCGGGTAGTCTCGCGCGAGCCAGCGTGGTCGGCAACCCGGTGCGCGAGGACATTGCCGCCTTGCCGCCGCCGCAACAGCGCATGGCGGATCGTGAAGGGTCGATACGCTTGCTCGTCATCGGTGGGAGTCTGGGCGCGCTGGCGCTCAATCGCTGTGTGCCGGAGGCGTTGGCATTACTGGCACCGGAGATTCGCCCGCAGGTGCGTCACCAGTGTGGCGAACGGCATGTCGATGTTACGCGCGCGGCCTATGCCGATGCCGGCGTAAGCGCCGACGTGACCCCGTTCATCGAAGACATGGCCGCGGCCTATGCCTGGGCCGATCTGGTATTGTGCCGGGCCGGCGCATTGACGGTATCGGAACTGGCCGCGGCTGGATGCGCCGCGATCCTGGTGCCCTATCCGCATGCGGTGGACGATCATCAAACCGCCAACGCGCGTTTTCTCGTCGATGCGGGCGCCGCGCAGTTGTTGCCACAGGCGCGCATGGACGCACCTGCGCTGGCCGCGCTGCTTGACCAACATCGTGACCGCCGCCGTCTGCTGGACATGGCCATGGCCGCGCGTGCGCTGGCGCGAACCGATGCCGCCGAACGGGTCGCCGATGCCTGCCTGGAGGGGATGCGATGAGTGACATGCCAATCAGGCAATGGCAGGCCGGCGGTATGGGACGCGTGCGCGCGATCCATTTCGTCGGCATCGGCGGTGCGGGCATGAGCGGCATCGCCGAGGTGCTGCTCAATCTCGGTTACCGGGTCTCGGGCTCCGACATCGCCGACAATGCCGCGACCCGGCGCCTGGCGTCTCTCGGCGCGCAGATCCGCCGTGGCCATGCGCCCGGTCACATCGCGGGTGTGGATGTGGTCGTCACTTCCACGGCAGTGAAGGAAGACAATCCAGAGGTCGTGGCCGCGCGCCAGCATCGCATACCGGTGGTGCCGCGTGCAGAGATGCTGGCCGAGCTGATGCGTTTTCGTTTCGGCATCGCCGTGGCCGGCACCCATGGCAAGACCACGACCACCAGCCTGATTGCCAGCCTGCTGGCCGAGGGTGGACTGGATCCGACCTTCGTCATTGGCGGCCGGCTCAACAGTGCCGGCGCCAACGCACGCCTGGGCGAGAGCGACTACCTGGTGGCCGAGGCCGATGAGAGCGATGCCTCGTTCCTGTACCTGCAGCCGATGATGGCGGTGGTGACCAACATCGATGCCGATCATCTCGAGACCTATCACGGCGATTTCGAGACCCTGCGCAACACCTTCGTCGAATTTCTGCACCACCTGCCGTTCTACGGCCTGGCCATCCTGTGCGTGGACGATGCCAACGTGCGTTCCATTCTGCCCGAGATCACGCGCCCGGTACTCACCTACGGGATCGACAACGAGGCCGATGTCTCGGCTTCCGGCGTGTCTCAGGCAGGCAGTGTGACCCGTTTCGAGATGTGCCTGCCAGGGCGTTCGCAACCGTTGCCGGTGACACTCAACATGCCCGGCCGGCACAACGTGCTCAACGCACTGGCAGCGATCGCGGTGGCACATGAGCTGGGTGTGCCGGACGAGCGTATCCAGTCCGGCCTGGAGAACTTCGAGGGCATCGGCCGGCGTTTCCAGATACACGGCGATGTGATCACCGCGCATGGCAGGGTGTTGCTGGTTGACGACTATGGTCATCACCCGCACGAGGTGCGCGCCACGCTTGACGCAGCGCGCGCCGCCTGGCCCGATCGCCGTCTGGTGGTGGTGTTCCAGCCGCATCGGTACACGCGTACACGTGACCTGTTCGAGGATTTCGTTGCCGTGCTGTCCACCGTCGATGTACTGGTCCTGACCGAGGTGTATGCGGCCGGTGAGGCGCCCATCGCCGGTGCCGACGGGCGCGCGTTGGCACGATCGATCCGTGGGCGGGGCCAGGTGGATCCGGTGTTCGTCGAGGATCTCGACGAATTGCCGGTCATCCTCCAGGCCCAGCTGCGCGACGGTGACGTGCTGCTCACGCTCGGCGCCGGCAGCATCGGCGCCGTGGCCGCCGGGCTGGCGCAACGCCTGTCCGCCAGCAGAGGAGGTGCAGCATGAAACATGGCATGTTCAGGGGATTGCATCAGGGATGCGGCGAGTCATTGTGCAGCAGGCTGTTTGCCGAGCGTTACCGGCTCGGCGTCATGCAGCGGCACGTCATGCGCACCATGCGTGTTCGTCGTATCCGGCAGCGAGGCAGACAGGAACGATGATGACGATGAATGATCCGTACCATGGCCTGCGCGGCGAAATGCGTTTCGACGAACCGATGTCGAAGCACGTTTCGTGGCGCGCCGGCGGTACGGCCGACCGTTACTACGTTCCTGCCGATATCGACGACCTGGCGGCGTTGCTGCGCCGCCTGCCACAGGACGAGCCACTGCTGTGGCTGGGTCTGGGCAGCAATCTGCTGGTGCGCGACGGCGGCTTCCACGGCACCGTCATAGCCACCCACGGCGCGCTCACCGGCATGGCGAGGCTCGATGATGGCCTGCTGCGGGTCGAGGCCGGGGTAAGTTGCGCCAGGATCGCGCGTTACTGCTACCGCGAGCACCTGGCGGGGCTCGAGTTCCTGGCCGGCATTCCCGGTGACATGGGCGGGGCGCTGGCGATGAACGCCGGCGCTTTCGGTGGCGAAACCTGGACCCATGTGGTTGCCGCCGAGACCATCGACCGGCGCGGAGACATCCATCTGCGTACGCGTGAAGAATTCGAGATCGGCTACCGTCATGTGCGTGGTCCGGCTGGCGAAGGTTTCGTCGCCGCGCGTTTCCGTCTGCCCGAAGATCCCGATCGCGTCGGCCAGACGCGGGTACGCGAACTGCTCGAGAAACGCAACGCCAGCCAGCCGATTGGGGTGTTCAGTTGTGGCTCGGTGTTCAAGAACCCGCCCGGTGACCACGCCGCGCGGCTGATCGAGTCATGTGGTCTCAAGGGCCTGTGCATCGGCGGCGCCTGCGTCTCCGAAAAGCACGCCAATTTCATCGTCAATACCGGCCACGCTACGGCCACCGATATCGAAACGCTGATCGAGCGTGTTCGTGAGCGTGTGCGCGAGCGCACCGGTGTGATACTGGAGACCGAGGTGCGCATCGTCGGCGAACCGGCGGGAGGTGGGGCATGAACGCGGTCAGTGCGCAGGCGCGGGATTTCGGCCAGGTCGCGGTGCTGCTCGGTGGTGATGCCGCCGAACGTGAGATCTCGCTGCGCAGTGGTGAGGCGGTATGCGCCGCTCTCGGCCGGCGTGGTGTGGCGTATGTACGCATCGACCCGGCGCGCACCAATGTCATCGATGCGTTGCGAGATGGATGCGACCGGGCATTCATTGTCCTGCACGGGCGCGGTGGCGAGGACGGCGTGATCCAGGGCCTGCTCGAGACTCTGGGCCTGCCCTATACCGGCAGCGGCGTGCTCGGTTCGGCGCTGGCGATGGACAAGCTGCGCAGCAAGCAGGTCTGGCAAGCCGCCGGCCTGCCGACACCCGCCTGGCGCGTGGTTGACAGAGGCACCGATCATGGCGCATTGATCGACGCACTGGGCCTGCCGCTGATGATCAAGCCGGCGCGCGAGGGTTCCAGCATTGGCATGAGCAAGGTCGAATCGGCCACGCAGCTGCCGGATGCCATCGAGCTGGCGCTGGGTCACGATCACAGTGTCATCGCCGAGCAGTGGATCGAGGGCGAGGAATACACTGTGTCGATACTCGACGGTGCGGCCCTGCCAGCCATCCGTCTGCGCACGCCCAACTTGTTCTATGACTATGCCGCCAAGTACGAGGCGGATACCACCGAATATCTGTGCCCCTGCGGGCTCGACAGGGCAGACGAGGAAACCATGGCCGCCCTGGCGCTGAACGCCTTTGCGGCACTGGGCGGCAGTGGCTGGGGGCGCGTGGATCTGATGCGCGATGCAACGGGACGCAACTGGCTGATCGAAGCCAATACCGTGCCGGGCATGACCGATCACAGCCTCGTACCCATGGCCGCAAACGCGGCGGGTATCCCGTTCGACGAACTGGTGTGGCGCATTCTTGCCACCACCCTGGAGGCGCGCGACTGATGGGCGCAAAACAACACAAGGGCGCCACCCGGCAGGCAGTGCGCAGGCAGGCGCGCAAGCCCGCTCGCTGGCGCCTGCCGCGCCCGTCGGCCACGATGGTACTGGGCCTGCTGCTGGCCGGCGGGCTGGCGGTGCTGCTGGTGTGGCTGTTCGATCCGGCCACGTTGCCAATCCGCTCGGTGCGTTTCGAGGGCAGTTTCCGCCAGATCGAGACCGCCACGCTCGAACGGGTGGTGGCCGAGCGCATCGATGGCGGTTTCTTCACCCTGGACATCGACGCCATCCGTCACGGGCTTGAGGCATTGCCGTGGGTCGATCGCGCGCGTGTGCGACGCGTGTGGCCGGATACCGTCGAGATCCGGGTCACCGAGCAGGTTCCGGTGGCGCACTGGGGCAGGGACGGCTTCATCAACCGTCGTGGCGAGGTGTTTCGCGCCATCGCGCGCAAGCCGCTGCATGGCTTGCCGCGCTTCAGCGGGCCGGATGGCAGCGAGGCGCTCATCGGGCGGCGTCATGCGCGCATGAACGCCATGCTCGCGGTGCTGGGGCGCAAGGTGGTGCGGATCGACGTGGATGCGCGCCGCGCCTGGCGCATCCGCCTCGACGACGGCCTGCGTCTGCGGCTTGGGCGGCGTCACGTGATCCGGCGCCTGGCGCGCTTCATCAACGCCTACCCGGTCATCGTCGCGCGCCGCATGGGGGTCATGGAGCAGGTGGATCTGCGCTATACCAACGGCCTGGCCGTACGCTGGCGCAACCGCGAGGACAGCGGCGACAAACACAACGACAAACAGATGCATCAGAAAAGATCCGTTGCAGGGGGAGTTGGTTAACGATGTCCAAGAAATCAGAACGTAACCTGATCGTCGGGCTCGATATAGGTACATCCAAGGTCGTCGCCATCGTCGGCGAGGTCGGCGCGGACGGCGGGATCGAGATCATCGGCTTCGGTTCACATCCGTCACGCGGGCTCAAGAAGGGCGTGGTGGTCAACATCGAATCCACTGTGTCGTCCATTCAGCGCGCGGTGGAGGAGGCCGAGCTGATGGCCGGGTGCCAGATCAATTCGGCCTATGCCGGCATCGCGGGCAGCCATATCCGCAGTCTCAATTCGCATGGCATCGTCGCCATCCGCGACAAGGAGGTCAACCAGGCCGATGTCGAGCGCGTGATCGACGCCGCGCGCGCGGTTGCCATCCCCGCGGATCAGAAGATCCTGCACATCATTCCGCAGGAATTCATCATCGACAATCAGGAAGGCATCCAGGAGCCGGTCGGCATGGCCGGGGTGCGCATGGAGGCGCGAGTGCATATGATCACCGGCGCGGTCAGCGCGGCGCAGAACATCGTCAAGTGTGTACGCCGCTGCGGGCTCGAAGTGGATGACATCATCCTTGAGCAGCTGGCCTCGAGCTACGCAGTGCTGACTGAGGACGAAAAGGAGCTGGGCGTCTGTCTGGTCGATATCGGCGGCGGGACCACCGATATCGCGGTATTCACCGAGGGATCCATCCGGCACACGGCGGTGATCCCGATCGCCGGTGATCAGGTCACCAACGACATCGCCGTGGCGCTGCGCACCCCCACCCAGTACGCCGAAGAAATCAAGATCAAGTACGCCTGCGCGCTGCGTCAGCTGGCCAGCAGCGACGAGACCATCGAGGTTCCCAGTGTCGGCGACCGGCCGCCGCGGCGGCTCGCGCGCCAGACTCTGGCCGAGGTCGTCGAGCCCCGCTACGAGGAGCTGATGACGCTGATCCAGGCAGAACTGCGGCGCAGCGGATTCGAGGACATCATCGCCGCCGGTATCGTCCTGACCGGCGGCAGTTCGAAGATGGAAGGTCTGGTGGAACTGGCGGAGGAGATATTCCACGCGCCGGTGCGGCTGGGCAATCCACAGTATGTCAGTGGCCTGTCGGACGTGGTACGCAATCCGATCTACGCCACCGGCGTGGGCCTGCTGCTCTACGGGCAGCAGAACGCGGAACAGCGCTATGCCGACATCTCGCCCGCGGGCGGGGTGAAGGGCATCTGGCAACGGATGAAGAGCTGGTTCCAGGGCAACTTCTGAATTTGTTTCATCAACTGTCAATCATGACAACCGGAGGGGTAACACAATGTTTGAACTCATGGATACATACAGCGAGAGCGCGGTGATCAAGGTCATCGGTGTCGGCGGTGGCGGTGGCAATGCCGTCGAGCACATGGTCAAGGCCGGCATCGAAGGCGTGGATTTCATCTGCATCAATACCGATTCGCAGGCACTCAACGCCACCTCGGCCAAGACCACCCTGCAGATAGGTACCAACATCACCCGTGGTCTGGGGGCCGGCGCCAATCCCGAGATCGGCAAGCAGGCCGCACTCGAAGACCGCGACCGCATTCAGGAGCTGGTCGAAGGCGCCAACATGGTGTTCATCACCGCGGGCATGGGGGGTGGTACCGGTACCGGCGCTTCGCCGATCGTGGCCCAGGTCGCCAAGGAGATGGGCATACTCACCGTGGCGGTAGTCACACGCCCGTTCGATTTCGAGGGCAACAAGCGTTGCAAGGTGGCCGACGAGGGTATCGAGGACCTGACCAAGTACGTCGATTCACTGATCACCATTCCCAACGAAAAACTGATCAGCGTGCTGGGCGAGCAGATCAGCCTGCTGGACGCCTTCCGCAGCGCCAACGATGTACTCTATGGCGCGGTTCAGGGCATTACCGAACTGATCACCCGTCCGGGCCTGATCAACGTGGATTTCGCCGACGTCCGCACGGTGATGTCGGAGATGGGCATGGCCATGATGGGCTCCGGCGTCGCCGCCGGCGAGGATCGCGCACGCCAGGCCGCCGAGACCGCAATCGCCAGCCCGCTGCTCGAAGACGTGGATCTGGAAGGCGCGCGCGGTATCCTCGTCAACGTCACCGCCGGGCCCAACCTGTCGATGGGTGAATTCGGCACCGTCGGTCAGGCCGTGCGCGAGCTGGCCTCGGACAACGCCACCATCGTCATCGGCACGGTCATCGACGAGGACATGGGTGACGAGTTGCGTGTCACCGTGGTCGCCACCGGTATCGGTTCCGCACGCGCCGGCATCGCCGACGAACCGCAGATCCAGATCGTGCAGCGCAACAAGTCGGGCGAGATCGACTACGACGATCTCGATCGTCCCACGGTCATGCGCCAGCGCCGGGTATCGGGTGACAACTATACCGATACCACCGAGCCTGACATGGATTATCTGGACATCCCGGCGTTTCTGCGCCGCCAGGCCGACTGAAAACCGCGGGTAACAGGGCCCATCCACCCCTCCCACCCCTCCGGGGTGGGTGGCCCCTTGTTCCGGCGGCGGCGGGAACGATGATTTTTTACTGTTTTTGACAGTTTTGCAGCGCAATGTGACAGGGTTCACCCCAAATACGCCCGGGCGCGTGAACCCCGTCTCTAGGAATGCCATGAATGCTGTGGTAGTATTTACCACATTTATCAATATAAACAGGCTGATGGCGGAAAAGGCGGGCGCCAGCGAATGATAAGACAAAGAACCCTCAAGAATGTCATCAGGGCCACGGGTGTGGGTTTGCACACCGGCAAGAAGGTTTATCTGACCCTGAGACCGGCGCCGGCGGATCACGGCATCACCTTCCGCCGTGTGGATCTCGATCCGGTGGTGGAGATCAAGGCCAGCCCGGAGAACGTCGGCGATACCTCGCTCTCCACGTCACTGATGAACGGCGACGTGCGCATTTCAACCGTCGAACACCTGCTGTCGGCCATGGCCGGGCTTGGCATCGATAACGCCATCGTCGATCTGAGCGCCCCCGAGGTGCCGATCATGGACGGCAGCGCCGGCCCGTTCGTCTTCCTGATCCAGTCGGCCGGCATCGAGGAACAGAACGCACCCAAGCGCTTCATTCGCATCCGCAAGACCGTGAAGGTCGAGGATGGCGACAAATGGGCCAGGTTCGACCCCTTCGACGGTTTCAAGGTGGCCTTCGAGATCGATTTCGACCACCCGGTGTTTCATTCCCACGACCAGCGCTCGATTGTCGATTTCTCGACCACGTCGTTCGTCAAGGAGGTCAGCCGCGCGCGCACCTTTGGATTCATGAAGGACATCGAGCGTCTGCGCGAGATGGAACTGGCCCTGGGCGGCAGCCTCGACAACGCCATCGTGGTTGACGATTTCCGCATCCTCAACGAGGACGGCCTGCGCTACGAGGACGAATTCGTCAAGCACAAGATCCTCGATGCGATCGGCGACCTCTACCTGCTCGGTCACAGCCTGATCGGCGCCTTCAGCGGTTACAAGTCCGGCCATGGTCTCAACAACCGCTTGTTGCGCGCGCTGATGGCCGACAGCAGCGCCTGGGAGCAGGTGACCTTCGAGGATGTCGAGGACGCCCCCATTTCCTTCGTTCAGCCCCTGCCAAGCGCAACCTAGGCGGAAATACTTGATTCTGTGACGCTTTTCCCGAAGATTTTCGGGAAATGGCCGCTATACTGAACAGGTGGGCTCAGACGCGCGAACGGCGCGCCAGACGCCGCAGCGCGGCCTGGAGGGCCGGGTCGCCGATACCGTCGGCGCATTGCTCGATCAGACGGGCGGTGTGTGACGAGATCGGTTTGCGCGGAATGGGTCTGCGTGTTGGCAGCGCGGCTGCCGGCACCACAATGGTGCGCACTCTGCCGGCCCCGAGATCGCACTCCTTGTTCAATGATTTCAACAGCTTGTCGGCATGGAATCGAAGGCGTGAGGCCCAGGCCGGGCTGTCGGCGGCCAGCACCAGGATACCGTCGCGCAGATTGGCCACCCGGCAATGACCGGCCAGGCCCGCGGGCAGCAGGCGCGAGAGCGCCGCATTCAGGCGTGCAATCCGGCGTCCCTGATCGAGCAGGCCATGCCGTTGGTCGATCAGACGGGACAGGGAAACGGGGTGGGTTTTGCGCATTTGGTCACTAGTTGGTGTATGATACCGGCTGTTTGGGTGCAAGACCCACGGTTGCTGCAGGTAGGGTAGATGAAAATCATCCTGTTTACAAAACGGCACGGCAAGGCGACCACCCTGTGTTTCGACAGGATCGGTCATTGCGTGTTGTTGCTGGCCATCGTCGCCACCCTCGGCGCAGGCGTGTTCTTCAGTGGCTACTGGCTGGGCCGTGACGATTCCAGCAGCCGGCTCGACAGCCGCCTGGTCAGCAGCTGGCAGCAACGGCTGGCCGCCCAGCAACGGGAGTTGGCCGCCCTGCGCGACAAGTCCCGTGCCCGGCTGGAGGCCATGATGATCCGCCTTGGTCAGTTGCAGGCCCATGTGATCCGTCTCGACGTGCTCGGCAAGCGCCTCACGCGCATGGCCAAGCTCGACCGGGCCGAATTCGACTTCGATCATGCCCCGGCCATTGGCGGGCCGGCGCGTCCACGCAGCAGCCAGCCGGAAATCCCGCTGGACGAATTCTTCGGTGCCATCAGCCGGCTCGAGCGACGCCTGTCCGACAGCGGTCAGAAACTCAGCGCGCTGGAAACCATGATGCTGCATCGCAACCTGCAGAAACAGGTCTATCCCGCCGGACGCCCGATCAGCAAGGGCTGGATATCATCGTATTTCGGTTACCGTGTCGATCCGTTTACCGGCAAGCGTGAGCACCACGACGGCATGGACTTTGCCGGCAAGCGTGGTTCACCAGTGGTGGCCGTGGCCGCGGGCGTCGTCACCTGGGCCGGCAAGCGCTATGGCTACGGGCGTCTGGTCGAGATCGATCACGGCAATGGCTATATCACCCGCTATGGTCACAACGATGTGGTGCTGGTCAAGGCCGGTGACAGGGTGCGCAAGGGTCAGCAGATCGCGAAGATGGGCAGCACCGGCCGATCGACCGGTCCGCATGTGCATTTCGAAGTGCTTCGCAACGGCCGTGTCGTCAATCCGCAGCGTTATATCTATTCACATCGGTAACCGCCGGCATCCTCTTACGGCATGTCGCCTCTCCCTGGTCATCATGCGCCGGTGAGGTCCGTAACGCATTCGCCCCGCACCGATTTCTCCCATCAAGGTGTTTGGCCCAAAAACCCGCCGGGATGTGATAATCTATGCCGCTGAAACCTCATGGACAGGTCCTGAACGAGGCTGGCGCCACCGGTTTCTTCCTCACAACCCCAGACAACAAGATTGTATTATGGTCAGCAAACTGCTCAAGAAGGTCTTTGGAAGCCGAAACGAACGTGTCATCAAGCGCATGCAGCGTACCGTGGCCCGGATCAATGCGCTTGAGGATGAGATAGCCAGCCTTTCCGACGAACAGCTGCGCACCAAGACCGAAGAATTCAAACAACGGCATGAGCAGGGCGAGAGCCTGGATCAGTTGTTGCCCGAGGCCTTTGCCGTCGTGCGCGAGGCTGGCAAACGCGTACTCGGCATGCGTCACTTCGATGTGCAGCTCATCGGCGGCATGGTGTTGCACGAAGGCAAGATCACCGAAATGCGCACTGGCGAAGGCAAGACCCTGGTTGCCACCCTGGCCGCCTATCTCAATGCCCTGACCGGCAAGGGTGTGCACGTGGTTACCGTCAACGACTATCTGGCCAGGCGCGATGCCGAATGGATGGGCAGGCTGTACGAGTTCCTTGGCATGAGCACCGGTGTCGTGGTCGGCGACATGGGGCATGAGGAGAAGAAAAAGTCCTATCAGGCCGACATCACCTATGGCACCAACAACCAGTTCGGATTCGATTACCTGCAGGACAACCTGGCCTTTTCACTGGACGAGAAACTGCAACGCGGGCACTACTTCGCCATCGTTGACGAAGTCGATTCCATTCTCATCGACGAGGCGCGTACGCCCCTGATCATCTCTGGTCCTGCCGAGGAGAACAGCGACCTGTATGTCAAGATAGACAAGTTGATCCCGGCGCTGAAGAAGTGCGAGGGTATCGACCCGGACGCGGTCAAGCCAGACGAGGAGCCGCAGGACTGCGATTACACGGTGGATGAAAAGAACAAGCAGGCATACCTGACCGAACGCGGTCACCAGCGTATCGAGGAAATGCTGATCCGCGAGGGTCTGCTCAACGAGGGTGAAAGCCTTTATGATGCCGCCAACATCACCATCATGCATCATGTGACCGCCGCCCTGCGTGCGCATGCGCTGTATCACAGGGATGTGGATTACATCGTCAAGGACAACGAGGTCGTCATCGTGGACGAGTTCACGGGTCGTACGCTGTCCGGGCGGCGTTGGTCCGACGGCCTGCACCAGGCCATCGAGGCCAAGGAAGGGGTGCCGGTACAGAGCGAGAACCAGACACTGGCCTCGATCACCTTCCAGAACTATTTCCGCTTGTACGAAAAGCTCTCCGGCATGACCGGCACGGCCGATACCGAAGCCTACGAGTTCCAGCAGATCTATGGCCTGGAGGTGGTCGTCGTGCCCACCAACAAGCCGATGATTCGCAACGACATGGGCGACCTGATCTTCCTGACCGAGAAGGACAAGTACGACGCCATCATCGAGGACATCAAGGACTGTGTGGCGCGCAAGCAGCCGGTGCTGGTGGGCACCACATCGATCGAGGTCTCGGAATATCTTTCCGGCCTGCTGAAGAAGGCCGGTATCAAACACGAGGTTCTCAACGCCAAGCAGCACGAGCGCGAGGCCAAGATCGTCGCCGAGGCCGGCATGCCGGGCGCGGTGACCATCGCCACCAACATGGCGGGTCGTGGTACCGATATCGTGCTCGGCGGTAACCTCGAGATGGAACTGGCCGAGGCGGATCCATCCCGGCACGACGAGATCCGCAAGGACTGGGAGAAACGCCATCAGGCCGTGATCGAGGCCGGCGGGTTGCACATCATCGGCACCGAGCGCCATGAATCGAGACGCATCGACAATCAGTTGCGCGGCCGCGCGGGCCGACAGGGCGATCCGGGTTCGTCTCGTTTCTACCTGTCGTTGCAGGACAACCTGATGCGGATCTTCGCCTCCGACCGTGTCAGCGCGATCATGCAGCGTCTGGGCATGAAGGAAGGGGAATCCATCGAGCATCCCTGGGTCAGCAAGGCAATCGAGAACGCGCAGCGCAAGGTGGAGGCGCATTATTTCGATGCGCGCAAGAATATCCTCGAGTACGATGATGTCGCCAACGACCAGCGCAAGATCATCTACGAACAGCGTAACGAACTGATGGCGCTGGACGATATTTCCGACAGCATCAAGGCCATCCGGCGTGATGTCGTCAACGATGTCGTCAGTGAATACATTCCACCGGGCAGCATTGACGAGATGTGGGACATTCCTGGGCTCGAAAAGGCCCTGGAACACGAGTTCGGTACCCGCATGCCGGTCGGCCGCTGGTTGGAGGAAGACGATGAACTGCACGAGGAGACCTTGCGCGAGAAGATCATCCAGGTGCTCGAGGAGGAATACGCCAAGAAGGAGGCGGAAGCAGGCGCCGAGACCATGCGGCATTTCGAGAAGGCCGTCATGTTGCAGATCCTCGACCAGTTGTGGAAAGAACACCTGGCAGCCATGGACTATCTGCGTCAGGGGATCCATCTGCGCGGCTATGCGCAGAAGAATCCCAAGCAGGAATACAAGCGTGAGGCCTTCGAGATGTTCAGTGACCTGCTGGACAGGATCAAGCGCGAAGTCATTGGCGTGATCTCCAAGGTCGAGGTGACCGCTGAGGAGGATGTCGATCGTCTCGAACAGCGCAATCGCGCCAATGTGCCGCTGGAGTTCCAACACGCCGAAGGAGTCGATATCTTCGACGAGTACCAGGGTGACGAGGCCTATGCCGAGACCGAAGCCGAGCCGGTGCATCACGAGCCGTTTGTGCGTGAAGAACGCAAGGTCGGTCGTAACGAGCCCTGTCCCTGTGGTTCGGGCAAAAAGTACAAGCATTGTCACGGCAAGGTTACCTGAACCGGCATGGCCGTTGGTCTGGACAAGCTGCCGCCTCTGAAACCCGTTACCGGTGTTGAACTTGGCTGCGCGGCAAGCGCTACCCGCTACCAGGGTCGCGATGACCTGCTGGTCATGCGCCTGAGCGAAGGCGCCGTCACCAGCGCCGTTTTTACACGTAACGCCTTTCGCGCCGCACCGGTCGATGTTGCCATACGGCATCTCGGTCAGGGCGCGCCGCGCGCGCTGTTGGTCAATGCCGGTAACGCCAACGCCGGTACCGGTCCCCAGGGCATCGACGACGCGCTCGGCTGTTGTGCAGGTCTGGCGGAGTTGCTCGATGTTCCCACGTCCGCCGTGCTGCCGTTCTCTACCGGCGTGATCGGCGAGCCTTTGCCCGTTGCGGGCCTGGTTGCCGCCATGCCTTCCGCGGTCGCGGCGCTGGATGAAGCCAACTGGCCGGCGGCCGCTCAGGCCATCATGACCACCGACACTGTCCCCAAGGGGGCATCGGCCACTGCCGAACTGGCGGGCGGTCGTGTCACCGTTACCGGCATCTGCAAGGGGGCAGGCATGATCCGGCCCGACATGGCCACCATGCTCGCGTTTGTCGCCACTGATGCCGTCATTGGACAGGCGCAGCTCGACGAACTGCTGCGCACTGCTGTCGAGCAGTCGTTCAACCGCATCACCGTGGATGGCGACACCTCGACCAACGATGCCTGCGTGCTCAGCGCGACCGGCGCCAGTGGTGTCCGCCTGGCCAGTGATGCCGATGTGCGCGTCTTTGCAGAGGCACTGGACCGCGTGTTTTTGCAGCTGGCGCAAGCCATCGTCCGTGACGGCGAGGGCGCAACCAAGTTCGTGACCGTGCGGGTCGAACAAGGCCGTGACCGCGACGAGTGTCTGGCCGTGGCCTACACGGTCGCCCATTCGCCCTTGGTCAAGACCGCGCTGTTCGCCAGTGATCCCAACTGGGGACGCATTCTGGCCGCTGTTGGCCGTGCCGGTATCGAGGGGCTGGATGTCGAAGGTGTTTCTCTGTGGCTGGACGATGTGTGCATTGCCGAACAGGGCGCGCGCGCATCGACCTATACCGAGGCGGCTGGCCAGGCGGTCATGGACCGGGACGAAATCCTCATCCGTATCGTGCTGGGCCGTGGCGAATGGGTCGAAACGGTCTGGACCAGCGATCTCTCTCACGACTACGTTCGCATCAATGCCGAGTACCGTACCTGACACGTGGATCCCTGCCGGGCAGAATGGGCATGCCTGAGATCATCGAGGTCGCCGCTGCCGCCTTGCGCGATGAACAAGGACGTATCCTGATTGCCCGGCGTCCCGACGATGCCCATCAAGGCGGTTTGTGGGAATTTCCAGGTGGCAAGCGCCATCCCGAAGAAAGCTTCGGGGATTGTCTGTTGCGTGAGCTGGACGAGGAACTCGGCATCACTGCAACCGGCTACAGGCCGCTGATCCGGCTTGCACACGATTATGGTGACCGTCATGTGTTGCTCGATGTCTGGCTGGTCGATACCTGGGAAGGTGAGCCGCGCGGGCGCGAGGGACAGCCGCTCGCCTGGGTCGAACCCGATGCGTTGCGCAACTGGCCGATGCCGGCTGCCGACGTTCCGGTGGTCAGCGCCCTGTGCCTGCCCGACCGTTACCTGATCACCCCTGACCCCGAAGGCGACCCGCAGGCATTGCTGCGGCGGTTGCAAGTCGCATTGCACAATGGCATCCGACTGGTCCAGTTGCGTACCCGCAATCCGGACAGTGAGGATTATCTGTCATTGGCGCGCGATGTGGTCGATCTCTGTCACGCACACGCTTCCCGTGTACTGTTGAACGCCGATCCGGAACTGGTTGAGCGCAGTGGCGCCGATGGCGTGCATCTGTCGTCCCTGCGCCTGCGGGCCATGCGCGAACGCCCGCTTCCCGCGGACAAGCTGGTCGCCGCTTCCTGTCATGACCGGGATGAGTTGCAACATGCCAAGGCCATCGGCGCCAGTTTTGCGCTGCTGTCGCCGGTACTGCCCACGGCCAGTCATCCCGGTGTACCTGGTATCGGCTGGGAGGGCTTCGCCAGAACCATCGAGGACATCGCCATGCCGGTCTATGCGCTGGGAGGTGTATCGGCCGCGCATCTGCCCATCGCCTGGCAACACGGCGCCCAGGGTGTTGCCGGTATTCGGGGATTCATGCCGACGGAGCAGCCGGCATGAACGGCTGGCGAGAACGTTGGTTCACACGGCGCAATCTGCTGCGTTTCGTGGTGGTGCTATTTGCCGGTCTCATCGTTGGACTGCTGAGCCACACGCCTGGCCCCGGCAATGATGATGCCCGGACACTGGAGGTCCACGAACTGACGGTAGCGCCATGTGATCCGACGCAGCGAGCGTGCCACGCGATCGGTGACGATCTCAGTCTGGATCTGCATCTGCAGGGCCGTGTCAGCGCGCTGAAATCCTTCCCGGTGCTGGTGCGTCTGCGCAGCCGTACGACTGATGCGACGGCGGTCACGATTGCCTTCACGATGCCGGGCATGGACATGGGCGTCAACCGCTACCGGCTGCAACGCCAGGCCGATGGCCGCTGGATCGGCAATGTGTTGCTGCCGGTATGCGCCACCGGGCGCAAGGACTGGCTGGCCGATGTCGAAGTCATGGCCGGAACACGCGGTTACCACGCTCGTTTCCGCTTCACTGTGGAGTGATATTGTCCAGGCAAAGATTGAAACGCGGAGAACGCAGAAGCGCTGAGTGCGTAAAGCATGTTTGCAATACTGCGCAAGCAGACGGCTATTTCTTAGTCATGAGGCACATCACCGGAACATGCCTGTGCCTCATCCTGATATTGAACGAATACCGGCAAAGCGGCTCGATCATACACGATTCTGACGGAACTTCTGTTGACAATCTCTGCGTTCTCTACGCCTTTGCGTACTTTGCGTTATGGCAAGTCGTACAAAAGCACCATAACCTACTCTTCGCTGTTGTCCTCGGGTGGATGCCATGGCTCACCCGGTATCCGGTGACGTTCTTCCATCCATTCGCCAAGGTCGATGAGCTTGCATCGCTCGCTGCAGAAGGGCCGCCAGCGTGAGTCCCTGGTCCACTTGACCGGTTTTCCACACACTGGGCAGCGTATGACACGGGTCACGTTCATGATTCAGAAAACACAGCAGGTCATCATGAAACGTACATCGTCACCGGTCTGCACCGGCCTGGTATCCGCGGTCTCCTGATGCATGAAACGGATACTGATACGCTGACGATTGCCACTGATCTCAGGATACAGCGCGGTATCGGAAGACAGGGAGATTCGCAACATCTGGAAGGGTTTGCCGGAGCTCAGTGCTTTCTGAAAGAAGCCGTCTTCGGCAAGCTCCTCGCGTGGCATGCTGGACTCGCGTACATGTTTGAGCAGCTGGTGCAGTGACTGGTTGAGCAGGTCGTAGGGTTCCAGCCAGGTGAGGATCTGGCGCGCACGGTGTCTGGACGGCTGGTTGAGCCAGAAATGATATCCGGGCATGTCGAAGTCGCAGGTACCACCCGGCAGTGTCATTCGCTGGCGCAGGCTGTTGAGAAACTCGTTGTTGCGTAATTCGTGGCCGATGGGCTGTTTGTCAGCGTACAGGCCATCGTGGAGAAACCGCAACTTGTCCAGCAGGTGGTTGAGTTGCTCGGCATCCACATCGGGATTGTCCTGCAAGCGCTCCATGCTTTCGATCTGGTGATCGAGTTCCTTGAGGATCTCGTTCTTGATGTCGTTGCGCCCAAGCAGTTCCTGGATGTCGAGCAGGGCGCGCAGTGCGGCCTGACTGCCCCAGTGTGATTCATTGCGCAAGTGATAGGCGATCTGCTTGAACAGGGATTCCAGGCGCAGGAAGGTGCGGATCTTCTCGTTCAACGGGTACTCGTAGATGACCACCGGTGTGATATCGAGATTGCTCATGGGTTTGTCATGCCCTGTCATCGTCTGTTCCGGGCTAACCCGGATTGCGCGCGCGGGCCAGTTGTTGGTATAGCCGGTGCAGTTCCGTCACCCGGGCCTGCAACGTCGCCAGGTCGCCGCTGTTATCGAGTATATCATCGGCCAGCTTCAGACGCTCGTTGCGGAGGGCCTGCTGTGCCATGATGCGTTGTATGGCCTCTCGTGTCAGTCCGTCGCGTTCCATCACCCGTGCCAACCTGATGTCGTCGGGGCAGTCGATGACCAGTACGCGATCATGCGGGTAGTCATGACGGGATTCAACCAGTAGCGGTATGCTGAGGATCGCATACACGGCATCGGTAGCCGCAAGACGCGACAGTATTTCAGCATGTATGGCCGGGTGCAACAGGCCCTCGAGCCGGCGGCGGTCATTGACATTGCCAAACACCCGTTCTCGCAGCCTGGCGCGGTTCAGGGAGCCATTGTGCTCGAATACATCATCACCGAAGGCAGCGCGTATTTCGTTCAGAACGGGTTGCCCAGGGGCGGTCAGCTCATGCGATATCTCATCGGCATCGATGACCGGTACGCCGAGTTGCGCAAACAGCCGGGTGACTGTGGATTTGCCACTGCCAATGCCTCCTGTGAGCGCGACCACGAACATGGCGATCTACAGTCCGGTAAATCCCAGATAGGCATTCATCAAAGACCGGCCCCAGAACAGTGAGATCAGGCCAGCCAACGCAAGAAAGGGGCCAAAGGGAATCGTCGAACCACGCCGCTGCCGGCCAAGCAGGATGAGCGCGATGCCCACGACAGCGCCAACCACGGCGGACAGGATGATGATCAGCGGCAGCATCTGCCAGCCCATCCATGCACCCAGCGCAGCCAGCAACTTGAAATCACCGTAGCCCATGCCTTCCTTGCCGGTAGCCAGACGGAACAGATGATAGACCAGCCACAGCGAGAGGTAGCCTGCCGCGGCACCGATCAGACTATCGCGCATCGACACACCATTGATTTCGCCGATACTGAGCAGCAGGCCGCCCCACATCAGTGGCAACACTAGATTGTCCGGCAGCAACTGGTGATCGATATCGATGAAGGCCAGGGCGATCAACAGCCAGCCAAACAGCAGGGCCGCGGCCATCTGCCAACCCAGGCCGAAATGCCAGGCCGTCCAGGCCGAAAGCAGCCCCGTCAACAGCTCGATGACCGGGTAGCGTATCGATATGGGATTGCCGCATCCGGAACACCGTCCACGCAGTAGCAGGTAGCTGAACACCGGGATGTTCTCGATCGGCCGGATCGCCTTCCCGCAGTCAGGACAGCATGATCCTGGTGTCATGAGATTGAAGGGTTTTTCCTCTGTCTGCGGTTTCTGGCCAAGCAGTTCGGCGCATTCTTGTTTCCATTGTCGTTGCATCATGACCGGGAGACGGTAGATCAACACATTAAGGAAGCTGCCGATGATGAGCCCGAGAACGAGGGCGCCCAATGCGAGGATTTCAGGATTGCGCTGCAAAAGGTCGATGAACGGCATGAAGATCAATTCCCGTCCTGCAACACAGGCGTTGCAGGACGAGCCTTGTGGGTGAAATCAGACAACGGAGCCGAGTTTGAAAATCGGCAGGTACATGGCGATGACCAGCCCGCCGACCAGAATGCCGAGGATAGCCATGATCAGCGGTTCGAGCAGGCTGCTCATGGCATCCACTGCATCATCGACTTCGGCCTCGTAGAAGTCCGCCACCTTGGCCAGCATCGCATCCAGAGAGCCGGATTCCTCGCCAATCGCAACCATTTGCGTGACCATGGACGGGAACAGATTGCTATCTTGCATGGCTACATTGAGCTGGCGGCCGGTAGAGATATCGTCACGCATCTTGAGCACGGCTTCCGAATACACGGCGTTGCCGGTTGCCCCGGCCACCGAGGTCATGGCTTCTACCAGTGGTACGCCGGCGGCGAACATGGTCGAGAGAGTGCGCGCATAACGGGCGATGGCGGCCTTGTGCACGATGACACCAATGATCGGCATCTTGAGCATGAACTTGTCGAAGGCAATATTGAATTTCCGAGATCGTTTCTTGGCTTCGATGAAGGCGACGATGGCCAGGATGAGGCCGCCAAACACGGCCCACCAGTAATCCTGCATGAAGCGCGACATGCCGATGACCATCTGGGTAAAGGCCGGCAGCGCAGCGCCAAAATTGGAAAACAGCTTTTCGAACTGGGGTACCACATAGATCAGCAGGATGGCAGTGACGATGAAGGCAACGACGATGACCGCGGTTGGATAGAACAAGGCCTTCTTGATCTTGGCCTTGATGGCCTCGGTGCGTTCCTTGTAGGTGGCGATCTTGTCGAGCAGGGTTTCGAGCACGCCGGCATGTTCGCCGGCCTTGACCAGGTTGCAGAACAGGTCATCGAAATACAGCGGATGCTTGCCTAGCGCTTCGGCCAGCGGGCTACCGCCTTCGATGTCGGCCTTGATAGACATCAACAGCTGGGTCATCCTCGGGTTGTCATGTCCACGGCCAATGATATCGAAAGACTGTACCAGCGGTACGCCGGCCGACATCATCGTGGCCAGCTGGCGCGAGAAAATGGCGATATCCTTGGGGGTGATTTTTTTGCCCGTGGAACCGCCAAACAGCGCGGACTTCTTGCGTACCGTCTTGGGCACCACACCCTGGCTGCGTAGTTCGGCCTTGACTCTGGCTATGCTGTTGCTTTTTATCTCTCCCTTGACCCGCTTGCCGGTCTTGTCAACACCGACCCAAGCAAAGGTTGCTTCTTTGACTGCTTTCTCCGCCATTTCCTTTAATCCTTGGTTACACGATTGACTTCATCGAGACTTGTGATGCCGGCGCGAACCTTCTTGAGGCCGGATTCGCGCAAATCGGCTATGCCTTCTTTTTTTGCCTGAGCGGCAATGTCCATCGCATTGCCACCTTCCATGATGATCTTGCCGATCTCATCGGACACCGGCATGACCTGGTAGATGCCCACCCGGCCTTTGTAGCCATTGGTACACATATCACAGCCTACCGCCTTGTAGATTTTCAAGGTAGGGATTTCTTCCTCGCTGAAGCCCTCCTTGATCAATGCCTCGCGCGGTATGTCAACAAGGGTCTTGCAATTGTTGCACAGGCGTCGCGCCAGCCGCTGGGCGATGATCAGCTCCACGGCCGAGGCGATATTGTATGGCGCCACGCCCATGTTGACGAGCCGGTTGAGCGTCTGCGGCGCGTCATTGGTATGCAGGGTGGAGAGTACCAGATGGCCGGTCTGGGCGGCCTTGATCGCGATCTCCGCGGTTTCAAGATCTCGGATCTCACCTACCATGATCACATCCGGGTCCTGACGCAGGAACGAACGCAGGGCCTCCGCGAATGTCATGCCGGTCTTGGTGTTCATGTTGACCTGGTTGATGCCAGGCAGGTTGATTTCCACCGGATCCTCGGCGGTGGAGATGTTACGGTCAACGGTATTGAGAATGTTCAGGCCGGTGTACAGAGAGACCGTCTTACCGCTACCGGTCGGGCCGGTCACCAGGATCATACCGTGTGGCCGGTTGAGCGCGTTCAGGTACAGTTCCTTCTGGTCTTCCTCATAGCCAAGCGCATCGATACCCATCTGCGCGCTGGTCGGATCAAGGATACGCAGCACGATCTTTTCGCCGAACAGGGTTGGCAGGGTGTTGACACGGAAGTCGATGGCGCGGTTTTTTGACAGCGTCATCTTGATGCGCCCGTCCTGGGGGACACGCCGCTCGGCGATGTTCATCCGTGACATGACCTTCAGGCGCGCCGCGATACGGCCGGCGAGGTTGACGGGCGGGTTGGCAATTTCATGCAGGATGCCGTCCTGGCGGATACGCACACGGTACATCTTTTCATAGGGCTCGAAATGGATATCCGACGCACCTTTATTGATGGCGTCCAGCAGCACCTTGTTGACGAAGCGCACAACCGGCGTATCATCAACATCGATCTCTTCTTCATTTGCCTGATCCTCGTCCTCACCCGATTCTATCGACAGGTTGTCCAGATCCTCGTCGAGCAGGCCATCCATGACGGTTTCCTGTTCGGTCAGCGCCTTGTCGATGGTGTTGACGAGCTGCTCTTCCTCGACCAGCACGGCGTCGGTATTGATGCCGGTGGCGAACTTGATTTCGTCCAGCGCACGCAGGTTGGTCGGGTCGGATACGGCGACGAACAGGCGGTTGCCCCGCTTGAACAGAGGCAGGGCATGCAACTGACGGATCAGCTTTTCCTCGACGATGGAAACCGGCACCATCTCCATGTCCATGGTCGAGATATCGAACAGCGGCACACCAAATTCCTGGGCGGCGGCCCAGGCGATATCCTTTCCGCTGACCAGTTTGTTCTCGACCAGGTGACTGACCAGCTGAATCTTCTTGCGCCGCGCCTCGGCCACAGCCTTTTCAGCCGTAGTCTCGTCCAGTAGCCCGTCCTGCACGAGCCGGCGCGCGAGTCCACTGAGGTTGATTTTGGGGTTGGTGCTGGCCATATCCGCTATGTTATCGTCCAAGTGGTTGCATGCTGTGATACTGTTCTTAAAATAGTTCTCATAACATATTAGTTTATTTGGGGAAATTATCCAACTCCCGTGATGTCCCTGAGCGCGTGACCGGTTTCGGGCAATTTGCCGCTTTCCCCGGTTCCTTCTCGTAGTCTAGCCTGTCAGGCGGGCATTTTCCGCCTGTAAGCCTGTGTTTACAAACGAATTCCCTATAAAAAGCATACGTATTGCGGCCAACAAGTCCCTGTAACCCTGAAAAACGGGTTTCGGGAAATGGCGCCGCCGGGTGGGCTGAGGGCGCTCTCGCAGTGGCTGGATAAACGTGTCTGCGATGGGCGGGGTGTCGGCATGCGTGTGACCGGCAGGCTGTTATCTCGATGAAATCGGCAACAGAAAGGCTAAACGTCCCTACGGTATCGACGCTGAACGCATGTTCCGTAAATGCCATTGTCAGCCCGGCATGGATGACTGGTGGAATGTCATGGGTTACGATCGGTAATCAGGGGGCACCATCTGCCCACCCCGGGCAACAGGAAATGAGAAATGTCGAATCATAGTTCGGAAACAGATATTGATCTGCCACTGGTCAGTATCGGCATGCCCGTCTATAACGAAGCGGAATTCATCGAGAAATCGCTCAGATCCATACTCGCCCAGGATTATCCCTCTCTGGAGATCATCATCTCGGACAATGGATCGATGGATGCGACGGCAGAGATCTGCCAACGTATTGCCGGTGAGGACCCGAGAGTGATCTTTCATCGGTATGCGGTCAATCAAGGGGTAAATGCCAACTTTCATTATGTTTTTCACAAGGCAAGAGGAGCGTTTTTCATGTGGGCTTCAGGGCACGACCTGTGGGAGAGAGACGTCATCAGTAAATGTGTCGAGTCCCTCCAGGCCAATCCGGCCGCGGTGCTGGCATTTGCGACGCCAGAGTGGATTGATCGTGAGGGCAACAGCCTTGGTGTCAGAACAGGGTGGACAGATACCCGTGGTCTGGGTGTTTGTGGAAGATTCATGACGGTGCTCTGGGGCAGCATGAACCCCTTGCTTGGTTTGATAAGGGTCAGTTGCATGCCGGATCTGGAAAGATCGTACACCCGGGCGGGCGCTGACCTCGTGATGCTGCTGGAAATGGTACTGAAAGGTGATTTCATACATGTGCCCGGTACGAAATGGTGGCGCAGGGATTTTCGTGGAAACGAAAAATATGCCGAGAAACTGAAGAGATTCGGTGGGAGTGGATTCAAGATAAGCAATTCCGTGCTGAGTCGTCTGTTTCCATTGTTTGGACTGCCGTTCGCGGTTTTTGGTGTGGTGTTCAAGGCGAGAATCGGGATTCTGAGCAAGTTCGCCATTGCGTTCATGCTATTGACGGCATTGCCGGTACGTTATGTCACCGGCAAATATGCGCGCAATTGACGCGGTCTGAAAATATGCCAGGCGGATCTGTAGTGCAGGAAAATTGGCGAATGGCCATCCGCTGGTCCAAGCGCCTGTTTACCCCGGTTGCGCTCGGCTTCATGATTTATCTGGCATATCAGCATCGGGAAACCCTGGTTGGGCAGATAAGGCATGCAGATATCGGCAGGCTGGCGCTGGGAGTCGTCATCTGGTCATTGTTGTATCTGTTGTCAGGAGTATTTCTTCGCTGCCTGCTGAAGCCATTGGGCAAATGGCCCGGCTATCTCAACGCGGTTTTCATTTCTGTCAATCGGCTGCCTGCGCGGTATATACCGGGAGGTATCTGGCATACAATTGCCAGGGCCATAGATCTTGGAGAGTATGGTATAGAAAAACGAATATTGTGGGCCCTGTTCATCATGGAAAATGCCCTGGCCGTTGCCATGGCGATCTTGATAGGCGGCATGCTATTGATCCTGTTCGGCGGGCAGGCATCATTTGTTTATCTCGTTGGTGGAATGATGGTGGCAGCGTTTGCCGGGTTGATCTTGTTGCGCAGGTTTATTAACAGATATGTTCTGGATGCCGGACAGGAGGTTGGTTTAGGCAGCTATCTGCAATTGCTGGCTGTAATTGGTGTTTACTGGATTGGGGCATCGAGCGTATTTGTACTGTATGTAACGGCATTCCCGGATATCAGCAGTGAAATAAACCTGTTGAGAACGGCCGGAGTTTATCTCTTTTCCTGGGGCATTGGATTTCTGGCGTTTTTCGCGCCGCAGGGTCTCGGTGTTTTCGAGTATATGGCCGGGCAATTGATGCACAGTCAACAAGGCCTGGCATCGATCATGATTCTTGTCGCAGGTTTTCGGCTTGTCGTATTCGCCGCTGATGTATTGGCATGGGTGGTGATGAGGGTGTACGCAAGGCATCAATAATGTTCGAGTATGTCGGTCAGTGTTGAGCAGATGTAATCGATATCAGATTCTTTCAGGTTGAGACCCGAAGGGAGATTCAGGCCACGGGGACTGACAGAATAAGCATGAATATTGCCATCCTTCGCACAGGATGATTGCGGCAGGCCTTCAAAGGCGGGCAGGGAACTGAGAGGGTGAAAAAATGGGCGTGTATCTATGCCGCGAGAAGCCAGTTTTTGCATCACGGAATCTCTCTCATGCTTCAGATCCTCTGACAACAGAATCGTTGTCATCCAGTAGGTGTTGTAAACACCGCCTGGTTCATGATTGAGGGTCAAGTGTTCATTTGATTCGAGCCGTTCTGAATACCATGAGAATATCGTACGTTTCTTGTTGACCAGATCATCGATTCTACGAAGCTGAGCAAGGCCAAGAGCGGCCTGTAATGCGCTCATTTTGTATTTGTAACCGACCTCAGTATTGAAAAAACTGGTGTCACCCGGAAGGCGTCCATGATCACGGAGTATTTGCGTGCGTTCATAGATGTGTTCATCATCAGTCACAAGCATTCCGCCTTCACCCGTTGTCATGGTCTTAGAGCCATGAAAGCTGAAAACGCCCGTTCTCCCAAAGCTGCCAGCCAGACGGTCATTGAAGCGTGACCCAATTGCCTGTGCCGCATCCTCGATGATGTCTATGCCACGAGCGTCAGCGATGGACCGAATGGTGGACATGTCAGGCATGCCGCCATAGAGATCTACGACGATGACAGCACGAGTCGAGTCAGTAATGCACTGTTCGAGAGCATGGGATGAAATGCACCAAGTATGCGGGTCAATATCACAAAAGACCGGTGTTGCGCCCACATAGAAGACAGGGGCCGCGGTTGCAATCCATGTAATATCGGGTACGATTACCTCATCACCTGGCCCGATACCAAGTGAGAGAAGCGACAGATGAATGGCCGAAGTGCAGGATGGGAGACTGATTGCATGACGACGGCCAATGTAATCTGAAAACGCGTTCTCGAAAGAAGCGTTAAAGCTGTTTGCGTTGTCATACCAGGCAGAGCTGACCGCTTCTTGAACGAGTGCGATCTCGCTGCTGGTGATCGATGGCCCTGATACGGGAATGTGCCGTTTCTTCATGCTGGGTTACGTATTAGGTATCCGCCAGGTGCAACGGTGATGAGGAGTTTGGCTTCTATTTGTTCGTCAACGCTGAAATCACTGTTGTTTTGCAGGAATTCCCTGACGGCCGTCATTGGGTTGTTGCCGATATCCCAGGGTCTGTCAGGAAAAGAACCAGGATCCATGTATTCAATCGCGGTATCGAAGACGACCATATAGTTTCCCGGGCTTACCAGATGGGAATAAGCCTGTATTTCACTGGCTACATGCGCATGTGTGTGATTTGAGTCCAGGATCACCATTATACTTTTATGATTGCCGGCCTTTTCATGCACCAATTGTACGATATCTGGATCGATAGAGGAGCCCTCGATCATTTCGATTCGGTGGTACATGGGATGCATTTCAATTTCCCGCCGATTGTGCTCACGTATATCAATATCTATTCCAATTACCGTCCCTTGTCCAGTGAGCTCAAGCATGGAGGCGTAGAATACAAGTGATCCGCCATGAGCAATGCCTGTTTCAATGATGAGATCAGGACGTGTTCGCCAGATGATTTCCTGCATGGCTATCATATCCTGGGGAAACTGGATTATTGGTCTTCCCATCCATTCGAAATTGTAGCTGTACCTGTGCTTGCCGGCAGCGCGCAGCCAGTCAAAGGATTGTTTACGCAGTTCGGTGTCTTTACTCAGTGAGCGAATATTGTCAGCAACTTCCAGCCTGAATTGCTTGATCTTATCCATTTATAAAGTCCTTCCAGTAGATTGTGTGTGGACGTAGATAATCCGTTGCAGATTTGCCGGTATTCGCGATCATATCGAGTATCGAAACATAGGGATCAAATTCGCCATGCAATTGCGGATATTCCGTCAGGCTGTAATCCATATATTCAACGCGAATACCGGCCTTTTCAAACGCATGGTGATCCAGATAGTTGCGTGCGCCATGACCCGTAATGTACGTGTCTCCATCCAGGTGTTTCACGATATCGAGAACACGTTGTGACCCGGTTCCATTGACCGGAAGTGATGTTGCGTCGATGAATTTCTTGTCGTACGGTATATTGAGATATTCACAGGTATTTTGTATAGAGGGTATGACGATATCGACAAGTTTACCGGTATCACTTGAATAGGCGGCATTCATGAGATCAAGTGCATCATCGAAATGTGGGCTGACATGGTAATGTGTCTTGAACATGTCATAGTGGCTTTGCTTCCAGGATATGCCAGAGTAGCGTAGGGATCCTATGGTTTGGCCAAGGTGCTGCCTGTCTATCGGAATGGTCATCCAGGTTTTTCCGTTCTTTCCTTTTATTTGCACACGATTGACCCTGCTCCCCTTTGAAAACGCAACATCGGTATAGTGCACATAAATATCGGCCAGGAGTATCTGCTCGAACATGCCGGACCATGGAAAAAGCATGGGTTGTGATATGACGATACGCTTGCTCATGGGTGGCAGGGTTTAAAGAAATTTTTCCATGATATCGATATCATGGTACCTGTCACCATGGTAGAAATGTGATCTCATGGTGCCAATCACCGAATAACCCATTCTCGTATAGAGATGCTTTGCCGGGTTTTTACTATCGACCTCCAGCAAAAGCTTTCTCAGATTGAAGAATTCATGCATGTAGCGCTCGATCAATTTCAAGGCCTCTCCACCAAATCCCTTGCCTTGATACTCGGGATCGATCGCAACGCCCAGCCAGCCCGTTCCGTGCAGGGTATCTATCTGCGTAACCTGAACGAATCCTATGCATAAGTCATTGTCCAGGCGTCTGATACTGAAAAGTATGGCATTGCTTGATCCATTGAATCTTCCAATCCATTCTCTTACGGCATCCATATTATTGGGTTTTGGGAGCGCCAATAACTGCCTTTGCAGGCTCAGATCATTGCGCAATGACTGGAGCGCAAAAAGATCTTCTGCCTCTGGGGGCGACAGGCGGATTATTGAACCACGTATGCTCATAATTTGGTCACAGATAGAAGAATTCTATTTTTCTAGATTGAAGCGCATCAACCTGGGCTATGTTTTGTCGAGCTATTTCAGGGCGAAGACCGACATATATATGACATACATCCTCCGGCAGATCATCTGGAGAAACAATGGGTTTTTCATTCAATGTCTGACCCTGCCTCCAGGGATTTCTGTCGATAAAGCAGCTGACACTATCGGTATTTCTAAGGCATGACATTATGAATGCGCCATAAAATCCGGAGCCATAGATTGCGCAATTCTTGTTATCGGTATTGGCTTCGAATTCAACGATTCGATTTTTTATATTGTTCCAGTATGTTGCGATTTGCAGCATTCTTTCCCGCGTATCGGATATCAGCGAACTGTCAGGTTGTATGAATGTGTGATTGGTGCCGGTTTTCTTGTGAGCGATGGCAATCATGGCGCCATCGTGTGACTGTGTGTCGATGATGATATTGGAAAAACCGCAGGACTGTAGTAGCACCCGCATGGATGTGATGGTGAAATGATTGGTATGATCGAATACAACCATATCCGCGATGTTGACATCAACGTACGGGATCACAATATAGATTGTGCCGTTGTCTCTGAGCATGCTGTGTATGGTTCGAACCATTCCTGTCGGATCAGATGTATGTTCGAGAGAAAAAAACGAGGTGACGATATCGAAGCTTCCTTCCCAATCGGGAGGAAGCGTGTAGGTCGCCTGTGCCGATCTGGGCGTAAATTTGTCCCAGAACGGAATATACATATCACTGACATCGAACAGGTAGTGCTCTACATCAGGTCTTGACTGGATCAGCTTTCTCATCGTGGCGCTTTTTGCGCACCCAAAATCAAGAATTCGGGCATTTTTCGGTATCTCGATCAATCTCAGTAAAGTATCGACCTGGTGCTGAATGCGGTAAATCGTTCTGTCATTTTCAATCTTGTATATCTGGTCTTCTTCCTCGTCGTTGATCAGGATCTTGTAGGCCTGATCATAATATTTCTCGATATTGGGTATTTCGTCGCTCTGAAGATGCCCGCACCCGTTACAGAAGAAGACCCGTGTTCTGCCTGGATAAAGCTCGCACAGCGATGTAATGGATGTTTCTCCAGTTGATTCATAGACTGGAAGAAGATCGTCAGATTGGCATACCTGGCATGTTCTCATGGGTCTATGACAATATCAGGATGAATATCTTTCAGTCTTGTTCCAGTGGTAATACCCCCTTTCCATGCATGCGAAAGCCCAACCGGTTCAAGGTAGTTGAAATAGCGCATCTGCATACTCCAGCGTACCTTGTCGGATGTATTGTATCCAGATGAGTGAAGTGTGAGAAAATCTATCAACACGAGGTCACCTGGCATTGTCAGTGGCGCAATCACCTCGTATTCATCAAGGATGTTGTCGATATTGGCGATCTGCATTGCATACGCGCCCGTTCTTTCCGGGTTTTTAGCGTCGTGCAGGGTTACCGGCAAAATACCCCGTGTATGTGAACCCGGGCAGAACCTGACAGGACCCATGCTGCTGTCGATCTGTTTCAGGGGGCTCCAGAAAACGATGCCGTCGAGACTGCGAAGCTGGGCAGTATAGTCCTGGTGCCATTGAGCTCTGTATCGGTCTTCAAATGGCAGGTCTATCCTGATTCCATGTCCCTGTCCACACAGCCCGGCAAGTTTTGTATTGCGCAAGACGCAAAAAACCTCCTCATTCCTGTGTGATGACAACAGGCGAATAAAGGCCGGTAGTTGCTTGATGGCGTCATATACTGTGCTTCCAAGCCTGCGGTCATGGCGTATCATTGGCAGGAATGCAGCATCGAAGTCGTCAGGTGAGAATTCTGGAACGGGGATGTCGAGTCTGTGGCGCCGGATAAGGGTGGCAATGATATGGTAGATACCCTCCTGTATCGGATGAATTTCCTTTTCCAGATCATAGAAGTTCCTGATGACCAGAACGCCATCTGATTTGAAGGCTTCAATCTGTTCGGAAGTGATCATGATCAACTGATATCGTAATGCTTGCGGATACTGGATTCAATATCGCGCAGAAACGGCAGGGATTTGTCACGTTCGGAAATGGTGGTAATCTTCCCGGGCCATGTGATGGCAATATCCGGGTCGTCGAAACGGATACCGAAGGACAGCTCGGGGATATAGGGCTCTGACATGTTGTAGTGGATGATGGATTTTTCGGACAGCGTGATGAATCCATGTGCGAATCCAGCCGGTATGTATAGCGCGCAAGGGGGGGATGGTGTGAGATCAATCCCTATCCATTCCCCCCACGTGTGTGAGTCTGGCCTGAGATCTACAGCAATATCATGTATGTGGCCGCTGATGCAGGTTACGAGTTTTGTTTCACTGTGGGGCGGCATCTGGAAGTGCAGGCCGCGCAAGGTTCCCTTCGCAATATTGTAGGAAACGTTTTCCTGTACCCATCGGGTATTCAGGCCGGCTTCATCGAATACTCGTTCGCAGTAGATGCGGGAGAAGTGGCCCCTGGCATCATCGTAATGTTCGGCTTCCATGAAATAGACGCCATCCAGTTTTGTGGGAGATATTTTCATTGCAGGATATCGACTTCCGGTATGGCGATGACAAACCTGCCGCCCCAGTCCCTCACCCATCCAATCTGATCGATGATTTCTTCCTTTATATTCCAGGGTAGTATAAGGACGTAATCTGGCCTGGTTTGTTTGAGCATTTCAGGGGCATGGATTGGCAGATGGCTACCAGGCAGATACTTGCCTTGCTTGTGGGGATTGCGGTCAACAGTGTACTGAACGAGGTCCTTCCTGATTCCACAGTAGTTGAGCAGTGTGTTTCCCTTTGCCGGGGCACCGTAGCCGGCAACATGAAGTCCTTCTTCATTGGCTTTTACAAGAAACCTCATCAGCGAGTTTCTTGCCTTATGAATACGCCTTTCGAAATCGGCATAACTATCTGGGTCATGCAGGCCATGTGTCATTTCCTCCTGGATAACCATGCCGACACTGCCGTCGTCTGCATGTTTTCCGCTGTTGGCATGCTGGGCGAAAATTCTCAATGAACCGCCATGGGTGGGCAGTGATTGAACCTTGAACACATGTAGTCCATGATGATCGAACATTGTCTTGACAGTGGACATTGACAAGTAAGAAAAGTGCTCATGATAAATGGTGTCGAACTGACTGTGCTCTATCATCTTCAGAAGGTGTGGAAACTCCATTGTTATCACCCCATAGGGGCTCAGGATCATGCGCATGCCGGCGATGAAATCATTGATGTCAGGTACATGTGCCAGTACATTGTTTCCAATAAGGAGATCCGCCCTGATGCCCTTTCCTGTCAGCTTTTCCGATAATACAGTGCCAAAGAACTCACAGATTGTCTCTATTCCCTGTTCTGTTGCACTGCTGGCGACATTGGCGGCTGGCTCGATGCCAAGCACAGGTATTCCCGCCTGTTTGAAGAATTGAAGCAGATAGCCGTCATTGCTGGCTATTTCAATAACCTTGCTTTTGTTGTTCAGTGAGAGCATTTCTGTCATGCTGTTTGCATAGCGCTCAGCATGCTTGAGCCAGGAATCAGAATAGGACGAGAAGTATGCGTAATCGCTGAAAATGTTTTCTGGTGTCTCGAAGTCCTCGATCTGCACCAGCAGGCAGTTTTTGCATACACGGGCATGGAGAGGATAGAAGGGCTCCATTTTATGCAGTTGATCTTCATCAAGATAGCTATTGGACAGCGGTGACACGCCCAGATCGGCAAACGTATGTTCCAGATCCGACTGGCAGAAACGGCATTTTGGCGTCATTGGCATCCACCGCTTAGGTCCATAAAGGTATCTATCTGTTTGTATGTCAGGTTCTGTATATCATATCCCTTGTGCCATGCCTGGTACCATTCCGCGGTCCATTCGATGGTTTCATCGAGATGCAGCACAGGCCGCCATCCCAGGCGTTGGCGGGCCATGGATGCGTCGAGCATGAGGTGGTTGGCTTCATGTGGCCCGGATGTGGTGGAATGATCCGGTCTTTCCATGTCTGGCCAGAATGCCATGAATTTGTTGCACAACTCGGATACAGTGATGCTGCATGAGGCGTCCGGCCCGAAATTCCAGGCCTGATCGTAACCTTGTGACATAGTCAGTTTTTCCGCCAGCATGAGATAACCATGCAATGGGTCGAGAACATGCTGCCAGGGTCTGGTTGCGCCGGGATTGCGAATCACTGGCGCCCGGCCGCTGGAAAGGGCTCTGATGATATCCGGCACAATGCGGTCTTTTGCCCAGTCACCACCGCCGATGACATTTCCGGCGCGCGCTGTGGCGATCTGGCATCTGTCTCGTGAATTATCATTGAAGAATGATCGTCTGTATGTCTGCGTGATGATCTCTGTGCAGCTTTTACTGCCTGAGTAGGGATCATGTCCGCCCAGTTTGTCGGTTTCACGGTAGGGCCAGTGCCATTCATTGTTTTCATAACATTTGTCGCTGGTGACGATGACGACGGATTCTATACTGTCAGTATGACGTGATGCCTCAAGAATGTTGGCGCTTCCCATGATATTGACGGAAAGGGTATCAATTGGATTATCGTATGATGGCCTGACCAGTGATTGAGCGGCAAGGTGAAATACCGTTTCGGGCCTGTATCTGTAAAATATTTCTGAAACATCTTCCGAGTTCCGTATATCGGCACGGACATCGTTGATCAATGTGTGCAGACCAAGAAGATCGTGAAGAGCGGGTCTGGAGGGCGGATCCAAAGCAAGGCCCGTGACCTCAGCCCCAAGGCGGTGCAGCCACAGAGATAGCCAGCTTCCCTTGAAACCGGTATGGCCGGTCACTAATACCCTGCGGTTCTGCCAGAAGCTTGTGTTCAGTCCCATATCTTCCATGGAGCGTTACCATTCTCCCATGCAGATCTGAGTTGGCGGAGTTCATGTAATGTATCGACACACTGCCAGTAGCCATTATGGCGAAAGGCTACCAGTTGCCCCTCGTGTGCAAGACGCTCACAGGGTTCTTTTTCCCATGATGTGCTTTCGCCCTCGATATAATCGAGAGCCTGTGGCTCGAGTACAAAAAAACCGCCATTGACCCATGCATCCTGGTACCCCTGTTTTTCATTGAAACTGACGACCTTGTCACCTTCGATGCCAAGAACACCGAAACGCTGGGGGGGTTGGATGGCGGTTACGGTCGCCAGTTTTCCATGAGACTTGTGGAATCTGTACAGCTCTTTCAGGTCGATGTTTGAAAGGCCATCGCCATATGTCAGGAATACGGTTTCCTTTATCTGGCTTCGCAGGCGTTTCAGTCTTCCGCCGGTCATGGTATTGAGGCCGGTGTCGATGAGATCGATTCGCCAAGGCTCGGAAACCTTGCCAAGCTCTGTTGTACTGCCATCATTGAGATCGACCCTCAGATCTGTCGATAGCAGGCGGTATTCAGTGAAATAACGTTTTATGACTTCTCCCTTGTAACCCAGGGCAACAATGAAGTCATTGAAGCCCTGCGTGGAATATATCTTCATTATGTGCCACAGCAGAGGGCGCCCGCCAATCTCGATCATGGGTTTCGGCAGCACCTCGGTTTCTTCTGACAGCCGGGTTCCGTAACCGCCGGCCAGTATAATGGTTTTTATCGGATTCATTTGTCTTGCTGTTTGTTGTCAGTAATATTTCTGCTCGTGTCACGATATATCAGTGTTGTTATCTGTTCCGATACCAGGCCAATCAGGAATACGATAACCGCGGTCGTCAGCATGAGTGCGCTCATATTGGTAAATCTGTGCAGTGTGACGAATGTATAGAGATAATAGAGCAGGCCTATCAGGAAAAAGGCCATGCTGATGGGCGTAAACACCTTGAGCGGCGAATACAATGTGCCGATCTTGAAGATAATGACAAGAAAACGTACACCGTCCCTGATCAGGTTTATATGGCTCTTCCCTAACCGCTGCGCTACATCGATTGATACGTAACAGATGCTATATCCTGCCCTGAAGAATGACATGGTTATGGTTGTAGGGTAAGAGAATCCATTGGGAAGCAGGTACAGGAATTCACGGAATTTGTCGGCGCGTACGGCGCGGAATCCAGAGGTCAGGTCACGGATCTGGTGTCCGGTAATCTTGCTGGCGAACCAGTTATAGAATCCATTGGCGAGTAACCTGGCCTTGTTGGCCTGACCAGATGCGTCTCTCGCACCCACCACCATATCAAAACCATCCTGTATGCGCTCCAGCAACAAGGGGATGTCGGATGGTTTGTGCTGACCATCAGCATCCATGAAAATGATGACTTCACCGGTGGCATGTCTTGCGCCGGTTTTTATTGCTGCACCATTGCCAAGATTGACTGGATGGGATATGACCCTGGCACCGTACTGCTCTGCAATGACGGCAGAGTCATCGCTTGAATGATCATCGACGACGATTACTTCTGCATCCGGGTACGAAGACACCAGTTCCGGGAGAAACTTTTTCAGCCCGGCGCTTTCGTTGTAGCAGGGGATTACGATAGACAGATTCATGGGTATGACGACCCTTTTGATCGATGCCACAATATCATAATCAAAATCCCCATATATGCAAATCAAGATGGTGAATCCGTCGCTTCAAGGATCCGTAATGAGTCATTCTTTTCATTCACAATCCTATCTGGCCGGGATCAGCGGAATACTGGTTTGATACTGATCCAATGAAGGTTATCTGTCAGGCTTGCCGGTTTGTTCCAGTCTGTGGATATATGCGTCATAACCTTTTAGTATCTGCTGAAGGTCTCTGCGACGGTTGCCGGATTTCTTCAGTGTTTCCACGACATTCCGTGCCTCATGGATCTTTTTCATATCCAGAAGATATCGAATCTTGAGCAGCCCAGGCTCTATCCTCGACTTGTCGATCTCAAGCGCCATATCCAGATTCTTGATCGATTCGCCCGTTATGCCGGCGTCATAGAGTAGTTGGGCGATAATGACGCGCATGAGCCAGATCTGGTCGCGGTTGTGTCGTATCTTCAGGGTCATCAGCCAGCGGTCAATGATATTCGTCAGGCGTCTGGCATCATAACCAGGGCATGGCCTCCTTCTTGTGATGTTGCGTAAACTCTGAAGGGGCGTAATTGGGAATTTGACGCCGGGTACTGAAAATGCCCTGGCCAGTTCTTTATAGCGTTTGCTATCAATTGGCGTGTGAGTAATGCATGCGGCGAGCATCTTGAAAACAACCACATTTGCTGCGTAGCGAGGTTCCAGGTCTGCGGCCTTTTGATAGTGTCGGATGGCCATCCTGAAATTTCCCGCATTGGCGTAAAGTGTGGCGACTTCTCCATGCGCCCTGGGTGATTCGGGGTGATTGTGCAGTGTTGCAAGATACAGGGTTTTGTTGTTCTTCCATACCTGTACGTGCTGGTAGGTGGCCAGTGCGTGCATGAGTGGTAACAGTATCATGAAGGCAACAACGGGCATGTGATGCTGTGGCCATTGCCGTATCGCTACCGAGAAGAGTGCTGCGATACCAAAATAGATGCCAAACGAGGGTAGATAGTTGCGGTGCTCGAAATACAATTCGAGTGGAAAAATGGTGGACTCGAGCGCGTGTCCGGCAAGATAAAAGGCCATGCCGAACAGGGCGGGCGACCAGTCAGTGGAGAATTTCCTGATCATCGTGGCTATGACCAGTACCCACCCGGCGAGTGAGAGCAAGGTTGTAGCGGGTTGTGTAATACCAGTCGATTTTGTCAGATCATCATGGAACAGGCCCAGTGAGCTACTATTGGGTACCAGCAGGCCACGTATGTAGTCGAACAGTACGCGGCTTTCGGTCAGCAGTCTTTCTGTGAGGGTGAAGTCTCTGCGCGCATATCCTGAAATGATGACATCGGGATGGATGATGAAATATATCATGCCTAGAACCGCAGGCAGGCCGATACCAACAACAAACAGCGTGATGATGAGTCGGTTGCGTGTTCCCGATAGCCTGAAACGGAAAAAAAAGACCTCGATGGTCAGCATCAATAATGGCAGCAATACGCCGTTTTCCTTGCTGAATGCAGCCAGTGGCAGCCAGATCAGCAGGCTGCTCAAAATCCATGCGATCCCGCTGTACCGGGCATGTTCCACCCGCTGGCGCCCGATGACATAGCAGATCAGCCCTGCGAGCATGAACAGCGTCGAGAGCTGGGCCATGCGCTGGATGATATACAGTACGGTGCTGATTTGCATCGGTGTGATCAGCCACATGGCGCTGATCCACAATGCCAGCCACCAGCGCCATTGCCGTGCCGCTGTCTGCATTATCAGTCTTGCGGCCAGCCAGAAGACCAGTACGCCGCAGAGCAGGTGGATCATCAGGTTGGTGTACTTGAAGGGTCGGGCCAGGCCGCCACCGGCGAGTTGGTCCGGGATGAAACTCAGCATGGCCATGGGTCTTCCCAATGGCCCGGAAGAATTGTTGTGGACCACGTCCTGCCAGGTGGTCAGGCCCGATTCCAGATCCTGCAGCATGCGCAGGTTGGGTATGTCATCGAGCATGAAATCACCACTCAGTCCCGGGTGGTAGAGCCAGAAGGTGATCAGTAACAACAACCAGAGCCCAATGCCGGGCAATGACGAGTGCGGGGACGGTGGCCAAAAAAAACCCCGGCGCAGGGCCGGGGTCTTCTTGCCGATATCAGCAGTCAACTGATTGCTGACGAGTCGATATCATCAACGGCAGTTGGCCGGGCGGTACTTGCCCAGCAAGGTGCCGCCGGTGCAGGTCCAGTCAACCGTTGCATTACGGAAGGTGCCCGCAAAAATGATGGTGTTGCCCGCGACCGTTGAATCCAGTGTGCCACTGAAGGTGACGGTGATCTGGCCATTGCCGTTGCCAACGCCGACGCTGCGGACGTACTTGCTCGTAATGGTCGTAGAGATACCGGCGCTGGCGTTACCTGTCGGGAAGCTGCCCTGGCTGATGCGGTATTCGGAAACCGATGCCTTGGCGGCCGAGGCCAGGTTCAGGCCTTCAGAGACCTTGGCGCGGATGGTGTAGTCGGAATAGGCCGGGATGGCGATGGCCGCGAGGATGCCGATGATGGCGACCACGATCATCAGTTCGATCAGTGTAAAGCCCTGTTGCACTTTCTTCATGTCAGATCTCCTTGGTATAGCGGGGGTTTGCGTCAGTTTGTTTTAGCGTTGTGTCAGCCGATTATAGTGTGCGCCGTCGATTTTGGCGAGCATGTGTTCACACCCGTGCTTCTCGGTGGACAAACGACTAAATCTGGCATGTTATATAGCAGGTTTCATGCCAGTGTGCATCATCGAATGTTGCGGGCGGTGCGGTGGTCTGGTTTTGTGATGGGGTTGGCATTTTCGCATCCTGGTCAATCACCTATAGCTTGAACATTTGAGTGAAGCGTACTGCGCTGTGCATCGTTCGTGGCGCAGAGGCACGTTGAAGGTGACCAAAATGGTCACATTGTGACATTGATTGTCGGTTCTGATGCCGTTGAACGTATCACTCGATACCCAGCTTCTTGAGCCGGTAGCGCAGCGCGCGGAAGCTGATGCCCAGCAGTTTGGCGGCGGCGGTCTTGTTGTAGCGGGTTTTCTCCAGGGCCTTGACGATGGCTTCCTTCTCGAGATCCTCGAGCCAGGGCTCCAGCGGTCTGGCGTCGCCAATGCCGGCTTCCGGGTTGTTGTCACCACGGCTGTCCGGCAGCTGCAGATCGTCGGGCTGAATGGTTTCGCCCTCGCACAGCGTGATGGCCCGTTCGAGAATGTTCTCCAGCTCGCGCACATTGCCGGGGAACGGGTAGCCTTGCAGGGCCTCGACGGCGGCATTTCCAAGCCTGGGCACCGGCATACCGTTCTGTTTGGCCAGACGTTCGAGAAAATGGGTGGCGAGTACCGGGATGTCCTCGCGGCGTTCGCGCAGTGGCGGTACCTTCAGTTCGATGACGTTGATCCGGTAGTAGAGGTCCTGGCGGAACGTGCCTTCCTGTACCAGTTGTCCGAGGTCCTTGTGAGTGGCGCTGAGGATGCGTACATCGACTGCTGTCTCCTGCTGTGATCCAACCGGACGCACAGCCTTTTCCTGGATCGCGCGCAGCAGCTTGACCTGCATGTGCAACGGCAGTTCGGCGATCTCGTCGAGAAACAGTGTGCCGCCCTGGGCAGCCTGGAACAGGCCCTCCTTGTCGCTCACGGCGCCGGTGAAGCTGCCCTTTTTGTGACCGAAGAATTCGCTTTCCATGAGTTCGGCCGGTATGGCCCCGCAGTTGACCGGAACGAAGGGCTTGTCGGCGCGCGGTCCGCGCTTGTGGATCAGGCGGGCGACCAGTTCCTTGCCAGTGCCCGATTCGCCACTTATATATACGGGCGCCTGGCTGCGCGCGAGCTTGGCGATGCGTGCGCGGGTGTTCTTCATGGCCTCCGAATCGCCCAGCAGTTCGTCGCGGCTGCGGCGTTCCCGCCGTGTTTCCTGGCTGGACAGCTTGAGCGCGCTGTTGACCAGGTTGCGCAACACGTCCAGATCCACGGGCTTGGAGACGAAGTCGTAGGCGCCCGCCTTGAGCGCCTCGATGGCCAGTTCCATGTTGCCATAGGCGGTGATGACGGCTACCGGGGTATCGGGGTGATGCTGCTGGATCCAGCGCACCAGATCAATGCCATCGCCATCGGGCAGGCGCATATCGGTAAGGCACAGGTCGAAGCGTTGCGCCTGAAACCGTTGCCGGGCTTCGTCCAGACTGGCGGCCGAACGGGTCTCGATACCCATGCGCCCGAGCGTGAGTTCGAGCAGCTCGCGGATATCGGGTTCGTCGTCGATGATCAGTGCATTCCGTACAGTCATGGTCAGAAGGCATTTCGCTCCAGATCATGGAATGATAGGCGAAAAGTACTGCCCCCGGTAGTCGTATGGATATAGTTGAGGCGCGCCTTGTTGCACTGGCTCAGCTCGCGGCAGATGTACAGTCCCAGCCCGGTACCCTCCTTGTTGATGGTGTAGAAGGGTTCGAAGATCTGTTCGGCCTGTTTGCTGGGGATGCCTGGCCCGTTGTCGCTGATGTCCAGCCATGGGGCGCGGCCAGGCGCATGGCCGCCCGTCAATCGCAGCTTTAGTTTGCCGTCTTTCGGAGTGCCGTACTTGACCGCGTTCAGGCACAGATTCCAGACTATCTGGTGCAGGTGGTTGGGGTCGAACAGCACACGCGTGTCTTCGGGTTCGATGGTGATCTCGAAGCTGTCCGGGTCGAGCCCGTTGATGGTGGCGAATTCTTCGATGAAGCGCCGCAGCCACGATAGCAGGATGATCTCTTCGGGATGGGTCTGTTCACGGCGGGACAGTTGCAGGACGTTTTCGATGATGGTGTTCATACGCTGTGAATGTTTGCGGATGATCTCCAGCAGTCGCAGGTCTCCTTTCTGCAGGTAGTCGGATTCGCCCAGCAGCTGGGTAGCATGACTGATGGCCCCGAGGGGGTTGCGGATTTCGTGGGCGATGCTGGCCGAGAGGCGGCCCAGGGAGGCGAGCTTGAGCTGCTGCGATTGGCGTGTGATTTCGGCGGTGTCTTCAAGAAACACCAATGTCCCGGCGCGTTCCTCGCCACCGAAGTCGGCGAAGCGCGGCAGGATCATCGGCCCGTCCTCGGCCGGCTGGATCGTTCCCGGCGCCCGCTGTTTCATGTGCCATTCGTCGAGCTGATGCTGCAGCGCGGGACAGACCTGCGCCAGCGCGGTACCGGGCTCGATGTCGTCACTGGCCAGCATGTAGCGCGCCGAGCGGTTGATCAGGCGAATACGGTTTTCCCGGTCGAGCACGATGATACCCAGCTGCATGTTCTGGATGATGTAGTCGTTGACCTGTTGCATGTTGGCCAGGTCGATACCGCGCTGGCGCGCCAGCGCCTCGCTGGTGCGAATGCGGCCAACCAGTATGTGCAGAAGGATGGCGACACTGAAAAAGGCCAGGCCGTAGAACCCGGCCTGGGTGTAGTTGCCAGCATGAGCAGGAGACGCCAGGCTGGCGGCGATCTGTTCCAGCAGCATAGCGATACTGGCGATGGCGGCATACAGGTAGATCTGTCTGACCGACAGCATCATGCCGCCACCGGCCACGGCGATGACGACCAGTACCCCGAGTCCGCTCGGCAGGCCGCCACTGGCATGCATCATCACGGTCAGGGCGGTGATATCAGCCAGTATCTGTATATGCAGCAGGGTGCGGAAGCCCGGCAGCCGGGCCTGGATCAGGAAGGCGTTGCCGATGGCGAACAGCATGTAGAGCAGGTTGCCGACCCAGTACAGCAGCGGGTGGCTGTTGCCGAGCAGAGTGTTATCGCCCAGACTGACGAACAGAATGAACAGCAACGCCGACAGAATGATGCGGTAATAGTTGAACAGCTGCAGGGGGCGCCAGGTGAGCGCCTCGGCCATGGTCTGTGTCTGCCGGTTGCGCATGATCAGGCGGGTATTCTGCGGACTGGCCTGCGCGGCCAGGGTGCCGCGCATGGCCCGGTGTATGTTGCCGGTGCCGGGCGGTGTCTCGTGTCTTCAGTCATTTTGATCAGCGCCCCGGGCATAGGCGCTATCCCTGGTCTTCGAGCCGATGTCTTTCCGAGCAGTACCATTGCCCACCGGATGCAATCGCTTCGTCACGCGGCAGGTGCAGCCCGCAGCGGGCGCACTTGACCGTGTCGGTGGCCGTGGGCAGCTTTCTTTTGGCCTCCCGGCGCTCCTGTTGCAGGAAATAACGCAGGATCATGACCACGATCCAGATGGCGAGGATGATGAGCAGAAAGCGCATGTCGGTGTGTACGGTGGCTCTGACGATTTCCAGGCTGACATTGTGTCACAGGCGCAGTGGCCGGAAAAGCGCCGCGGGCTGATCCGGGCGTAGCCGCGCATGATATACTGCCGTCTGATTTGCGCAAAACGGTCAGTGGACGAAGGCATGAATCTGCACGAATATCAGGCCAAATCGCTGTTTCGCGATTTTGGCATACCGGTGCCGGCCGGCAGGCTGGCCAAAACATCCGGGGAGGCCGAGGCGATCGCCCGCGAACTGGGTGGCGAACGCTGGGTGGTCAAGGCCCAGGTGCACGCGGGCGGGCGCGGCAAGGGAGGCGGGGTAAGGCTGGCCGACAGCCCGGCCGAGGCCGGGCATATCGCCGGTGAGTTGATCGGCAGCCGCCTGGTGACACCCCAGACCGGCGGCCGCGGCCTGCCGGTGTCCGGCGTGCTGGTGGAGCAGGCCACCACGATCGAGCGCGAACTCTATGTAGGGATACTGGTGGATCGCGCCAGCGAACGCACCGTCGTCATGGCCTCTGCCGCCGGTGGCATGGACATCGAAACCGTGGCCGCCGAAACGCCGGATCGGATTCTCAAGGCGCATGTTGATCCGGCCGCGGGCCTGCAGCCCTACCAGTGCCGCTTGCTGGCCTTTGGTCTGGGTCTTGCGGGGGGACAGGTGCGGGCATTCACGCGCATCGTCACGAGCCTGTTCAGGCTGTTCACCCACCGGGATGCCAGCCTGATCGAGATCAACCCGTTGATTGTCACCGACGATGGTGAACTGCTGGCGCTGGACGCCAAGATCAACATCGAGGACAACGCCCTGTGGCGCCAGCCGGAACTGGCAGCGCTGCGTGACGCCACGCAGGAGGACGCCAGGGAACGCGCGGCGGCGGAACACGGGCTCAACTACATCACCCTGGATGGTGACATCGCCTGCATGGTCAATGGCGCCGGTCTGGCGATGGCGACCATGGACCTGATCAAGCTGCATGGTGGCGATCCGGCCAACTTTCTCGATGTCGGTGGCGGCACCACGGCCGAACGCGTGGCCGAGGCTTTCAAACTGATCCTCTCGGACGACAATGTTCGCGCGATACTGGTGAATATCTTCGGTGGCATCGTGCGTTGTGACCTGATCGCCGAGGGTATCGTCAGCGCCGCGGCCGAGGTCGGACTGGAGATTCCGGTGATCGTGCGCCTTGAAGGCACCAATGTCGAGCGTGGGCGCGAGATTCTCGCAAACAGTGGTCTGGGCATCATCACCGCCGCGAGTCTGACCGAGGCGGCGCAAAGGGCCGTGGCCGTGGCCCGGGGAGCGGCGGCATGAGCATCCTGATCGACAGCGAAACCCGGGTCGTCTGCCAGGGTTTCACCGGCAAACAGGGAACCTTCCATTCACAGCAGGCCATCGCCTATGGCACCCGGCTGGTCGGCGGTGTGACGCCGGGCAAGGGCGGGCAGACCCATCTCGATCGTCCGGTGTTCGATACCGTGCATGATGCCGTACGCGAGACGGGCGCCGATGCGAGCATGATCTATGTGCCGGCGGCGTTCGCCGCCGATGCAATCCTCGAAGCCGCGGATGCCGGCATCCAGACCATCGTCTGCATCACCGAGGGCATTCCTGTACAGGACATGCTGCGGGTCAAGGCGGCGCTGGCCAACTATGACGCCCGGCTGATCGGGCCCAACTGCCCGGGTGTCATCACCCCGGGGCAGTGCAAGATCGGTATCATGCCGGGTGACATCCACCGCCCGGGCCGGGTCGGTATCGTTTCGCGTTCCGGCACCCTGACCTACGAGGCCGTGCATCAGACCACGCTGGCCGGGCTGGGGCAGAGTACCTGTATCGGCATCGGTGGCGATCCGATCCATGGCATGGATTTCATCGACTGCCTGGCGCTGTTCGAGTCTGATCCGCAGACCGAGGGTATCATCCTGGTCGGTGAGATCGGCGGCAGCGCCGAGGAACGGGCCGCGGCCTACATCCACGAACATGTCAGCAAGCCGGTGGTGGCCTATATCGCCGGGGTCACCGCACCGCCCGGCAAGCGCATGGGACATGCCGGGGCCATCATCAGTGGCGGCAAGGGCACCGCTGAAGAGAAGTTCGAGGCGCTGGAGGCGGCCGGCGTGACCACGGTTCGATCTCCTGCCGAGATGGGCATCGCCATGCAGCGTCTGCTGAATGGAGGCTGAAACATGTCATGCGGCAATGCCATGCGTATCGTCATGGCCCAGCTCAATCTGCTGGTGGGCGATATCGAGGGCAATGCCGCACGCGTGATCGAGGCGGCCCGGCGCGCGCGTGACGAGCTGCAGGCGCAGCTGGTGGTGTTTCCCGAACTCACGCTCACGGCCTATCCGCCGGAGGATCTGCTGCTGCGCGAAGGCCTGTACCGGCGCGTCGAGGCGGCATTGGAACGCATCCGCAATGAAACCCATGGCATCACTGTGGTGCTCGGCTATCCGGCGCGTGAACAGGACTGCTGTTACAACATGGCGGCCTGCATCCGGGATGGCGAGGTACTCGCCGTCTATCGCAAGCAGTTGCTGCCCAACTACAGCGTGTTCGACGAAAAGCGCTATTTTCATGCCGGCAGCGAAGCCTGCGTGGTCGATGTGCATGGCGTGCGATTGGGTATCACCATTTGCGAGGATGCCTGGTCGCCGGGTCCGATCGGCCAGGCGCGTGACGCAGGCGCGCAGATGATCGTCAATCTGAATGCCTCGCCCTGGTACTATCGCAAGGGACGTGAACGCGAGCAGGCCATTCGTGAACGGGTTGCCGAGAGCGGTTGTCCGGTCCTCTATGTCAACCTGGTTGGAGGTCAGGATGAGCTGGTGTTCGACGGTGAATCCTTTGTCATGAACGCACAGGGAGAGGTGGTCTGCCGCGCGCCGGCCTTCGAGGAAGGTCTGTTCGTGGCCGATATCGACATCGTCAATGGCGCGCCGGTTCCCTGCGCGGGTGAGCTGGTCGAACCGCTGGACGAGGAGGCGGGTACCTGGCGGGCGCTGGTGTGCGGTGTGCGTGACTACATCGACAAGAATGGTTTCAGGGGCGCGGTGATCGGCCTTTCCGGCGGCATCGATTCGGCGCTGACACTGGCGATCGCCGTGGATGCGCTCGGGCCCGAGCGGGTCGAGGCGGTTTCCATGCCCTCGCGCTATACTGCGGATATGAGCATCGAGGATGCGCGTGACCAGGCCGAACGCCTGGGTGTGCGCTTCGATGTCATTGCCATCGAACCGGTCTTCAGGGCCTTTCTCGACAGCCTTTCCGGGCGCTTCGCCGGGCTGCCGGCGGACACCACGGAAGAGAACATCCAGGCGCGCTGCCGGGGCATCATCCTCATGGCGATCTCCAACAAGACCGGCCTGATGGTGCTGACCACCGGCAACAAGAGCGAGATGGCAGTCGGTTACGCCACCCTGTATGGCGACATGGCGGGCGGCTATGCGGTTCTCAAGGATGTGCCCAAGACCCTGGTCTATCGTCTGGCCGAATACCGCAATGGCCTTGGCGAGGTGATACCCCGGCGGGTCATCGAACGTCCGCCCTCGGCTGAACTGGCGCCTGATCAGAAGGACGAAGACAGTCTGCCGCCCTACGAGATCCTCGATCCCATCATCGAGATGTTCGTCGAGCGGGATCTGTGCGCCGAGGAGATCATCGCGCAGGGCTACGCGCCCGAGACCGTGCATCGCGTGATCCGCATGATCATCCGCAATGAGTACAAACGTCGTCAGGCGCCGCCCGGTATCAAGGTCACCCAGCGCGCGTTCGGCAAGGACCGGCGCTATCCCATCACCAGCGGTTTTTTCAAGACAGAGACAAGATAAAAAACAGTCAGCGTGGAGAATGCCAGGCAGGGGGCGCAAGGATGGTGGTTCGTGTGACTTGCGACAAGCGCGGGCATACCGGACAATGACGACGATTCTTTGTGTCGCCTCACACCCCCGGTGAGTGTCGTCCTGGCGATCAGATGGCTTCGTCGTCTTCCTCACCGGTGCGTATTCGGATCACCCGTTCGACATCGGAGACGAAGATCTTGCCGTCACCGATCTTGCCGGTGCGCGCCGATTGCATGATGATCTCGATGCATTTGTCCACCTGGTCGTCACTG
>WFUO01000056.1 GCA_015484945.1 Gammaproteobacteria bacterium | reverse complement strand
CATCAGCATCTGCCAGCCCTTGCCGATCATCGCCTGGCCACCGATGACCCAGTCCATTGGAATGAATACGTCACGGCCACGGTTGGGACCGTTCTGGAACGGGATGTTGAGGGGCAGATGCCGCCGGCCGATCTCGATGCCCGGGGTGTCGGTGGGTATCAGCGCCAGCGTGATGCCCAGCGATTCCTGACCACCGAGCAGGCCATCCGGGTCATAGAGCTTGAATGCCAGGCCCAGCACCGTGGCCACGGGCCCCAGGGTGATATAGCGTTTCTCCCAGTTGAGACGAATCCCGAGCACGTCCTTTTCACCCTCGTAATCCTGGCGACAGACTATTCCGGTGTCGGGCATGGACCCGGCGTCACTGCCGGCCCAGGGGCCGGTTAGGGCAAAGCAGGGGATCTCGTCACCCCGCGCAAGACGCGGCAGATAGTGGTGTTTTTGCGCATCGGTGCCATAGTGCAGCAACAGCTCGGCCGGGCCCAGTGAATTGGGCACCATCACCGTGACCGCCGCGGTGACGCTGCGGCTGGCGATCTTCATCACCACGCAGGAATGAGCGTAGGCCGAAAATCCCAGCCCCCCATAGGACCGGGGAATGATCATGCCCAAAAAACCGTTGTCACGGATGTAGTCCCATACCGCTGGCGGCAGATCTGCGCGTTCGTGGGTGATCTCCCAGTCATCCAGCATGGCGCACAGGGTCTCTACCGGCCCGTCGATGAAGGCGCGTTCCTCGTCGCTCAGGACAGGAGCGGGGTAGGCGAGCAGACGTTTCCAGTCCGGCTTGCCGCTGAACAGTTCGCCATCCCACCAGACGGTACCGGCCTCGAGCGCCTCGCGCTCGGTGACCGACATGGGTGGCATCAGACGCCGGTACAGGTTCATGACACGGTTGCTGATCAGCCAGCGCCGCAACGGCCAGAGGTTCAGTGGCAGCAAGACCAGCGCGGAGACGATCCAGGCCGCGTACAGGCCGGTGCCGGGTGATTCCGGCAGCCAGGTCAGAAACGCCAGCAGGGCGGCCAGCAACAAGCTGCACAGCCACAAAGGCACCCTGAAATACAACAACGCCCAGATCGCCGCCAGCCCGGTGAATATCCACGCCCAGCTCATGCTGGTTTCTCCGTGTTACCGTCCCGCGCGTGCCCGGTATCCGCCGCTGACGCCTCGGCGGATTGATTCTCGCTCAGCATCTCGGCCGGAATGTAGCAGTCGTTCTCGTCGTTGCAGACCAGCCCTTCATCGTCCCAGGGCAGGCGCCGGTAGATGGCGATGTCGTCGAAGCCCAGATAGGGATACTTGATGATGTCGAAGTAGGGTGAATAATCGAAATCACGCGGGGTGTAGAGACGAAAATTGCGCCGGTACAACCGCAACTCGCCGTTTTCGGTGCGCTGCACGACCGGAATGATCGGAAAATGCACTGACGCAAACGCCGCCGCCAGCAACGACGAACAGACGGTCCGGGTGGGCGCGCCGGCATTGTGCTCGAACAGGCTGGAGCGCCAGCGCCTCGGCAGGATGCCATACGGAAACATGAAACGCGCCAGATCCAGCAACTGGCGCACATCGTAGTCACAGCCCAGGTGGTGCGCCGCATAGCCGATCACGCGCCAGCAGTCCTCGCGGGTCAGACGCATGGGGCGGCAGATGCGGATATGGTCGTGACGGTATTTTTCCAGATTATCGACGATGGTTCCTTCGCCCAGCAGGGCCTCGATGATGAGCTGATCCCGGGGTGACCCCTCATAGTGCTGTTCAACCAGACGCAAAATCTCCGGATCCTCGATCTCCTGCATGCGGCCAATATACATGGCCGAATGGGTCCACGGGCTTTGGGTGATGGTCTTGATCACCTCGCTGACCCGGCTGCGGCCTTCTATCAGCAGGATGTCGCACGGGCGTATCTCGTAGCAAATGCGTTCAAAATCACACAGCGGCAGACCACGGGGCTCACGATCCCGCGTCAACCAATGGGTGATCCGTGTGGCCGCCCAACGCCTGAGTCCCATGATGTGCTCCCTTTCATGTGTATCGTGTCGTCAACAAGCCGGCAGGTCCTCGGTATGACACAAGAATCAAATTGATACTTTACTTCTAAAACTAGCTAAAAATATCTGATACACAAGCCTTATTCGGCCAGACTGCCAGAATCATTCGCACTTTTTCGCGATACCCGGACGATCGATACTGACCATCCAACCATGTGAGATCATCATGCAATGAGATAAATATAAATACATCAGTATGTTATATGGTTTTCTTGATATTATTTATAGTTTTGGGTCGTGTCGTTACGGGAGGCCATCGATACCATTCGCCATCCTGGTCAGCGTGATTGACAAAATGTCGGCCGGCACAGAAAATGCCAGGCAAAGGAATCGCATGAAAAGGAGTTTCCCCATGAAAGCCATCACCTGTCTGCTTCTGATCGCTGTTCTCGTCACAGGCTGTTCAGACAATCGCGATAGCGGCCTGGACAACCAGCCCGAATTTACCAACACCAGCCAGGATGCCATCAAGGCCGAGTATCGCCTGAAGAAGGGAAAACCTTACCCTTTCCAATCCAGCATCGACGCGCGTGCCGTTATCGATGCCGGCACACGTCGATTAGCCATGGAAAATCGTCTAATCAGCCAAGGCTACTATCAGGTCAGTGCGATACAACCCAACCGCTATGAACTGCTGTATCACATCAAGCGTGTAAGACAGACAATCCGGTTCAATGATCGAACCATCAAGCTGGACACGAACAAACACGTCTATCGAAACACTGAATTTCATCGTCTGGTACAGAGCCCCATTCGTGTCATCATCACGCCCCATGGGCGCATTATCTCCGTTCAGCACAAATTGCTCGGAGGCATTTACCAGCAGAGCATGGGGCCGGTGTTACGTGAACTTGTACGCAACACTTTCATTCCTCTGCCGCATCAGCCAATCAGAACGGGTGACAGCTACGTGGGCGAGAAAATCACCTACAAGGACCCGGCGCCCGGCCTGAAAATGAGCGTCAAGACCCGTTATCATGTCGCAGCCATTTCGGCCGATAAGAAGAAAATGCTGCTGGTCATCAACGGTGATGCCCAGATCCAGTCCATGCGTGATTCACTGAAGATCGATCCCGGTACCCGCAAGTACAAGGGCTGGATACTATTCGACCTCGACAAGGGAATACTCGAGAAATCGGCCATGCGGATTCATCTCACGATGGAGGTAAAACGCCGCAACCGGACCGCCAACATGCGTGTCACCAACTACGGCGAGTACCATGCCAGATAAAAGTGGCTACGGTATGCTGTCGGCCTGACAGATCCTGCTTGCCGGCTACGGCACAACTCACCACCTGTTGATCGGGAAGACAGGCTTATTCCGGTGCGATATCGGGCCGGTATTGTCAAAGAAGGGGATCGAACAGCAGGAAAATCATGCAAAACAAAGGGGCTTGCGGGAAGCCCCTATGTGTGTGGCCATGCCGGCAAAAACAGCATCAGACCAGGCGTCTGCGCAAGCCCATGACTGTCAGCATGGCCAGGCCAAGCATCAGCCAGGTCGAAGGTTCGGGCACAGGCGTGGCCGTAACGACACGGATCCAGTCACCGGGATTCGATGCATACATCGTAATCGTGAGGGTATTGCCACTGACGGTAAAGCTGTCTGTATTGTCGTTTTCCAGACCGCGGAAGGAAAAGGGCCCCGGATAACTTGTACCCGTAGCGCCCAGCAATGAACTGGATGCGGCCTCCAGATTGCCATTTATGTCTGTCATCAGACCTATGATATTGCCAGAAAATGTGAAGGTGGCAGTACGATTGCTCACAGTAGCGGAATTCACCGGATTGTAGAACAGCATATGACTGTCCACGCGGGTTCCCGCAGCCACCGTTCCACCATCGACAGTCAGATCCGTTGCAAGGAGTACGCTCTGTTGCTCATCAAAGGCCTGGATGAGTGTATTCGAAACACCGCCACGGGCTTCATCATCGACGTTGGCCGGCGCGCCAATGATCTCACCTTGTCCACTGACACCAAGCACCGCGGATTGGGCAGGACTCACCATCAGAAATGCAAGTCCCATCAGGATTGCTGTTATACTTTTATTCATCTTCACTTCCCCGATTTTTTTGGTTTAGTCATCGTTCCGGTTTAATAACTTCGAATATTAAAACAAACCTCCCTGACAGATCACTAACATTTTAAATCCTAATAATGCGCATAATGTATATTATGTAAAATAAAGAATGGGCAATACACAATGATTCTTGACCCAGATCAAATGAGCCTAAAGTTTTCGTTGAAATCACCGAAAACATTGGATCAAGACGTGACTGGCATCTTGTCACGACTTTCGGAGTCAGTCTGATCTCTGGAGTCTTGATGTACAGATCATGCAGAGGTCAATGTGTGATAAACGCTGTATCCCGTCACATGTGACCGTTGGTTGGTGGAACGTTGGGTGGTAGCGGTCCATCTGTATTTCAACGTGTTACGTGGAGATTACCACTATGAAAAATCTCAAGCTCTCAATCCGCGCCAAGCTGCTTGGCGGCTTTGGCCTGGTTCTCGCCCTCATCCTTGTCTTGTGTGTTATCAGTGTGACCATGGTCAGTTCATTGAACAAGGTCGAGCACCGCATCAACGAACTACGCCTGCCGACTGTAATAGCGGGCATGAACATCGTCGATGGCATTCACCTGTCACTGGCCGGCCTGCGTGGTTATATGATCCTGGGCGGCAATCCCAAACTGGCCAGGAAATTCCATGCCGAGCGCATGGCGGGCTGGAAGAAGATCGACGATGCGCTCAAAAAAATGGATGAGTTCTCACGCAACTGGACGGATCCGGCCAATATCGAACGGCTAAAGAAGATCAAGGTCCTCGTCGAACAGTTCCGCGCGGCGCAGGCCATGGTCGAAGGTATATCACACAAGCCGACCAACATCCCGGCATTTCATATGTTGCTGACCGAGGCGGCGCCCCGCGCATCGCAAGTCGTCAAAGCGCTGACCGCGATGATCGACATCGAGGCCGGCCAGCCGGCGACGCCGGAACGCAAGAAACTCCTCAAGCTGCTGGCCGACAGCCGTGGTTCCTTTGCCCTTGGTCTGGCCAACATACGCGCCTACCTGCTCTCGGGTGACAAGACCTTCGTGCGTAACTTCGAGCAAAAATGGAAGATCAACAGTGCACGTTTTCGTCAACTCACGGCTATGAGCAACCTGTTTTCGGCCGAACAGCGGAAACACTGGCAGGCCTATCGCAATAACCGGGATGCGTTCGCTCCCCTGCCCCCGAAGATGTTCCGGCTTCGCCAGGCACCGGACTGGAACAAGGCCAACTACTGGCTGGGCACACGGGCCGCGCCAAAGGCTGGCAAAATTCTTTCCATCATCCGGGAAATGCGTGCCTCGCAGGACAGGCTCGCCGAAACTGACAAGCAGATCCTGGTCGAAAAAACCGACACCGTCCAGGCATCCATGGTCATCGGCGGTCTAGCTGCACTGGGGCTTGGGGTGCTGATTGCGCTGTTCATCAGCCGTATCATCACACGTCCGCTCGATCAGGTGAGAAAACGTGCGCTCAGAATATCTTCAGGCGATCTGACCGCCGAACCGCTCGACATCCATACCGGCGACGAGCTCGAGGATCTTGGGCATGCGATCAACGAAATGAACGCCAATCTGAAGAAGATCATCAACGAGATCACAGCATCGTCCCAGCATATTGGCAGTGCCTCGGAAGAGCTTTCGGCGATTACCGGACAAACCAGCCAAAGCATCTACGAGCAGCAATCACAGACCGAACAGGTGGCCACGGCGATGAATGAAATGAGCGCCACCGTACAGGAGGTCAGCCGCAACATCACCGAAACCGCCCAGGCCACCGATGAAGCGGCACACGAAACCGACAAGGGCACCCGGCAGGTCAGCGATGCGGTTACGGCCATCGAACGGCTGGCGCGCAGGATCGACGATGCGGCCCAGGTCATCAGACAGCTCGAGCAGGACAGCGAAGAGATCAGTACTGTGCTGGATGTGATCATGGGCATCGCCGAACAGACCAATCTGCTGGCACTGAACGCCGCCATCGAGGCCGCGCGTGCCGGTGAGCAGGGACGAGGCTTCGCCGTGGTCGCTGATGAAGTACGCACCCTGGCTGGACGTACACAGCAATCGACAGAAGAAATCAACCAGGTCATCGACAAGCTGCAATCCGGTTCGCGCAAGGCGGTCGAGGTGATGAACGTCAGTTGCGAAGAAGCCAGCAGCGTGGTCGAACAGGCCAATCAGGCCGGTGAATCACTCAATTCCATCTCGTCTGCGGTTGCACGTATCCACGACATGAGCAACCAGATCGCCAGTGCCGCCGAAGAGCAGGAGGCAACGGCCGAGGAAATCAACCGCAATATCAACAATATTTCCGAAGTCGCACAGGAAACCGCAACCGGCGCCCAGCAGACTGCCTCGGCCAGTGAGGAACTGGCTCGTCTGGCAACCAGCCTGCAGGAACTGGTCACCCGGTTCAAGCTGGCCTGATGCAATGAAATGAATGATCGTACCGGCCGGGCGGACCCTGCCCGGTCGGTACCCTTTATATCATCCGTTTGTGGCGTGTTACCGTTTTTGTTGCTATATAGCTTACGCTGGCGTATCACAATTTATTATCATGGACACAGACACATCCCACATCGAGAATATAATTACCCAGTGTTTTTTTTATTTACGCGTGACGTCCTCGCGGTTAATCCGTACGCGTTTTTTGATATACCGGTTATCCCGGTAAATGAATTGTTGAATGACAAGGTAGCGAGGGTGGATGGCTATCAATATACCGAAATGGTTTCCGATACGATCACCCACACGGACCAGATATTCCTGTTTTCTATCATCCATGATGATGGCTG
>WFUO01000055.1 GCA_015484945.1 Gammaproteobacteria bacterium | reverse complement strand
CGGTCCTATGGGGGGCTGGGATTTTCGGCCTACGCTCATTCCTGCGTGGTGATGAAGATCGCCAGCCGCAGCGTCACCGCGGCGGTCACGGTGATGGTGCCCAATTCACTGGGCCCGGCCGAGCTGTTGCTACACTATGGCACCGATGCGCAAAAACACCACTATCTGCCGCGTCTTGCGCGGGGTGACGAGATCCCCTGCTTTGCCCTCACAGGCCCCTGGGCCGGCAGTGACGCCGGGTCCATGCCCGATACCGGAATAGTCTGCCGCCAGGATTACGAGGGTGAAAAGGACGTGCTCGGGATTCGTCTCAACTGGGAGAAACGCTATATCACCCTGGGGCCCGTGGCCACGGTACTGGGCCTGGCATTCAAGCTCTATGACCCGGATGGCCTGCTCGGTGGTCAGGAATCGCTGGGCATCACGCTGGCGCTGATACCCACCGATACCCCGGGCATCGAGATCGGCCGGCGGCATCTGCCACTCAACATCCCGTTCCAGAACGGTCCCAACCGTGGCCGTGACGTATTCATTCCAATGGACTGGGTCATCGGTGGCCAGGCGATGATCGGCAAGGGCTGGCAGATGCTGATGGAGTCACTGGCCGCCGGTCGCTCGATCTCGCTACCGGCATTGAGCACCGGCGCCGGCAAACTGGCGGCGCGCGCCACCGGCGCCTATGCGCGTATTCGGCGTCAGTTTCATCTGCCCATCGGTTATTTCGAGGGTGTCGAGGAGGCGCTGGCGCGTATCGCCGCGCGTACCTGGATGATGGATGCCGTGCGCACCCTCACGGTTGGCGCCGTGGACCTGGGCGAGAAACCGGCCGTGATCTCGGCCATCGCCAAGTACAATCTCACCGAGACCATGCGCAAGGTCGTCGATGATGCGATGGATATCCAGGGTGGCTCCGGCATCTGCCTGGGTCCGTCCAACTTCATTGGCCGAACCTACCAGGCGGTGCCGATCAGTATCACTGTCGAGGGCGCCAATATCCTCACACGTTCGATGATCATCTTCGGACAGGGCGCCATGCGTTGCCATCCCTGGCTGATCCGCGAGATAGAGGCGGTACGCGACGACGACCAGCGCCATGGCCGCAAGCGCTTCGATCGCGCCCTGTTTGGTCATATCGGCTTCACGCTCAGCAATATCGCGCGCGCCTTCTTCCTTGGCCTGAGCGGCGCGCGACTGGTCAGGGCGCCGGATGTGGACGCCCGGTTAAAGCCCTACTACCGCCAGATCACGCGCATGAGCGCGGCGTTCGCGCTGATTTCGGACATGTCGTTGCTGGCGCTGGGCGGTGCGCTCAAACGCAAGGAGAAACTTTCAGGGCGTCTGGCCGACTGTCTCAGTCATCTGTACCTGGCTTCGGCCAGTTTGCGTCATTACCAGACCAGTGGCCGGCCTGAAGCCCTGCTGCCACTGGTGCGCTGGAGTTGCGAGGAATCGCTGCACGAGATCCAGAAGGCCATGATAGAACTGCTGCGCAACTATCCGCTACGGCCGGTGGCCTGGTTGCTACGCATTCTGGTGTTTCCGTTCGGACAGCGTTACCGGCGTCCGGCGGATGATCTTGGACACATCTGCGCACGCTTGTTGCTGTCGCCCTCGCCCGCCCGCGACATGCTCACCGCGGGCATCTACGCGCCACGCGAAGGCGACGACAAACTGGCGCTGATCGAACAGGCGCTCGAAGCCAGTATCGCCATCGAGCCTGTAGAAAGGCTGATGCGCAAAGCCGTGCACGATGGCCGCATCGTCGAGGATGGCTGTCGCGGGAGCGTGGCCGATCAGGCACTGGCGGCCGGTATCATCGATGCCGAACAGCACGCGCAGTATATCGATTATGAGCGGCGCGTACGCGCGGTGATCATGGTCGATGACTTCGACACCGATTTCAATCGCCGTGTGCCTCCCCGCGCGGACGGGGCGGGTGAAGCTACACTGACAAAAGAAAACAGCAAACACGAAGGAACAAAAACATGAACACGAGAAAGAAGGCCTATACCGGCAAGGCCGTGTATGTGGTCGATGGCTGCCGCACCCCTTTTCTGCGTGCGCGCAACCGGCCTGGGCCATTTACGGCCGCCGATCTCGCTACGCGTGCGCTGCAGACAATGTTGTTGCGCAGCACACTGGATCCATCACTGATCGACGAGGTTATTTTCGGTTGTGTGATGCCCGGCCCGGAAGAGGCCAATATCGCCCGCCTGGTGGCCCTGCGCTGTGGACTGGATGCGCGTATCCCGGCCTGGACCGTGCAACGTAACTGCGCCTCTGGGTTGCAGGCACTGGACAGCGCGGCACGCGAGATTGCTTCCGGCAATGCCCAGGTCGTCATCGCCGGGGGTGTCGAAGCGATGAGCCATGCGCCGGTACTGTACAACCAGCGCATGGTCGCCTGGCTGGGACAGATGAACGCGGCCAGGGGCGCGGGCGAACGGATGCGCCAGTTGCTGCGTTTCCGCCCCGCCATGCTGCGCCCGGTGATCGGTCTGCTGTGCGGCCTGACCGACCATGTCGTCGGCTTGTCGATGGGGCAGACGGCCGAGAACCTGGCCTGGCGTTTTGGCATAGAACGCGAGTACATGGATGCCTACGCGCTGCAGAGCCATCAGCGCCTTGCCTGGGCACGCGACCATGGCCATCTGGACGAGATCGTGCCGGCCTATGACCGCGAGGGCCGGGTCTATCGCCAGGATGACGGTTTGCGCGAAGACACCAGCATGGAAAAGCTGGCACGTCTGCGTCCGGTGTTCGACCGCAAGTATGGCCGTGTCACGGCCGGCAACAGCGCCCAGATCACCGATGGCGCCACGGTGCTGATGCTGGCCAGCGCAAAGGCCGTCGAGCAGCATGGACTGCCCGTGCTGGGCAGGCTGCTGGACGCCCAGTGGGCCGGCCTCGATCCGGCCAGCATGGGGCTGGGACCGGTGCATGCGATGACCCCGATCATGCAGCGTCATCGTCTGGGAATCGACGATATCGACTACTGGGAAATCAACGAAGCCTTTGCCGCCCAGGTGCTGGCCTGTATCGAGGCGTGGAAATCTAACGACTACTGTGTGGAGGCCCTGGGTTTGAAAAAGGCCATGGGCGCCATCGACCCGGACCGCCTCAATGTAGATGGCGGCGGCATCAGCCTTGGCCATCCGGTGGGTGCCAGCGGTGCGCGGATCGTGTTGCATCTGCTGCAGGTACTGCGCCGTAACGGCAGTCGCCTGGGGATGGCCAGCCTGTGCATTGGCGGTGGTCAGGGTGGCGCGATGCTGGTTGAAAATACCGAAGCGGGAGGTGCATCGTGAGTTATCGTCATTTTCGCCTCGAATACGATACCGACGATCTGGCCTGGCTGCAGGTCGATGTGGCCGATCGTACGGTGAATGTTCTGTCAGCCGAGGTACTGGACGAATTCTCGCGCGTGCTCGAGGACGTCTCGACGCATTCACCGGCCGGGCTGGTGATCCTGTCCGGCAAGGACAACGGTTTCATCGCCGGCGCCGATGTCTCCGAGTTCACCCGTATCGAAAACCGTGAGGAAGCCCTGGCACACATCGAGCGTGGCCAGCGCTGTATGGACGCTCTGGAGGCCTTGCCCTTCCCCAGTATCGCCCTGATCCATGGGTTCTGCATGGGCGGCGGGACCGAACTGGCGCTGGCCTGTGACTACCGTCTGGCGCTGGACGACCCGACGACTGTGATCGGCCTGCCCGAGATCCGGCTTGGCATACATCCGGGGTTTGGCGGTACGCTGCGCGCCATCGAGACGCTTGGCGTTCGCCACGCGATGGACATGATGCTCAGCGGCCGCGCGATAAAGGCGCACCAGGCCCGGCGCATGGGTCTGGTGGACGATTGCGTGCCCGAACGGCAGATGTTCGCCGCGGCGCGTCATTTCCTGCGCCAACGGCCACCACGGCGTCGCGCCGGATGGCTGGACCGGATACTTGGCAGCCGGCCCGTGCGTCCGCTGCTGGCGAGGTGGCTTGCCCGCAAGACGAACCGCAAGGCGCCACGTGATCACTACCCGGCCCCGTATGCGCTGATCGATCTTTGGCGTGAGCATGCGGGCAACCGTCAGAACATGCTGGCCGCGGAGGCGGCCTCGGTGGCAAGGCTGATTACCGGTGATACGGCTAACAACCTGATCCGGGTGTTCTTTCTGCAAGAGCGGCTCAAGCAAGCCGGCAGGCAGGTGCGGGACGAGAGTCGTCACGTGCACGTCATCGGCGCGGGGGTCATGGGGGGTGACATCGCCGCCTGGTGCGCCCTGAAGGGATTCACGGTCAGCCTGCAGGACCAGTCGCCCGAGCGCATTGCGCCGGCCATCGGCCGTGCATGGAAGACCATACAGCGCAAGTTGCGTGATCCGCGCCTGGTGCGTGGCACCATGGACCGACTGATCGCCGATGCCGACGGCTACGGTCTGGCGAAGGCCGATATCGTCATCGAGGCGGTGTTCGAGGACCTGGATGTCAAAACCACACTGCTGCGCGAGATCGAACCGCGCATGCGGCCTGATGCCCTGTTGGCCACGAACACCTCGAGCATTCCGCTGGAAGAACTGGAAAAGGCACTGAAACACCCGGACCGGCTGGTGGCCCTGCATTTCTTCAACCCTGTGGCGCGCATGCAGCTGGTCGAGATTTCGAGCGCGCCCGCCACCAGCGAGACCAGCCGCACGCACATTGCGTCGTTTGCTACCCGGCTTTCAAAACTGCCGGTGGCGGTGCGCAGCAGCCCTGGCTTCCTGGTCAACCGCGTGCTGATGCCCTATATGCTGGAAGCGGTACAGCTCTACGAGGAAGGCGTGAGCAAGCAGACCATCGACCGCGAGGCACGCCGTTTCGGCATGCCCATGGGGCCGCTGGAGCTGGCCGATACCGTGGGACTGGACATCTGTCTTTCTGTAGCCAACATCCTTTCACAACGACTGGGTATGCCAGTGCCGGGCAAGCTCGGCGAGATGGTCGATCTGGGTCTCACGGGCAGGAAGAATGGCCAGGGTTTCTATGTCTGGCACAAGGGGCGTCCACAGAAAGAACGTGATGGTAAGGCAGGTGATGCGAACGATGTGCAGGACCGGTTGATCCTGCGGCTGCTCAATGAGGTGGCCAGGTGTCTGAGCGAGGGTATCGTCGATGACCCGGACTTGCTCGATGCCGGTATCGTGTTCGGCACCGGGTTTGCGCCCTTCACCGGTGGCCCCGTACACTATATGCAACATGTCGGCATCGATACTGTCGCTGCGCGGCTCGACGAACTGGCACAGCGTTATGGCGAACGCTTTGCCAGGGACGCATGGTTTCAACGACAACTCGACGGAGAATGACACGCGATGTCAAAGGCGGTAACCGACTACATCGAGCCGGATGCGGCGAAAAACCTGCATGGCCTGTTCAGGGAACGCGCGCGCCGCACGCCCGATGCCGATGCCTATCATTATTTCGACGCCGAAAGCGGACAGTGGCACTGCCTGAGCTGGAAACAGGCCTTGTCCGAGGTGGCGCGCTGGCAGCATGCCCTGCGCCAGGAAGCCCTGGAGCCGGGCGACCGTGTCGCGGTACTGCTGCGCAACTGCAAGGAATGGGTGTTCTACGAGCAGGCGGCGCTGAGCCTGGGACTGGTGCTGGTGCCACTGTACGTGGAAGACCGGCCCGACAACCTGGCCTATATTCTCAATGATTCCGGCTGCAAGGTGATTCTGATCGATGGCGCGCAACAATGGCAGAAGCTCTACGAGGTGCGTGACCGGCTCGACGGCCTGTTGCGCATCGTCTGCCTGCAGGACATGACCGGCCAGCCGCACGATGCGCGCCTGCGCGAGGTGCGTGAGTGGTTGCCATCTGTCAGCACCGAATTGCACGAGGCCGATATCGACGCCGTAGGCCTGGCGACCATCGTCTATACCTCGGGCACCACTGGCCGACCCAAGGGCGTCAAGCTGACCCATGACAACATTCTCTACAATGCCTGGTATGGACTGCAGTCGGTAAAGGTCTTTCCGCAGGACCGTTTTCTGTCTTTCCTGCCGCTATCTCACATGCTGGAGCGTACTGCGGGCCTGTACATACCCATCATGGCCGGGGCGTCGGTCGCGCATGCGCGCTCGATTGAGGATCTGGCAGACGACCTGCTGGCCACGCACCCCACGTTGCTGGTGTCGGTGCCGCGCATTTTCGAACGTGTTTACAACCGCATACAGGCTCAGCTGGAACAGAAATCCCCCCTGGCGCGCAAGCTGTTCCTGCGCGCGGTAGAAACGGGCTGGTCGGTATTCCTGTATCGTCAGGGACGTGGTCCTTTTCGTCTTTCCATGTTGCTCAATCCCCTGCTCCGCCTGTTGGTCGGGCGCAAGGTCATGGCCAAACTGGGTGGGCGCATGCGTCTGGCCATCTGCGGCGGCGCGCCCCTGCCACCCGATGTCGCCCGCCTGTTCATCGGGCTGGGGCTTCCGTTGTTGCAGGGTTATGGGCTGACCGAAACCAGCCCGGTAATCAGCGTCAACCGGCTGGATGACAACATCCCCGAGAGTGTCGGCATGCCCTGCGGCGATATCGAGGTCAGGCTGGGCGAAAACGACGAACTGCTGACCCGCAGCATCTGCGTAATGCAGGGTTACTGGAATGCGCCTACCGATATCATCGACGAGGAAGGCTGGCTGCATACTGGCGACAAGGCCGAGATACGCGACGGCCATATCTTCATCACCGGGCGTCTCAAGGAGATCATCGTCATGTCCAATGGCGAGAAGGTGCCGCCCGGTGATATCGAGATGGCCATCGTCGGCGACCCCTTGTTCGAACAGGTGATGCTGATTGGCGAGGCGCGTCCGTATCTGACAGCGCTGCTGGTAGTCAACGAGGAGGCCTGGCGCGATGTCTGTGTGCAGCAGGGTTTCGATGAGAACGCCATACGGGATCTGGACACACATGAAAACGTACACGCCTTCCTGATCGAACGTATCGCGGCGTTGATGCGCGACTTCCCCGGCTATGCGCGCATCAACCGGGTGGCTGTCGTCGAGGAGCCGTGGACCATCGACAACGGCATGTTGACACCGACCCTCAAGGTCAAGCGCAAGCGGGTGGCCGAAAAGCATGCCGCGCTCATTGAAGCGCTGTACGCAGGGCACTGACCCGATGATTGACACAAAACCGGGCTGTAAATATTGCTCCTCTTCGATACTTCTTGATCATCGACATAAAGTGTCAAAGATGTTGATTTGCTGTAATGGAAGTCCCCACATTGCAAATCAAACGGGAGGGTAACAAATTACCCTGCGTGGTTTGCGTTTATACCAACGCGTGATGCGCATCGCGGAACAGTTCAAAGAAGTTTCGGGTGGTGGCGTCACGCACGATTTCATAGTCGATACCGCGCAGACTGGCGATATGCTCGGCCACATAGCGGGTGTTGGCGGGCTGGTTGGGCTTGCCGCGCAGTGGTACCGGCGCAAGCCATGGCGAGTCGGTTTCGACCAGCATGCGGTCAAGCGGCATCTTTCTGGCCACTTCCTGCAGTTCCCTGGCATTATTGAAGGTGACGATACCCGAAAAGGAGATGTAGAAAT
>WFUO01000054.1 GCA_015484945.1 Gammaproteobacteria bacterium | reverse complement strand
TGCAGAATGCTCCAGGCGCGAAACAGCTGCTCGGCGACCACCACCCGCACCAAAGGATGCGGCAGTGTCAGGGGTGACAGTGACCAGTGTTCGTCGGCGCGTTCCAGACATTCTTTCGACAACCCCTCGGGCCCGCCAACCAGCAGCGCGACATCACGACCAGACTGCATCCAGTGATCCAGTCGTTGCGAAAGGCCCCGGGTATCATGTAAACGACCGTGTTCGTCCAGCGCAACGACATGACAACGCGGTGGCAGCGCGTCGAGCATGCGCCGGCCCTCGTCACGGGTGATGCGCGCGGTGTCGGCGTTGCGGGTGCGCCGGCCCGCCGCGATCTCGACCAGATGCAGCGAACAGTCGCCCGACAGGCGTCCGGCATACTCGCGCCAGCCCTGCGTTATCCAGTCCGGCATCTTCTGGCCCACGGCGATGAGAGTGATCTTCAATGCTGGCGGGCCTGTTCGTCGCTGTCCACCGACCAGAGTTTCTCGAGGTTGTAGAAGTCGCGCACTTCGGGCAGCATGACGTGCACGACCACATCGCCGAGATCCACCAGGATCCATTCGCCAACATCCTCGCCCTCAACGCCCAACGGTGCCTGTCCGGCCTTCTTGGCCTCGGTGACGATGTTGTCGGCGATCGATTTGACATGCCTGGCCGAGGTGCCGCTGACGATCAACAGATGATCGGTCACCGAGGTGCGGCCTCGCACATCGATGCTATGCATGTCCACCGCCTTCATGTCCTCGGCGGCATCCAGCGCCAGTTTGAGCAGTTCTTCAGTGTTCATGTCGATTGTCCAGTTGACTCCTTCGGGCCGCCACCTGCGGCATAGAGATCTTCCCGGTGTATGCGCGCCAGTACCGTACCGGGCAGCAGAAAACGCGGCGAATGCCCGGCGCGCAACAGCGCGCGGATACAGGTGGCCGAGATATCCAGCTGGGTGACCGCATGCCGGTACAGCAGCCCGGCGGGCTGGCGCGCAAGATTGGCTGCCTCCGTGGTCTCGCGTCCGGCCAGCAGTTTGCGCAGCGGAGCCGTGTCCGGCACCTTGCCGCCGGGGCGCTGCATGATCCCGAGATGGGCCAGCTCGAGGATGCGTTGCGGCTCGCGCCAGCGGTGCAATCCGGCCAGCGCGTCACTGCCCAGCAGCAATATCAATGGCGTTTGGCGGCCCATTTCGTCACGCAGCGAGGCCAGGGTATCGACCATCCATGATGGTCCGCCGCGACGGATCTCGCGCGTATCGACCACAAAGCCCGGCACGCCGTCGATGGCATCGCGGAGCATGGCCACACGCTGCTCGGCATTGGCCACGGGCATGTCGCGGTGCGGAGGTTGACGGCACGGAATCCAGCGCAGTTCATCCAGGCCCAGCGCAACATGCATCTCCAGCGCCGGGCGCAGATGTCCGAAATGAACTGGATCGAAGGTGCCGCCGAAAACGCCGATCATGCGCGGGTTGTCAGACTGGCTGGCACGCGCGGGTCACTGCCTGATATGACCATCGCCGAGCACGACGTATTTCTGCGTGGTCAGACCCTCGAGGCCGACCGGCCCGCGCGCGTGCAGTTTGTCGGTGCTGATGCCGATCTCGGCCCCCAGCCCGTACTCGAAACCGTCGGCGAAACGGGTCGAGGCATTGACCATGACCGAACTGGAATCCACCTCGCGCAGGAAACGCCGCGCGCGGCTGATGTTCTCGGTGACGATGGTATCCGTATGGCGCGAGCCGTGACGCTCAATGTGTGCCATGGCCTCGTCCATGTCCTTGACCACCCGCACGGCCAGCACGGGCGCCAGGTATTCCTCGTCCCAGTCCGCCTCGGTTGCGGCCTCGATGCCGTTGACGATCCTGCGCGTGGTCTCGCAGCCACGCAACTCGACACCCTTCTCGGCATACATGCCGGCCAGTTCCGGCAGCACCTGCATGGCTATGCCCTCGGCTACCAGCAGGGTCTCCATGGCGTTGCACACCCCGTAGCGTTGCGTCTTGGCATTGAAGGCGATCTGTATGGCCTTGTCGATGTCGGCCTCGTCGTCGATATAGACATGACAGACGCCATGCAGATGCTTGAGCACCGGCACCTCGGCCTCGGCGGTCACGCGCTCGATCAGGCCCTTGCCGCCACGCGGGATGATGACGTCGATGAAATCCTTCATGCGAACCATTTCACCCACCGCTGCACGGTCGGTAGTCTCTATCACCTGCACGGCGTTGGCGGGCAACCCGGCCGATTCCAGCCCCTCGCGGATACAGGCGGCAATGGCGCGGTTGGAACAGATGGCCTCGGAACCGCCACGCAGTATCGTGGCGTTGCCGGACTTCAGGCACAACCCGGCAGCGTCGGCGGTAACATTGGGACGTGACTCGTAGATGATGCCGATGACACCCAGCGGCACACGCATGCGTCCGACCTGGATACCACTGGGGCGATAGGCCATATCGGCGATCATGCCCACCGGATCCGGGAGCATTGCGATCTGGCGCAGGCCCTCCGCCATGGTTGCGATCCGTTCGTCGGTCAGCTCAAGGCGGTCCAGCAGCGCAGCATTGAGGCCGTGCTCGCGTCCGCGCTCGAGATCGCGCGCATTCTCGCGCTTGAGGGTGTCGAGCGAATCCATCAGCGCGCCGGCCATGGCCTGCAGCGCGGCATCCTTGGCGGCGGTCTCGGCGCGCGCCATCTCGCGCCCGGCCACACGCGCCTGCATACCGAGACGGTGCATGTAGTCGGTCAGATCGATGACATCATTGTCGGGGTTGGCATTCATCTCGTCGTCACCTGATAACACTGCCGGGCCTGGCCGGCGTCTCGATTACGGCATGAGCGGTTCGCGCAACGTGAGCCGTGCGCCGGCCAGCCTTGCCCCCAATTGTACCAGTTCGTCCCACGGGTTTCCTGCCATGGCGCCCTTGCTGGCCTTTTCGGCGCACCCGGCCAGTCGCAACAGGGCGTACCAGCGGTTCAGCGGGGTGCGTTTGAGCGCCATCCGCAACAGCGGCTTGCGCCGTTCCCACACCCGGTGGCGGGCGAGTATCGACTCCAGCGGCTGACCATCAGTGAGTAACTGCGCCATACGGGTCATGGCGCGAATCTCGCGCCCCAGCGCCCAGGCAACGACCACCGGCGAGACGCCCTCACCGCGCAATCCGTCGATCATGCGCACGGTACGCGCCACGTGACCGGACAGGGCGTTGTCCACCAGCGTGAACACGTTGAAGCGCGCGCTGTCGGCCACTGCAGCCGCTACTGCATCGACATCGATGCGTCCCGGACCGTGCAACAGCAGCAATTTCTCGACCTCCTGGCTGGCGGCCAGCAGATTGCCCTCGACACGATCAGCCAGCAGCGCCACGGCCTCAGCCGTGGGCTGCATGCCACGCGAACGCATGCGTCGGGCTATCCAGTCGGGCAGTTCGGCGCGTTCCACCGGCCAGGTCTGGATCACCACGCCCGCTCCGAGGAGGGCCTTGAACCACTTGCTCTTCTGGCCATTGGCGTCGATTTTGTCGCAACTGATCAACAGCAGGATGTCGGCGGGCGGATCGGCCGCATACGCAGCCAGGGCCTGACCGCCCTCGCGCCCCGGCTTGGGCGACATGCGAAGTTCGATGAGACGCCGCTCGGCGAACAATGACAGGCTGGCCGCGGCGTCGATCAGGGTCTGCCATTCGAAACCCTTGCCGACCTCGAGCACCTCGCGTTCGGTATAACCGCTGGCCCGCGCGGCATGCCGGATCTGGTCCACGGCTTCGAGTCTTTGCAGGGGCTCATCGCCGCTGACGAGGTAGATCGGCGCCAGGCCCTTGTCGAGATGGGCGCGCAGTTGTGATGGCGCCAGCTTCACCGCGCCCTCACCCGCAACGCCGACAGACGGCGCAGGATCGTCTGCGCCATGTCGCGCTGCATCTCCTGCCACAACACCCCTTCCTCGGTGGTCTTGCCGAGCACCGCATTGTCGTCGAAACGGTAGTCGCGCTCCATCGTCAAGGTCTCGCGTGGCAGCAGCACCCGCCCCCTGACCGTGGTCAGCGTGACATCGAGCTGCAGACGAAGCTGGTATTCGAGCACCCGGCCGCTCCCGCTCACAGACAGGATGCGCCGGGTCTGGCGCAGACGGTCGATGGCGAGCACCGCGTCGGCGCCCGTGGCCGACGGCAGCAGGCGTATGCCTGCCTGGCCCAGGCTTACGCTCAGATCGCGACGCAGCGCGCCTTCCGGGGCGGCCAGATGGATGCTGGCGATACCCGGCGGCAGCTGCACTGTGCCGCGCAGCCTGAAGCCACAGGCGGACAGCACCAGTATCAGGACCACGAGAAAAAAGCGGGAGATGTGTCTCATGCCCCCGATACTAGCACAGCCGGCAGGGGGCATGAATCCGTGATGACGCCGCTGAGCGCGTGAGGTAACGCAAAGAACGCCAAGGCGCGGAGGTCGCAAAGACAGCGATGGTTGAACCATTGCCAACCTCTACGGCCTCTTCGCCTGCTCTGTGATGAAACCACACCGTGATGGGCCTCGATGCCATGACAGGAAACATCACATGGCAAGCGTGGCCGGGTCTCACCGTGCGCCTCGTGTTGAACCGAATCCCTGACCGGCTCAGTTTGCCACGATATTGACCAGCCGCCCCGGCACGACGATGACCTTGCGCACGGTCTTGCCGGCGATGTTGCGCTGCACGTTCTCCTGCGCCAGTGCCGCGGCCTCGATCTGCTCGCGCGTGGCGTCTGCCGGCACGTTGACATGGCCCCGCAGCTTGCCGTTGACCTGCACCACCAGTTCGATACTGTCCTGACGCAGGGCGGACTCGTCGGCACGCGGCCACGCGGCATCAACCACCAGGCCGTCCTTGCCCAGGCGCTGCCACAGTTCATGGGTAATGTGCGGCACGATGGGCGAGAGCATCAGCACCACGGCCTCCAGCGCCTCCTGCATGAGGGCGCGTGACTGTTCGCTGCGGTCGAGTCTGCCAAGCTCGTTCATCAGCTCCATGACCGCGGCGATGGCGGTATTGAATGTGAAACGGCGGCCAATGTCGTCGCCGACCTTGTTGATGGTCTCATGCAGCTTGCGCCTGACCTGGCGCTGCTCGTCGTCGAGCGCATCCACATCCAGCGCCGGGGCCGGTCCGGCGTCGATATGCGCGATGGCCATGCGCCACAGCCTCTTCACGAAACGGTGGGCGCCCTCGATGCCGGCATCGGACCATTCCAGCGACTGCTCCGGCGGCGCCGCGAACATCATGAACAGGCGCACGGTATCGGCGCCATAGCGGTCGATCATCTCTTGCGGATCGACGGTGTTGCCCTTGGACTTGGACATCTTGGCGCCGTCCTTGAGCACCATGCCCTGGGTGAGCAGATTGGTGAACGGTTCATCATGACTGAGCAGGCCCAGATCCCGCATCAGCTTGTTGAAGAACCGCGCATACAGCAGGTGCAGGATGGCGTGCTCGATACCGCCGATGTACTGATCCACCGGCAGCCAGTGATCGGCGCGTTCGTCGAGCATGACCTGATCGTTGTCACGACAGGCATAGCGGGCGTAATACCACGACGATTCGAAAAAGGTGTCGAAGGTATCGGTCTCGCGTTCGGCCCTGGCGCCGCATCTCGGGCAATTCGTCTCGTAGAACGACGGCATCTTCTTGATCGGCGAACCGACGCCATCGAACGCCACCTCCTCCGGCAGACGCACCGGCAGATCCTGCTCGGGCACCGGCACCTCGCCACAGGACGGGCAGTTGATGATCGGAATCGGCGCGCCCCAGTAACGCTGGCGCGAGACACCCCAGTCGCGCAGCCGGTAGTTGACCCGGCGCCTGCCCTTGCCATGCTGCTCCAGATAATCGGCGATCGCATCGAAGGCCTGTTCCGAACTCAGACCGTCGAACGGCCCGGAATCCCTCAGCACGCCCTTGTCGGTGAACGCGGCCTCGCTCACGTCGGCCGTGCCATCGGCCGGGTGGACGACGGCGCGCACCGGCAGGCCGTATTTGCGCGCAAACTCCCAGTCCCGCTGGTCGTGCGCCGGCACCGCCATGACCGCGCCGGTGCCGTACCCCATGAGGACGAAGTTGGCCACCCAGACCGGCACCTTGTCGCCCGTGACCGGGTGCACGGCCTCGAAACCGGTTGCCATGCCGCGCTTGTCCATGGTCTCCAGCGCGGCCTCGGCGGTCTGCACGGTCTTGCATTCGTCGATGAATGCCGCCAGTTGCGGATTCGCCTGCGCCGCTTCCCGCGCCAACGGGTGCTCGGCCGCCACGGCCACGTAGGTCACGCCCATCAGCGTATCCGGACGGGTGGTGAAGATCTCCAGCGTTTCATCGCGCCCGTCGATGGCGAACGACATCTCCACGCCGGTGGAACGGCCGATCCAGTTGCGCTGCATGGTGCGCACCGCCTCGGGCCAGCCATCGAGCCTGTCCAGATCCTCGAGCAGTTCATCGGCGTAATCGGTGATGCGCATGAACCACTGCGGGATCTCCTTGCGCTCGACCGGCGTATCGCACCGCCAGCAACAGCCGTCGATGACCTGCTCGTTGGCCAGCACGGTGAGATCGTTGGGACACCAGTTGACCGCCGCGGTCTTCTTGTACACCAGCCCCTTTTCGAACAGTTTCGTAAACAGCCACTGTTCCCAGCGGTAATAGTCGGGATGACAGGTGGCGATCTCGCGCGACCAGTCGTAACCAAATCCCAGGCGCTTGAGCTGTTTGCGCATGTAGGCGATGTTGTCGTAGGTCCAGGCCGCCGGTGGCACGTTGTTCTTCAGCGCGGCGTTCTCGGCCGGCAGACCGAAGGCGTCCCAGCCCATGGGTTGCAGCACGTTACGGCCCTGCATGCGCTGGTAGCGCGAGATCACATCGCCGATGGTGTAATTGCGCACATGCCCCATGTGCAGGCGGCCACTGGGATAGGGAAACATCGACAGACAGTAGTATTTCTCGCGTCCGTCGTCTTCGCGGACCTCGAACACCCTGTCTTCCTCCCAGCGCTGCTGGGCGCGTTGTTCTATCTCGGCCGGGTTGTAGCTGTCGTTCATTTCGCTGTGCCGGGTCTGGTCTATGGAGTGCGACAGGATACCGTAGCGGCAGATGGCTCACAACACGCCGCGTTGCCGGCGGTAGCGCGCACGGATCAACAACAGCACGGCGATGGCGATGCCTGTCAACGGCCAGTCGCGCATGCGCACATACGGCGTGGCGCCGCTGCGTGGCACCACGTCACCGGTCAGTACGCCGGCGGTGAAACGCGGCAGGGCGGCGCGCACACGGCCACGGTGATCGACGATGGCGGTAACGCCATCGTTGGTGGCCACGAGCAGATAACGCCCACTCTCTCGCGCGCGCATCTGGCCCATCTGCAACTGCTGGTGGGCGGCGCTGGAACGGCCGAACCAGGCATTGTTGGAGACGTTGACCAGCAATCGCGCCTGCGGAAGATCTGCCGCCATCTCGCTGCCGAACGCGATCTCGTAGCAGATCGCAACCGCCACCGGATGCCCCGCCAGACGGATCGGAGGCTGGCGCGCCTCACCAGGGACAAAATCGGCCATCGGCGCATTCATGATGGCCAGCAGGTTCGCAAGATATTCGCGCAGCGGCACGTACTCACCGAATGGCACCAGGTGACGCTTGTGATAGAAAGCTACGCCATCGCCCAGCGCAACCACGGCATTGTAGTATCCACGCCCGCGCGGTAAACGCATCGGCACGCCGATCAGCAACTGGCTGCCTTGCCGGTAAGCCTGCGCCGCAAACGGCAATAAACGGCGTTGCGCCACGTCGCGCCAGAAGGCGGGTACCGCGGTCTCTGGCCAGATGATCACGGCGCGGCCAAAGTGCGGCCGGCTCAGGGTCACGTAGCGGTCGATGATGCGGCGCCGGTAGGCCGGCTGCCACTTGCGGTGCTGGTCGATGTTTGCCTGCACGAGGGCCACACTGAACGGCTCGCCAGCCGCCCGGCTCCAGTCGATACGGTCGAGCAGCGCACCCGACACCCACAGCAGGCCCAGCGCAACGATGGCGTATGGCCTGCGCCAGGCACCGCCGATGACCGCGCATGCCAGCAGACCGGCGCTCATGGCCGTGAACAGTGTCACCCCGTGCACGCCAAGCAGTGGCGCAAAACCCTGCAACGGCAGGCCGGTCTGGCTGTATCCGGCCTCCAGCCATGGAAAGCCGGTCAGCAGCCAGCCGCGAACCCATTCGACCAGGGTCCATGCAAACGGCGCTGCCAGCAGCAGGAACACGGGCAGGGGCGCAGCGAACCAGCGGCGCAGCATGAAACCGGTCCAGCCGGGCAACAGAGCCAGCGCCATGGCGAACAGCACCACGAACAAGGCGGCCGCGATACCGGGCACGGCGCCATAGACGTGCATGCTGGTATAGACCCAGTGTACGCCGACGGTGAACTGGGCCGTGCCGAAAAGCCAGCCACGCCACAGCGCGCGTCTTGGGGTGGCCGTCAGCCAGGACGCGAACAGCAGCGCGAGCAACAATGGCGCCAGCCAGCCCTGCCGCCAGGGCGCGAACGCCAACGGCATGGCGGCGCCGGCCAGCAGCGCCAGCGTGTCGCCGCGCCAGCCGCGCATGACATGCGATAGACGTGATGCGTTCATGCCCACAGGTTACCAGAAACCCCGGCAAAAACCCCGGCACGGGACGCCGACGGGCATGTTTACGCGTGCGGCGGGATGTCAGATCGAAGAAACGGCTACTCCTGCGCGTCCGCCGCCTCGCTTGTCTGTTTCTCCGGTACCGTCACCTCGAGCAAGTGGATGCGGCGCTGGTCGGCGCGCAACACGCGGAACTCGAGATCACCGAGCCGGGTCGTCTCACCGCGCCGCGGAACGTGCCCCCATTGCGGCAGCAACAGGCCACCGATGGTATCGAACTCTTCCTCGCTGAATCCGGTATGGAAGTAGTCGTTGAACTCGTCGATCGGGGTCAGGGCCTTGACGGTATAGTGACGTTCATCACGCTGGAGGATGAAACTGCCTTCGTCCACATCATGCTCATCCTCTATCTCGCCGACGATCTGTTCAAGCACATCCTCGATGGTAACCATGCCCGAAACACCGCCATATTCGTCCACCACGATGGCCATGTGGTTGCGGCTGGCGCGAAACTCCTTGAGCAGCACGTTGAGGCGTTTGCTCTCGGGTATGAAGATGGCAGGGCGCAACATGTCCATGAGACTGACACTGGCGGTGTCGTTCTCCTTGAACAGGCGCAACAGATCCTTGGCCAGCAAAATGCCTTCGACCTCGTCACGGCTGTCAACGATGACCGGGAAGCGCGAATGGCCGGAGGCGATCACCAGATCGAGCATCTCGTCCACCGGCATGTCACGATCGATGACCGACATCTGGGAGCGCGGGATCATGATATCGCGCACCTGCATCTCGGAAACCTGCAACACGCCCTCGATCATCGTCAGCGCGTCGGCATCCAGCAGGCCGCGCTGCTGTGCGCTGCGCAGGATGCCGATCAGGTCTTCGCGGTCCCTGGGCTCGCCCGTGAGGGCCTGACTGATGCGTTCGAGCCAGCCTTTCTGCCCGGGACCGTTGCTACTGCTTGCGTCGTCGTTCATGTCTTGCGTGGTTCTCCATGTTGCCCATGTCGTGGTCAGGCCGCCCGATAGGGGTCGGCGATACCGATCGAGGCCAGCAGACGGCATTCCAGCGCCTCCATGGCCTGCGCCTCGGTGTCGGTCTGATGGTCGTGGCCCAGCAGGTGCAAACAGCCGTGCACGACCATGTGCGCCCAGTGGTCGGTCGTGGCCTTGCCCTGCGCCACTGCCTCGCGCGCCACCACCGGGGCGCAAATCACCAGATCACCGAGCAGATTCGTTTCCACGCCCGGCGGCGCCTCGAACGGAAACGAAAGCACATTGGTGGGGCGGTCCTTGCCGCGGTAACGGTGGTTGAGCGCCCGGCTCTCGTCTTCGTCCACGATGCGGATCACCAGACCGGCATTACCGGCGCGGTCACCCAGTGCGAGTTCCGCCCAGCGCCGCAGAGCGGTTTCATCGGGCAGGTCATCCTGCCCGCTGGCGAACTGGACTTCCAGATCGATGCTCACTCGCCATCCAGCTTGTCATAGGCGGCGACGATGCGCTGCACCAAGGGATGCCGCACCACATCGCGCGCACCGAAGAACGTGAAGCTGATCCCCTCGACATCCTTTAGCACCTCGATCACGTGCCGCAGGCCGGATCGGGCATTGTTGGGCAGGTCGATCTGGGTCACGTCGCCGGTGATCACCGCGGTGGATCCAAAACCGATACGGGTGAGAAACATCTTCATCTGTTCCTCGGTGGTATTCTGCGCCTCGTCGAGGATGATGAAGGATTCGTTCAGCGTGCGGCCGCGCATATAGGCCAGCGGCGCCACCTCGATGACGTTGCGCTCGATCAGCTTGGCCACGCGCTCAAAGCCGAGCATTTCATACAATGCGTCGTACAGCGGACGCAGATAGGGGTCGATCTTCTGCGCCAGATCGCCAGGCAGAAAACCCAGCCGCTCTCCCGCCTCGACCGCTGGACGCACCAGCAGGATACGGCGCACCTGCTCACGCTCCAGCGCATCCACGGCACAGGCAACGGCCAGGTAGGTCTTGCCTGTGCCCGCCGGGCCGATACCGAAGTTGATGTCATGATGCTGGATGTTGTGCAGATAGCGCTGCTGGTTGGGGCCCCGCCCGCGTATGCGTTCCTTGCGTAGCCTCAGTTCGACGGGTTTGCCGAAGCGGTCATCATTGTTGGCCGGCCTGTCATCGGTCCACAATTCCTGGATCTGCAGGTGTACGCGGTTGGGCGATAGCTGTTCACGTTCGGTCAGGGCGTACAGGGCGGACAACACCTGGCCGGCAGTGGCGGCCGAACCAGCCTCGCCAATCACCTGAAAGCGATTACCGCGGTTGTTGATCTCGACCCCAAGACGGGATTCCACCTGGCGCAGGTGTTCGTCGAACAGGCCGCAGAGGTTGGCCAGCCGTTCGTTGTCAACGGGTTCGAGGGTCAGATGATAGGTCTCAGGATGCTCGCTCAAGTTCGTCACAAACCTGCACGTTTCAGGCACCGCCACGCCACCTCGTCGGGACGGTTTTTCAGCCTGTATATAAAGTATGGGTCAGCCCCGGCACGCCCGCAAGCGGCCATTACCGGGCTTTTTTCATGGTTAAAAGACGCGCTCACCGACAGAAGATCCTCAGGCGCAATCGGCAACGCCGGCCGTGACCAGCTCGCCGCGCAGCGAGTTGGGCAGGGCCTCGGTGATGCGCACATCGACAAAGCGGCCAATCAGCGCCGGGCTGGCGTCGAAATTGACCACCCGGTTGTTCTCGGTGCGCCCGGCCATTTGCCCCGGGTCCTTGCGTGACGGGCGCTCGACAAGGATCCGCTGTACCGTGCCAACCATGGCGCGGCTGATCTCGCCGGCCATTGCCTGTATGCGCGCCTGCAGCCTGGCCAGACGGGCCTTCTTGATCGCCAGATCGACATCATCGGGCAGATCGGCCGCCGGCGTGCCCGGCCGCGCGCTGTAGATGAAGCTGAAGCTGTGGTCGAAGCCGATCTCCTCGATCAGCGCCATGGTGTCCTCGAAGTCCGCCTCGCTCTCGCCGGGAAAGCCGACGATGAAGTCAGACGACAGGCTGATGCCCGGACGCACCTCACGCAGACGGCGGATGCGCTCGATGTAATCGGCCGCCGTATGACCGCGTTTCATGAGCCGCAGAATACGGTCTGATCCGCTCTGCACCGGCAAATGCAGGTGGCTGACCAGCTGCGGGACCTCGGCGTAGGTCTCGATCAGGCGGTCGCTGAACTCGACCGGATGCGAGGTGGTGTAACGGATCCGCTCGATGCCGTCGATGGCGGCCACATAGTGAATCAGCAGGGCCAGGTCGGCGTATTCGCCGTCGTCCATCAGCCCCCGGTAGGCATTGACGTTCTGACCCAGCAGGTTGACCTCGCGCACGCCCTGCTGCGCCAGTTGCGCGACCTCGGCGATCACATCGTCGAACGGGCGGCTGACCTCCTCCCCGCGGGTATAGGGCACCACACAAAAGGTGCAATACTTGCTGCATCCCTCCATGATCGAGACGAAGGCCGTGGGACCCTCGGCGCGCGGGGCCGGCAGACAGTCGAATTTCTCTATCTCGGGAAACGAGACATCGACCACTGCGTTGCGTTGCCGGCGCACCTCGTCGATCATCTGCGGCAGGCGATGCAGGGTCTGCGGGCCGAACACGATATCCACCCACGGGGCGCGCAGGCGCAGGGCCTCACCTTCCTGGCTGGCCACACAGCCGCCCACACCGATGATCAGTTCCGGGCGCGCGTCCTTCAGCTCGCGCCACTTGCCAAGCTGCGAGAATACCTTCTCCTGCGCCTTCTCTCGGATTGAACAGGTGTTGAGCAGCAATACATCGGCCTCATCGGCACTGGCGGCGCGCGCCAGGCCATGCGAGACGGCGAGCGCATCGGACATGCGATCCGAGTCGTACTCGTTCATCTGGCAACCGAACGTCTTGATATAGACCTTTCCGCTCATGCGCTGTGATTTCTCCAGAAGGACCGCGCAATATACGGTATTTTCGGGAAAAATGCCATTCGTGCGGCATCGGGGAAACGGAAAGGACCACACCGGGTTGGCCCGATAACCGTTACCCGGTAACGGTTATCGGGAACCGTGGAAATGGAAAGGACCGCACGGGAACCCCCTGTGCGGCTAGAACGGGATGTCGTCGTCGAAGCCGGTATCGGCCGTCGCGGGCGCGGGCTGGCTGGCGGGCCGGGACGGGCTGGCGCCGGCATCCTGATTGTAGCTGGCGGTACCGCCACTACGGCTGCCGAGCATCTGCATCTCGCTGGCGATGACCTTGGTGGTGTAGCGGTCATTGCCATTCTTGTCCTGCCATTTCTCGGTACGCAGGCTGCCCTCGACATAGACCTGTGACCCTTTCTTCAGGTACTCACCGACGATCTCGGCCAGCCGGCCAAAGAACGTGACATTGTGCCATTCGGTGCGTTCCTGCTTCTCGCCGGTCTGCTTGTCCTTCCATTGCTCGCTGGTGGCTATGGTGACACTGGCCACAGCGCTGCCGCTGGGGGTGTAACGGATTTCGGGATCGCGGCCGAGATTGCCGACCAGAATGACCTTGTTGACTCCACGTGCCATGATGCTTCTCCTGAGTGTCCGGTATCCCGTACGGGATACCCATGTCCTGGGTTGATGAAACAGCTACGGATCCTGGCGGATCACAGTCAGAGCATAACCGAGGGCAAAGGCCGGAGACAAGCACAAAAATCGTCCCGCCCAATACGAAACACACGAAGTGGGTGCTTGAATGCCACGGCGCGGAAAACGCAAAGATTTTTCGTGAACCGTACAATCCATGACGGCCTGGTGCCGGTTGCTTGCACGCGCTTAGTCGGCGGCATACCGTGCCAGGGCATCCTCGTCGAGGCGCTTGCTGTCAACCTTGAGGTAGGCCACACCCTCGTCGCCAATGACCACGGCCTCGGCGACACCATCGATGGCGGACAGCTCGGTGGCCAGCAGACGCGCCTGGTCGGGATTCTGGCGGCCGACCCGCAGCAACTGGCTGCTCAGATAGCGCGGCTCGCGCATCGTGGCCGCGGCCAGGAACCAGATCAGCGCCAGGCCGGTTCCCAGAAACAACACGCCGGTATAGGCGTAGCGGGCGAACAGCTGTCCGGCCAGCGACCCGCCTGCAAAGATACCGAGAAACTGGCTGCTGGAGTAGAAGCCCATGGCCGTACCCTTGGCGTCCGGCGGGGCGATCTTCGACACCAGCGACGGCAGGCTGGCCTCGAGGAGGTTGAAGGCCGAAAAGAACACCAGCAGCCATAGGGCAATGCTCCACAGGCTGGCATGCCAGCCCAGCAGACCGAGTTGGGCCAGGCCGATGCACAGGATGCTGCCCGAAAACACCCGCTTCATCTGCCGCCGGCGTTCGGCAATGATGATGAATGGCACCATGAACAGCACCGACAACGGCATGATGGCCAGATACAGCCAGGAATGATGCTGCTCTGCCAGTCCGGCCTCCTGCCTGAGCATCAGCGGTACGACGAACAGCATGGCCGAGAGCATGGCGTGCAGCGAGAAGATGCCCAGATCCAGACGCAACAGCTGGGGATCGCGCAGCACCCGGCCAAACTGCGACGGTATGGCCTCGGCATCACGGTGGCGCCGGCTGTGAGCCGGGGTGGGGACGAACAGTATCAGGATGGCCATGGCCGCGGCAGCCAGCCCGGCGATGATCCAGAACAGGCCGGACAACCCGAACAGGGCGTTGAATTGCGGACCGAGCACCAATGCCAGCATGAACGACAGGCCGATGCTCATGCCGATCACGGCCATGGCCTTGGTGCGCTGTTCCTCTCGCGTGAGGTCGGCAGTCAGGGCCATGACCGCGGAAGCAATGGCGCCACCCCCCTGAACCGCGCGGCCGATCAATACGCCCCAGATATCATCGGACAACGCCGCGATCACACTGCCGGCGGCGAACAGCAACAACCCGGCAAGGATGACCGGCTTGCGGCCGAAACGGTCGGACAACATGCCGAACGGGATCTGCAACAGACCCTGGGTAAGTCCGTAGATCCCAAACGCATAGCCGGTCAGCTCGGGTGTGGCGCCACGCAGGTGGCCAACATAGAGACTGAACACCGGCAGCAGCATGAACAGGCCCAACATGCGCATGACGAAGATGGCTGCCAGCGACAGCACGGCCCGGCGTTCACCACGGGTCATGCCTGCCTTGTCGGGAGTCACCGTTTCCAACTCATCATGCCTTTGCGTCGGGATACTTGAAAAGCGTATATTAACAGGTTACTCACTTACCGGAAAATCGGATGGACAGTATCAGAATCCGCGGCGCGCGCACTCACAACCTGGCCAACATCGACCTGGATCTGCCGCGCGACAAGCTCATCGTCATTACCGGCCTGTCGGGCTCGGGCAAATCGTCACTCGCCTTCGACACCATCTATGCCGAGGGTCAGCGACGCTACGTGGAATCACTGTCTGCCTATGCACGACAGTTTCTGTCGATGATGGAAAAACCCGATGTCGATCACATCGAGGGGCTGTCGCCGGCCATTTCCATCGAACAGAAATCCACCTCGCACAACCCGCGTTCCACGGTTGGCACCATCACCGAGATCTACGACTATCTGCGTCTGCTGTTCGCGCGGGCCGGCACGCCGCGCTGCCCGGACCACGGCATCACGCTGGAGGCGCAGACCGTGAGTCAGATGGTGGACCAGGTGCTGGCATTGCCCGAGGGCACGAAACTGATGCTGCTTGCGCCACTGGTCTCCGAACGCAAGGGCGAGCACCTGCACGTACTCGAGGAATTGCGCGCCCAGGGCTTCATCCGCGCACGTATCGACGGCGAGATCGTCGATCTGGACGAGGCACCGGCACTGGAACTGCACGTCAAGCACACCATCGAGGCCGTGGTTGATCGTTTCAAGGTGCGTGACGACATGGCCCTGCGCCTGGCCGAGTCATTCGAAACCGCATTGCGCCTGGCCGATGGCATCGCCGTGATCGTGCCGATGGACGAGGACGGGCCCGCGGAGATGGTGTTCTCGGAGAAATTCGCCTGCCCGAAGTGCGGCTACAGCCTCACCGAACTGGAACCTCGCCTGTTCTCGTTCAACAATCCGGTCGGCGCCTGCCCGGAATGCGACGGGCTGGGCGTGAAGCAGTTCTTCGATCCAGAACGCGTGGTCGCGCATCCCTACCTGAGCCTGGCCGGCGGCGCGGTACGCGGCTGGGACCGGCGCAATGCCTATTATTTCCAGCTCATCAGTTCGCTCGCCGATCACTACGAATTTGATATCGAAACCCCATTCAGGGAACTACGCCCCGAACATCAACAGGTCATCCTCTATGGCAGCGGCGATGAGGTCATCGAGTTCAGTTATTTCAACGAACGTGGCGGCCAACGCATCAAGCGTCACCCATTCGAGGGCATCATCAACAACATGGAACGGCGTTACCGGGAGACCGAATCCAACGTCGTGCGTGAAGAGCTGAGCAAGTATCTCAGCGTCCAGCCCTGTCCAGCCTGCGATGGCACGCGTCTGAACCGCTCGGCACGGCATGTCTATGTCGCGGGCCGTACACTGCCCGAGGTCACCGCCATGCCCATCGGCCAGGCCGCCGATTTCTTTGATGGTCTGGACCTGCCCGGCAAGCGCGGCAGGATCGCCGAGAAGATCGTTCACGAAATCAGCCAGCGGTTGGGTTTTCTGGTCAATGTGGGTCTCGATTACCTGACCCTGGAGCGCAGCGCCGAGACCCTGTCGGGCGGTGAGGCCCAGCGCATCCGCCTCGCCAGCCAGATCGGCGCCGGGCTGGTGGGCGTCATGTACGTGCTCGACGAACCATCCATCGGCCTGCACCAGCGCGACAATGCACGCCTGCTCGACACCCTGACCTTTCTGCGCGACCTGGGCAACACCGTGATCGTCGTCGAACACGACGAAGATGCCATCCATGCCGCCGATCACGTGGTCGATATCGGCCCCGGCGCCGGTGTGCATGGCGGGCGCATCGTGGCCCAGGGCACGCCGAAGCAGATCGCCCGCCACAAGGATTCACTGACCGGCCAGTACCTGTCCGGCCGGCGCAGGATCCCGGTCCCGGCACGGCGCACACCCATTGATCCCAACCGCTTGCTCACTATCCGCAAGGCCAGCGGCAACAACCTCAAAGGTATCGACGTCGAGATACCGGTTGGCCTCATGACCTGTGTGACAGGGGTGTCCGGTTCGGGCAAGTCCACCCTCATCAACGATACCCTGTACCGACTGGTCGCACGTCTGCTCAATGGCGCCAGCGAGGCCTGCGCGCCCTGCGAGGCCATCGATGGCCTGGCACACATCGACAAGGTCGTGGACATCGACCAGAGTCCCATCGGCCGTACGCCACGCTCCAACCCGGCCACCTACACCGGCCTGTTCACCCCGATCCGTGAACTGTTCGCCGGCACCCAGGAATCACGCTCACGCGGTTACAAGCCGGGACGTTTCAGCTTCAATGTCAAGGGCGGTCGCTGCGAGGCCTGTCAGGGTGATGGCGTCATCAAGGTCGAGATGCATTTTCTGCCCGACATCTACGTTCCCTGTGATGTCTGCAAGGGCAAACGCTACAACCGTGAAACCCTGGATATCCGTTACAAGGGAAAGAACATTCACGAGGTGCTGGAGATGACTGTCGAGGAGGCGCTAAGCTTCTTCGACGCCATCCCCGTCATCAAACGCAAGCTACAGACCCTGGTGGATGTTGGGCTCACCTATGTCAAGCTGGGCCAGAACGCCACGACACTGTCCGGCGGCGAGGCCCAGCGTGTCAAACTCGCGCGCGAGCTCAGCAAACGCGATACCGGCCGCACGCTCTATATACTCGACGAGCCGACCACCGGCCTGCATTTCCACGATATCGAACAACTGTTGCGCGTGCTGCACCGCCTGCGTGACCACGGCAACACCATCGTCGTCATCGAGCACAACCTCGATGTCATCAAGACCGCCGACTGGATCATCGACATGGGTCCAGAAGGTGGCGAGGGGGGTGGCAGCGTGGTCGTCGCCGGCACTCCCGAACAGGTTGCCGACTGCGCAGACTCGTACACCGGTCACTACCTGAAGCCGATGTTGGATAAATGATTTTTCCGGAAACACCAAACGCGGAGAACGCACAGCCGCCAAGTGCGCAAAGGGTGGCTGAACGTGTGAATCGAGCACACCACAGGATGAGGCATCACCGAACAGCCGTGATGCCATTCGCCTGACAGTGGTGAATCAATCCCCCCGTGATGCTTGTCACTCCGCGTCCTTTGTGGCTCTGCGACCGCTGCGTTTGACTCACCTGGCCTGTAACACCTCGATCACCGATCCGGCGTCCAGGCCAAGCAGGTCGTCTGCACGACCCTGGTTGACGGCGATCTCGACCAGTCCATTGGCATTCTCGTACCAGAAGGCCTGCCCCCGGGGCACATCGGAAAAGGTTCGTGCACGCCGAAGCTGCCGGCCATTGGCGTAAACGACCGCGTCTGCCGACAGGCTGGCGGCCCGTCTGCCGCTGATGCAGTTGCCGTAGCGATCCACGTGCACGATCTGGTCCAGCTCTTCCGGCCAGCCTGGCGGCAGATCGCATTCCCGTGTACGTGGCGTCAATGCCACCGGCGAACCCGTGGCCAGTGCCGCAGCAGCGGGCGCGAACACGTCCCGGCCATGAAAACTGGCCGACACGCCGTCGAGATCAGCATCCAGACGCCAGGCCTCGGCATCGTGCGAACGATGAACGACAACTGCAAACAGGCCATTGTCCGGGCCGACGAACCACTGGTCACCGGCCCTGACCACCATGGCAGGCCGCTCGCTACCGACCCCGGGATCGACGACACAAACGAAAATCGCGCCGGCACCAAACACACCGGTCAGTGCCGGCAGCAGATAGGCGGCAGCGCGAATATCAAAAGGACTGACATCGTGCATCAGATCAACGACCGGCACGCCTGGTGCCTGACGGTGCAAGACCGCCTTCATCTGCCCGACATACAGGTCACTGAGGCCGAAATCGGTAAACAGCACGAACAGGGGGCCTTTGGCAGTATCGTTCAACTTGCACTCCCATGCTTGCAGTTTGCATGCCTGTCAGGCTGAGTGTATGCCTTTTGCCGTAATATTTCAGGCTCTCTGGCCTTGTATCCTGTTGATACAACGTTACATCGGCATGCCTGCCCGATGGTCAGGCGAATGGCATGGATCTTGATCATACATCGTGACTGTCAAAAACCGGAAAAACGATGATGCGCAATATCATGCTATTACTATCGTTCCTGCTGGTCTGCGGGCTCGTCAATGCAGCAACGCCTTTTACCCGCAAGCAACTCGAGGAATGGTACCGCTCCGATTTTGATGGCCCGCCCGAAAAATACTTCCGCGCCAAGGCGCGCCGCATCAACGAAGGCCGCCTACGCCTGCTGCCGCTGGACACCGCCCCGCGTTACATGCATGCCCGCAATATCGTAACCATCACCCCGGCCAGTATCGATACCGGCTGGGTTCGTTTGCGCCGCTGCCTTACCCGGCTCGACGCCTTTCCGCATGTGGAGATCATTTGGCGTTACCGTTATCTGCGCCGCCTCAGGCTGATCGAGACCCATGGCATTGGAGAGGCCACCCTGCGTGGCCGCACCATCGTGCTGCGCCGGGTCGGCAAGCACGCCAGCCTGTGCGCCGAGGCCGAGGTACGGGTCTTCTTCCTCGATGACGATGGAAGCTTCGTACTCGCCAACGGCCCGTTCTTTCGCCGGTTCCTGGATGGCTATTTTCCGCTCTCACTGAGCCTCGAGGTCCGTTACCCCGCTGCACGGCTGCGCCTGGACAGCTTCAACCACCGTCCCGGCAAAAGATTGCGCATGACCCATTCCAGGGGCCGCGTGCGCATAGACGCCGTTTTCGAGGGTCGCATGATCACGATACTGAGGTTTTCACGACGATTCCAGGTTGACTGACAACAACACAAAGGACACAGAGGCACGGCGTCACAGAAGACGGTGAATGGCTGTCGCCCAGCCCCATACAACGAGCACGTTGGAGATAACGCGAAAGCCTCACATGATGTTAGCCATTACGTGTTGAAATTCAGACTTGATCCAGGAAGACAATAATGAAATCCGAGATGGCATGACAGATACGCTATCCGGCGATGCCACACCGGGCGGTCTGGCTGACCAGAATCATCTCCGTGTCTCTGTACCTTGGTGTACTCCATGTTGAAATGCTTCCCTCAAGGCATCAAACATAAAAAAACCGGGCGCACGGCCCGGTTTGAGGTATCTTCCCTGTGTGCGAAACAGCTTTATTCTTCAGTTTCCTCCCCGGATTCATCTGCCAATGGGCGATCGACCAGCTCGACATAGGCCATTGGCGCGGCATCACCGGCACGGTAACCGCACTTGAGAATGCGCAGATAACCACCCGGACGCCCGGCATAGCGCGGGCCCAGTTCGCCGAACAGCTTGGTGACGACCTCGCGGTCGCGCAGGCGCGCAAACGCCAGACGGCGGTTCGCAACCGAGTCGTTCTTCGCCAGGGTGATCAGCGGCTCGGCCACGCGGCGCAGCTCCTTGGCCTTGGGCAGGGTTGTCCTGATCACTTCATGACGCAGCAGCGAGGCTGCCATGTTACGGAACATGGCCTTGCGATGGCTGCTGTTGCGGTTTAACTGTCTACCACTGTGACGATGACGCATTGTACTTACCCTTGAATCTGTTTATTGACGGTTCAAACGCCGACTTTCTCTTCTTCCTTGAGACTGGCAGGCGGCCAGTTCTCGAGGCGCATCCCCAACGACAGGCCATGCGAGGCCAGCACGTCCTTGATCTCGGTCAGGGACTTCTTGCCAAGGTTTGGCGTTTTCAGCAGCTCGACCTCGGTGCGCTGAATCAGGTCGCCGATGTAGTAGATGCTCTCTGCCTTGAGGCAGTTGGCCGAACGCACGGTGAGCTCCAGGTCGTCCACCGGACGCAGCAGGATCGGATCGATCTCCGATTCCTTTTCTTCCTTCTCGACTTCTTCCTTACCTTGCAGATCGACAAATACAGACAGCTGATCCTGAAGGATGCCGGCGGCCTTGCGGATGGCCTCCTCGGGCGGCAGTGTGCCATTGGTCTGCAGATCGATGATCAGTTTGTCGAGGTCGGTGCGCTGTTCGACACGCGCGCTCTCGACCTTATAGGTCACGCGATGTACCGGGCTGAACGTGGCGTCCAGTACCAGATGCCCGATCGGGCGATTGTCCTCTTCGGCGGCAGCCTTGCGTACCGGCGCCGGCACATAGCCGCGGCCACGCTCGACCTTGAGGGTCATGTTCAGTTCGCCTTCCTTGGTCATGTTGGCGATGACATGATCCGGATTCATGATCTCGACGTCATGGTCGAGCTGAATATCACGCGCGGTGACCACGCCACTGCCGGATTTCTTCAGGGTCAGCGTGGCTTCATCGCGCGAGTGCATGACAATGGCCAGGCCCTTGAGGTTGAGCAGGATGTCGATGACATCCTCCTGTACGCCCTCGATGGCCGTGTACTCGTGCAATACGCCCTCTATCTCGACCTCGACCACGGCGCAACCCGGCATCGACGACAACAGGATACGCCGCAGCGCATTGCCGAGTGTATGGCCGAACCCACGCTCCAGCGGCTCCAGCGTAACCTTGGCGTGCGTGTCGCTGAGTACCTGTACATCGACAATACGAGGCTTGAGAAATTCTGTAACTGATCCCTGCATGGAATACCCTCTTCGTGCGCTTGCTTACTTGGAGTAGAGCTCGACTACCAGATGTTCGTTGATGTCGGATGGCAGATCGGAACGCTCGGGCACGGCCTTGAACTTGCCCTGCATCTTCTTGGTATCGACATCGATCCAGTCGGCAAAGCCGCGCTGCTCCGCCGATTCCAGGGCTGCCTGAATGCGTGCCTGGTTACGGCTCTTTTCGACGATCGCAATCTCATCGTCGGCCTTGACCTGATAAGACGGGATGTTCACCCGCACACCGTTGACGGTGACCGCCTTGTGCCGTACCAGCTGGCGCGCCTCGGAACGCGAGGAGGCAAAACCCATGCGATAGACGACGTTGTCGAGCCGGCACTCGAGCAGCTGCAGCAGGTTCTCGCCCGTGGAACCCTTGCGTGCGGCCGCCTTCTTGTAATAGCCGCGGAACTGCTTTTCCAGCACCCCATAGATACGGCGCAGCTTCTGCTTCTCACGCAGCTGCAACGCATAGTCGGAAAGACGAATGCGGCGCTGACCATGCTGTCCCGGCGGAAAGGCACGGTTCTCGAAAGCGCACTTGGAGGTGAAGCACTTCTCGCCCTTGAGGAACAGCTTGGCGCCTTCACGGCGACACTGGCGACATTTGGATCCAATATACCTGGCCACTACGAAAGCTCCTTACACTCGACGTTTCTTGGGTGGACGGCAACCATTGTGGGGAATGGGCGTCACATCCGTGATATTGGTGACTTTCAGACCGACCGCATTGAGTGCGCGGACGGCAGACTCGCGCCCAGGCCCAGGCCCCTTGACCATGACCTCGACGTTCTTCAGGCCAAACTCCTGAGCGGCCGTGGCGGCGCGTTCGGCGGCCACCTGGGCGGCGAACGGCGTGCTCTTGCGCGAGCCACGGAAGCCGGAACCACCGGCAGTGGCCCAGGTCAGGGCATTGCCCTGACGGTCGGTGATGGTCACGATGGTGTTGTTGAACGACGCGTGGATATGCGCGATACCATCGACGACATTCTTCTTGACCTTTTTGCGTGAACGTGAAGGCGTTTTTGCCATAACCCGTAATTCCTGCTGTTTGATTGGTAGTTACTTGCGAATCGGCTTGCGCGGGCCCTTGCGGGTGCGCGCATTGGTTTTGGTGCGCTGGCCACGCAGCGGCAGACCGCGGCGGTGGCGGATGCCGCGATAGCAGCCCAGGTCCATCAGGCGCTTGATGTTCATCGAGACTTCACGACGCAGATCACCTTCGACCGTATAGTTGCCCACGGCCTTGCGCAGACTCTCGAGTTCCGCCTCGGTCAGGTCCTTGATCTTTGTGCTCGGTGCGATGCCTGTCGCCTCGCAAATCTGCCGGGCTGTCGTACGGCCAATCCCGTAGATCGACGTCAGTGAAATCACCGCGTGCTTGTGATCCGGAATATTGACACCTGCTATACGGGCCATTTAAGTCTCTCTCCTGCTCAAATCACTAGATGGATTTGCGTAAACGCGCCATTCTAGCTTAATTATGAAAAAAAATAAATCTGCCGGCGCCAATCAGCCCTGACGCTGCTTGTGCCGGGCATCCTTGCAGATCACCCGCAAGACGCCCTTGCGCTTGACGATCTTGCAGTTGCGACAGATCTTCTTGACCGATGCTCTTACCTTCATGGGTCTCTCCTGCGGCGCCTGGCGCCATTTCTCAATAAAAACAAATAATTATCGCTACTTTATCAGGCCGCTGCCGCCGTAGCCCTTCAGATTGGCCTTTTTCATCAGGCTCTCGTACTGGTGCGACATCAGGTGCGCCTGCATCTGCGCGATGGTGTCCATGATGACGACCACGATGATCAGCAGCGAGGTTCCGCCAAAATAGAACGAAACCCCGAAATTCTTGGTCACGAACTGTGGCAGCAGACACACCAGTACCAGGTAGATCGCGCCGGCCGTGGTCAGACGTGTCAGAATACCGTCGATGTAGCGCGCCGTCTGCTCACCCGGCCGAATACCCGGAATGATGGCGCCCGATTTCTTCAGGTTGTCGGCCGTCTCCCTCGGGTTGTACTGCAGCGCCGAGTAGAAGAAGCAGAAAAACACGATCAGTAGCGCGTAGGCCAGCAGGTACAGCGGCTCGCCCGGTGACATCATCTCGGCGATCTTGGCCAGCCATTCCATGTTCTCGGACCCCTGACCGATGGATTTGGCCAGAAAGCCCGGAAACAGGATCAGGCTGGAGGCGAAGATCGGCGGCAGCACGCCCGCCATGTTCAGTTTGAACGGCAGGTGACTGCTCTGGCCGGCATACATCTTGCGCCCTTGCTGGCGCTTGGCGTAGTTCACCGTAATACGGCGCTGGCCACGCTCGACGAACACCACGAAGGCGGTCACGGCAATCACCAGCACAAACAACAACAGTGCGGTGAAAAACTGCATCTGGCCCTTGTTGACCAGATCCAGGGTCAGGCCAATCGCACCCGGCAGACCAGCCACGATACCGGCGAAGATGATCAGCGAAATCCCGTTGCCGATGCCACGTTCGGTGATCTGCTCGCCCAGCCACATCAGGAACAGCGTGCCAGTCACCAGTGTCACCGTGGCGGTGAACACGAAGCCCGGCCCCTTGAACCAGACCATCCCCTGCTCCTGCAGCGCAATCGCAATCGTCAGCGCCTGGAACGTGGCCAGCACGACGGTCGCGTAGCGTGTGTACTGGGTGATCTTGCGCCGGCCCGACTCGCCTTCCTTTTTCAGACGTTCCAGAGACGGCACGACATACTGCAACAACTGCATGATGATGGCCGCCGATATGTACGGCATGATACCCAGTGCGAACACCGACAGGCGTTCCAGCGCGCCTCCAGAGAACATGTTGAACATCCCCAGGATGCCCTTGGAGTTGGCCTCGAAAAACTTGGCCAGTTGTACCGGATCGATGCCGGGCACCGGAATGAAGGTACCGAGACGATAGACCAGCAGGGCACCGATGACGAACAGGATGCGCTGACGCAGCTCGGTCAGCTTCGCCAGTCCGCCCGGACCACCGGGAATCGCCGCTGTCGGTGCCTTGGCCACGTCAGTCCTCTACCTTGCCGCCTGCGGCCTCGATGGCCGCGCGCGCGCCCTTTGTCACGCCAATACCCTTGACGGTCACCGCCTTGTCGATCTTGCCGGAGGCGATGACCTTGACGTAACGGGTGTTCTCGCCAATCAGGTTGGCCTTGCGCAAGGCCAGCAGGTCAACCACGTCACCCTCGACCATGGCCAGCTCGTGCAGGCGGATCTCGTCTTTCAGGCGCTGCTTGCGCGAACGGAAGCCGATCTTTGGCAGACGGCGCTGAAGCGGCATCTGACCACCCTCGAAACCGACCTTGTGGAAGCCGCCACTACGGGATTTCTGGCCCTTATGGCCACGGCCGCAGGTCTTGCCCAGACCGCTGCCAATGCCGCGACCCACACGTTTGCCAGCATGCTTGCTGCCGGCGGCGGGCTTGATGGAGTTCAATCGCATATCAGACTTCCTCGACTTTGACCATGTAATAGACCTGGTTGATCATCCCGCGATTTTCGGGCGTATCATCGACCACAACCGACTGGTTGATTCGACGCAGGCCGAGACCGCGCACACTGGCCTGATGGTTCTTCAGACGGCCGATCAGGCTCTTGACCAGAGTAACCTTGAGTTTTTTGTTAGCCATGGCGTTTAATCCAGAATCTCTTCGACTTTCTTGCCGCGTTTAGCAGCCACCATTTCCGGTGACTTCATCTTTGTCAGGCCGCTGATGGTAGCGCGGACAACATTGATCGGGTTACGCGAACCGATGCATTTGGCCAGAACGTTGTGTACGCCAACCACCTCGAACACGGCGCGCATGGCGCCGCCAGCGATGATGCCGGTACCCTCGGAGGCTGGCTGCATGTAAACATGGCTGGCGCCATGATGACCATTGAGTGCATGCTGCAAGGTGCCGTCCTTGAGATCGACGCTGACCATGTTCTTGCGCGCCTTTTCCATCGCTTTCTGGATCGCCAGCGGCACTTCACGCGCCTTGCCGTACCCGAAGCCAACCTTGCCATTGCCGTCGCCGACCACCGTCAGTGCCGTGAATCCAAACTGGCGGCCACCCTTGACCACCTTGGCAACACGATTGACCGCAACCAGCTTCTCGAGCAGGCCATCATCTGAAGTTGTATTTTCTCTGTTTGCCATGTTGAGTGACCCTTAGAATTTCAAACCGGCTTCGCGAGCCGCATCCGCCAGCGCCTTGACGCGCCCGTGATACTTGAACCCCGAGCGATCGAAAGCGACCTCGGAAATACCTGCCGCCAAGGCCTTTTCCCCGATCTTGCGTCCAACCACCGCGGCGGCCTCGGCATTGCCGGTGGACTTGAGATCGGCCTTGACCTCGGCCTGCAGCGTATTGACGGCAACAATGACCTTGCTGTTGTCGCCGGAAATGACCTGCGCATAGATATGACGCGGCGTACGGTGAACCGTAAGCCTGGGCACACCCAGTTCGCGAATCTTGCTGCGCGTGCGGCGGGCACGACGTAAACGTACTGAATTCTTGTCCATAGTGCGTAACCCTTACTTCTTCTTCGCTTCTTTGCGCACGATATGCTCGTCCGCGTATCTGACACCCTTGCCCTTGTATGGCTCGGGCGGACGATAGGCGCGAATCTTCGCTGCCACCTGCCCGACCTGCTGCTTGTCAGCGCCCTTGACGACGATCTCTGTCTGGCTCGGGGTTTCGATGGTGATGCCTTCCGGGACATCGAAATCCACCGGATGCGAGAAGCCCAGCGTCAGGTTCAGGACCTTGCCTTTCATTTGCGCGCGATAGCCGACACCAACCAGTTCGAGTTTCTTCTCGAAGCCCTGACTGACACCGGTGACCAGATTGTTGGCCAGTGCACGCATGGTGCCGGCCATGGCATCCGCCGCCTTGTCGTCATTGGCCGGCTTGAAGCGCAGTTCGTTTCCTTCATGCACGATCTCGACCATGTCATGGATGACCATGGAGAGCTCGCCCTTGGATCCCTTGGCGCTCAGGTTCTTTCCGTCAAGCTTTACCTCGACACCCGCTGGCACCTGGACCGGATTTTTAGCTACTCGTGACATCGTTCTTTCACCTTAGGAAACTGTGCACAGAATTTCGCCGCCCTGACCGAGACTGCGGGCTGCGCGATCGGTCATCACGCCGCGCGAGGTGGATACAATGGCAATACCAAGCCCACCATCCACCTTGGGCAGCTCGTCCTTTCCCTTGAAGATACGCAGACCCGGACGCGATACTCGCTTGATGGTATCGATGACCGGCTTGCCCTGATAGTAACGCAGCTTGATGAACAGCACGGGCTTGCCTTCGATATCCTCAACGCGATGCTCATCGATATAACCCTCCTCCTTGAGGACACGGGCTATTTCGACTTTCAGCTTCGAGGATGGCATGGAAACCTCGGCCTTGTTTGCCTGCTGTCCGTTGCGTATGCGAGTCAGCATATCGGCAATTGGGTCACTCATACTCATAATTCAGTACCGTTCGTAATCGTTTCAGTTCGTTTGTACCTGACCACTTACCAGCTGGCCTTCTTGAGCCCTGGTATGTCACCCCGCATCGCGGCTTCACGCAGCATGTTGCGGCCAAGACCAAACTTGCGATAGTAGCCATGCGGACGTCCGGTGAGACGGCAGCGATTGCGCTGGCGGCACGGACTGGCGTTGCGCGGCAGTTTCTGCAGGGCCTGAACCGCTTCGTAACGCTCTTCGTCCGAGGCGCTCGCGCTGTTGATGATCGCCTTCAGTGCCGCGCGCTTGGCCGCATATTTTGCCACTGTGCGGGCGCGCTTCTTTTCGCGCTGAATCATGCATGCTTTTGCCATCGTCCCTTACCTCAGTTCTTGAACGGGAAGTTGAATGCCGCCAGCAGTGCGCGGCCGTGGTCGTCATTCTTTGCCGTGGTGGTGATGGAGATATCCATGCCACGCAGGGCGTCGATCTTGTCGTACTCGATCTCCGGGAAGATGATCTGTTCCCGGATACCCATGTTGTAGTTGCCGCGCCCATCGAATGATTTCGGGCTCAGGCCGCGGAAGTCGCGAATACGCGGAATCGCGATGTTGACCAGACGATCGAGAAACTCGTACATGCGCTCGCGGCGCAAAGTGACCTTGCAGCCGATAGCCCAACCCTCACGCACCTTGAAGCCCGCGACAGATTTACGCGCCTTGGTAACGATGGGCTGCTGTCCGGCGATCTTCGCCATGTCGTTGACGGCGTTTTCCATGACCTTCTTGTCTGCCAGCGCCTCACCCACGCCCATATTGAGGGTGATCTTGGTGATCCTTGGCACTTCCATCACGTTTTTCAGACCAAGCTGCTCCATGAGCTGCTTGACGACCGTCTCTTTATAGAATTCCTGTAACCTGGCCATTACTGATCTTCCCGTTTAAGCGTCAACGACTTCGCCGTTGGACTTGAAATAACGAACCTTTCGACCGTCTTCGAGGGTCTTGATACCTACCCTGTCACCCTTGTTGGTGGCCGGATTGAAGAGCATGACATTGGAAATGTGAATCGGCATTTCCTTGTCTATGATGCCGCCTTCGACACCGGCATTCGGGTTGGCCTTCTGGTGCTTCTTGACCATGTTGATCCCCTCGACGAGGACCTTTTCATCCAATACGCGCAGGATGGTGCCACGACGGCCCTTGTCCTTGCCCGTAATCACAATGACTTCATCACCTTTCTTGAGCTTGCGCATAACCAGTCTCCAGTCTCAAAGCACTTCAGGCGCAAGAGAAATAATCTTCATGAACCTTTCCGAGCGCAGTTCTCGGGTAACCGGCCCGAAGATACGCGTGCCGATAGGCTGCAGGTTGTTGTTCAGCAGTACCGCTGCGTTGCCGTCGAAACGGATCAGTGAACCATCAGCGCGGCGTACGCCCTTGCGCGTGCGCACGACAACCGCGTTATAGACCTCTCCCTTCTTGACCTTGCCGCGAGGAATGGCCTCTTTCACGCTGACCTTGACGATGTCACCGATACCGGCATAACGGCGATGTGAACCGCCCAGCACCTTGATACACTGGACCCGTTTGGCGCCACTGTTGTCGGCCACATCCAACATTGTTTGCATCTGAATCATGACTAGCTTCCAAACAACCTAATTCGTTAATTGAACCCGATAAAACCTGCTATCGGTTTATTCGACGACCTTCACGAGGCGCCACGTCTTGCTCTTGGAAATCGGACGACACTGTTCGACGACCACGACATCACCTTCCTTGCACACATTCTGCTCGTCGTGCGCGTGAATCTTGGTCGAGCGGCGAATGAACTTGCCATAAACAGGGTGCTTCACCTTGCGTTCGAGAAGAACGGTAATGGTCTTGTCCATCTTGTTGCTGACCACACGACCGGTAACGGTGCGCGCGACCTTTTCCGTAGCATTCTCACTCATGATGCATCACCTGATTTCTTTTCATTCAACACGGTCTTGACCCGGGCTATGTTCTTGCGTACTGCGTTGAGCAGGTGCGGCTGACCCAACTGGCCAGTGCCTTTCTGCATGCGCAGATTGAACTGCTCACGCAACAGATTGGTCAGCTCGCTCTGCAGCTCCTCGACCGTTTTTTCTCTCAGTTCACTTGCCTTCATCACATCACCGTGCGGGTTACAAAGGTGGTCTTGAACGGCAGTTTTGCGGCCGCCAGCTTGAATGCCTGGCGCGCAACGTCTTCTGCCACGCCTTCCATTTCATACAGCATGCGGCCTGGCTGAATCTGGGCAACCCAATATTCGACATTACCCTTGCCCTTGCCCTGGCGCACTTCGAGCGGCTTCTTGGTGATCGGCTTGTCCGGAAACACACGAATCCAGATCTTGCCGCCACGCTTGATGTGGCGGGTCATGGCGCGACGGGCGGCCTCGATCTGACGCGCGGTCAGACGCCCCCGGCCAACGGCCTTGAGACCGTATTCACCGAAGCTGACCTTGTTGCCGGTGGTCGCAAGACCCCGGTTGCGGCCCTTCTGGACCTTGCGGTATTTGGTACGTTTGGGCTGTAACATGTCTCGACTCCCTCAAACTCAGCTTGCTGCCGCGGTCTTGCCGGTGGCCGGTTCCGATGCCGTCTCTTCCAGATCGAAAACCTCGCCCTTGAAGATCCAGACCTTGATACCGATCACGCCATAGGTCGTATTGGCGCGCGCTATGCCGTAATCGATGTCGGCACGCAGTGTGTGCAATGGCACCCGGCCTTCGCGGTACCATTCGGTGCGCGCGATCTCGGCGCCGTTGAGACGGCCGCTGACCATGATCTTGATACCAAGGGCACCCAGCCGCATGGAGTTCTGCACCGCACGCTTCATGGCGCGGCGGAACATGATGCGTCGTTCGAGCTGCTGGGCCACGCTTTCGGCAACCAGCTTGGCGTCGAGCTCTGGCTTGCGGATCTCCTCGATGTTGACCGCAACAGGCATACCCATCATTTCGCTCAACGACTTGCGCAGCTTTTCGATGTCTTCACCCTTCTTGCCGATGACCATGCCCGGACGCGCGGTATGGATGGTGACATGCGCGCTGCGTGCCGGACGATCGATCTGGATACGGCTGACCGACGCCTGGGCCAGTTTTTTCTGCAGGTACTCGCGCACCTTCAGGTCCTGTTCCAGGTAGTCTGCAAAATTGTCGCTGTCGGCATACCACCTGGAAGCCCAGTCCTTGGTGATGCCCAGTCGAATGCCTGTTGGATGTACTTTCTGTCCCATTCCGGACCTCTTAACTGTCGGCTACTGTCACGGTAATGTGACTGGTGCGTTTCAAGATTCGGGTACCACGGCCCTTGGCTCGTGCACGCCAGCGTTTCATCGTCGGGCCTTCATCGACCATGATGGCCTTGACCTTCAGTTCGTCGATATCCGCGCCATCGTTGTGCTCGGCGTTCGCAATCGCGGATTCGAGCACTTTTTTGATGATGGCCGCAGCCTTCTTGTTGCTGAAGGTCAGCAGGTTCAGCGCGCGCTCGACCGGCAGGCCGCGGATCTGGTCGGCAACCAGACGGCCCTTCTGCGCGGAGAGCTTGGCGTTTCTCAGTTTTGCTGATGTTGCTGGCATCTCGACGACTCCGTTACTTGGCTTTCTTGTCGGCTGCATGACCCTTGTAGGTGCGGGTCATGGCAAATTCACCGAGTTTGTGACCAACCATGTTCTCGGAGATGAGTACCGGAACATGCTGGCGACCATTGTGCACCGCGATCGTCAAGCCGATCATTTCCGGCATGATCATGGAGCGGCGCGACCAGGTCTTGATCGGCTTTTTGCTGTTGGTTTCCACAGCCTGTTCGACTTTCTTCATCAGATGAAGATCGACGAAAGGGCCTTTTTTGACTGAACGTGGCACTGTGTTTACCTCTGTCAGTTAGCGCTTGTTGCGACGGCGGACGATCATGTTGTCCGTGCGCTTGTTTTTACGAGTCTTGTAACCCTTGGTCGGTGTACCCCATGGCGAAACCGGATGACGGCCACCCGAGGTACGGCCCTCACCGCCACCATGCGGGTGATCGACCGGGTTCATTGCGACACCACGCACCGTGGGACGCACGCCGCGCCAGCGTTTGGCGCCGGCCTTGCCGAGCTTGCGCAGGTTGTGTTCACTGTTGCCGACCTCACCAATCGTGGCGCGGCATTCGGCCGGTACCTTGCGCATCTCGCCGGAACGCAGACGCAGGGTGGCGTGCGCGCCTTCTCGCGCAACCAGCTGCGCGCTTGTACCGGCGCTGCGCGCCAGCTGTGCGCCCTTGCCCGGCGTCATTTCGACACAGTGAACGGTCGTGCCCACCGGGATGTTGCGCAGCGGCAGGCAGTTGCCCGGCTTGATTGGCGCATCCAGCCCCGACTTGAGCACATCACCAGCACTGACCCCCTTGGGCGCGATGATGTAACGGCGTTCACCATCCCTGTACAACAACAGGGCAATGTGCGCGGAGCGGTTGGGATCGTATTCCAGGCGTTCGACCCTGGCCTCGATGCCATCCTTGTTGCGCTTGAAATCGATCAGGCGATAGTGCTGCTTGTGACCGCCACCACGGTGACGCGTGGTGATGCGGCCGGCATTGTTGCGGCCACCGGTCTTCGATTTCTTCTGCAACAGGGGGGCGTGCGGCGCACCCTTGTGCAGCTCTGGCGATACGACCTTGACGACGCCGCGGCGTCCAGGTGATGTCGGTTTTACTTTTACGATAGCCATGATCTTTCCGTCGTATTATCCGTTAGCCTGCTCGCTCAGCCTTCTGCGCCGAGAAAGTCGATGTCATTGCCCTCGGCCAGTGTGACATAGGCCTTCTTCCAGTCAGCGCGCTTGCCAACCGTGTACTGGAAACGCTTGACCTTGCCCTTGACGTTCACCGTGCGCACATTCGTTACCTTGACGTCGAAAAGCAATTCGACGGCCTTGCGAATCTCGAGCTTGGTGGCGTCCCTGGCGACCTTGAACACGACCTGGTTGTGCTTGTCGCCAACGATGCTGGCCTTTTCCGATACATGTGGCGCCAGCAGTACCTTGTAGAGCCTGTCCTGATTCATGACAACCACTCCTCGATTTTGCTGATGATGTCGGTCGTCATGACGACCTTGTCGGCTGCGACCAGATCGACGGGGTTCAGCTCGGCCAGATCGATGATGTTGACCTTGTGCAGGTTACGTGCCGACAGGTACAGGTTCTCGTCGGCCTCATCGGTGACGATCAGGCAACCATTGTCGATACCCAGACCTTCGAGCAGGGCAACCATCTCCTTCGTCTTGGGCGCGCTCACCTTGATTTCCTCGACCACGATCAGGCGTTCCTGGCGTACCAGCTCCGACAGGATCACGCGAATCGCGGCCCGGTACTGCTTGCGGTTGACCTTCTGTGAATAGTCGCGCGGCGACGCGGCAAACGCACGGCCACCGCCAACCCAGATCGGGCTGCGGATGGTGCCGGCACGGGCGCGGCCGGTGCCTTTCTGACGCCATGGTTTGGCGCCACCGCCACTGACAGCGGAACGGTTCTTCTGCGCCTTGGTGCCGGCGCGCGCACCGGCCAGGTAGGCAGTGACAACCTGATGCACGAGACCTTCATTGAACTCGCGTGCGAAGTTGGCTTCGGATACCGTTACACCGCCCTTGCCATTTGTAATCTGTAATTCCATCATCGACTCCTATCGTGCTTTTACCGCAGGGCGAACGATGACGTCCGAACCCTTGGCACCGGGAACCGCGCCCTTGATCAGCAGCAGGTTGCGCTCCTCGTCGATACGCACGATCTCGAGGTTTTGCACCGTGCACTTCCTGTTACCCATGTGTCCGGACATCTTCTTGCCCTTGAACACACGGCCAGGGGTCTGACACTGGCCGATCGAACCCGGGGCACGATGTGACAGTGAGTTGCCATGCGTGGCGTCCTGGGTACGGAAGTTGTGACGCTTGACGACACCGGCAAAGCCCTTGCCGATGGATGTGCCGCTGACATCGACCGTCTGGCCCTGTTCGAAGATATCGACCTTGATCTCGGCGCCAACCTCCAAATCCTCGCCTTCACCTTCGGCGAGACGGAATTCCCACAAACCGCGCCCGGCTTCGACACCGGCCTTGGCATAGTGACCTGCCAGCGGCTTGTTGACACGCGATGCCTTGCGTGAACCGGTGGTTACCTGCAGGGCCCGATAACCGTCATTGTCCACGGTTCTGATCTGGGTGATCCGGTTCGGTTCGGCGACAATGACGGTCACAGGCACGGAGGCGCCGTCATCGGTGAAGATGCGCGTCATACCTGCTTTGCGACCTACGATTCCAATCGTCATGACCAGCTACTCTCTATATTATTTGCGAACAAGGCTGTTGCCGTTATCCCGTTAATTCAGTTTGATCTGTACGTCCACGCCTGCGGCAAGATCAAGCTTCATCAGCGCATCGACGGTCTTGTCCGTCGGCTCGACGATGTCCATGAGGCGCTTGTGTGTCCTGATCTCGTACTGGTCTCGCGCGTCCTTGTTGACGTGCGGCGATATCAGCACGGTGAAACGCTCTTTCTTGGTCGGCAGCGGGATCGGGCCTTTCACCTGCGCGCCGGTGCGGCGCGCGGTTTCGACGATCTCGCGTGCGGACTTGTCGATCAACCGGTGGTCGAATGACTTCAGGCGTATGCGTATTCTCTGTTTTGACATGGTCTTCACTCGATGATCTTGGACACGACGCCGGCGCCGACGGTGCGGCCGCCTTCACGAATCGCAAAGCGCAGCCCTTCTTCCATCGCAATCGGCGCAATCAGCGATACCGTCATCTTCACGTTGTCGCCCGGCATCACCATCTCAACGCCTTCCGGCAGATCCACCGCGCCCGTGACGTCCGTGGTGCGGAAGTAGAACTGCGGAC
>WFUO01000053.1 GCA_015484945.1 Gammaproteobacteria bacterium | reverse complement strand
GTTGTTGCGCAAGGCGGCCGCTGTGCTGCGCGAGCGCCGTGAAGAGCATGCTTCGCTGATGACACGCGAGATGGGCAAACTGATCGGCGAGGCGCGCGCCGAGATCGACAAGTGTGCCTGGGTGTGCGACTACTACGCGGAGCAGGCCGCAGACATGCTGGCCGACGAGGTCATCGACACCGATGCGGGGCGCAGCTACGTGGCCTGGCAGCCACTGGGGCCGGTACTGGCGGTAATGCCGTGGAACTTTCCGTTCTGGCAGGTATTCCGCTTTGCCGCGCCAAACCTGGTGGCCGGCAACGCCGGTCTGCTCAAGCATGCCTCGAACGTGCCCGGCTGTGCGCTGGCGATCGAACAGGTATTTCGCGAAGCCGGTTTTCCCGATGATGTATTCCGGACGCTGATGATACCGGCCTCTATGGTGGCCGATGTGATTGCCGATACACGCGTGCGCGCCGTGACCCTGACCGGCAGCGAACCGGCCGGCCGTTCGGTGGCCGAGGCGGCCGGCCGGCATTTGAAGCCCTCGGTGCTGGAATTGGGCGGTTCCGATCCCTTCATCGTGCTCGACGATGCCGATCTCGAGCTGACCGTCGGGCAGGCGGTCGCCTCGCGTTTTCTCAATTGCGGCCAGAGCTGCATCGCGGCCAAGCGTTTCATCGTGCTCGATGCCATCGCCGATGTGTTCATCGATCGTTTCCGTACCGCCGTGGAATCCCTCATGCCTGGAGACCCCATGGACGAATCCACACAACTGGCGCCGATGGCGCGTCACGATCTGCGCGACGAGCTGCATCAGCAAGTGCTCGATTCGATACGCGAGGGTGCGGTGGCCGTCACCGGCTGTATGCCGGAAGATGGTCCGGGCGCCTATTATCAGGCATCGATACTCGACCATGTCGGGCCGGGCATGCGCGCCTGGAGCGAGGAGCTGTTCGGGCCGGTGGCGATCGTGATTCGCGTGGCCGACGAGGACGAGGCCATCGAAGTGGCCAATGGCAGCCGTTTCGGGCTTGGCGGCAGCGTCTGGACGCAGGATGCCGCGCGCGGTGAACGGCTGGCCTTGCGCCTTGAATGCGGCAGTGCCTTTGTCAACGGCATGGTCAAGAGCGATCCGCGCCTGCCGTTCGGTGGCGTCAAGGACTCCGGTTACGGGCGCGAGCTGTCGCAACTGGGTCTGCGTGAGTTTCTGAACGCCAAGACCGTCTGGATACGATAGGCCGCCGGTGTTGCTGCGTGCATCGCCTGTTGTCGGGCGTAAACCGTGATGAGCGTGCTGGCATGGCTGTCGTGGATGGCGCTCGGATCGGTGGCCGGCCTGCTGGCCGGCTTGTTCGGCGTCGGTGGCGGGCTGATCATCGTGCCGGTGCTGGCCATGCTGTTTGGCGCGCAGGGCTTGGATACCGCCATCATCATGCACCTGGCGCTGGGCACCTCACTGGCGACCATTGTCGTGACCTCGATCTCGTCGATGCGCGCGCATCACAAACATGGCGCAATCGACTGGCAGGTCTTCAGGCGCATCGTCCCGGGTATCGTGACTGGCAGCTGGCTTGGGGCGATGCTGGCCGATCATCTCGAGACGTCGTTCCTGAGGATGTTTTTTGGCGGTTTTGAATGCCTCGTTGCCTTGCAGATGGGCCTGGGCCTGAAGGTCTCGGCGCACCGGGGCTTGCCGGGGGTTGTCGGTATGAGTGTTGCCGGCGTGGTGATCGGGGCGGTATCGGCGATCGTCGGTATCGGTGGCGGCACCCTGAGCGTGCCCTTTCTGGGTTGGTGTGGTGTCGCCATCCACCGTGCGGTCGGCACCTCGGCCGCCATCGGGCTGCCGATCGCCCTGGCCGGGGCCGCGGGGTATATGGCATCCGGTTCCGATACCGGGGTACTGCCGGTCTGGAGCAGCGGCTATGTCTATTGGCCGGCCTTTCTGGGTATCGTTGCCACCAGCATGGTGTTCGCGCCCCTGGGTGCGCGGTTGGCGCATACGCTGCCGACATCTGTCCTGAAAAAGCTGTTTGCGCTATTGTTGGCCGTATTGGGTGCAAGAATGCTGCTGGCAGGCCGCTGACAAGGCCGAACACAAAGGAATGTCATGAACCGGATCGCATGCCACGCCTTTTTTATCATCCTGTGCCTGTCATCGATCTCACCCGTGCATGCAGCCACGGTGATCGTCAAGGATATCCGGTTTGCCGGCAACCGGGTCACGCGGCCCGACGTCATGCTGCGGGAGGTCGTGGTTGGCAGGGGGCGGCCGGCCAGTGCGGCGGAGATAGAACGATCGCGCCAGAACATCATGAACCTGGGTCTGTTCCGTTCGGTTTGGGCCGAAATGCGGCCGGATGGCGTGCTGCTGTTCACCGTCAGGGAAAAGCGCTACCTGCTCGCTTATCCTTTGCTGTCGCGCAATGAATCACGGCTCTCGCCGGGCCTGCGCATACGCTGGGAAAATATCGGCGGCCGCAACCACAGCCTGAGATTCCGTTACCGGCGTTCGGATGCCGGTGATGCCACATCGGGCATTGACGAGAGCCTTCGGTTCAGTTTCAACAACCCGAGGCTGGCCGGCACTTGGCTGGGCCTGGATGCCTCGTTGACGTTCGACCGGACACCAGTGGAAACGCTCAGCGGTTCGACTGTGACCTCCCGTTACCGACGCGATCATTACACCCTGGGCTTGCATCTGATGCGCTGGCTGGTGGCACCAGGACCAAGCCGGGGCTGGTGGTTGACAGCTGGCGTGGTCATTCAGGACAGGCGTTATACCCATGAATCCGGCACCATAGGATTATACGACAATGCGCGGGACATCGCGCTGACGGGCGGTATCGGTTTTACTGATGTCAATGACCATCTCTACAGTCGCGCCGGTCGTGCATATGGTCTCACGGCCACCTTTGGCATCAGGCAACTGGGTTCCGATTTCGGTTACAACCGTATCGAGCTGTTTTGGCGCCGCTACCATTGGCTTGGTGCGCCGCATCACAATCTCAACCTGCAATTGAAACTCGGTCTGGCCGATGGCGGGGGTTTCAGCGAGGCGCCATTCGAACTGGGTGGTGCAAGGACGCTGCGTGGCTATAGCGATCTAGAAGGTGAGGCCTACCTGCAGGCCAACATCGAATACCTGCGACCGCTGTTTGGCAAGGCCTCGCTGCGCGGTGTCGTATTCGTCGATATCGGCGGGGTGTGGCCACGGGTGCGCGATATCGGTCTGTCGGGATTGAAGGCCGCCGTTGGCCTGGGTGTTCGTGTCAAGCTCAAGCGTTTCGTCAGGCTCGATCTGCGTGTCGATGTGGCCTATAACCTTGAAAGCGGCGAAACCGAATTTCATGCAGGAACCAAAAACACCTTTTGAGAATGACCGCCGGATGGCAAGGGCCTGGGGATGAAACAAGACAGCATCCGTTTACCGGAAGCAGCGCGCACATGGGGCAGTCAGACCTTTGAGGCGACCTTCAGGCGGGAGCTGGCGGATCTGGGGCTTGCCGGCCTGCCATTGCAGGAGGGTTTGACACAGGGCAGCCAGGCGCTGGGCGACAATCTCGACGTGACGATTCTTGCTGCAGAAGCCAATGGTGAGTTTTTGCGGCTCAGGGCCGGGCTGTTCTATGCCAGTGTCATCGCCGGCTGCAGTTGTGCCGACGATCCTTCGCCAATCGATGAACAGCCCGAATACTGTGAGGTCGAGGTCGAGATCGCGCTTGCGACCGGCGTGGCGGCCATACGGCTTGCCGGTTGATGTTCTGACAGGCTTGGTTGGCCGGACGGCTTGTTTTGCATGACCTGCTAAGCTGTATCTGGAAGAGACAAAACGGAGCCCGGTAATGGAACGACATCTTTCACTGATGGTGCCCGGCGCGGCAGCCACCGGCAGGTACATCGATGTATTTGCCCCTTTCAATCACGAGCGCATCGCCAGGGTCGAGGCCGCCGATACGGCGGTCGTGGAACAGGCCCTGTCCACCGCCGCGGCGTTGCATGCCGATCGCAGTGGCTGGCTGCCGGTGCCCGAGCGTATCGCCATTCTCGACAGGCTGGCGACCGCCATGCAGGCCGAAGCCGAGGATCTGGCGCGCGAGGCGGCACTGGAAGGCGGCAAGCCGCTGATCGATTCACGCATCGAGGTCGCGCGCGCCATCGACGGCATACGCCTGTGTATCGAGACCCTGCGCACGCAGGCCGGACAGGTGATACCGATGGGCATCAATACCGCCTCGCTTGGGCGCACGGCGTTTACGATGCATGAACCGATCGGCGTGGTGGTTGCCATCAGCGCCTTCAATCACCCATTGAACCTCATCGTCCACCAGGTCGCGCCAGCCGTGGCGGTCGGTTGTCCGGTGATCGTCAAACCGGCCGAGGATACGCCGTTGTCGTGTTTCCGTTTTGTCGAGATGTTGCGTAAGGCAGGTCTGCCCGATATCTGGTGTCAGGCCCTGGTGGTGGACGAGCTGGCGGTTGCCGAGGCGCTGGTTACCGATCCACGCGTGGGATTCTTGAGTTTCATTGGCAGTGCCCGGGTTGGGTGGATGTTGCGCTCCAGGCTGGCGCCGGGCGCGCGATGCGCGCTCGAACATGGTGGTGTGGCGCCGGTGATCGTGGCTCCCGATGCCGATCTCGACGACGCTGTGCCGAAGCTCGTCAAGGGCGGTTTCTATCATGCCGGTCAGGTTTGCGTATCGGTGCAACGCGTGTTCGCCCATGCCTCGATAGCGCGTGAGCTTGCGCAACGGATCGCCGATGCCGCCAGCCGGCTGGTGGTCGGTGATCCGACCATCGAGGCCACCGAGGTCGGGCCGCTGATCCGGCCCACCGAGGTCGATCGGGTCGATCAGTGGGTGCGGGAAGCCGTGGAGGCCGGCGCCGGGTTGTTGTGCGGCGGCCAGCGGATATCCGATACCTGTTACCAGCCCACCGTTTTGTTGAACCCGCCAGCCGATGCAAAGGTCAGCACACAAGAAGTGTTCGGGCCCGTGGTATGCGCCTATGAATGGGATGACATTGACAAAGCCATCGAGCAGGCCAATGCACTGCCTTACGCATTCCAGGCAGCCGTGTTCAGCACGAACATCGATACGGCCCTGCACGCTTACCGGCACCTGGCGGCCTCGGCCGTGATGGTCAACGACCACACGGCCTTCCGGGTGGACTGGATGCCGTTTGCCGGGTTGCGCCAATCCGGGCTTGGCGTTGGTGGCATACCATACACAATGCACGACATGCAGATCGAGAAGATGATCGTGTTCTGACCGATTCCGGCCGATGCTGGCGGCGTTGGGGTAAAGCATCTGAAATAAAACACAGCATTCACGGAGGCGTGGAGCCACAGAGGGTTGTTGCCGGTGACCTGACTGTTTAACCCTTTGTGCCTTCTACGCCCTGGCGTTCTTTGCGTTGCCACATGGCACAAGCAAATGACGTAGCCCGGGAGGAGCGAAGCGGATCCCGGGGTTGCCTGTCCGGTTTACATGATGTGGGGTTGGGCAGGTGCCTGGGTGTTGGTTTCCCCGGATTTCAGCCTTGCGGCCTCCATTCGGGCTACTCGCTTGTCCTGTCAGGTCATGTCTGAACCAGTACGCCTGATGATCTCACGGTTGCAGCCTGTCGTAACAGGAAGCATCACCAGGTCGTCATGGGGGATTGATCGACCTTCGTGTCAGTTTCACACCATCAACAACAGCGTAGCCAGTAACCCGTCTGCAGTGAGGCGGATGCCAGGGGATGAATTGCTTTTATCTGGTATCTGTATTCATGATCAACCGCCGGTATGCGACATGAAGCGCACGATCTGTTGCGGTTTTTCATTGAACTCGTGACGTTCGGGCTTGAGGCCAATGGCCTCGACGATGGCCTGTTCGAGTTCGGCGTCGCTGATGCCGGCACGCAGCAGCGGGCGCAGTTCGAATTTGTGGTCCTGACCAAGGCACATATACAACGTGCCATCCACCGACAGGCGCACCCGGTTGCAGGTCTCGCAGAAGTGTTGTGATATCGGCGTGATGAAGCCGATGCGCAGATCGGTGCCGGCCACCTGAACGTAGCGTGCCGGCCCGCCACCGGGCATGACGCCGGGCAACAATTCGTATCTTTCGGATAGCGATTGTTTGACGGTCTGCAGGTCGAGGTAATGGTCGCTGGCTTCGCGTCCGGTGTCGCCGACCGGCATGGTCTCGATGAAGCGCAGCGTGAAGCCATGCTCGATACAGAAATCGACCATGCTGTCGATTTCATCGTCATTGACGCCCTTCATCGCCACCATGTTGATCTTGATGGGGCTGAAACCGGCGTGTTTGGCGGCCATCAGGCCATCCAGCACCTTGTTCAGCTTGCCGCCGGTGATGGCCTTGAAGCGTTCGGGGCGCAACGTGTCGAGACTGACATTGATTCGGCGTATGCCGCTGGCATGCAGTTCAGCCGCATGTCTGGCCAGGCGTGTGGCATTGGTTGACAGCGACAGGTCCTCGATGCCGGGCAGGGCGGCCAGCCGCCGGGACAGATCAGGCAGGTTCTTGCGGACCAGCGGCTCGCCCCCGGTGATGCGGATACGCCGGGTGCCCAGACGGCCGAAAGCGGCGATCACGCGCTCTATCTCGTCGAATCGCAGCCAGTGTTCCGGTTCCTCGAAATCGCGGAACCCCTTGGGCATGCAATAGAAGCAGCGCAGGTCGCAACGGTCGGTCACCGACAGGCGGACATAGTCGATCGTACGGCCAAAACGGTCTGTGAGCTGACGATTCATCATGGGGCGATTATACGCCATCCGGTGATCCCGCGTACCCTGATACAGATCAATGTCCCTGCCGATGCCCCGTTATTGTAACCATTTTCCATTCCACACAAGCCGTGTGGCCAAAGCAGCCGTCACTGACTATGGTTATGAAACATGCCAGGCAGGCGTCATGGCTGGCACGGCGGGAAGGCAATGCGCGGACAGTTGATCCATATCAAGGCAGCACAGGATCACCGTGTATAAATTATTGCTGAATTACTGATATTTCATATGACACACGGAGGACGGCGGAATGAGAATCAAACAACTGAGCCTGACCCTCGTCATGGCCGCGTCGCTGGCCGTGGCCGGTTGCTCGGGTGGCGGCGACCAGGGCCAGGATAAGAAAAAGGCCACAAAGGCCGTGCCGGAGAAGAAGGCCGAAAAACCGGCCAGCCGGGGGGTGGTGATCAAGCCCAGTCCGGAAATGGTGGCCAAGGGGGAGAAGCTTTACAAGCAGAACTGCCAGTTCTGTCATCAGGCCGATGCAATCGGCAAGCCGGGCGTCGCACCCTCGCTGACCAATCCGGAATTTTTGCGTTACGCGTCCGACAAGTTCATCAAGGGTACGATTCGTGATGGCCGCCCGGGTACCGGCATGCCGCCATTCGCGCATCTCGGCCGTTCAGGTATCGAGGCCATCCTGGCCTATCTGCGCTCGCACACCACGGAACCGAACCTTTCAGCCCAGGTCGATGCACAGCCCGAGGCGCATGGTGACCCACGGCTCGGCAAGATCTGGTTCGATCAGGTCTGCGCCACCTGTCATGGCGTCAATGGCGATGGCTATGCCCGGGGCGGCACCGGTACCGCGATCGGCAAGGCCGGGTTTCTCAACAAGGCGACCGATGGCTTCATCCGCATGACCATCAAGAAAGGCCGTTCGAATACCCGCATGCTCGGTTTCAGCGGGCCGGATGCGCTGGCGAACCTGAGCGACCGCGAGATCGACGACATCATCGCCTATCTGCGGACCATACCCAGTAAATAAGACTGCCAAGGAGAAAAGACATGAAACGCTTCAAGATTACACGCAGAAACTTCCTCAAGGGCAGTGCATTCATCACCGGATCGGCGGCTGGCGCCAGCCTGTTCGTGGCCGACAACCCGGAACTCGAGGCGGCGCCCGCCGAAGGGTCAAGCAGTACCGGGCGCAAGACGGCGATCGCCCAGTGCCCGTACTGCGGTGTCGGCTGCGGCACCATCATCCAGAGCGAGAACGGCAAGATCGTGTCCATGCGCCCGGACAAGGATCACCCGACCAACTATGGCCTGCAGTGCATCAAGGGCCTGACCGCGGCCGAGCCGATCTATGTCGATCGCATGGAAGGCGATACCTACGTGCGCAAGGATGTCTGGGAAGAATGGAACAAGCCGGGCCATGGCGATCTCGAGTATATCAGCAAGACCAAGGGGTCGTTCGACGACGAGCACTTCGTCCGCGTACCGTACGAAAAGGCCTCGGAAATGGTGGCGCACAAGATTGCCCATCTCGCCAAGAAATATGGCGGCAATTCCATCGGGCTGTATGGTTCCGGACAGTTGACCATGGAAGGCCAGTATCTGGAAAACCTGTTCATGAAAGGCGTGCTCGGTTCCAACACCATCGAGGCCAACGCGCGCATGTGCATGACGTCGGCGGTGACCGGCTATTTCGCCACCCTCGGCTCCGATACGCCGCCACTGGCCTACGAGGACATCGAACTGTGCGACATGATCATGCACTTCGGTCACAATGCGCGTGAGTCGCATCCGATCATCTTCTGGCGCGCGGCCGACTACAAGCGCAAGAAGAACATCCCCACGGTTGTCGTCGATCCGCGCTATACCGGCACCGCCAAGGGTTATGCCGACATCAACCCCGACAACTCGGTGCACGTGCCCATTCTCAACGGCGATATCAGTTTCCTGAATGCCATCGCCCATGTTCTGCTCAAGGAGCACCCGGACGTGATCGACTGGGATTTCCTCAAGGCGCACACCACGGGATGGAAGGAGTATGTCGATGGCGTGCTGGCCGACTACAGCCCGGAACAGGTGCAGGATCGCATGGGCGGCAAGAACCATGAGGTTCCTCCATCGCTGATCCGCAAGGTGGCCGGGATGTTCGCCGACGCCACGCGCAAGCGCCTGGCGCGCAGCAAGGGCAAGCATTCGGGCCAGGGTTATGGCGGCGTCATCATCATGTGGGGCATTGGTTACAACCAGCACATCCATGGCCAGAACAATGTCATCTCCATCATCAATCTGCTGACCCTGACCGGCAACCTGGCCAAGCCCGGCTGTGGTCCGTTCTCGATGACCGGCCAGCCCAACGCGATGGGCGAACGGTTTACCGGCGGCCTGACCGGACGTCTGCCGTTCAACGAACCGCTGACCAACACCCGGCATCGCAAGTGGATGGCCAGACAGTGGCGGGTGCCCGAGGCCAATCTGGTCAGGGCCATGAACTCGAAGAATCCGGGTATGGCGGTTGGCATGATGGAGCGCGCACTCAAGGGTGACGTAAAGGCCATGTTCTTCGTCTATGCGACGCACATCGACCTGCCGGATCAGCAGACCCTGGTGCGACCGGCGCTGATGAAGACCTTCAACGTGGTGCAGGAGATCTACCGGCATGCGCCCAACAACCTGTATGCCGACGTGATCTTCCCGGCGGCCACCTGGGGCGAGTTTGAAGGCATCTATATCAGCTCCGAGCGGCGGCTCAACATCTGCCAGAAGGGCGCCGAACCACCCAAGGGTTGCCGGCCCGACATGGACATGGTGATCGACAAGGGCCGTGAGATCGCCCATCTGCTCGGCCTGGATGCCGACAAGATCTTCCCGTGGAAGCGCAAGAAAGACGGTTTCTACGATGCCGAGGAAGTGTTCCGCGATATCATCAGGGCCTCGGCCGGCACCGATACCGATCTCACCGGCATCCTCGAGGTCGAGAAGCTGGACAAGAAATCCCCCTATCAGCAGCTTGCCGAGCTGCGCGGTATCCAGTGGCCGGCGCCGACCTACGAGATTGCAAAGAAGGGTGGCACCAAGCGCCGTTACATGCTGCAGGAAGGGCAGTGGAAGAACCGGCCGTATGGCTACTTCCGTACCAAGGACGGCAAGGTGCACATGAAACTGTGCCAGCAGGACTACTCGCAGCGCGAGGAGATCACCAAAAAACTGATGGAGTTCGGCCACAAGCCGGGTGTCTATACCATCGACAACATTCCGTTGCTCAAACAGGCGCGTGACATGGCGCTGACGCCCGATTTGCCGGACGAGGGCTATCGCGGCAAGCCATGGAACGAGGTGCCCAAGGACAAGTATCCGTACTGGCTGGGTCTTGGGGTCGTCTATGAGCACTTCCATACCGCCAAGTCGAACCGCAGTCCGACCACGCGCCGGCTGGTGCCGGAGATGTATGTCGAGATCCATGAGCAGGATGCGAAGGATCTGGGTATCAAGGATGGCGACAAGGTGCGCCTGGTGACCCGGCGCGGACATTTCGAGGCGCGCGCCCAGGTGGGCACCAACAGCCTGGTCAAGCCGGCGCGCAATGTCGTACCACGGGGTTATATGTTCAGTCCGTGGAACCTGTCGGTGGCCGACAGCGCCGATCCCAGAAAGAACAAGTGGCTGGTCAACTCGGTATCCAGCCGCGTATGGGATCTGGTCTCCGGTCAGGTGGACTTCAAGAAACTGGCCTGTCGTATCGAGAAGGTATAGGGCCAAATCAGGGTGCTGCCGTCCGGGGCCGGTCTTCCCCGGACGGCAGGAGCCAGGAAGCACATACATGAAACGCAGACATTTCATCAAGGCCATTGCCGGTGGCGCCCTCATCAGCCTGTTGCCCACCACGGGCATGGCGGCGCGCAACCAGCCCGGGTTGCGCTATCTGAGGCCACCGGGTTCGCTGCCGGAATCCGAATTCCTGCAGCGCTGTATCCACTGTGGCAAGTGCGGCGAGGTGTGCCCGAACCGCACCATCAAGTACTTCCAGTACCAGAACGGTCTGGCGTCGATGGATACGCCCTATATCATTCCGCGCGAGAAGGCCTGTATCCTGTGCATGAAATGCGGCGAGGTCTGTCCTACCGGCGCCATCCGGCGGATCGAACGCAAGGCGCGCACCATCATCAGCGAGGTCAGGATGGGCAAGGCCAGGGTCGATCGTAGCCTGTGCCTGTCATGGCAGGGCAAGACCTGCGGTGTCTGTTACCGCGCCTGTCCGCTGCCGGATATCGCCATTCGCGTCGGGCGTCTGGAACAGCCGCACGTGCTCAAGGATTGTGTGGGCTGCGGCCTGTGTGAGCGATCCTGTATCCAGATGCCACAGGCGATTCGAATCATTCCCGCGCATGAAGGATAACTAAAACGATGTCAGCCGAAGTTTCCGCGACTACCGATATCAAGCCTGCCTATCCGTTGCGACATCTGAACAAGTTGCGCTGGGTGGTGCTCGTCATAGTGTTTTTGATGCTGGTGCTGTTGCCGTTTCTGCACCTGTACCAGACCTATGTCGCCGCACATGCCTATGACCTGCTGTCGGCGCCGGAGAGGCGTCTGTACGATGTGATGGAGTGGCTGACCAGGCCATTCGTAACCGACCCGGCCACAGATCTCAACGCGATCAAGGGTACGACATGGTCGGGCTCGTTGTTCGGTGTCAAACTGTCCGATCCCCTGGCCGTGGTCGGACAGGTGTCGGCCGGACTGGACTGGTACTGGCCGTTTGTCATGACCGCGCTGATTCCGGTGGCCGTGACCGTGGTGTTCGGGCGTGTGTTCTGCGGCTGGATCTGTCCGGCCACGCTGATCTACGAACTCAACGACAACCTCGCCAGCTGGTTGCGCAAGGTGGGTGTTCCGATCGGCCGCCGCAGGCTCGACCGGCGCATGAAATATCTGGTTCTGGCTGCCGGTATCGTGCTGTCGTACATCACCGGCGCAGTGCTGTTCGCCGCCATCTATCCGCCCGCCGTCATCGGCCGCGAGATCTATTATGCCGTTGCCCAGCAGGGTTTCGGCGTCGGCGCGGTGTTTTTCATTCTCACCTTGTTGTTCGATCTGATGCTGACCCGGCGGGGTTTCTGCCGCTATGTCTGTCCGGGGGGCGCGCTGTATTCACTGCTTGGCCGGTTCCGGCTGTTTCGTATCCGGCGCAAGGTCGAGACGTGCAATGACTGCGCCAAGTGCAATGCGATCTGCCAGTTCGGCCTGGATCCGCTGCATGACGATTTCGGTCAGGAATGCAACAACTGCAGCGCCTGCATCGCCGTGTGTCCGACCGATGCGTTGAAGTTCACCGTCAGCATGCGGGACGTGCCGTTCCAGGGCCCGGGACACCTGGGTCGGCTTTACCGCAAGCAGGCACAGGGGAGCGGCACGTGATGCGGCGCAGGGACTTTCTCGGCAAGGCAGTCTTTACGACAGCGATCATCGGCTTCTCTGCCCTGCCCTACGGATTGGCGCGCCTGCTGTCACCGGCCACGGCGCGCCCCCGGCAGAATCATCTCCGGCCCCCGGGGGCATTGAAGGATGACAAGGCCTTCAATGCCGCCTGTATCGGTTGTGGGCTGTGCGGCGAGGTTTGTCCCGTCAGGGCGATCCGTTTCCATGACCGGACGGGCGGAGACCGCAGCAACACGCCCTATATCGATCCATCGATCAAGGGCTGCATACTGTGCGGGCTGTGCATGAAGCATTGTCCGACCGATGCCTTGCAGGAGACGCCGATACGCAAGATCGACATGGGCGTGGCCCAGATCGACCGCGTGGCCTGTTATCCGTGGGTCGATCGTGGTATCTGTGGTGCCTGTGTCAGTATCTGTCCATTGGGTGAGCATGCAATCGGCTTCAAGGCCGGCAATATCTACCGTCCCGTCGTCAAGCGGGGATGTGTCGGTTGCGGGCTGTGCGTGGAAGTCTGCCCGGAACCCAGCCTCGCAATCAGGATCGTCGATCGCTCCGAGGGGACCGTGGCAAAACATGGCATAGGCATCCGGAGAAAACGCCAATGAGAAGACGCCTGATACTGTTGTTCCTGTTGCTGCTGGGCTTTGACGCGCAAGCCCATCACGTGCTCGGCCGGCCGGCCTACAGCCTCAACGAGGATTCCAATACCCCGCCGAGCATGCAGGTCGAGACACGGATCGGCAAGTACTACGCAACCTTCATGGCGTTTCCGGCTTTCCCCCGGCCGAAGGAACGCGGCCGGGTCAATCTGTATCTGCGCCGTATCAAGGATGGCAAGCCATTCGCCGGCAAGGTGACCTTTCTGGTGCGTGACGACCGCTGGTTTGCGCCCGATCCCGAAGTGATCGGCACCCAGGACCCTGACGACAATGTCTATCGTCAGGGTTTCGTGTTCAACAAGGCCGGCGACTATATCATCACGGCCAGATTCCAGGCCGATGGCGAGCCGTACACGATCGATTTTCCGATTCGCATCGGCAACCCGTCACCGGTTGGCCCGTTGGGCATCACCGTGATCGTCATTGTCCTGCTGCTGGTGAGCGTGAATGTTATCCAGCGCCGGCGTTTGCAGCGTCTGCAGACCAGCCGCCATCATGCCGAGGAACGCACTTGATACCAATGATCTGGCTTCCCGACTGGCGTTGGTTGACGATCGAACAGACGGGCCCGACCATGCACCCGGGCCTGCCGGATGTATGGGTCAACCTGGTGCTGGCCGGCATGCTGGCCGGCATCGCATGGGTGCTGCTGCGGCGAGAGCCCGGGGTCACCGGGGCCAATGGCGTCAGTCTGGCCAGGGTGCCGGTGGCTGGCGGCATCGTTCGCCGGCTGACCGCCAGCCCGGTTGTGCTCATGACAATGAAGCTGGTGATGCTGGCGTTTTTTCTCGTCGTCATCTATGCCGGCCTGTCGGGAACGCCGATACCTGAGCGCAACCTCGCCACCACGCTGACCTGGACGATCTGGTGGGCGGGGCTGGTGATTGCGATCTTCTTCGTCGGCACGGCCTGGTGCGCCGTGTGTCCCTGGGACACGCTGGCCAATCTGCTGGTCAAGGGCAGGCTGTTCTGGCGGCGGCAGCATGCGCTGGGCCTGGGTCTCAAGGTGCCCAGGCCATTGCGCAGCGTATGGCCGGCGCTGATGATGTTCATCGGCCTCACCTGGCTCGAGCTGGGGGTCGGGGTGACGACCAACCCCTATGTCACGGCCCTGCTGGCGCTGCTGATGGTGGTGCTCGCCACGCTGTCGCTGGCGATCTTTGAGCGCAAGGCCTTCTGTCGTTACTTCTGCCCGGTCGGGCGCACGATCGGTTTCTATGCAGGGCTATCGCCGGTCGCGGTGCGTCCCATTGATCCCGACATCTGCGCCCGCTGCACGACGCTCGAATGCTATCACGGCAATGACCGGGTCGAGCCCTGTCCAACCCACCTGGTCGTTGGCCGATTGCAGCAGAACACCTATTGCACGTCGTGCGGCAACTGCACGCAGAGCTGCCCGCATCACAACGTCGCGTGGCGCTTGCGGCCGGTGGCCGAAGAGGTGCTCAGCGACGTGCGACCGCACAACGACGAAGCCTGGTTCCTGCTCGGCCTGCTGGCGCTGACCAGCTTTCATGGCGTGACCATGCTGCCATTCTGGGATACCTGGGTCACCGGAGTTTCCACCTGGCTGGGCGAACGCAGCGGGGTGATCGCCGGATTTAGCGTGTTGATGGCCGCCAGCATGCTGGTTCCCGTTCTGCTGTATCTGCTGGCCGTGACGGTCACGCGGCGCCTGACCGGCATTACCCATGGCGCACGGCTGTTTTCCGCGATGGCACTGGCCACCCTGCCGCTGGCCTTCTGCTATCACATCGCGCACAACATCAATCATCTGGTGCGCGAGAGCCAGGGCTTCTGGTCTGTGCTGGCAAATCCACTGGGTATTGGCGCGCGGCCATTGAGCAGCATAGAAATCCATATTCGTCACCTGAACCCGCTGATCCCGCAGAACCTGTTGTTTGCCTTGCAGGCCATGCTGATCCTGGCCGGTTTCTGGCTCGCGGTGCGGGTGGTGCGCAAACGTCTGGCGAGTCTGGTAACGGACCGGCCGGACGGTCTGCGCCTGGCCATGCTGCCAATGCTGCTGTTCGTGGCCGTGGTGAGCCTTTTCAACCTGTGGATGCTGATGCAGCCGATGGTCATGCGCATGCTGGGGGCGAGTTGTGGAACGGCGTGAATTCTTCCGGCGCGGCCTGAAGAAGACCGGCGAGACCGTCGTCAAGGAGGCCGCGCGCAAGGCCGAAGCCCGGGCCGCGCACTGGATACGTCCACCCTGGGCACTGGACGAACTGGAGTTCCTGCTGGCCTGCACGCGCTGTGGCGAATGTGAAAAGGCCTGTCCGCATGACGTGGTCTTTGGCCTGTCCGCCAGGCTGGGTGCCAGCGTGGCCGGCACCCCGGCACTGGATCTGCTCAATCATGGTTGCCACCTGTGTGAGGACTGGCCCTGTGTTGCGGCCTGCGAGCCCGGCGCGCTGGCTTTGCCGGAGATAGAGGGTGGCAGGCGTTACTGGCCACGCCTGGCGCTGGCCAGTATCGACACTGGACAGTGTCTGCCCTATCAGGGGCCCGAGTGCGGCGCCTGCCGTGACAGTTGCCCGATCGATGGTGCGCTGGGATGGGAGGGTGAGCGTCCGGTCATCAAGGCCGAACGTTGTAGCGGCTGTGGCCTGTGCCGTGAGGCCTGCATCATGCAGCCCCCGGCCATCCTGATCACGGCCTGGAAAAAGGAAACGAAAAACGTATGAGCGAAAAGAAAAAGGGCTTCCTGCGGCGCAAGATTGGCGGCATGTTCCGATATGCGAAGGAACATCCCTGTCCGGCATCCATGATCATGTTCGTCACCGGCATCCTGTTCTGGGGCGGGTTCAACATGGCCATGGAGATGACCAATAACGAGGCATTCTGTATTTCATGTCACGAAATGCGCGACAACGTGTACAAGGAATACCGCAAAACCATTCACTATTCCAATCCCACCGGGGTCAAGGCCACCTGCCCGGACTGTCATGTGCCGCGTGAATGGGTGCACATGGTCGCGCGCAAGATCAGCGCCACCAACGAGCTCTACCACAAGATCGTCGGCACCATCGACACGCGCGAGAAATTTCTCAAACGGCGCCTGTATCTCTCGAAACGGGTATGGCGCATGATGAAGGAAACCGATTCGCGCGAATGCCGCAACTGCCACAGTTTCAAGGCCATGGCGCTGAAGAAGCAATCACGGCTGGCGGCGCGCAAGCATGCCGCATCGGCCAGGGATGGCAAGACCTGCATCGACTGCCATATGGGCATTGCCCACCGGATTGCCGAAGACTTCGACAAGGACGGCAAGCTGCATGAAAAATTCCGCCGTGAGAAACGCGAATGCAGTGATTGCCACAAAGGCATGTCCGTCGCGCCTGATTGAAAGCAAACCAGAGAAAAGATACAAGATAAAAGATAAAAGCCGTGGAGGGGTAGTCAACCGGCCAACCACTTTTCTCTTGTATCTTTTATCTTGTCTCTTAACTAGAACAATTCGAAGGCCATCCTGAACCACACCACCCACAGCAGCAGGGTGCTCAGCGCATAGACGGCGAAGCGGTGGGTGACGCGGTTGTAGGTGCAGTGGATCAGGCTGTGAATGATACGCAGGACCACGAAGGCCCATAGCAGCCACAGGTACAGATTGTCGGCCAGGCCCGTCACATACAGCATCAGTCCGGCCACGTAGAACAGCACCGGCACCTCGAACAGGTTGACGAAATTGTCCGACGGTCCGGCAATGGGCTTGAGCAATTGCGACGCCTCGACCGCCGTCGCGGCGCGCTGCGGGTCGATACCCTCGCGGGCGATGGCGCGCAGGCGGGTCCAGTACATCCAGAACCATACCGCGATGGTCAGCAGGCCCTGCGCGAGCAGAGGCATCAGAATCATTGTATTGTTGAATCCGCTCATGGTGTCATTTCTTTCATGTCGTTGTATGTGTCGTTATCTCAACGATTGCGTGTTATCAGGATACACCTTGTCGTGCTGTCATCAAACTTTCATCGCCGTTTCATCCAATGGTCATGGAGCTTCGGCATTGTGTCGCTCCGTAAGCGGATGTCTCGCTGTGAGGGCATCCCGTCAAGATATCAACGATACGGAGTCAAGCATGCAAAAGAAAATGATGAGTCTGGCACTGGCCGGTGCGCTGATGATCCCGGTTGCTGCCAATGCCATCGAGGTGGTCGGCAAGAAGCTGGTGGTCTATGGCAAGATCCATCTGTCGGCCGATATGAGTGACAATGACCGCGCGGCGCCGAACGGCCAGAACGATTTCAGTCTCTCCAGTAACTCGACCCGGCTGGGGTTCAAGGGCGCGATACCGATCGACAGTGGACTGACCGGCTTGTATCAGATAGAGCAGGAAATACGCTTCGATGAAGCCAGTGGCACCTTTGCCAGCCGTAATACCTATCTTGGGCTGAAAGGGGGGTTCGGTCGCATCCTGTTCGGTTACCATGACACGCCGTTCAAGATCGTTGCCAGCAAGTGGAGTAATTTTGGCGATTCGGTCGGTGACCGCCGAAAGATCATGGGCGCGGGCGCCACCACCGGCAACAAGGTCAATAACCGCGCCAAGAACATGCTGATGTATGTCAACAGGTTTGGTGACGTAAAACTCATGCTGCAATACTCGCCTGATGGCAAGGACAGCGCCTCGGGTGGTATCGACAACAATGATCTTGACATGTTCAGCGCCGCCGCGTTCTACAAGAGTGGTCCGCTGTATATCGCGTTCGGTTATGTCAACTGGGGTGACAACAGCCTCGGTGGTGCCACCGGCGTCAAGGGCATGCGCGCGGCCGTCAAATACAGTATCAACAATATCAGGCTGGGGTTCATATACGAGAACATCGACACCGATACGGCCGGCAGTTCGCTGAACCGCAGCGCCTGGGGGATCAACGGCGCCATCAAGATCGGTGGCGGCAAGACCATCAAGGCCGAATACATGAAGGCCAATGATTATGATGGCGTTGCCTCTTCGGGCGCAGATTCCTTGTCGCTGGGGTTGTTTGGCAAGCTCAACAAGAAAACGACCTGGTATGCGGCCTACACGCGCACGAACAACGATACCAATGCCAGGTATCAGGGCGCCGATGGCGGCCATGGTGATGAAATCAAGACCGACCTGGGTGGCAGCCCAAGCGCGTTCTCGCTGGGTATTGTTTTCAAGTTCTGATTTACTGGACGTTGCCATCATGGACAGGCGGTGACCTTCGATAAGGTTATTCGCCATGGCAAAGGAATGTAGTGCAAAAGGCCCGGCAATGCCGGGCCTCGTCTTTATGAAAGCTGCAGCAGGTTATTTCATGCCGCCACATTTTCCCTCATGGTCCTTCATCTTGTCCTTGTTGGCGCCGCACTTGCCTTCACCGGGTTTCATCTTGCTCTTGTTGGCGCCGCACTTGCCCTCGCCACAATTGCCTTCCTTGCCCTTCCTGACGTCCTTTTCGGCGGGTTTGTCACCTTGTGCCAGGGTATAGCCTGTTGACAGTTCGTTCATGGCGAAGGGGTTGGCGTTCCTGGCCTGTGCCGCGCCCATGATCAGGGCAGAACTGACGAAGGCCGATCCGATGACGGCAGTGATGGGTTTTCTGGTCGATTTCATTGGGTCAACTCCTTTGGTCTGTTGCGGGCTTGGCTGCCCGTAAGCCTTGGAGTGTCACGATTGAAATAAGTTGCACATTGGCGGGAAATAATTGGCGCCAGGGTGCCTGTGACGTGTGCCCTGGCCCGGTGGAGCATGCCGGCTGCAAAGCGGATATCAATGAAAAAGCCCGCGTGCAGCGGGCTTCTTCGGTGCCTGGCCTGTAACAGGCTCAGTCGTTCAGGCTCTGGTAGTAGTCGATCAGGATCTGTGCGACTTCCGGGCGCGAGAACTCCTTGGGCGGCGCGATGCCCTGGCCGAGCATCTCGCGCACCTTGGTGCCGGAGAGCAGCACGAAGTCGTCCTTGGTGTGATCCGGCGCCTCGCGCATCATGACGACCTTGTTCAGTTTCTTCGACCAGGCCGTGTGGTCGGCGCGGAAGATTTCTATTTGCAACGCACCAGGCGGCACTTCCTCGTCGAAGATGGTCTGTGCGTCGAAGGCGCCGTAGTAGTCGCCCACGCCGGCATGGTCGCGGCCGATGATGAAATGCGTGGCGCCCATGTTCTGGCGGAAATAGGCGTGCAGCACAGCCTCGCGCGGGCCGGCATAGAGCATGTCGAAGCCGTAGCCGGTGACCATGACCGAGTTCGGCGGGAAGTACAGCTCTACCATCTTGCGGATCGCGGCGTCGCGCACCGGTGCGGGGATATCGCCCGGCTTGAGCTTGCCGAGCAGCATGTGGATGACCAGGCCATCGGCGCCGGTGCGTTCCATGGCCATGTGGCACAGCTCTTCATGGGCCAGGTGCATCGGGTTGCGGGTCTGGAACGCGACTACCTTGTTCCAGCCGCGTTCGGCGATCTCGTTGCGGATCTCGACCGCGGTACGGAAGGTGTCCGGGAAATCGAGAATGAAGTAGCTGAAGTTGAGCACCTGGATCGGACCCGAGATGGCCATGCGGCCAACGCTGTTGAACGCGGCCACGCCGGGGTGCTCCATATCGGTGGTGCGATAGACCTTCTCGGTCATGAACTGCATCTGTTCGTCGCTGATCTCCTCGATGGCCTCGACGTCCTGGATGGCGATCACCGGGTTGCCCTCGACATTGGGGTCGCGCAGGGCGATGCGCTTGGCGCCCTTGATGGCGTCGGCGTTCTCGACCAGGTTCAGCACCGGTACCGGGAAGAAGGTGCCGTCGGTCATCTTCATGTTCTCGGCGCAGCCCATCGCATCGGCTACGTTCATGAAGCCCTTCAGGGGCGTAAAGTAACCGCCGCCCATCATCACCGCGTTGCCGGCGGCCGCGGAGCTGATCAGTATGGATGGCAGGGTTTCGGCCTCATGCATCAGCGCCTCGTGCTGCTTGTCGTCATAGACGAACAGGGGCATGAGTTTGTCGGATCCAATCGGGTTGATCATGTTCACATCCTCTTTAACGATAGCCAGTGGCGGCCAGGGCCTTCCTGTCCGCCGGTGATTCGGTGTCCGTGACGCGGGTGTTGCAGCCAGGGCTGCCAGTTTCCGCACTATAGCAAACCGCCGCAAAATCCGGGGGCTTTTGTGACGGTTTCGACTTTCAGATTTGTAATGCCAGCATAAATTCAGTCAATAGAGGCGTGTATCCAGTCTGGTAGTTCAGACCTGATCTGACAGGCCAGCGTCCAAACAGACCGCGCCTTTGTGTCGCGCCCGCAGAATTCACATGACACCGGGCCAGGATGACTGGCCGCTGACCGGATAGCGTATCGTCCGATACTGGCGCCGGGTCTCACTCTTGCCTTGTCGGGTCAAGTCGAACCACTACAACCGGGACAGGGCTGCCAGATCATGTCCGGGTCAACACCATTCAGGCAACGCTCTGTTGTTTTTCCGTCTTGCCCGTCAGCAGCAGCATCAGCAGGTCGTGCACCGGACGGATCTCGCTGCCAAAGGGCAGCGCCTCGGCGCCGCGGAAGAACAGGCCGCGCTTGATGTCGCCACGCTGAGCGGCGGCCAGCTGGGTCTCGATACAGAACTGGCCGGCCTGGGGATTGCCATCCTTGAACCCGCAGTGCTTGAGGCATTCGAGATTGCGCGGACACCGGGCGCGTGCCGGATCGGCGCGTGCGCACAGGGCATCCTCACGTTGCAGGTATTTTTCCAGCCATGGCGTGAGCACCGCGCGTGCCGGCAGTCCGGCGGTGCTCATGAAGGTGACGATGTCCTGCGGTGTGGCCTCGGCCAGTACCTTCTTGAAGTTGGGGTGGGCGTCGCCTTCCTCGGTCACGGCAAACGGCGTGCCGATCTGCACCCCGGCATAGCCCATGCCGATCAGCTCGCGCACATGGGCATGGCTGTTGATGCCGCCGGCGGCGATCAGCGGGATACGTTCAGGCGCGATGCCGAGGCTGTCGAACAGTTCCCGTGCGGCGGTGATGATGCCGGCAAAGTCGTAGCGGCTGTCGGCCAGGTCGTCGATCGCCGCGGCGCCAAGGTGTCCGCCCGCGTAGCGTGGATGCTCGATGACGATAGCGTCCGGCAGACGACCCTTGCGCTGCCAACGCCGGATGACGGCGCGGATGCCACGGATCTCGGACAGGATGGGGATCAACGCCACGTCGTCGAAGCCGGTAACGATATCGGGCAGATCCAGCGGCAGCCCGGCCCCCATGATGATGGCATCGGCGCCACTCTCGCAGGCCTGCCGGACCAGTTCCACATCGTGTTTGAGCGCCTTCATCACGTTGACGGCGAGGAAGCCGTCGGGACCGCAGATCCTGCGCGCCATGCGAATCTCGCGGTCCAGGGCCACGAGATTGGTGGCAAACAGCGTGTCATGGTCATGGCTGCGCCGGGTACGCGCCATCAAGTCGGGATGCAGGCGTCTGAGCTCGACACTGGCGATGGTGCCGATGGCGCCTTCACGCGCGACATGCCCGGCCAGACGGTGAGCGGAGACACCGATGCCCATGCCGCCCTGGATGATGGGCAGCAGCCGTCGGCCTCTGATGACGAGCGGCGGAAAATCGGTTTCGATCATGGTGATGCACAGGGTTGCCGGAGAGACTGCGACTGTAGCGGTTTTTGCCACCGCGGGGATTGATGGAGATCAACAAAGCGGTATGATTTTTCTTCTATCGCGAAACCGCGTAAATGGGATGGAGCGGCAAGATGTGTGAATGCTGCCACGTGGTAAGTGAGCCAGTTAGTGGGATTGACGACACAACAGCGATTTATATTTACAATCCGGCTTTTCGGCCCGATATCCGGGCCTAGCAGGCTGTTGAAAAACGTCGCGAGAAGCCCGGATGCAAGGCGCACGCAGCACAGCGACCGAGACATATCAAGCAGATAGGCGAGGAAGCGAGCAGCGCGCAACGCAGCAGGCGGGTTTCGCAGCAGTTTTTCAACAGCCTGCTAGAAGTACTCCCCGCGCTTATCGTTGTAAAAGTAATCTGCCAAAGTTTCTCCATCTGGCAGGGGAATTCTAATCAACCCTGTGTGTGGGTGTGTCTGTCCGGTTACCTTGTTTGAGTCTGCAGAGTCATCGTCACCTGCATGGTCTTCCGGTAATAAACCCCATGGCGGATCATTTACTCTTGGATGAAATGTTTTTCCCGCATGCAGTTCAAATCTGTATTCTTTCAACAGCCGTCTGGAAAGCTCATCCACTATATTTCTGTCAAAAGAATAACCGGATGGGGTTTTTAGTGTAATCAGCACATCGGGTCTGATACTATCGATATCCAGATGCATTTCGCGCGCCCAGCGGATCAGGCGCGCCTTGGGTGGTATGCCGGCGATTCGGCAGGCAAGCAATTCCTCTGTAACGCGTACGCGCGCTATGTCCCTGTATTCCTCACAGCGCTTGATGCCGGTGTATTCGGGGCACAGCGGGTTGAGGTAGCTTTCATCCCGCTCTGGTCTGAAGCAGATCAACTTGTTGAATTTCAACAGGCCAAGATAATAATCATGCCTCAGTTCATCATATTGTCTTGCAAATTCATGCGCCTCGAGATCTGAGTAATAGGTGTCCATTATGGTGTTCCATAACATGGGCGTATTTGGCAGCGGCAGGCGTTTGTTCATGAATTGACAAATACCAGACCAGTCGGCCGCCGATCCGGTCGCGGTCACATATTTTCTATGGAGTTTGAACAACGGTTTGATTCTTTTCTCGCTTTCCACGAACATGAATTTCAGCTCGGATTCATATCGGGAGTGTCTTGAGACCAGACTTGCAAGCTCGATCGTTTTATAATAGACATCGATTGATGACCAGGGATAGGTCTCCCAGCCTTTTTTCCTGCCGCGCCAGATGTTCACCGTCTGATCGTCGCGGTCAAGGTATGAGATGAAACCATTTTTCAGGTTGCTTTCATACCGTTTTCTGAAAAGTGCCCTTGTCGCCAGGCCCAGAAGGAAAATAACAAAAGCACCGGTCAGTACGAAAAATCCTATCTTATGTCGTGATTGATCATAGCCATCTAAAAAGGCCAGGCCCGTAAGTAAAAAATATCCGGCCAGTATGAAATTGATGTTACGCCGGGTCTTGTAGAAATACGCCTTTCTGGAGATATCATCAAAATAGATCCGGTGGGCGTCCGCGTGACAGGCGGACCCAAAACTATTGACCGGCCAGTCAAAGCATTTCAGCGGGCCTGCATACAAGGTGCCTGTAAGGAAGGATCGTTTTGTGGTACCGCCACATTTTACCTGGTCAACGGGAAAAGGTTTTTGATAAGACATATCCTTATGTTCCTCGGAGTTCCATGCCAGCCGCGTCAGTTATTCGACCATCGCATATTAAAGATAACCTCTCCGGGCGGTGCTTTTCAATTCAGGGGGGGCATTTTTGGCCGCCTGACAGGCCACGTCAGTGGATTTGCCGTTGATCAACAAAATGGCGGGATCCAAATGAATCCCGCCGTGAAGGAGGGGATGGTCTCACGCCACCTGCGGGGGTGGCGGATGGATGTGTGGTGGTGTCAGCCGACAGTCTGGTAGTAGAGGTTCTGCGGATGCTTGGCCTGGGCGAAGAAGAACCAGCGTTCGGCCACCAGCCCGGCATACTGTACGGCAAACGCCAGCGCCAGCAGCTTGGTGTTGTAGTGGCCGTTGGTTTCGCTCTCGAGCCCGAGCCACAGCAGGATCAGTGCGGCCGGGAATACCAGTACCAGAAAGCTCCATTTCATCAGGTTGAAGAATTCGGGCGAGGTGCCGTGGAAGTACTCACGGGTATTGAACGAGCCGCCCATCATGCCCATGGATTTCTGCACGATGCCGGTGTGACGCACGCCGATGGCGGTTTGCAGGCTGGAGCGGTGCTTGATGCGCGCGTTGCGGATCAGCGCCCAGACGCGGGTTACCAGCGCCACCAGGGTGATGATGATGGTCCAGGTGCCGTACATGGTGACCAGGTTGGGCGCCATGTAGGCGGCATACAGGGTTGCGAACATGAAACCCGAGGCAGTGCCGAGCAGGATGTAGTTGATCACCGTCAGCGGCGTGTGCCATTCCTGCAGGAACTTGATGCAGGCATAGATCATGCCGGTGCACAGGAACAGGGTGAACGCGACGATGGTGCCCAGGATGCCCACGAACAGCGTCAACTGGCCCTGCAGCGGATTACTGGCGCCGATGATGTTGGGGTTCCAGCCCATGTAGTGCATCAGTCCATAGATGAACACGATGCCCATCATCACCGGCAGGGCGATGACCTCGCGCGACAGCCACGAGGTGCGCCAGCGCGCGGCAGAGCGCCAGGCCCGTTCCGGATGGCCGAGGTGGAAGAAGGAGGCGAAAAGCCCCGCGATCAGAAAGCCCAGCGAAAGCAGGCTGCCAACGCTGTAGAACAGGCGCGGGTTGTCGATGCTGATGAAGCCCACCGCGGCATAGCTCTGGGCCGTGAACAGGGCCAGGAACAGGCCCTGGCCAACGCCGATCAGGGTGGTCAGGAAGATGACGGAAAATGCCGGATGCATGGTTGTTCCTCAGTTACAAATGTAAAGATACAAGAGACAAGGGAATGTGGCGGGGCTGTGCCCCGCCGGTATCTTTCGATTTTCCTCTCTCGTCTTTTCTCTTTCCTCTGCGGGTAATGCGCGCTGCGTATTACCAGCTCGTTACGTCGTCGAGGGTCGGTTCCTCGATCACCTGCGGCGGATGCGTGCCTTCCTTCCTGAGCGGGTTGTCGGCGCGAATCAGCTCGTCCTCGTGGATGGTGATCTTCTGCTTGCGGCGCGGCAGGTAGTGGTTGGCCGGATTGGTGCCCCATTCCGGCATCAACTGGTAGCCGCCTTCCTCGCGGATCTTGACCGAGACCTCGGAATCCGGGTCGTGCACGTCGCCGAACAGCCGCGCATTGGTCGGGCAGGCGAGTACGCAGGCCGGGCGACGTTCGTTTTCAGGCAGCGACTCGTCGTAGATGCGGTCCACGCACAGGGTGCACTTCTTCATGACCTTCATGTGCTCGTCCAGTTCACGCGCGCCGTACGGGCAGGCCCATGAACAGTACTTGCAGCCGATGCACTTGTCGTAGTCCACCAGCACGATGCCGTCCTGCTCGCGCTTGTAGCTGGCGCCGGTGGGGCACACGGGCACGCAGGGCGGATCCTCGCAGTGCAGGCAGCTCTTGGGGAAGTGTACCGTTTCAGTGTTCGGGTACTCGCCGATCTCGAACGACTGCACGCGGTTGAAGAAGGTGCCGGTTGGATCGGCGCCGTACGGGTTGTCGTCGGACAGGTAACCGGCCGGACCGGAGGTGTTCCACTGCTTGCAGCTGGTTACGCAGGCATGACAGCCGACGCAGACGTTCAAATCGATAATCAATGCTAACTGGGTCATGGTCTTCTCGATATCTGTTTGCTGTGCAATTAACGCTTGCCCTTGGTGCCACCGGCGAACCAGGCCAGCCATTTCGGCCGTTCACGCCGTTCGCCGGGTACCGGCGCGACCGGGTCGAACTGCGGGAAACTCTCCTGCGGCTCGTCGTCGCCGGCCTTGTACACGCGCACGCGCACGTCGTACCAGCCGGCCTGGCCGGTGACCGGGTCGGAGTTGGACAGATGTTCGCCACCGTCGGCATTGGCTGGCAGCTCTTCCGAAATCAGGTGGTTGAGCAGGAAGCCCTTCTTCGACTCGTTGGCGTTGGGATCCAGGTTCCAGGCCCCGGACGCCTTGCCGATGGCGTTCCAGGTCCAGACCGTGCCCGGCTCGACGGCGTTGGAGAAGCGGCACATACAGCGCACCTTGCCCCACATGGATTCCACCCATACCCAGTCGCCGTCACTGAAGCCGTTGGCCTCGCCGACCTTCGGATTCACATACAGATAGTTGTGCGCATGGATCTGGCGCAGCCAGGCGTTCTGCGAGTCCCATGAATGGTACATGGCCATCGGACGCTGTGTGACCGCGTTGAGCGGGTATTTGTGCTTGTCCGACAGCTGCGATTCCAGCGGCTCATAGTAGAAGGGCAGCGGGTCGAAGTAGGTCTCGATGCGCTTGCGCAGCCGCTGCGGGGGCTTCCTGCTGATACCCTTGTTCTGGGCCGCCATGCGGAACTTCTGCAGCACTTCCGAATAGATGTGGCAGTTGATCGGTTCGGCGTAGCGGGTCAGGCGGTGTTCCTGGGCCCATTCGAGATAGCCAAGGTTCCAGTTGCGCATGTACTGGTAGGAGCGCGGCAGCTCGTAGTGGAACACGCAGTTGTTCTTCTCGTACATCTTCCACTGGTCCGGGTTGGGCTCGCCCTTCATGAACTTCTCGCCACCCTTGCCGCGCCAGCCGGCCAGGAAGCCGATTCCCGAACCGGGTTCGGTTTCGTAGTTGACGATGAAGTCCGGATAGTCGCGGAACTTGCGGCTGCCGTCCTCGCGCGTGAACGCGGGCAGCTTGAGGCGCGAGCCCAGCTCGATCAGCACCTCCTGGAAGGGCTTGCAGTCGCCTGTCGGCGGCACCACCGGGATGCGCACCGAATCGACCGGACCATCGTATTCGGAAATCGGCCGGTCGAGCATGGACATCACGTCGTGGCGTTCCAGGTAGGTTGTATCCGGCAGCACCAGGTCGGCATAGGCCACCATCTCGGACTGGAATGCATCGGCGACGATCAGGAACGGGATCTTGTATTCACCGTTCTCGTCCTTGTCGTTGAGCATCTTGCGCACCTCTTCGGTGTTCATGCTCGAGTTCCAGGCCATGTTGGCCATGAAGATCAGCAGCGTGTCGATGCGGTACGGGTCGCCACGCCAGGCATTGGTGATGGCGTTGTGCATCAGGCCGTGCACCGACAGCGGGTATTCCCACGAGAAGGCCTTGTCGATACGGATCGCCTCGCCGTCCTCGTCCACGAACAGGTCGTCCGGGTCGGCCGGCCAGCCCAGCGGCATGCCGTTGAGCGGCGTGTCGGGCTTGATGTCGCCCCAGCCCTTGGGCGGCTTGGGACAGGGCGGGATCGGGCGCGGGAACGGCGCCTTGTGACGAAAACCGCCCGGCCGGTCGATGGTGCCCAACAGGGTCATCAGGACCGACAGCGCGCGGATGGTCTGGAAGCCGTTGGAATGCGCGGCCAGGCCACGCATGGCATGAAACGAGACCGGGTTGCCGGTTACGGTTTCGTGTTCACGGCCCCAGACATCGGTCCATGCGATCGGCAGCTCGATCTTTTCGTCGCGCGCCGTGATGCCCATCTCGTGCGCCAGGCGCCGGATGGTATCGGCCGGAATACCGGTGATGTTCTCGGCCCATTCCGGGGTGTATTCCTGCACCCGTTCCTGCAACAGCTGCATGGCGGGCTTGACCGGCGTGCCGTCCGGCAATTTGAATTCACCCAGCAGGCGCGGGTCGTGATCGATGTCACGCCGCGCGACGATGGCCTGATCCTTCTCGATATCCCACCACAGTTTGTTCTGCGGATCGAAGCAGCCTTCCTGCTCGGGTACCTCGGCGCGCACGAACATGCCGTATTCGTCGTCGTTCTCGTTCATGTTCACCAGCTCGGCGGCGTTGGTGTAGTCGATCAGGAACTCACGGTCGTACAAGCCGGTGCGGATGATCTCGTGGATCAGGGCCAGCAACAGGGCGGCATCGGTGCCCGGCTTGATCGGTATCCATTCATCCGCGATGGCCGAATAACCGGTGCGCACCGGGTTGATTGAGATGAACTTGCCGCCCTGGCGCTTGAACTTCGACAGCGCCATCTTCATCGGGTTGGAATGATGGTCCTCGGCGGTGCCGATCATCACGAACAGTTTCGAGCGGTCGAGGTCCGGGCCGCCGAACTCCCAGAACGAACCGCCGATGGAGTAAATCATTCCGGCGGCCATGTTGACGGAGCAGAAGCCGCCGTGGGCGGCGTAGTTGGGCGTGCCGAACTGCTTGGCGAACAGGCCGGTGAGCGCCTGCATCTGGTCGCGGCCGGTGAACAGAGCGAACTGCTTGGGGTCGGTGCTGCGGATGCGCGACAGGCGTTCTTCCATGATGCTGAAGGCCTCGTCCCAGCTGATCTCGTCGAACACATTGTCACCGCGTTCGGCGCCCGGACGGCGCAGCAAGGGCTTGGTCAGGCGCGCGGGCGAATACTGTTTCATGATCCCGGAAGAACCCTTGGCGCAGATGATGCCCTTGTTGAGGGGATGATCCGGGTTGCCCTGGATGTAGCGTACCTCACCGTCGCGCAGGGTGACGCGGATACCGCAACGGCAGGCGCACATGTAACAGGTCGTGTTCTTGACCTCGATACGGCCTTCGGGCTGTTTGACAGGGTCGTGAATCGGTTTTGGGCTGCTCATAATGACTGTCATCTTTAACCTAGTGAAAGAGTCGGCGAACTGTACAGGAGATCCGTTAACTATAGCCAATCAACAAAATTGAGAGAGCCATAATATTATTAAATGCTAATATACAAGCCAAATCGGAGTCATTCTCATTCTCTTTTAGTAAGTAACTGTTTTTAAATAAAAATCAAACAAAAGTTTTGATAAGCCGGTTTTATACCCATCAAGAATAAAACTGTTTTGCATTCTTCGGTGAACGCTATATGGTTACAGCTCCCGAGGGTGCGTCAAGGCGCGCCAACGCGGGGCTGAATTTATCTTGCCGGGCTGAAATCCGCGATAACAGCGTGGCAGGTAAAAGGAAAACTTTCTAACGAAAGTCTCATGAGACGCCGGCCCCGGCCGGCACAAGCAAAAACCGCGGAAATTTAGGAGAGAGTAAACATGCCTACTTTCGTACGCACCGACAAGTGTGATGGTTGCAAGGGTCAGGACAAGACGGCTTGCATGTATATCTGCCCGCACGACCTGATGAAGCTCGACAAGGATGGCTCGGAAACGGGTCACGCCATGAAGGCCTTCAACCAGGAGCCCGAGCAGTGCTGGGAATGCTATTCCTGCGTCAAGATCTGCCCCCAGCAGGCCATCGAAGCCCGCCACTATGCTGATATCGTACCTCTGGGTGCCTCTGTACAGCCGTTGCGCGGTACTGACTCCATCATGTGGACCATCAAGTTCCGCAACGGCAACATGAAGCGCTTCAAGTTCCCGATCCGCACCACGGCCGAAGGTTCCATCGAACCGTATGCCGGCAAGCCGGAAGCCGACATCTCCAAGATCGGCGAACCGGGTTTCTTCAACCTGGGTGGTGTGCAGAAGCCGGGCGATCCGTCTGAACTGATCCGCAAGTAAGCGCGATCCGGACTGAAACAACATTTATAGAGATAAATTCAAGAGGTACTCAAAAATGGCAGGAGAATTCGGAAATCCTGAAGTCGTCGAAGAAGAAGTCGATATTCTCATCATTGGCGGCGGCATGGCTGCGTGTGGCGCGGCCTACGAACTCGGTCCGTGGATCAAGGCCGCCGGCGGCGACATCACCGTCAAGCTGGTGGACAAGGCGGCGCTGGACCGCTCGGGCGCCGTTGCCCAGGGGCTGTCGGCCATCAACACCTACCTGGGTGAAAACGATCCGGCTGACTATGCGCGCATGGTTTCCAACGACCTGATGGGCATCACCCGTGATGACCTGGCCTACGACCTGGGCCGTCACGTGGATGACTCGGTACACCTGTTCGAGGAATGGGGTCTGCCGATCTGGAAACAGCCGGGCGATGAAGGCAAGCCGCTGGTCGAAGGCGGTAAGCCGGTGCGTTCGGGCAAGTGGCAGATCATGATCAACGGTGAATCCTACAAGTGGATCGTCGCCGAGGCCGCCAAGAAGGCCCTGGGCATGGAAAACATCGACGAGCGTATCTTCATCGTCAAGCTGGTCAACGACAAGAACGATCCCACCAAGATCGCCGGCGCCGTCGGTTTCTCGGTGCGCGAAGACAAGGTCTTCGTTTACAAGGCCAAGGCCATCCTGCTGGTGGCAGGTGGCTGCGTCAACATCTTCCGTCCGCGTTCGGTGGGTGAAGGCACGGGCCGCGCCTGGTATCCGGTCTGGAACGCCGGTTCCACCTATGCCATGGCCGCAGAGGCCGGCGCCGAGCTGACCATGATGGAAAACCGTTTCGTACCCGCCCGCTTCAAGGACGGTTACGGTCCGGTAGGCGCCTGGTTCCTGCTGTTCAAGGCCAAGGCCACCAACGCGTTTGGCGAAGTCTATATGGAGACCAACAAGGAACTCCTGGACGACTATCCGCCCTATGGCCAGGCGGCCGTTCCGGCGTCCTGCCTGCGCAACCACCTGATGATGAAGGAAATGCGCGAAGGCCGTGGTCCCATCTACATGGACACCCCGACCGCCCTGGCCAAGCTGGCCGAAACCATGACGCCGAAGGAAATCAAGCACCTCGAAGCCGAGGCCTGGGAAGACTTCCTCGACATGTGTATCGGTCAGGCCGGTGTCTGGGCCGGTGAGAACATCGAGCCGGAGAAGAAGCCGTCCGAGCTGATGCCGACCGAGCCGTACCTGCTGGGTTCTCACTCGGGCTGCTGCGGTATCTGGGTATCCGGTCCGGAAGACGTTGGCGCGCCGGAATCCTGGCACTGGGGCTACCGCTCGATGACCACCGTCAACGGCCTGTTCACCGCTGGCGACGGCGTGGGCGCCTCCGGCCACAAGTTCTCGTCCGGTTCGCATGCCGAAGGACGTATCGCGGCCAAGGCCATGGTCAAGTACGTCATGGACAACAAGGACTACAAGCCGGAGCTCGAAGACAGTGTCGAAGACCTGGTCAAGGAAATCTACAAGCCGGTCATGAACTATCTCGAGCACAAGGACTACACCACGGCCATCGACGTGAACCCGAACTACATCACGCCCAAGATGCTGCAGTTCCGCCTGCAGAAGATCATGGACGAATACTGTGCGGGTGTCGCGACCATGTACCAGACCAACGAGCACATGCTCAAGGTTTGTGAAGAGAAGCTGGAAATGCTCAAGGAAGACGCCGACAAGATGCGCGCCAAGGACCTGCACGAACTGCTGCGTGCCTGGGAGAACTACCACCGCATTCTGACGGCGGAAGCTCACCTCAAGCACATCCAGTTCCGTGAGGAAACGCGGTATCCGGGTTTCTACTATCGTATGGACAAGAACTTCATCGACGAAGAAAACTGGAAGTGCTTCGTCAACTCGACATACGACAGGAAGACCAAAACCTGGACCTGCAAGAAGGTCGAACACGTCGATATCGTGGACAAGACCAAGCTGTTCAAGTAAGCACGAACAGCAATGGTGCTAGTGATCCGGGGGCCAAAGGCCCCCGGATTTTTTTCCAGGATAACAGTCAGGCTGTTCTGTATGGCTGTTCTGTATGGTTTTTATACAGGTCGATAGCGTGTAGAATAGGCACCCCATTGATATCCCTTGCCAGGCCGAGACCATGAGTGAGAAAAAAACCGATTTCGAGATTCCGTTCAAGAGCAGTCTCGTACCCGAGGAACTGAAGCTCGACAGCGAAATCACTTTCAATTGTCATCCCGGTATTTCCTGTTTCAATGAATGCTGCAAACAGGCCGATCTGCCGCTGACACCCTATGATGTGATTCGTTTGAAAAAGCGTCTGGGCATGACCTCCACGGAATTCCTGCGCGAGCATACGGTGCCGGTGGAACTGGATGCGCATGGCCTGCCAGGCATCAAGATGAAGACCGATGAAGATGCCGTATGCCTGTTCATGGACGAAGAAAAGGGTTGCACGGTTTATGAAGATCGACCCGCTGCCTGCCGTTACTACCCGGTTGGCCTGATGGCGCTGCGCCCGATTGGCTCACCCGTGGATGAACAGAAATATTTCCTTGTCAAGGAGAACCATTGCCAGGGTCATTGCTCCATCCGCAAGACGACGATTCGCAACTACCGCCGGGAGCAGGGTGTCGAGGAATATGATGATTTGAATCATGGCTGGTACCAGATGATCCTGAAAAAGCGCTCCAGCGGTCCGACGGTTGGAAAACCGTCCGAGATGAGCCTGCAGTTCTTCTTTATGTGCAGTTATGACATGGACCGGTTCAAGGATTTTCTGCTGTCAAAGAATTTCCGTAACATCTACAAGATCGAGGATCATGAATTCGATCTGATCATCGACGACGAGGTGGAACGCCTGAAATTTGCCTACCGTATGATGCGTCAGGTGCTGTTCGGCGAGCACACCATCGAGCTTGTCGAGGGCGCGGTGGAGAAGCGGGTCGAGGAGCGCAAGGAGGTCATCGAGCTGCGGCGCAAGATCGCTATTGCCGAACACGAGGCCAAAAACGACGTTTACGACAATATGGGCGAGTGAGGGCATCCTTCAGGTGTCTGCTGTGGCACACCGATATGTCAGTCGTGTGGGAATGTGAATTTTTTGTGAAATGATGGACGCATCCGCCGAATTGGAATAGTATCGCTGCCCTGATGTTCAGGCCGCCGCGGGAGGCGGCTGATAAGGGGAAGCGCAATGCAGCAAACAGATGTTCTTGTTCCGGTCTTTTCGGACCAGAATGGAATTCCGGTTATCAGTATCTATCGTGAAGACTGCGACAGCGGCACGTTCGTGCGTGTGCCGGGCGAGCCGTTGCGCCTGTTCCGTGACAATATCGAGGGTCTCGGAAAACAGGTGGGTGAACTGGTGAGTGCGCGTTATGACCGTGAGGAACGCCAATGGCGCTCGCCTACGGTGATCGTGAACCGGCTCAGGGCTTTCAGTTACTATCGTTTCATGCGTGATGGGTTCATGCGCCGTGAGATTCACGTCGCAAGCGCTGACTCGTTGCATGGGCGGATAATGCGTTTGCAAATGTATCAGCTCGGATTCAAGGGCTCGGCATCCATGCAGACCCGTCAGTTGTTCGCGCGCCGTTTCATGCAGGCCCTGCGGTTATGCGCGGACGAGGCGCTGGCGTGCCTGAAAGAGGCCGTTTGATTCCTAGTGCTCAGATCAGCGGCCGGATGGTCCGTGACCTCAATGTCTTGTCAACGTACCCGGTCGATGATGATTTTCACAGGCCGGCTGACCGGCAGGCTCAACACCTTGCTGCGTCCTTCCAGGTCGCCTGGCGAGGCGAACGCGCGCCCGGAGCTGGATATGCGCGCCACGACAATCACCCGCCGATAAGCGGACAGCCTGAGTGACGGCCGCATGGCCATGCTGTCGTCTAGACGGAAGGCGACGGGCAGCTTGCGCAGTGGCATCCGATAGACCGCCAGTGGCATGCGCGGGCCATTCACAGCGCGTGCGAGGACGAACAGTGTGGCCGTTTTTGGCAGCCGCGCTGCAAGCCGTGGCGTGATCGTGATCGTACCGGTAATGACACCGCTGGCAGGCGCGGTTGGTGCTGCCCCGCGCCTTGCGGGCGGCAGACCCAGTTTTTTGCGTGCCGCGTTGATATTCGCAAGGTTGGCGCGGGCATCCTCGCTATCGGCGGGTAATAACCGGCGCAGGCGCTGCCAGTAGTCGATCGCCAGCCGGTAGCGTTTGTGCTGATACGCCCAGTTGCCCGCCAGCCACAGAGCCTGGGCATGACGCGGCCGCGCTTTCAATACCCTTTGCAAGTCGCGGTATCCCCGGGCGTCGATGATGCCGCCATTCGCAGCCGCGCGTGCGTCTGTGCGCGCAACGAGGATGTCGGGGTCGTTTGGTTTGAGTTTCAGGGCCTGGTCGTAGGCCGACGCGGCACGGTCATATTGGCGCAGGCGGCGGCGGGTGTCTGCCAGCAGCAGCCAGCCGCGCAGATCGGGTTTTTTCTCGAGTTTGCGTTCCAGGCGATCTGCCATCACATCGATGGGCGGCAGTTCGCGACGCGCATTTGCCCCGGACGACGGTTGACCGGCCATGCGAATGTTGCCTGGGTCCAGTGTACGTGGATCGCCCAGCCACAGGTACAGGGTGCTGGCGAGCAGCGGCAGGCCGATGATCAGGCCGAGGGCGATACGGCTGGCCGGGAAGTGGGCGGTGGCGTCCGGATTTGCTTGCCGCGTGTCGTCGAGCAGACGTTGTTTGAGTTCGGTCTCGGCCGTCTCGTACTGTGAACGGTCGATCAGGCCGTTGTCGAGATCCTGTTGCAGTTCGTCGAGGTGTTGGCGATAGATGGCGACATTGGCGTCACTCGGGGTGGGTGTGGCGTTGTGCCTGGCGCGCAGCAAAGGCCGTACCAGCGGCAGCAGTGCGAACACGAGCATCAGTAACGCCAGTATGATGAATGTCGTCATGAGCGATGGTCCCGTTTCAGCAGTTCCTCGATGCGGCGTTCATCGTCATTGCTCAGTGACACCACGGTATCCTGACGGTGACGAATGATGCGCAGCAATATCAGTACAGCGATGATCAGCAGTACGAACGGACCAAACCACAACAGCCAGGTGGCGGGCTTGAGCCTGGGATTGTAGAGCACGAAATCACCATAGCGAGCCACCAGGTAGTCGAGTATCTGGCGGTCACTCTCACCACGGCGGATCTTGTTTTGCACAATACGGCGAAGATCCCTGGCCAGGTCGGCATTGGAGTCGGCGATATTCTGGTTCTGGCATACCAGGCAACGCAGCTGATCGATGAGACGGTAGTAACGCTGTTCCTGCCCGGGTGTGTCGAACTGTACCATCTTTTCGGCCGCCGTGGCGGGCATCGCCCAGATGGTTGCCAGCAGCAGTAGCGTGATTGCGCGCCAGTGCATCTATTCGGCCTCCAGCTTGTCGAGTAGCGGCAGAATGGTGTCGCGCATTACCTTGTCGGTGAGCGGACCGATGTGCTTGTGACGAATGATGCCGCGTTTGTCGATGACGAAGGTTTCGGGTACGCCATATACGCCCCAATCGATACCGATCATGCCGCGCGGATCGGTGATGACGGCGCGATAGGGATTGCCCAGCGCGTCCAGCCAGCGCCGCGCGTCCTCACGCCGGTCCTTGTAGTTGAGGCCGTAAACCGGGAACCGGTGTTGACGTGAGAAGGCCACCAGTACAGGGTGCTCCTGGCGGCAGGCCGCACACCATGAGGCCCACACATTGACCAGACCTGCGCGTCCGAGCAGGTCTTTGTGCGTGATCTGTTGTTCCGGCCTGAGCAGGCGTGGAGCGTCGAATGCCGGCAGGGGCTTGCCGATCAGCGGTGAACTGAGCTTGCGCGGATCGTGCGCCAGTCCCCAGGCCAGTACCGCCACGATCAGTACGAACACCATCACCGGAAGCAGGTAACGGTTCATTTCAATCCTCCCCTTGCGGACGGCGGTAACGCCGGTCGCTGGCGGCAAGGGTGCCGCCCAGGGCCATCAGCAGCGCGCCACCCCAGATCCAGCGGATGAAGGGCTTGTACTGGAGGCGCAGTATCCAGGTGTTCTTCGCCAGGCGGTCACCCAGGGCAACAAACAGGTCACGCGTGAAACCGGCATCGATGGCAGCCTCGGTCATCGGTTTGCCCTGGGAGAAATACAGGCGCTTCTGGGGGTGCAGCGTGGCGATCAGCCGCCCGTCACGGAACACACGCAGCGTGCCCTCGTCGGCAACGTAGTTAGGGCCCCTGACCCTGCGCGTGCCATCGAACACGAAACGGTATCCCTTGATGAGGTGCTGGCTGCCTTTTTGCATGCGCACCGTCTGTTCCTCGCTGAAGTGAGTGGTGAACGAGACACCGATGAGAAACACGGCCAGTCCGGCATGAGCCAGTGACATTCCGACCACGTTGAGCGGCAGGCGCAGCCGTTTGACCAGGCGCTTGCGGAGGATGTCCAGGTTGGCCAGCAATACCCAGGCCGCCAGGGTCGTGATCATGGACATGCCGGGCCCGATATCGGTGGCAAGCCACAGCGCCAGGCCGATGACGATACCGAGCGTGAATACCGGCAGCATCTCACGCAGCAGGTCTGCCAGACGCTGGGACTTCCAGCGCATCACCGGGCCGATCGCGGTCAGGAACACCAGGGGCAGCATGATGAGGCTGAACACCAGATTGAAATATTGTTTGCCGACCGACAGGGTGCCCAGCCCCAGGGCAGTATAGACCAGGGGATAAAGCGTGCCGATCAGTACCGACGCGGCGGCGACCACGAGCAGGATGTTGTTGAGCAGCAGCACGGTTTCGCGTGATGACAGCCCGAAGCGGCCATGGCCGCGAATCTGGCCGGCACGGGCGGCATACAGGGTCAGCGAGCCGCCGACCACCAGGGCCAGGAAGGCAAGGATGAAGATGCCACGCGCAGGATCGGAGGCGAAGGCGTGCACCGACACCAGCACGCCCGAGCGCACCAGGAAAGTGCCCAGCAGGCTGAGCGAGAAGGCGAGCAGGGCCAGCATCACGGTCCAGCTCTGGAATACACCGCGTTTTTCGGTTACCGCCAGCGAATGAATCAGTGCGGTACCGACCAGCCAGGGCATGAACGAGGCGTTCTCGACCGGATCCCAGAACCACCAGCCGCCCCAGCCGAGCTCGTAGTAGGCCCACCAGCTGCCGAGCGTGATGCCCAGCGTCAGGAACACCCACGCGGTGGTGGTCCACGGGCGCGACCAGCGTGCCCAGGCCGCGTCCAGCTTCCCGCCGAGCAATGCCGCGATCGCAAACGCGAAGGCGACACTGAAGCCGACATAGCCCATATACAGGATCGGTGGATGCAGGATCAGGCCGGGGTCCTGCAACAGCGGGTTCAGGTCGCGCCCTTCGCGCACACGGAACAATATGCCCGTGGCGGCATCGGCCAGTGGCCGGAACGGGTTTGAAGTCACCAGGATGAACAGCAGAAAACCGATGCTGATCAAGCCCATGATGCCCAGTACGCGCGCGGTGACGACGAGCGGCAAGTGGCGGCTGAAGAAGCTCACGGCCACGCTCCACAGTGACAGGATCAGCGCCCACAACAGCAGAGAACCCTCGTGCGCGCCCCAGACGGCAGAGATGCGGTACACGAGCGGCAGATGGGTGTTGGAATTGGAGGCCACGTAGCGGATCGAAAAATCGTTGACGATGAACAACCAGGTCAGCAGTCCAAAGGCCAGCAGAAGAAACACGAATTGCACCCGCGCGGCGGGTCGCGCCATCGCCATCAGGCCTGTGTGTCCGTAATGGGCGCCATACAACGGCAGCAGTGCCTGGACGATGGACAGACACAAGGCCACGATCAACGCAAACTGCCCGAGTTGCCCGACCATCAGCGTGTCCGGTCCTGCCGACGCGCCTTGTCGATGGCCTTTTGCACGGCCGGCGGCACGTATTTTTCGTCATGCTTGGCCAGTACCTCGGTGGCCACGAACACGCCGTCACGGTTGAATCTTCCCTGGGCCATGATGCCCTGGCCCTCGCGGAACAGGTCGGGCAGGATGCCGCGATAGCGAATCGTCGCCTTGTTGGCGGTGTCGGTGACCTCGAATTCCACCGTGACGCCATCGCCCAGACGGCGGATGCTGCCAGGCACGACCATGCCGCCAAGGCGGAAGCTGCGTGTGGCCGGCGCCTTGCCGGCAGCGACCTCGCTGGGGCTGTAATAGACGTTGATGTTTTGTTGCAGGGCCTTCATGCCAAGAATCACGGCACTCCCAACGCCAAACACCAGAAACAGCACCAGGGCCAGGCGCTTGCGCCGCGTGCTGTTGGCAGGCAGCAGGCTCATCGTTGCCGCTCCCGGGCCTGCAGCCGGCGCAGGCGGTGGAGGATCCGGCGCCGCCTGCGCAGCGGCACAGTGATGTTCCAGGCGATGATGCCGGCGCCCAGCGCGTAGGCGGTCCAGACATACACGGCCTTGCCGCCCATGGCGAAAAATTCAGTCATCTGTTTGCTCCAGCAATTTGCGCACCCAGCTTGCGCGTCGTTCACGTTCGAGTACCTCGTTGCGCGCGCGCAGCAGTAACACGGTGAGAAAGAAGAACACGAATCCAGCGATGTTCAGCAGCAGTGGTACGGCCATCGAGGGCGCCATCTGCTGGCTGTCGAACATGGCCGTGGAACCCTGATGCAGGGTGCGGAAACCCAGCTCGGGATCGACCGAGAACTTGACGATCGGAACATTGACCACACCGGCCAGGGCGAGGATGGCGCTGGCGTGCGAGGCCGTGCGCCGATCCTCGATGGCGCGTTGCAGGGCGATGAAACCCAGATACAGGAACAGCAGCACCAGCTCCGAAGTCATACGTGCGTCCCACAGCCACCAGGTACCCCAGGTAGGCTTGCCCCACAGCGACCCGGTGGCCAGCGCCAACAGGGTCATCGAGGCGCCGATCGGCGCGGCGCTGGCGGCCATGATGTCTGCCATTTTGATCTTCCAGATCAGGCCGATGCCGGCCGCGGTGGCCATGAACGCATAGATCATCAGCGACAGTGAGGCGGCGGGTACATGGAGATAGATGATCCGGTACACCTCGCCCTGATCGTAATGCGTCGGCGCCAGCACCAGGCCGCCGAACACCCCGGCGGCAATCAACAGCGCCGCGCACACGGCCAGCCATGGCAGCGCCCGCCCGGCAATGTGATAGAAATGCCGTGGCGAGGCGCAGCGGTGGTAAAAGTTTCGCAGTGTTTGCAACACAGTCATCGGAAGCCTTGGACCTCGCAGGACGGGGATTCGTTCATCACGTCACCTCAGGCTGATCCGCAGTGCCGCGCTGGTAGCCAGTGGTGACAGCGTCAGCGACAGTACCAGCAATGCGGCAAGAAAGTACAGCTGACCGGCGTACGGCAACCCGCTGGCGGCGGCCGTCACGGCGCTGGTGGCGGCGATCAGCACCGGAATATAGAGCGGCAGCACCAACAGGGACAGCAGCATACCGCCCCGGCGCAGACCCACGGTCAGGGCGATGCCGATCGCGCCCACCAGGCTCAGCGTCGGCGTGCCGAGCAGCAAGCTGTATAGCAACACCGGCAGGGCCGCTTGCGGCAGATGCAGCATCAGCGCCAGCAATGGCGCAAGCAGCAGCAGCGGCAGGCCGGTGGTCAACCAGTGGGCAAGGATGCGTGCCGCAGTCAGCAGCGCAGCCGGGTGCGGGCTGAGCAGCAGTTGTTCCAGTGCGCCGTCATCGAAATCCGAACGGAACAGGCCGTCGAGTGACAGCAGCGTGGCCAGTAGCGCGCCGACCCACAGCACCGCCGGGGCCAGGCGTCCGAGCGTGGCCGGGTCCGGGCCGATGGCAAGCGGGAACAGGCTTACCAGAATAAGGAAAAAGATCAGCGGATTGGCCAGCTCCGCGCGATGACGGTAGGCGATCCGCAGATCGCGCATCAACAGCAGGCGGAAGGCCTGGCCAGTGGTCACGGCCTTCACGTTCACAACTCCAGTATTCGCAGCCGGGTGCCGGTCAACGCCACCGGATGATGCGAGGTCATGATGGCCATGCCCCCCTGGCCGGCGTGCTCGCGCAGCAGCGATTCGATCAAGGCGCGGCCCTGGGCGTCCAGCGCGGTGAACGGTTCGTCGAGGATCCACAACCGGGCGTTTCCGGTCAGCAGCCGCGCCAGCGCCACGCGCCGGCGCTGTCCGGCCGACAGCGCCGCGCATGGCCGGTCTTGCATACCCGTCAGGCCGATGCGTCCGAGCACCGTGTCGGTGTCCGCAATGCGGTTGCCGCCCAGCATGGCGGCCAGACGCAGGTTCTCGGCCACGCTCAGCTCGCCCTTGATGGCGTGCAGGTGACCGATGTAGCACAGTGCGCGGTGAAACTCGTTACGTACCTTTTCGATAGGCGCTCCGTTCCAAAGCACCCGTCCGCGCTCGGGCAGGGCCAGGCCGCACAGGATGCGCAACAGGCTGGTTTTGCCGCTGCCGTTGTCGCCATTGACGAGCAATATCTCGCCAGGCCCGACCGCCAGATCGAGATCACTGAACAGGATGTTGTCGCCGCGGATGCATTCCAGTCCGCTGGCGCAAAGCCCCTGCGCGATGCTGGAAGAGCTGACCGGCTGTGGGTGGTTCATGGCCCGATGCAAAGACTGCACCCCTGTAGAGAATACAGGCCATCATAACATGTTGAGATTGCACCCGAAAACCGCGGCCATGGCGGTTGCCGGGCTGTGCCCGGCATGTGGAAAAGCGGGATATTAGTAGTGGTTCAGGTTATTTCTGCTTGCGTTTCAATGATTCAAGGCGTTCTTTTGATTTCAGCGCCATGGCCTTGAGGACGTTGATGCATTTTTCCTCGTTCATGGCCTGGGGGCCGAGTTTTCTGCATTCGGCATTGATCTTCTCCATCAGTTTGGGGTCGTTTTTCAGATCCTCCGGCGATGGGGTTCCACTACAGCCTGCCAGCACCAGTGCGGTAATGGTGGCAGCGAAATATCTGGTCTTTTTCATGATAGTATCCTCCAATATCAGGCTGCTAACCAGCCCATGATAATATGCCGGGGGATGCAGATGAAATGGCAATCCGGGTTTCCGGTATCATTTGTCAGGTAGATGTAAGTTCCGGAACCTGTTCAGGTCAGTTCGTTGCCGGAGCGTTCGCCGCGCGCGAAGCAGGCGATGTTGTGCAGCGTGGTCTCGGCGATGCGTTCCATCGCATCGCGGGTGAAATAGCCCTGGTGGCTGGTGATCAGCACATTCGGAAAGGTCAGCAGGCGTTCGAGACAGTCGTCCTGGATGATCTCGTCGGACAGATCCTCGAAGAACAGACCGGCCTCCTGTTCATAGACATCCAGCCCGAGGTAGCCGATCTTGCGCCGCTTGAGGGCATCGAGTACGGCCAGTGTGTCGATGACCGCGCCACGGCTGGTATTGATCAGCATCACGCCATCCTTCATCTGTGCCAGACTGTCGGCGTCGATCAGATGTCGGGTCTCGGGCGTCAGCGGGCAATGCAGGGTGATGATGTCGGATTCCCGGTACAGGGTCTCGAGCGTGGTATAGCGCACGCCCAGTTCGATGCATTCCGGGTTGTGAACCGGATCGTGGGCCAGCAGGTGGCATCCCATCCCATGCAGGATACGCGCTGCCACGCTGCCGATGCGCCCGGTGCCGATGATGCCCACCATCTTGCCGTGCATATCGAAACCAAGCAGCCCCTTGAGCGCGAAATTGCCCTCGCGCACCCGGCAGTAGGCCTTGTGCAGGCCACGGTTGAGAGCCAGCATCAGGCCGATGCTGTGCTCGGCCACGGCCCAGGGCGAATAGGCCGGCACGTGCACGACGGTGATGCCATGCTCGCGGCAGGCCTCGAGATCGACATTGTTGAAGCCCGCGCAGCGCAACGCGATCAGGCGTACCCCGGCATCTGCCAGTTGGCGCGCGATGCCGGCATCCACAGGGTCGTTGACGAACAGGCACACACATTCGGCGCCCTGTGCAAGCCGCAGTGTGTGTTGGCTCAGTGTCATGTCCACATATTCGATATCGAATCCATGCCGCGCATTGGCGCGGTCGAGAAACTCGATGTCGTACGCCTTGCTGTGATAGACGACGATTTTCATGCGCTGTTCCCCGCTACGTTGCTTTCTTACTGTAGTCCATTCTCAGTCCGCTTTGCATGACCTGGGGCAAGTGGCGGGCGGACGGATACGGGAACGCCGGAAGCCATGTGGCCCGTGCTTTGGCTCGTTTTCAATGAAACAAAAAAAGGCCCGCTTGCGCGGGCCTTTTTTCTTTTTGCCGGCCGGTGTTACTTGCCGGCGATCTCCTCCAGCTTTTTGGCGCGAATGACCTGGCCGTCGAGCCCTGCCTCCTTGGCCGACTTGCCGTAGGCCACCGACATCAGTGTGGAGTAATAGACGACCGGCATGTTGAACTTGGTGTTGTAGGTCTTGTTGATATGATTCTGATAGACCTCCACGTTCATCTGGCATACCGGGCAAGGTGTGACGATCATGTCCGCGCCGCCATCGTAGGCAGCCTCGATGATCTCCTTGATCAGCGCCTGGCTCTTTTCGGGTTCCGAGAAGGCCAGCGCGCCACCGCAGCAGGATACCTTGCGGTCGTAGTTCTCGACCGGATCGGCGCCCATGGTCTCGACCAGCTTGTCGAGATACTTGGGGTTCTCGAACGACTCACCGGCGATACCGAACGGGCGGTTGGTCTGGCAGCCGACATAGCCGGCGATCTTGATGCCTTCCAGCGGTTTCTGCACCTTGCTGCCCAGCTCGTCGTAGCCGATGTCCTCTATCAGCACCTCGACCATGTGGCGGATGTTCTTGTCGGCCTTGACCTTGAGGCCGGCCTCGGCCAGCGCCTGGTTGGTTTCCTCCATCAGCGCGCTGTCATCGTGCAGGCGTTCCTGGGTTTCCTTGGTGGCCAGCCAGCAGGCCGCGCACGTGGCGACGATGTCCTGGTCGGGATGCGCCTGCTCGGACAGCGCCATGTTGCGCGCCGACAGCGCCAGACGCGGCAGTTCGCCACCACCGGCATAGCCGATGGATGCCGAGCAGCAATTCCAGTCCGGGATCTCGTTGAGCTGGATGTCGAGCACATCGCACATCGAGTCGATCGACACCTGGTAGTTGGAGGCGGAGGCCGCCTTCTGTGATGAACAGCCGGGGTAAAATGAATATTCTTTCTTAGCCATTGTCTGTGTCCTCAGCCTTCGAACTTCTTGGCTTTTGCTTCTTCGATTTCACGCGCCTTGTTGAGGATGGCGTGCAAGCCCTTGGTGTCCTTGATGGAATGGCCACCCCAGAGCTCGCCGATACTCAGGCGCTTGCTCTTCCACATGCCAAGGCCAACGTCCTTCATCTTCATGGCGGTCTTTATGCCTTCGCCAAAACCGTTCATGAAGTACAGCTTGAGGCCCAGCTTGAGTTCGTTCACACGGCCCTTCTTGGTCAGGTTGTCCCAGAAATGCTTGGCGAACTTGCGCGTCGGTTGTTCCTTGGGCGCCAGGCCGAGACGGTCGGCGTAGTGAGCCAGGCCGTGCATGATGTGCGTGATGGGCAGGCCGCGCGGGCAGCGCGCGATGCAGTTGTAGCACGAGGTGCACATCCACATCGATGAGGAACTCAGCACTTCCTCGCGCTTGCCGGCGCGGATCATCATGAAGATCTCCTGCGGTGGATGATCCCAGTACGGCCCCAGCGGGCAGGAACCCGAGCAGACGCCGCACTGCATGCACATCTTGACCCATTCGCCTTCCTCGACGTTCGCTTCGACTTCCTTGAGGAAGTTGTTGCGGTATTTTTCGATCATTGCGGTATTCATGTTGCTCATGTCTCTGCTCCTCAGAACTTGAACGGGCTCATGCCGATCCGCTCGATGGTTTCCGCCATGTCGTTGATCAGCTGGGGCGCGCGTTCGATGTCGGTGATGGCCACCTCATAGGTGGCGACGCGTTCCGGTTCAAGGCTCAGGGACTGCAGGGTGTCATCGACCTTGCTCATGCGGTAGTGGGCCATTTCAGACCCCTTGACGAAGTGGCACTGATAGTTTTCACCTTTCTGGCAGCCCATCAGCACGCACCCGTCGTAACCGCTGTTGAGCGCGTCCGTCACCCAGATCAGGTTGGTGGAGCCGAGACAGCGTACCGGGATGACGCGGGCGAAGGCCGAGTATTCGACCCCGGCCATGCCGGCCATGTCGAGCGCCGGGTAGGCATCGTTCTCGCATGCCAGTACCAGGATGCGCGGTTTTTCGTCGAACTCGTCAGGGATGTCGATGTTCTTGATCTGCTGGCCAATGGTATCCACCGAATAGTTCTCGAACGAGATCACGCGCACCGGGCAGGCGCCCATACAGGTACCGCAACGGCGGCAGCGACCTTCGTTGAACTTCGGATACCGTTCCTCATCCTCGTCGATGGCGCCGAACGGGCATTCCACCGTGCAGCGCTTGCACTGCGTGCAACCCTCGCGGCGGAAGCTGGGATAGCTCAGGTCGCCGGAACGCGGGTGGGCGGCACGGCCCAGTTGCGCGTTCTCGGCCGCCTGGATGGCCTTGAGCGCGGCGCCGGTGGCGTCCTCGATGGCCTGCTGGTCGTCCATCGGCCGGCGCACCGGTCCGGCGGTGTAGATGCCGGTGCGGCGAGTTTCGTACGGGAAGCAGATGAAGTGCGAATCACTGAACCCGTATTTGAGCTGCGGTACGTCCTTGCCCTGACGGTAGGTCAGGTTGAGGATGGAATCGACACTGACCTCGAACTGGCCCGGCTCGTCCTGCGGCACCTCGTCGATGTTGACGCCGCTGTTGGGCACCATGCCGGTGGCCAGCACGACCAGATCGGCCTCGATCTCGACATCCTCGTCGAGGATGCGGTCCTTGAAGTTGACCTTGGCGCCGTTGCCGGACGAGGAGATCTGGTTGACGGCACCCTTGGTGAAGATGACCTGCTTGTCCTGGCCCGAGCGGTAGAAGTCCTCGCCGCCGGCACCGGGTGTGCGCAGGTCGTCGTACAGGATGGTGGTGTCGATGTCGGGGTTCTGATCCTTGAAATACATGGCCTGCTTGATCGAGGTCAGGCAGCAGTGACCCGAGCAGTAGGGCAGGTGGCCTTCCTCGTCGGAACGCTGGCCGGCGCACTGGATGAACACCACGTTGGCGACTTCCTTGCCATCCGACGGGCGCTTGATCGGGCCGCCATTGGCCTCGCGCGCCAGGGCCTCCAGTTCGGCCTGGGTGATGACATCGGCATTGCCGTAGCCGAGCTTGTCGATATGGCTGACATCGTGATCGGTGTAGCCCGAGGCCTGGATGATGGCACCGAAGTTTTCGGTCTTGGTATCGCCGGACTCGGTGCTGATGTCTGCCGAGAAACGGCCGGGCGCGCCACTGGTGCGCGTGACCCGCGAGTTCAGGCATACCTCGATGTTGGGATCGGCCTCGATTGCGGCGATCATCTCGTCGATGCCGGTGTCTTCCGGGTCCTTGTACGGCGCGTGTTGCGGAATGCGCTTCCAGGCCTGGGCCGCGTGACCGCCCAGGGCGCCGCTTTTCTCGACGATGGTGCACTTGTAGCCGGCCTTGGAGGCCTCGATGGCCGCAGTCATGCCGGACAGGCCGCCGCCAACGATGAGGATGTTGGTCTGGCCCTCGGCCTCGCCGCTGGGCTTGGGCACGTTCATGGCGTTGACCTCGAACACCGCCATGCGGGTGTAGTCCTCGGCCATTTCCTGGGTGGTTTCCTGCGCCTCGTCGGTGTCCGGGCGCACCCAGATTACACCTTCACGGATATTGCCACGCGAGATGGCCACGCCGTCGAAGTTGAACGCCTCGGTCTTGGCGCGGCGCGAGCAGGCAACGATGGCGATGTGGTTGACCCCCTCGTTGTCGATGTCGTTCTGGATCATGGCCACGCCTTCGGCGCTGCACAGGAAATCGTGTTCACGCACGATGTTGGCGCGCGCCTCGCGCTCGGCGATGGTGGCCATCTGCGAGGTGTTCAGGCGTTCGCCGATACCGCAGCCCTTGCAGATGTAGCAACCGGTTTTCTTTTCGTCTGACATGTCGATTAACCCTCCGTTCCTGCAGCGCGGTTGATGACCTGAATGGCGCGCAACGCACTGGCCGTGGCGCTCTGAACCGCGCGGTTGACGTCCAGTGCGTCGGACGAGCAGCCGGCGGCGAATACCGCGCCATTGTCAGGACTTGCTTCAATGAACCCTTCCTCGTTGATCTCGACATCGACCGGGAAGGCGTCGGCCGGAACGCTGGGTTCCATGCCCACGGCCAGAACGACCAGATCGTGTGGGTTCTCGTAGCGGTGATAGCCCTCGGTGTCCACGCCGCGCAGCACCGGGTTGCCGGTCTCCTTGTCTTCGACGATGTTGGCCACCTTGGACTTGATGAACGAAACGTTCGGGTTTTCCTTGACCTTGCGGTAGAAGTCATCGATACGGTCGATGGCGCGGATATCGATATAGTAGATGGTCGCCTTGCCGTCCTCGCCGTGTTTCTCGGTCACGTAGGTGGACTGCTTGAGGCTGGCCATGCAGCAGATGCGCGAGCAGTGCTTGAGGTGGTTGCGGTCACGCGAACCGGCGCACTGGATGAAGGCGATGTCCTTCGCCTCCTTGCCATCCGACGGGCGCAGCAGCTTGCCGCCGGTGGGGCCGTACGGATCGGCCATGCGTTCGAACTCGACGCTGGTGATGACATTGGCGATGCGGTCGTAGCCATAGGGCTGGATCCTGGCCGCATCGTAGGGGCGCCAGCCGGTGGCCCAGATGATCGCGCCCACGGTCAGCTCGATCTCCTGTTCCTGCATGTCGAGATCGATGGCGCCATACTTGCAGGCCTCTTTTGCCTTGTCGGCATCAGCGGTACCGATGATGGCCGGGTCGATCACATAGCGCTGCGGGAAGGCCATTTTGTGTGGCAGATACGCGCCCTTGCGCTTGCCCAGCCCGTAGTTGAACTCGTCGTCGAATTCGGCCTCGACGGCCTTTTCGCATTCGCCACAGGCGGTGCAGTTCTCGTTGACGTAGCGCGGGCTGATCCTGACCTTGACGCTGTAGTTGCCGGCATCGCCCGAGACCGCGGTGACCTCGGCCATGGTCAGCACCCTGAGATTCGGGTTGGCCTTGACACGGCGCAGGTTGATCTCCAGACCACAGGTCGGATGGCACAGTTTCGGGAAATAACGGTAAAGCTGGCTGACGCGTCCGCCCAGGGCCGGGGTCTTTTCAAGCAGGATCACCTGCTTGCCACACTCGGCTGCCTCGAGGGCCGCGGTCATGCCGCTGATACCGCCGCCGACGACCAGGATGGTCTCGTTGCTAGCGACTATCTCCGACATCGATACTCCTCCATTAAGGATGTTGCTTTTTGAAATCCGGCCGGAGGGCGTATAGAAATAGCTGTTGTCAGGACCGCCATCCGGGAAAATTCGGGAGCCTATACCCTACTCTGCTTTATTCGGCTCTGCCAGCGTAAAGTACTGCTGGACAATCGAATTTTCAAATAAGCAAATAGAATGTCTATATAACTTATTTATGTTGCAGAGCGGACAGCGGCCCGGTACGGTAAATATGCGAGTGAAACACTGGGATTTTTGAAGGCAGCCGCAGGAGGTCGCGTGCAGGCAAGCGTACTGAAACCGGAAGAATACCTGATCGAGAAAGAGCCATACTACGCCCCGGTGGGCAACGAGGTGGCGATCTTCGAGGCGGCATGGCGCAATGGCCTGCCGGTATTGCTCAAGGGGCCGACCGGTTGTGGCAAGACCCGGTTCATGGAGTACATGGCCTGGCGTTTGCAGCGGCCGTTGATCACCGTGTCGTGCCACGACGACCTGACGGCGTCGGATCTGGTCGGGCGCTATCTGGTCAGCGGCGGCGAGACCGTCTGGGTGGACGGGCCGCTGGCGCGCGCGGTGCGTTGCGGCGGCATCTGCTACCTGGACGAGATCGTCGAGGCGCGCAAGGATACCACCGTGGTCATTCATCCGCTGGCCGACGACCGTCGCGTGTTGCCGATCGAAAAACTCGGCGAGCTGCTCGAGGCGCCGCCGGAGTTCTGTCTGGCGATCTCCTACAACCCCGGTTACCAGAGTGTGCTCAAGGATCTCAAGCAGAGCACCCGCCAGCGTTTCGTGGCGCTGGAGTTCGATTACCCGGGCCAGGCCCTCGAACGCGAGATCATCATGGCCGAGTCCGGCGTCGATGAAGCCATGGCCGAGCGCCTGGTGCGTTTTGCCCACATGACCCGCAATCTCAAAGGCAGCGGTCTGGAAGAGGGCGCCAGCACGCGCCTGCTGGTGCATGCCGCCAAGCTGATTGCTTCGGGCATCGACCCGGTGCATGCCTGCCGCAGCGCCATCTCTGAGGCCCTGACCGACGACCCGGAAATGCTCGGCGCGGTCAATGAGCTCAGCGCCTCGGTTTTCTGATCGCTGGCGGGCAACCCATGCGGCGCGCGCAGGTGCACAGGGACAGCGGGAAACCGGCAATAGCGGTTTCCGGCCACGCACAGCCGCCAACCCGTACTGATAGCCGGAAAATCCTTGCGCCGCCTGTTCGATGCCGGCTGGCCACTGACAAACGGCGCGGCAGGGTGCGGGGCCTACGCCGTATGGCGTTCCCAGATCTCGCGCACCTGGTCGGCCAGCGTCATCGGGTCGAAGGGTTTGGCGATCACGTCCATGGCGCCCAGATCACGGTAGGTCTGGATCTCCTGCGGCTGCACCTTGGCGGTCATGAACACCACCGGCGTGTCGGCGAGTGCCGGCTTGGCGCGCAGATGGCCAAGCGTCGTCGGACCATCCATGCCCGGCATCATCACATCCAGCAGGATCAGGTCGGGCCGCAGCCCGTCGATGCCGGCCACGGCCGCCTCGCCGGAATCGAACGTGGTTACCTGGTAGCCGCCCATCATCTCCAGCGCCATGCGGACCACGGTCTGGATGTCGGGTTCGTCCTCGATCAGGATGATATGCTGGAGTGTGGCCATGTTTTGCGGGCACCTGCGGTTATGAATCGACATACTCGTTGCGTTACAGACTGTTACGGCCACTCCATGGATAGCTTTAAAAGGCGGCCGGAAAGCCGTTGCCTGCCGGGGCAGGCGTACGAACGCCGCGCGAGGGGGGTATGAGCGAACGTATTTGCCTGCCGGCCACGCTGGACGACTACAGCCTGCTCGATTTCGGTCATGGCCGGCGTCTCGAGCGTCTCGGCCCCTATGTGGTCGATCGTCCCGATGCGCGCGCCACCGGCGAGCCGGCCATGCAGGAATGGCAGGCCGACTGGTCCTGGCATCGGGTTGGCGCCGCGGGCCGCTGGCAGGCGGGCGATCCGGCGCTGCCACGCAGCTGGTCGATGCGGCTCGACGGACAGGAAATGACCGTACAACTGCGTGACGACGGCAGCACCGGGGTGGAACCAGAGCTGATCGCTTGCCGGCGGTGGGTGCGCGAGCAGTTGTCGGGCTGTTATCACCTCGGCGAACTGCGGGTGCTCAACCTGTTTGCCGGCAGCGGCAGCGTCACCGGCGCGGCACTGGACACGGGGGCCAGCGTCGTGCACGTGGAGGCCGACGGGCAATTGCTGGCGCTCGCTCAGCGTCATATCGACTCGCCCGATGTCGAGTGGCTGCATGACAACGCCACCGCGGTGTTTGAACGCTGCCTGCGTGAACAGCGTGATTTCGATCTCATGATCGTGCGCCCGCGTGCCTGGCAACGCGGGCCTGGCAGTCAGTCGTGGGACATCGATTGTGACCTGACCCCGCTGGTCGCGGGTCTGCCGCGTCTGGCCAGCCCGCACTGCCGGGGTGTGTGGCTGTCGTTGCAGGACCGTTCGTGGAGCGTGGACAGCCTCGCGCAAATGTTGCGCGACGCGTTTCCCGGCCGGCGTACGCGCAGCCTCGAGATCGGGCTGACAAGCGCCGACGGGCGCGAGCTCGTTGCCGCCACAGCCGCTTGCTGGCACGATGACGAGGATCACCTGCAGGCCGCCGACGGCCTGCCGCCGCTGAGCGCCGAACGCATCGAGGAACGCCTCGACGTACCGCTCGACCCCATCCTGTCGTCGCGTCGCACCGCCTCGGGGCCGGCGCGCGCGCTGGCAGACTGTACCCGCGCGCAGCAGGACTTCGTATTCCGCTGGGTGGACATCACCGCGCGCACCAACGCCGAAATGGCCTACCAGTTCGCCAGTCACGCGGCGCGCGCGTTCACGCACATGGACGAGGCCGGCGTCGAGGCCTGGCTGATCGACGCCATGGATGCCTACGACGTCAATGGTCTGCATGCCGGAATGAAACGCCTGCAGGCGGTGGACGAATTCGCCGCCGGGCTGCGTGACAGCGATACCGGCTGCCGCCTGGAAGATGTCGCGGGCCTGCTGGAAAAGTTCGTGCATGGCCTGCACGGCCGCAAGCTGCAGATCGACAGCGCGGATCAGGCCTGGAGTGACAGCGAAACCGTATGCCTGCCCGAGACGTTGTCCCGGCTGCCGGATCGCGCGCAGAATTTCACCCTCTACAAGGCCATGCTGGTCCATCAGTGGGCATTGGGCTGGTATGGCCTGTTCAATCTAGATCTGGAAGCGGTGCTGGCCAATGCCGGGGATGCCGGTCTGGCGATGGCCTGCCTGCACCGGCTCGAGAGTATTCGTACCGATGCGTTACTGGCGCGTGACCTGCCTGGCATCCGGCGCGAGATGCGCGCACTGGAAGCGCAGCTCGGACAGGCGCTGGTGCCAACCGGATGGGAACATATCGCCGCCGAGCTTCAGCAGGCGGGCAGCAACGCCGCCGATAGCGCCCGGCTGCTCGACGCGGCAATCGCCACCGGCGTGGCGCCGGACCCGCTGGTCTGGGAGGGCGGGCTGCGTCCGCAACAGGTGGCGCGGGCGCGCGCGGCGCGCATCGCAAGGCAGAAGAACGAATGGCAGACCCTGCTTGCGCGTCTTCAAAACGAGATCGGTCCCGAAGCGCCCGAACCGGAACCGGAGACGAACGCCGGATCGAAGCGTTTCCGTCTCCGCCAGGCCCCCGAATCCACCGACGAACAGCCGGTGTTCGAGCTCGAATACGACGGCCGCGTGGTGCCGCCCACGGCCGAGATCGAAAGCCTGATGACTTCCATCGTTCAGGACTTCGGCGACATCCCGCCCGAGTACCTGGTGCCGGCCGGTGATGGCGCCTGGTCGCCTGCCGAAGCCGAGTCCGATCCCAGTCAGGACGTCTGGAAGGGCGCCTATCACGAAGAAGGGGCCTGGCACTACAACGAATGGGACTGCAAACGCGGGCACTACCGCAAGAACTGGTGCGTACTGCGCGAGATCGACATCAGCCCGCAGCCGGATGCCTTCTTCCACGACACCCTGCGCCGCTACAGCGCGCTGGTCAAGGATATCCGCCGTACCTTCGAGGCCCTGCGCGGCGAGGAGAAACTGCTCAAGCGCCAACTGCACGGAGACGACATCGACATCGACGCCCTGGTCGAGGCACACGCCGACGTGCGCAGCGGCATGGAGATGACTGACCGCCTGTTCACCAAGCGGCACAAGCTGGAGCGCAACATCGCGGTGATGTTCATGATCGACATGAGCGGTTCCACCAAGGGCTGGATCAACGACGCCGAGCGCGAGTCACTGATCCTGTTGTGCGAGGCGCTGGAAACGCTCGGCGACCGCTATGCGATCTACGGTTTTTCAGGCATGACGCGCAAACGTTGCGAGCTGTACCGGATCAAGCGCTTCGACGACGCCTACGATGACACCGTGCACCAGCGCATCTGCAACATCACCCCGCGCGACTACACCCGCATGGGTGTCACGATACGCCATCTCACCCACCTGCTCGAACAGGTCGAGGCCCGCACCCGGCTGCTGATCACGCTGTCCGACGGCAAGCCGGACGACTTCGACGGCTACCGGGGCGAATACGGCATCGAGGATACCCGCATGGCCCTGATCGAGGCCCGCCGCAGCGGCATCCATCCATTCTGCATCACCATCGATAGCCAGGCGCACGACTACCTGCCGCACATGTACGGCGCGGTCAACTACACCGTCGTCGATGACGTACGCAAACTGCCGCTGCGCGTCTCCGACATCTACCGCCGGCTAACGACCTGAAGCAGCACGCGACACCGGCTAGCGGATCAGGATGAACAACGCCCCGTCGCCCCGGCGGATGTTGAGCAACAGCTGGCGTTTGCCCCGCAGCGCGCGTTCCAGCTCGGCCATCGAGCGAACCCGCCGGCGGTTGGCCATGACGATGATGTCATCCGATCGCAAACCGGCGCGCCAGGCCGGGCTGCCCGGCCGCACATCCTTGACCAGTACGCCGCGCACGCCACGATAGCGCGCCGTGTCGTATTCGTCGGTCAGGGTTGCGCCGGTCAGCGAAGGATGCAGGATATCCGCGCGCGCAGTCACCGTGCGCGGCGCCTTCAGCACCGCTTCGACCTCGATGTAGCGGCCGTTGCGGTAGATCTTCAGACGAAGCTTCGAACCCACCCGCAGCAGGCCGATGCTGTTGCGCAGCATGGCCGAACTGGTGACCTTCTTGCCATTGATCTCGGTGATCACGTCACCCACCTTGATGCCGGCCTTCTCGGCCGCCGAACCCGGTACAACGCGTGCCACGACCGCGCCGATCCGGGTATCCAGGCCGAAGGCGCTGGCCAGATCCGAGGTCAGATCCTGGATGTGCACGCCCAGGAAACCGCGCCGCACGTTGCCATGTTCAATGAGTTGGGCGATGATCTTGCGCGCCATATTGACCGGTATCGCGAAGCCGATGCCGATGTTGCCGCCACTGCGTGACAGGATCGCGGTATTGATGCCCACCAGTTCGCCGCGCAGGTTCACCAGCGCGCCGCCGGAGTTGCCGGGATTGATCGAGGCGTCGGTCTGAATGAAGTTTTCGTAGCCCTCGATGCCCAGACCGGTGCGGCCCAGGCCGCTGACGATGCCCGAGGTTACCGACTGCCCCAGCCCGAACGGGTTACCGATCGCGACCACGAAGTCACCCACCCGCAGCTTGCCCGAATCACCCATGCGGATGGCCTTGAGTCTGGGCGCGTCGATGCGGATCACGGCGATGTCAGAGCCCGGATCGGCGCCCACCAGTTTGGCCTTGTAGCGCCGGCCATCGCGCAGGGTGACGGTGATGGTGTGGGCGCGCGCGATGACATGATTGTTGGTAACGATATAACCCTTGTCGGCGTCGATGATCACCCCCGAGCCAAGGCTGCGCGTGCGGCGCATGCGTGGCATGGACGGCAGGCCGAAACGGCGGCGGAATTCGGGATTGGAGAAGAACGGATCACCGAAGAACGGATCGCGCACCGCCACCGTGCCCTCGGTGGAGATATTGACCACCGTGGGAATCACATTCTTCAGCATCGGCGCCAGCGATGGCATTCTTTCGCCGCCGATCTGGGGCGGTACGGCGGTCACGGCCGCGCGCAACGGCGTAGCGGCCAGGATCAAGGCAATGACGGTGAACCGGATCAGTCTGTGCATCGGTGATTTACTCCGTTTGGTCGTTCTCGACAGGCAAACGCCGCCCGCCCGGAATCGGGTTGGGCGGCGTCTGCACGAGGCTTCGGCGCCTGATCAGTGGCTGACAACCTCGATCTTGCGCGGCTGAACCTTCTCGTGCTTCGGAATGATGACCTTCAGCACGCCATGCTCGCTGTGCGCCTGGATCTTGTCGGCATCGGCCGTATCCGGCAACGTGAAGCGGCGCAGGAAACTGCCCTTCACACGCTCGGTCCGCTTGTAGCCTTTCGCCTCTTCTTCCTTCTCGGCATATTTCTCGCCACTGATGGTCAGTACGCCGTTTTCCATGTGCACGTCGATATCCTTCGGATCGACGCCCGGGATATCGGCGATGATGGTGAACTGCTTGTCGTCTTCCTTGATGTCCACAGCCGGTACCCAGTCGCTTGCGGTGACGCTGCCATCACCCTGGCTCGGGTTGAACAGACGGCTGTCGAAAATGTGGCTGAGCTCGTTGAAGAGCTGCCAGGGATCACGTTTTACCAGATTGCTCATGCTTGCTCTCCTGTATGTATGATTGTGAATTCTGTGCTGCCGGCCTGCCGGCCCCATCTTCATGCCACCAACATGGAGGCCGCCAGGCGGATTTCAAGACCCCACAGGACAGGTTGTGGTGGGTTGATGGCATGGCAGGCTGAGTCGAAATGATTTTTGTTGTTTTCCTCAATCTCATGGCTTGTGCCGTGTACGGGCATCGGTGAGCGAATACTTATTCATGCTCCCGTCATGACCCTGAGATCAAGGTGTGTGGCGAAAGGTTCGAAGTCCTTGTCTGCGTGAAGCAGTGTGAAGCCGTTTTCGATACAGAAGGTGGCGATGATGGTGTCGATGGTTTTTCTGATACTGATACCCAGGCGCCGGAGATAGCGATAGTTTTCTGCGCTTTTGATGGCGATTTCCTGGCTGACGAGACTGAATGTTTCCAATGTGGTCAGCAGATCCCTTGCCGTCCGGTAATCCCTGTCATGCCGGAAACCTTGCAGAACCTCTGTCAGGATGAGGTCACCCAGGGCGATTGGCGCCCGGCCAAGTAACCGATCGAGTGTCTCCGTTTCAGGTGTTGTCTCACCGTTGAAATAGCCAATCCAGACGCTCGAATCAACGATGATCATTTGTCCTTTCGCATTTCGTCCAGATTGCCATCCCAGTGCAGCTTGCCCCGGTAACGACGGATATTTTCCTGTTGCTTGAGTTTGATCAATGCCTTCAGGCCCATTTCAACCGCCTCGCGCTTGGTTCTTGCGCCCGACAGTTTAAGGGCGTCGTTCATCAGATCGTCATCGATGACTATGTTCGTACGCATCAGAAGTCTCATGTGTATAAATGTAAATATTTATACACATTGGAGCAGATTCACCATGGCCTGTCAATCATGGTCGTGGCCATGTGTTGAGGGTGTCGTCGCGACGCAAAACCCATCGGTCTGTGGTGCTTCCAAACCACAATATATTGTGTACAGGGTTTGTACAGCCGGAGACTGCGGCTTAGGTTGTTGAAATTATTGATAAACTTGTAAGTTATTGAAATATAACAAGTTAAACAAATGTTAATATTGTATTTTGGGGTTGACAGGGGCGGGTCCGGACAATACATTAGACGGATCAAGGCACAATATGTTGTATCCGATGCAGATTCGATCCATTCGCTGCACCGGGGGAGTCATCGGGACGTTCGCCAGCACCGTCCGGATCCGGAAAACGACAAATACAGGGAGATCCACCATCCATGAAATCCGCGCATCTGAAGCCCGTCGATACCAGCGTCACGAATATCCCGTTCCAGCCGGCCTCGATGGACATCTGGGACAAGAAATACCGCCTCAAGACCAAGGACGGCGAGGTCATCGACGAGACCATCGACGATACCTACCGGCGTGTGGCGCGTGCGCTGGCCGAGGTGGAGACGACACCGGAGCTGCGGGAACGCTGGTACGAGCAGTTTCTCTGGGCATTGCGGCACGGCGCCATCCCGGCCGGGCGCATCACATCCAATGCCGGCGCCTGGGAGCACAAGCCGGCCACCTCGACGATCAACTGCACGGTGTCCGGGTCGATCCACGATTCCATGGACGACATCCTGGAAAAGGTGCACGAGGCCGGCCTCACATTGAAAGCCGGTTGCGGAATTGGCTATGAATTCAGCACCTTACGGCCAAAAGGCGCCTACGTCTCCGGCGCCGGCGCCTATACTTCGGGCCCGCTGTCGTTCATGGATATCTACGACAAGATGTGCTTTACGGTATCGTCGGCCGGCGGCCGGCGCGGCGCGCAGATGGCAACCTTCGATGTCGGCCACCCCGACGTCATGGACTTCATCCGCGCCAAGCGCGAGGACGGCCGCCTGCGCCAGTTCAACCTGTCATTGCTGATCACCGAGGAGTTTATGCGAGCGGTCGAGAACGATGCCGACTGGCACCTGGCCTTTCCACTGACCGAGAAGGAGGCCGAGGCCGACGACATCGACCTCAGTGACAGTACCAGGATCATCTGGCGCGACTGGCCGATCAAGGACAAGTATGTCGTCAACGGTGACGGGCAGGTCGCCTGCAAGATCTACCGCACCATCCGCGCGCGCCGGCTGTGGGACATGATCATGGCCTCGACCTACGATTTCGCCGAACCGGGGTTCATTCTGATTGACAAGGTCAATGAAATGAACAACAACTGGTTCTGCGAGAACATTCGCGCCACCAACCCCTGTGTGACCGCGGATACCTGGGTGCATACATCGGCAGGGCCGCGCCAGGTTCGGGAACTCGTCGGCAAGCCTTTCCAGGCGCGTATCGATGGTGTGGATTTCGCCTCTGGCGAACAGGGCTTCTTCCGCACGGCCACCAAGGAGGTCGTGCGGCTTGCCACTGCTGAAGGCCATCGGCTGAGACTGACTACCGACCATCGGGTACGGAAGGTGGTGCGCTACACCCGTCATGCCGTCGAGACGGAATGGTGTGAAGCGGGTCGTCTGCGGGCGGGAGACAAGGTGTTGCTGAACGATCATCGACGGGATGCTTCCTGGCCGGGTCGCTTTACCCGCGAAGAAGGTTATTTGCTCGGGCTGCTGGTGGGTGATGGCGCGCTCAACTCAGACGAGGCGGTGCTTTCCGTATGGAAGTCCGCGGCCGTGGCCAACGGGGCGGTGGCCGGCGTGCCGGGCGGTGTCGAAGCGGTGATGGCCGAGGCGCTCAGGGCGGCAGGAACACTGCCGCATCGGGCGGATTTTCACGGCTGGCAGGCAGTTCCCGGACGCAACGAGTTCCGCCTGTCACTGGCGGCGCTCGGGCGCCTGGCCAAAGCGGTGGGCATGCGGCCCGGTGACAAGGCGATCACGCCTGAACTGGAGAAGGCCTCGAGCGACTGTTACCGGGGTTTTCTGCGTGGCTTCTTCGATGCCAACGGCTCGGTACAGGATGGTCAGGCCAGGGGCGTCAGCGTGCGCCTGGCGCAATCCGACCTGCCGCGCCTGGAGGCTGTGCAGCGCATGTTGTTGCGCCTTGGCATCAATTCCCGTATCTATCGCGACCGCCGGCAGGCACCATCCGCCGTCCTGCCAGATGGCAAGGAGGGCAAGGCCGGGTATGGCGTTCAGGTGCAGCACGAGTTGGTCGTCAGTGGAGAGAATCTGCAACGTTTCCAGGAACTCGTGGGTTTTGCAGATTGCGACAAGGCAACGCGGCTGAAGCGGTTGCTCGGCGCGTACCGGCGGCGCCTGAACCGTGAACGGTTCGTGGCCACGGTGAGCGGGCTGACGCCGGATGGCGTGGAAGATGTCTATGATGTCCAGGTACCGGGCATCAACACCTTCGACGCCAATGGGCTGCATGCGCACAACTGCGGTGAGCAACCGCTGCCACCGTATGGTTCGTGTCTGCTCGGCTCGGTCAACCTGACCCGTTTCGTACGCGAGCCGTTCACCGACAAGGCCTGGTTCGACTGGGACGAATACCGCAAGGTGGTGTCGGTGTTCACGCGCATGCTCGACAACGTGGTCGAGATCAACGGCCTGCCGCTGGAAGGCCAGCGCGACGAGATCCTGCGCAAGCGGCGTCACGGCATGGGTTTCCTCGGTCTGGGTTCGACCATGACCATGCTGGGCCTGAAGTACGGCTCGCGCAAGTCGCTGGAGCTGACCGAACGGATCAGCCGCGAGCTGGCCCTGACAGGTTGGCACACGGCGCTGGATCTGGCGCGCGAGAAGGGACCGGCGCCGATCATGGAAGAGGAATTCGAGGTAACAGGCGAGATGCTGCGCAGGCGCCCGGAGATGAAGCGCGACGGCTACAAGGTCGGCGACAAGGTCAAGGGCAAGGTGCTGCATGCGCGCTACAGCCGCTACATGCAGCAGGTGGCCGAGGTCGATCCCGACCTTGTCAAGGCCCTGGAAGAGACTGGCGCGCGCTTCACGCACCACAGCTCGATCGCGCCCACCGGCACGATCTCGCTGTCGCTGGCCAACAACGCCAGCAACGGCATCGAGCCGAGTTTCGCTCATCACTATTCGCGCAACGTGATCCGCGAGGGCAAGAAGACCAAGGAAAAGGTCGATGTCTATTCGTTCGAGTTGCTCGCCTACCGCGAGCTGGTCAACGACAAGGCCATGCCGTTCGCCGAGAACGAGGACGAAAAACTGCCGGACTATTTCATCTCGGCCGATGACATCACCCCGCGCGAGCATGTCGATGTGCAGGCCGCGGCGCAAAAATGGATCGACTCGTCGATCTCCAAGACCGCCAACGTGCCGACCGAATTTCCGTTCGACGATTTCAAGGACATCTATCTGTATGCCTACAAGCAGGGGCTCAAGGGCTGCACGACCTTCCGTTTCAATCCCGAGGTGTTCCAGGGCGTGCTGGTCAAGGAGCAGGATCTCGAGAACACCACCTACCGCTTCACACTCGAGGACGGCTCGGTGGTCGAGGTCAAGGGCAACGAGGAGATCGAGTATGACGGCGAGATCCATACCGCGGCGAATCTCTACGATGCCCTGAAAGAGGGTTATTACGGGAAATTCTGAAACCACTGGACGACATTGCCGCCGGCGGACACGGCGGCAGGAGACAAGCCAATGACCATCAAGATAGAAAAGAAGATTGTGGATTACGGTGTCGTGAAGGAAGACGAGCAGGCGCCGGCGGAGAACGCCACCGGCCAGCCCGCGCCGGTGGCAGAGCCGGACGCCAAGGTCGTGCAACTGACCGAGAAGCTGGAGCGGCCCGAGATGCTGCTCGGTTCAACCTACAAGATCAAGACGCCGCTGTCCGAACATTCGCTGTACGTGACCATCAACGATATCATTCTCAATCCCGGCACCGAGAACGAGCTGCGCAGGCCATTCGAGATCTTTATCAACTCCAAGAACATGGACCACTTCCAGTGGATCGTGGCGCTCACGCGCATCATCTCGGCGGTGTTCCGCAAGGGTGGCGATGTGACCTTCCTGGTCGAGGAATTGCGTTCCGTGTTCGACCCCAAGGGGGGTTACTTCAAGAAGGGCGGCAAGTACATGCCCTCGCTGGTAGCCGAGATCGGTGATGCGATCGAATGCCACATGCGCATGATCGGACTGCTCAAGGACGAAGGGCTGGATGAGCACCAGCAGAAGCTGGTCGATGAGAAACGCGCCCAGTACGAGGCGATGGTCGATGAGGCCGAGAGCGCGGATCCTGGCGATTTTCCAGACAATGCCCAGCTCTGCGCGAAGTGTCAGACCAAGGCCGTGATCCAGATGGACGGCTGTCTGACCTGCCTGAATTGCGGTGACTCGAAATGCGGCTGATCGCCGGGGTGGGTTTCGTAACCGTAACCGGGTAACGGTTACGGGCCGCCGAATCTGGATGCTGGCCGGTGCGCCTTGAATAAACGTAACAGAAACAATGGGTTACCATGTTAAAAGTCGGGTAAATGGGGATTTTTCGCTTGGGCTGAAATGTAAATAAAGGTAAACTTGCAGGTACGGGATCGATGCCGGACGGGATATGTGACCGTTTACAATGATAAGGGCGCTCCAATGCAGGAAGATGCCCGATACCACGGCATCGGGGTTGAAAAAAAGCGTGGAGGAGTGAGATGGCTGTGAAGCAGAAACCGGTTCCAGGTTACTACTACATCAATCTGACGGGCCAGCTGATCCGGGTCAAGGCCCTGTTGTATGTCGATGGTAACCTGGCCAGGGTCGTCATCGAATACATGGACGGCCGCACCGTCAAGGTCAGCGCCGAGGAATGGGCATGGCTGGATCTGTCCATGTACACCGAATGGCTTGGCCGCCGCAAGCAGGAAATGGAGCTCGAGAACGAGCGCTGAACCGGGTTTGCATGCGCACATGCCGCCCGCGGGCGGCGTACTACCGGGACCACGGAATCCATCGTGAGACTACCGATCCTCCTGTTACTGTTGCTGGTGTCGCTGGCGGTCATGGCCGGCAATGGCGAATACGACCAGCACAGCATCCGTCCCCTGCGCCAGTTCGTCGTCAGCCTGGCCGGTTACGAGCAACAGTTCCGTCATCTGCTTGCATTGCGGGAGCGCATCGAGGCGCGCCGCCGCAAGCTCGGCCGCCAGTACCGCATCCTTGGCCGTGAACAGCAGTTGCGCCGCGATGACCGGCGCAAGCTCGACAAGACGGCCTACGCCCGGGAATGGGAGCAGAGCGGGCGCTCGCGGCAACTGGATCAGGCGATCACCGACTTCAAACGCCGGGTGGCCGACTATAACCGTGAACTCAGGATCCACAACGACCTGGCCAGGGCGCTGATGCCGTTTTTGAAGAAGCGCTCTCCGGCGCAGGTGAACAAGCTCATCGGGCAGATCGCCAAACTGCGTGGCAAGCTCGAGGAACTGCTGGCCGAGCAGCGCTATGCGCGCGCCGCCTTCCTGGCCGAAAACTCGGCTCTGGCGCGCGAGCTGGGCTATCAACCCCGGTGACATGATGGCCCGATTCGACGCTGCGTGTGACGGCAACCCGTTTTCCGTCACTGGCCCGGCCGGGCGTCTCGAATGCCTGTGTGAGCCGGCCGCCGAACCGGCCGGGCCGGTCGCGGTTATCTGTCACCCGCACCCGCAGCATGGCGGCGCGCTGACCAACAAGGTCGTGCATACCCTGGCGCGCACCTTCAATCAGCTGGGCGCGGACAGTCTGCGTTTCAATTTTCGTGGCGTTGGTCACAGCCAGGGTGAATACGCCGATGGCGTGGGCGAGATCGACGATCTGCTGGCGGTCGTGGCCTGGGTGCGGGGGCAACGGCCCGATGCGCCATTGTGGCTGGCCGGCTTCTCGTTTGGCGGCTATATCGCGGCCGCAGCCGCGGCCCGCACAGGCGCCGAACGGCTGGTGACGGTCGCCCCGGCCGTGAACCTGTTCGACTTCGGGCGTATCGATCCGCCCGGCTGCCCCTGGCTGATCATCCACGGCGATGCCGACGAGATCGTGCCATACGAGCAGGTGCGCGCCATGGCCGGCGGATTTTCAGAGGCGCGGCTCGAAACCCTGCCAGGCGCGGGGCATTTTTTTCACGGGCGTCTCAATGACCTGCGTGATGTGTTGCTGAGAACGTGAGCGAAGGCCGCCGCCAGCCGGGCCCCGACTCGGGCGCGCCCGCTAGCAACCGTCGATGCCGCCGCCCTGGCCTGCTGACAGAACGTCCATCCCGGCCTCTCCGTGGCCAGCGTGAAATCCTCCTTGTGCTTCATGTTGCAGGCAGTTCACGCCACGCTGTTCAAGTTGTCACTTGGCCTGCCGATCCAGTGATCGAGACCAGACCACGGGGGAAAGCCCATGGCAGTAGTATCACGCAAACTCGCGGCTGTGCTGTTTCTGGGGGCCACACTGCCGGCGCTGGCCGGCATGCGCATCGGTGAGCGGCTGCAGCCCGTCCTGTCAGCAACGCCGGTCTATCAGGCACCGGACCTGCCGCGGCAGCGTGTTGATGCCGGTTCCGCCTATGCGCGCCTGCGCCAAGCCCTGCGGCTGTTCGCGCATGGCCGCTTCGTGCAGACGCGGCGTTTGCTGCAAAGGCTGGCGCGCGAGGGGGATGTCAGCGCCTGGTACTACCTCGGCATCCTGCACGACAAGGGTGCGGG